>CAYOSH010000027.1:0-52844 GCA_964406575.1 uncultured Eubacteriales bacterium | reverse complement strand
AAACTTGGCTGAATTGTTAGGGTAGGGTTTAGAGGGCTCAATCAGCAATTAGTTATCTAATCCTCAAATATTTACATAGGTAGTATTTCGCCTGAATTCCGAGTTATTGAAAATTATTTAATTGCCTCCCGAATTCATGATGCAGAGTTGCGTATTGAATTGTTGTTTGAAGAATGCCGATTCTATCTCTCAATCTTGAAACACTATACTCACCCCATATTAAGCGTTTGGGTTCATTATTGTCTTTTTTAGTGCCCTTTCCCCCCATTATTACGATTACTGGTGGTTCTTCTTTAAAGAGATCATTTTGGCTTATTTCTTTCGCTAAACTAGATAAAAATTTTTTTTGAATTTGAAGTTTGGATTTGTTCACGGGTATACTCCAAAAAACTTGGCTTCTTTTCTTAATGATAATTATATCAATTGCTTTAGCAGTTGGCTATCGGCCCACAACCTGTCGGCTGTTATCGGCAAAAAGGGGTTGATGATAGGAGCCCCGGATTGCCCGGACTCCACTTGCCCCATTTATGCTGAACTAAGTACTTTTACCGATATAGCTCTCGACTTCTTTAAGTAACTTTTCTCTTTCAATCGGCTTAGCAAGAAAGTGTCTTTTTGCAGTGTGATTTTTTAATTCTTCTTTTTCTGATATAAGAGAAGTTAAAAAGAACACTGGAATATTTTTCGTCTTGGGATTTTTCCCGAGCTTTTCCATGGCTTCAGTACCATCCATAATAGGCATGACTATATCGAGTATGATGAGGTGGGGCTGAAACTCAGCAGCTATATAAAGAGCTTCTCTGCCATTTGCGGCTTTTGCAACCCAATAGCCTTCCGATAAAAGAATCTTCTCTAACATCTTCAACGTTACTGGATCATCGTCAACAATTAATATTTTTTTCTCAGGACCTTCTTCCGGGATGTTTTTTTTATTCACAAAACCTCCAGGCTAAGAATTTCATCAACCCCAAGATGATCTTTTGCACAGAGGAATACTTTATTCATTTGGAATATAGACTTAACCCTCGTTAATTTAGTCGTGTGAATGAATTAGAAGTTGAAAAATATATAAAATTACTTATCCAAGAGAGTTTTTATATGTAGTTATTGAAGCAGAGATTTCATTCTTTCTGCGATATTATGCCGGTACAGGTTTGTTATTTGAGATAAGGCAAGGAGCAGTTCATTTAGATCTTTATCAAATCCATAGTTTGCTTTTTTATTGTTTGCTATAAGCGTTTTTAACTTCTTTGCCCTGAACATAGATTCACCTAGTGTCCATTGCACTTTATCAATTGCCTCCAATAGATCCTCATCTTGATCATTACCCATCTTAAATGTCCTTATTATAAAAAGAGGCTTTCAGGATATGAGTATACATTGACTGGATCTTTAAAAGATTAAATCCAAAATCCTCCTGAGCCTTAGGATTTTATGATAAGAGGGTAGAGTTACTTTGACAATCGCCTTTTAGGGTGATTTTTTAGGGGTGATATCTTCTTTTGTTACAACTTGCGTAAGCGCTTGTTTTTAAAACCTGAGATATATAGTTGACCTTGAAGTTGAAGAAGAGATGTGGAATGAGAATGTTGAGAAGATGATTGATGTAGTAGATAGCTTAAAGGACTTTGAAAAGAAATTTAAAAAATCCAATGACAAAACTAGCGAGCTTATGATAAAGTTGATAACAAAGAAAATCATAGCTAATTTTTATAAGAGAGACCTACCTAGGAAGGTTGTTCCACAGCATAACAGAATGCAATTGCACTTTGTTTGGTGTGATGAATTTCAAACACTTTTTGATGTTGGAATAGTGAAAAAAGGCTAAAGAATGGGATTAAGGAGAAGGGGAAAAATTCAGGTTCCCAAAAGAATTGTCTAGTAAAATGTCTAGTCAAAAAAAACCTGTTGACTTTTTATTTTCAATAAATTAAATATTATAGGGCAAAGGAGATTCCGATGATCAAGAATGATATAGCCCTCGCTATCGAAGAAAAATCTGAGTTCAGCAGGGCGAAATCATTGCTTATCGTTGAGACCATTCTGGCATCTCTGAAAGATGCCCTTGTCAACGAAGAAAAAATTGAGATCAGAGGATTTGCTAGCCTTAAGGTTGTCAATAAAAAGACCGGATATGGAAGGGATATCCGGAGAAAAAAGCAAATAAAGATAAAAAAGGGGAGAAGGATCAAATTCAGGCCTGGTCAAGATCTCAAAAATCTCATTTGACTTGTATAACTCTGAAATTCCACACCCTCACAGCTTAACGTTTTTTTATAATTTCCATCAGGAGGGGCGAACATCTCTCGTCGTTTAAAATCACATGAGCCAGTACAAGATAAAACCGCTTTCTCCGGATAAAGTGAAGACTTATTCTCTCGGGTCGAGGAAAAGCAAAGTGAAGACAGGGGCTTTTGCCAAAGTTCTTTCAGGGGATGAACCGATCTCTAAATTTGTCGATAGCCTGCCAGATATTTTAGCCGGGCAAGATCTTAAGAGCTTTATTAAGAGGATGAGAAAGGCCAAGGCAGGACATAAGCCCATCGTGATTGCTCTGGGTGCACACGTGATCAAAGTTGGCTTGAATCCTGTTCTCATCGATCTGATGAGATCAGGGTGGATAAGCGCACTGGCACTCAATGGGGCGGGAATCATTCATGACTTCGAGATCGCTTTCGCGGGACAAACATCCGAGGACGTGGCTGTCCAGATCAAAGACGGACAGTTTGGAATGGCCAGGGAGACGGGAGAACTCCTGAACAGAGCCATCGCCGATGGGTCGAAGAAAAATTTGGGCTTGGGCGAGGCGGTCGGGGGAATGCTCTCTTCTTCTGATTTTCCGTACAAAAACCTCAGTCTGATGTCCTGTGCATATGACCTTGGAATTCCTGTGACTGTGCATGTCGCTATTGGGACCGATATCATCCATTTCCATCCTGAAGTTGATGGGGCAGCTGTAGGCAAGACATCTCTTAAGGATTTTTTTCTGTTTTGTTCCA
The DNA here is from genome assembly GCA_964406575.1 of uncultured Eubacteriales bacterium. Classification (GTDB taxonomy): domain Bacteria; phylum Acidobacteriota; class Aminicenantia; order Aminicenantales; family Aminicenantaceae; genus WTAW01. The sequence continues at coordinate 49,845 of CAYOSH010000027.1, read as the reverse complement.
TCATTGAAAAACTCGACGGAGGCGGGGTGTTTGTGAATATCGGATCTGCAGTTGTCCTCCCCGAAGTCTTTCTCAAAGCCGTTTCTTTTGTCAGGAATAGAGGCAACTCTCTCGAGAACTTCTCCACAGCAGTGTTTGACTTCAACCTCCAATACCGTCCTTACCAGAATGTCGTCAAAAGGCCATTATTAAACAAAAAAGACGGATTTTATTTTATCGGACACCATGAGATTATGATCCCCCTCCTCGCGGCTTCTTTAAAATCAACTCCCATATAAGAGTTGATAATCCATCATGAGATTCCGGAAGACGGTCTCTGTCTGCTCTATGGTGCTTCGGATCGTTTGGGAAGTATCGATCCGATAATCGGCAAACTCTGCTTTTTCTGCCGGGTCCATTTGACTCTGGATCCTTTTTAAGGCCTCTCTGCGACTGATCTTATCGCGCTCCATGAGCCGGGCGATCTGGATGGATTTATGGCAGTGTGTCACGACGATCTTGTCATAGAAATCGGCAAATCCTGCCTCTATGGTGAGTGCTGCTTCGGAGACGAATATCTTGTAAGCGCCCTCATTCCGGAGTGTTTGGATGATTTCTTTTTTCTTCGCGAAAACCAGGGGATGGATGAGCCGGTCGAGGAATCGCCGTTCCTTGTTATCGGCGAAGACGATCTCTCCCAGTTTTGACCGGTCGATAGTCCTGTCGACATTGAGGATTTTTTGACCGAAATGAGCGACGATAGCTTGCCATGCGGGTTTGTCGGGTTCCATAAGCTCATGAGCGGTATGATCGGCACGGTGGATAAAACAACCCAACTCTTCGAGAACCTCGGCAACGACACTTTTTCCTGAAGCGATTCCCCCTGTGAGAGCGATAGTCAGCATAGCGAGGTGTGTCTCTGGCAGAATGTTGAGCTTACGTTAAAAGAGACCTACTTCTCTTCAGCCTCGAACTGGAAGTCTTCATCAAAACTGAGGGCGATCCCCTGTTTTTTCCCTTCCTTGTCGAGCTTCTGAAGACGGATTGTGAGACCTCCGAGATGGAGAGTGGTTTTTTTCCCGCCTGTGACTTTGCTGGGGATCTCGACCACGAGATTGAGCTTGGAGCCGACGGTGACACCGGATTCCAGAGAAAAGTAAGCCCCTCCTGAGCTTATATTCTCGAGGATGGTCTCTTCTTTAAATGTCAATCCTGCTGGGAGTGTCCCTTCAACAATGGCTGAGAGAGGAAGCTCAAAACGCCATTCTTGGCGACGATCGGCCTTTCTGTCTATACGAGGAAGGATGGTTTTTGATTTTTTTTCATCGGTTGATTTTTGTGATTCTTTTTTCATTGTTTTCTTGACTCCCAAATTTACTAAAAGAGCGCAGAATTGATAGCGTAAAGTGCCAGTTGGAGACGGCTGTGCGTGTCGAGCTTGGCATAAATGCTTTTGATGTGGGATCTCACGGTGTTCTTGCTGATGAACATTGCGGAGGCAATTTCATCATTGCTTTTGCCCTGCCCGATAAGCCTGAGAACTTGAAACTCTGTGGGCGTGAGCTGGTCGAGCGTTTTTTCTTTGAGGTCACGTCCAACAACTGAGATTATCCGATCCATTATGCTGCTCATTTTATCCCTGGGCAACCATATCTCTTCTTTATAGATGATCCGAATGGCTTCAGGGAGTTGTGCGGATGGATCATTCAGGTCAAAGTATCCGCGCACACCTACATTCATCAGGCCCACAACTTCTTCGTGGGAAGGGATGTTCCCCAAAAGCATGAGTTGCGATTTCTGATCTTCTTCGGAAATGTCCCGGATAGCTTTGCATATCTCTCGGATGTTGGGCAATGGCTCAGAATTGGCAAAAAGGACGATATTCGGGCGGAGTGTTTTGATGGATTCCAAAAACGACTCGATCGTGCTTTTATCGATATTCACGACTTCCAGTTCTTTATCCGAGTCGAGTGCCTTTAAGATTCCTGAGAGGATGAGGTCTGAAGTGCAATAGATCAGCACGCTGATTTTTTTTGATTCGGATGCTTGAGATTTCTTATTGTTCATTGATATCTCTTCTTTTCCCCCTTGAGACGTATTCCTTCACCTTTCATTTTTGAAGATATGTTATAGGAACAAAATTTTTATGTCAAGACACTTCGCAACCGGTCGTGTCTAAATCCGTGATGAATGATTTCCGAGTGTCCCAATGCCGCAACGTGTGTTCATTCGATCACGGATTTGGAAATGCTGCTCTCTGCCTTATTCTCTTGCGGAATTTTTCATGTGTCCATTGTATTCAATGGTGACCAAGCTGTGTCTTTAGAGTGTGCTTGAGAATGACCGATGTGCCAAAATCGGAGCTGGCTGGTTAAAATGAATTTTGGCGGGAGTGAACAGACCCAGTCGACGGTCTTAAGAGGTCTGTTGGATCTTGAAAGAACGGTCTAGCCGGATGATGACGAGCTGTTTTTTCCGGCTGTTTGTCTCTGTCTGAACAAAGACAACTTCACCTGATATCGAAAGGTTGAGATGAGATTCCAGGATCAAAGTTTTTGGAATCTGCAGACTCACATTGAGCCTTGTGCCGATGGTTACTTTATCTTTAAGCCAGAAGGATGCTTCCTGAGAGCTGATGGAAGATGTCTTTGTGCGTTCTTCGAATTCTTCTCCTTTGGCATTCTCACCTGATACGAGTGCGGGCACTGAGAGCTCGAAATGTCGTTCCTGCCTCTCAGTTTTCACCGTTCTCTCGACAGGCGCTTTATCAAGAGTTCTTGTCAAGTCCATTTCGCGCCCATTGTGTCAGATATCCATCGCATAAGCAATCACTCTTAAGGATGATTCTTAGGGTGAATTTTTATTCTTATTTCTCATCGAGAGAGGTTAAATCTATGGCTAACCTGAATCATCGATAGAATGTGTTGCTCCATACATTGGAACATTGTGTTGAGTGAGATTCTGATTGTGCGGTTTTTATTTTTGTGCGTCGATAATATATTTGTTCGAAAACTTGAGCGATACGCGCTGTTTGGAATTTTTTCCTTTCAAAGCCTCCACAAAGATGACTTTTCCTTTGATGATGAGCTTGAGATCCTTTCTATCCGCAAGCTTTGGCGGAAGATCGATGATGAGTTTTAGCTCGCTTCCTAAAACCACAGGATTTGTCAACCAAAAGGATGAGCCATGATGGCTAATATAAGATAAGACCGTCTTCTCTGTGAAAGTTTTTCCAGATCTCACCTGGCCTTCGACCAGGGTGGGGAGAGATAGATTGAATCCCTGTTCTTTTATCGCGGAGTTGATATTAAAATTATCAGAGGTTTCATACGACATAAGCGCTTCCTTTTCCTTTTTTTATGCCAAAACCAAAATGCCACAGGTCCTGAACAGGGTCAATCACCCTTTTGGATGAAATTAGGGGTGAATTTACTTGAGGGATTCAATCACCGCGTTTCACCCCTGGAAATGAGAGGAAAGGTTCCATCTCATCGTTGCGAAAAATGGGCTGTTTCTTTTGTTTCTTCTGCCTCTTTCGTGGACACGCAGATATCCGGATTCATCAAAATTCAAATCAGCCCCCCGCAGTTCGCCATGTGATTGACTTCAAAGGATTTATCCAAAGAGTGAAGTCAAAAAACCACTATATATAGATAATATCTATGAAGGATAACACAATATATTGAATTCGAGATTTATTCAAAAACAACGTTCAACACGACAAAACATTGGTGTCAAAGTATATCACCCCCCGCTGTTCGAGTTGTCTCCGTTTACCAATCTTGCCATTCTTTAACTTAAGGAATCATTCGTACCATCACGGAAAAAGGATGTTTATGATACTGTCGGTTTCTTGACAAAATAGGGGACTGCGACTAGAATGACCAGGAATTTTGCCCTCGGGAGATTGTTGTGAATAAAGACCTACGATTCGTCAAGCAAATAACGCCCAAGAGTGAGGACTTTTCCAAATGGTATGGGGAGATCATTCGCAAAGCCGAACTCGCTGATTATGCACCCATGAAAGGAATGATGATCATCCGCCCTTACGGATATGCCATTTGGGAAAATCTGAGGGCCCCTCTGGACAGAAGGATCAAGGAGAGTGGTCACGCTAATGCGTATTTTCCACTGTTTATCCCGGAAAGCCTTCTCGCAAAAGAAACAGAACATCTCGAAGGATTCTCTCCTGAAGTGGCCTGGGTAACTCAAGGTGGCCAAGAAGAATTGGAAGAGCGTCTGGCTGTTCGGCCGACCTCAGAGGCGATCATCGGGAGCATGTACTCCAAATGGATCAAATCCTGGAGAGATCTGCCTGTGTTGATCAATCAATGGGCGAATATCGTGCGCTGGGAAAAAGTGACGCGGCCCTTTTTGAGGACGACCGAGTTTTTGTGGCAAGAAGGACACACGGCGCATGAGACATCGGATCAAGCTCATGAAGAAACATTGATGATCCTGGCAATGTATAAAGAGTTCGTGGAGTCTGAGTTGGCTATCCCTGTGGTCTCTGGGATCAAGTCAGAGCGGGAAAAATTTGCAGGCGCTTTGGCCACCTATGCCATCGAAGCTCTCATGTCTGATGGCAAAGCCCTTCAGATGGGGACCTCCCATAACTTGGGACAGCATTTCTCGAAAGTCTTCAATATTCGCTACGAAGACAGGAGTCAGAATATCCAGTATGTATGGCAGACATCCTGGGGTGTGTCCACCCGGCTTGTCGGCGCACTGATCATGTCTCATGGAGATGATTCGGGATTGAGGTTACCCCCTCGGGTAGCACCGGTCCAGGTCATTATTGTCCCCATTTCCATAGGAGATTGGAAGAAAGACGTGCTCCCTATGGCTCTGAAGATCCAGAATGAATTGACGGGGATAGGTTTACGCGTGGAGCTCGACCAAAGAGAAGAATTCACTCCGGGTTGGAAATTTTCGGACTGGGAGATGAGAGGGGTTCCATTGAGAATAGAAATCGGTCCCAGAGACGTCAAAAAGAATCAAGCCGTAGTGGTGAGACGTGACAATGGCCAGAAAGGGTCTGTGGGGCTTGCCTCATTGACGGAAAATCTCCCCGGGATCCTTTCGGATATCCAGAAATCCTTGTTTGAACAAGCCCTGGACTTCCAGAGAAAAAACACCCATGATGTCAAGACCTACCAGGAATTCAGGTCCATCATCGAGGAACGAAAAGGCTTTCTCCGGACTTTCTGGTGCGGGAACCCTTCTTGTGAAGAAAAGATCAAAGAAGAGACAATGGCCACGATTCGTGTTATCCCCCTAGAGGAGGACACGTCGATGGCCCAAGGATCGTGTATCCTGTGTGGAAAAAAATCCGATAAGCTGGCCTATTTTGCTCGCGCCTATTGAATTAATTGACCTGGATTATTTATATAGGAACATCTGAGACGTCTCCTCGAAAGGCTTCATATTCCTGTTCATGTCGCCGGCGTTTTTTCTTCTCGCCCCCCGATCTCGCCTGTTTGAAGCATTATCCTCCGCTCGCACAAAATCCGGGTCGGGGAAACAAAATAAGCAATCCTTCTTTATCGGGTGGAAAGTATCCTTATTTCTGTGATGCTCTCAAGTCAAATGATAATAGTAGGAGCTCGTCACAGTCCATATTCGTCGAAGCCCCCCCACCCACCACCATCCGACTCATAAGGACAGTGACTCGCTCTTTTTTACGTCTAATGCCCTTATCACGGAAATAGGAATGCTTACTATCGGGCGATATTTGTTGAGAGTGGGGATCCAGTTGCAGTATAATCGGCAATGAAAAGATTCTTCGATAATCGATCGATTGGGGATATTTGCGGCAAAGGATGTTTGATCAAGCGGCAAAGCTAAACACATGAAAGATTACGCAGCAGAACGGGAGACGATGGTGGCCACTCAGTTGAAGTCAAGAGGGATCAAAGATGTCAAGGTGCTCGAGGCAATGGGAAAAGTCCCCCGTCATGCGTTTGTGCCCGATGACATGAAGACGTATGCCTATAATGATGAGCCGCTTCCGATCGGCAAAGGGCAAACGATCTCTCAGCCCTACATCGTAGCCTACATGACTGAGATCCTTCAATTATCGGGTGATGAGAAGGTCCTGGAAGTGGGCTCAGGTTCGGGCTATCAGGCTGCCATCTTGGCTGAGATCGTCAAAAAAGTGTTCACTGTGGAAATCATCGGCGATCTTTCAAGTCACGCACAAAAGGTCCTGCAGTCTTTGGGCTATAAGAATATTTACTTCAGAATAGGAGATGGTGCATCCGGTTGGGAGGAGCATGCTCCTTACGATGCCATTATGGTGACAGCAGCTCCACCACAAGTTCCGGTGGCCTTACAGGATCAGCTCAAAATCGAGGGGCGAATGATCGTACCCGTGGGGGAGGCTTTTCAGGAACTGGTGCTTATTGTCAGAGAAAGGAGACGATTCCGGAAGAAAAAATTGTTACCCGTCCGATTTGTTCCTCTTGTAAAGCCACATTGATTTGCCGAAAGGATTCAAAAAGCGTTGTCTTGCTGACCTTGACTCATCACCCCATCAAGTGAAATAATGTCATGGGGCCATCGGCCTGTAAGACAAAACGGAAACTTCGAGAGGTTGGAAATGAAAAGGTTTTTTCCAGTTATTTTGATCGTTCTTGCCGTGTGTTCTTTAGCCAAGACTCCGAATAAAAACTTTGTCCAAGTCTTTTTTCCCAACGGGAAGGTCATCACGGCTGAGCTTGCTGTTACGGATGCCGAGAGGGCAAGAGGTCTGATGATGCGGGAGAACATCAACCCAGATCAGGGGATGCTTTTTGTCTTTAACGACGAGGGTCTTCATGCAATGTGGATGAAAAATATGCGGATTCCTCTGGACTTTTTGTGGCTGGACAGGGAGCAGCGGATTGTTCATATCGAAGAGAATGTTCCCCCCTGTGAAAGAGATCCCTGCCCGTCCTATGTGTCCGAGATTCCTGCGCTGTACGTCTTAGAGTTGAAATCAGGAACGATCAAGAACAATGAGCTAAAACTGTATGAGAAAGTGAATTTTATCCTGAAAAATTTCAATTCCGAAGAGTAAGAGGGAAAAACAAAATCCCTGTTCTATAAGCGTCGGTTGCTTGAATTAAGTGTTTCTTGCGAAAGGAGAAGTTCTTCCAACTCTCTGGCAACGTTTTTTGAGGCCTTTTGCTGTCCTAAAGACTCTCTTATTTTCTGGAACTGCGCTTTCATGCGAGATCTGATCTCCTCTGACTGGAGAATTTTTCTGACTTCGTTCACGATATGGTCTGGCGTGAACCGCTTCTGGATCAATTCCGGGACAATTGGTGAGTCCGCAAGGATGTTGACGATGCTGAAAGTGCGCGTGCTCACAAACGGGAGTCCTAGAGTGTAGGTCAGAGGGGAAATGCGATAGTAGGCAATGAAAGGAATCCCGAGGAGTGCGGCTTCCAAGTTGGCGGTTCCGCAAGAGGAGAGGATCAGATCACTGTAGGCCATGCCTTCGATGCGGTCTTCGGTGAGAACCCTGATATTATCCTGATGGGCCGGAAGATAACTCCTCAGGAAGGCAATATCCAAATTCTCAGCTACAGGAAGGACACACTGGGTGTTCCATTCCTCCTCAATTTTTTTAATGGCCGGGTTGAGGGTGGGCAGATGGTATCTGATCTCAGACCTTCTGCTTCCCGGGAGCAGGCAGATCGTTTTTTTTCCCGGCGACAGGCCATATTTCTGTAAAAATTTGTCTTTGGATAGAGAAATATCGATGCTCTCGAGAAGTGGGTGCCCGACATATGTGGCGGGAATTCCTTTCTTTCGGTATATTTCTTCCTCGAAGGGAAATATCAACAGCATTTTATCCACATACTTCTTTATTGTATTCAGCCTTCTTTTTCTCCATGCCCAGATAGTGGGGCTTATGTAATAGAGCACCGGGATGCCCAGCTTTTTGATGGATTTCACGAGACGGAGGTTAAAATCTGGAGAATCGATCAGAACAGCCGCCGAAGGTCCTCTCTGCCTGACTTCGTGTTTGACACGGCTGAAGATCCTTTTCAGTCGGGGCAGGTGACTGAGGATCTCAAACACTCCGACTACAGATAGCTCTTGAATGGAAAAGATGAGATCCACGCCTTCTTTTTCCATTTGAAGGCCGCCAATCCCGAAAAATTCAGTTGAAGGAACACGTTTCTTGAATTCTCTGATAAGGCTAGCTCCATATTTTTCTCCAGAATTTTCCCCGGCAACGACGAGAACGGAAAACATTAATCCTTTTCTTCTTCCTGGCCGTAATAGACGATTTCAGGCATGTTGCTGGCGTCCATCCCATAAAAGAAGAGCCATTTATCATAAGAATCGCTATCCAGATAGATTTTGAAAGATTTTTTGTCTGATGAGCTCACAACACCGATGATCTGAGGATTATCTATGGAAGCGAGCGCACTGAAGGGAATGATATATATTTTTTGAAACGACTGTGAGCTTCCTCCTTCCAGTTGTCCCGCGGTTGATGACCTTTCTTGACGAGTCCTCTGTCCTCTTCGTTGAGGACTGGGCTGGAATGAACTCTGAAACCCGCGTCGAGGTTGTCGTGACTGCGTCGTGGCACCCCGTTGATAGGGAAGAATGAGGTTCCATTCTCCGTTCGATGTGATCGGGTCTCTGTATAACCGGCGCAGGCATTTTTCTTCGACCAGTTCATCGAGCGTCTTCGGAAATGTGCCCGGTTTTTTGGCCTGGAAGAGCCGGATCGCTTCCACATACTGATTGCCCCTGAAGATCAACTCTTCCTCTTTTTCGCGCTGGATCTGTGTCTGCCAGACAGGCACGGCTACAAGAAGCCCTAAACTCAAGACTGTAACAGCAAAAAGGAGGATGAGAAGGGTGTAACCGTTTTTTTTCTCTCTCATGAATCGCTCATTTTTATCCGAATAGCATACATCTTACCAAGTGGAATAGAGGGTTCCATTGATAGCTGTTTCACTCGAGCCTGACTTTACGTCAGAAATGCCGGGTTGGATTCCGGCAACAAGATCTTCTTCCGTGAGGACTTCCATGATCTCGACCCATGAATCGGCTGTCTTGGTTATGGGATCGACAGGAATGACATAGAGATACTTTTCATCCACAAGAGTCTGGAGAGAAGCAGGGTATTGACCCTTATCTGAATAGTATTGACCGATGAGTTTTCTCATTTGAAAGAGGTCTTCCTTCAGCACAGCCTCTCTTCCTCGTATTGTGGCGCTTCTGTATTGAGGCAACCCCAGCCCTACAAGAATACCGATCAGAGCAAAAACAATCATCATTTCGATCAGCGTAAATCCTTTAGACCTCTTTATATTCCCCTGATTTTTCATATTGGTTTTATGTCTCATTTTTTCTTACCTTGCAATATTTTTAAGGATATCCACACATCGAATGGAGGCCAAAGCCGGTGGCTAAAAATTTGAGGCTTCGGCCGTGAATTATGCTTACCACTCTTTGTATTTTGTCCCATCCAAAGCTGTCCCGGGGCTCTTTGTAAAGACGTCATAGACGTTCTCGCCTCCCCAAACATCTGAATCGGAATCATCTTGGTAAGATCTCAGGCCCCAATCGTAGGAGTTTGTCATCGGGTCTTTGGGAATACGTCTCAAAAACTTAATGGTCTTTGTGACCTCTTGTCCATTGACCTCCATTTTAGCTTCTATCCCCTTGACCAGGATTTCCAAATCGGGAGGGTATCCTTCTGTCTCCTCGTCAAATTCAAATGTCTTTTCGTCCGCAAGTTTTTTGTAGGCATCGATGGCTCCTCTCATCATCCGCAAGTTTCTTTTCAGCGAGATTTCCTTTTCCCTCTTGACTGCTGTTTTTGCCAAAGGCAGAATAGCGAGAGCAAGAATGGACACTATAGTGAGAGTGACCAGCATTTCTACGAGGGTAAACCCTTTTCTTCGAGAAGCTGACAATGTCATTTTTGCTTATTTATATTATATCAAAAACGATCTTTATTGTGGCGATTGTGGGAAGAATGTTTTTTATAGGGTTTGTCTGGTCTATTGCGGTTGTCTGAGCCTTCGAAGCGGTCTGAGCCTTTCTCGAGAGCTTTTTTGCTCAGCCGGATCTTGTTGTTCTCGTCGATATTGATGACTTTGACTTCGAGCATCTGTCCCATCTTGAGGACATCCCGGACATTCCTGATCCGTTGATGGGAGATCTCAGAGATGTGGAGCAGCCCGTCGATATGCGGCAAGATCTCTATGAAAGCGCCGTAATCCTCGATACGGACGACCTTTCCCATGTAGGTCTTTCCCATTTCGGCTTCGATCGTAAGGTCTTGGATCATCTTTTTGGCTCTTTCGGCCGCTTCCATATCGGTGGAGGCGATGGTGATTTTTCCGGAATCATCGATCTCTATCTTGGCATTTGTCTCGGCGATGATTTTTTTGATGATTTTACCTGCGGGTCCGATCACTTCACCGACTCTTTCCGGTTTGACGTAGAGATTGATGATTCGAGGCGCATAAGGGGAAATGTTGGCCCTCGGTGTGGGGAGGGCCTCTTTCATCTTTTCTAGGACTTTCAGTCGCGCATCCCGAGCTTTTACGAGCCCCTCTCTGAGAAGGTCAGAGGAGATGGAAGGGATCTTCAAATCCATTTGAATGGCCGTGATCCCTTTCTCCGTTCCGGCCACTTTAAGGTCCATATCTCCAAAGTGATCTTCCAGGCCTGCGATGTCTGTGAGGACGGCATAACGGTCATCTTCTTTCACCAATCCCATAGCTATACCGGCTATAATCATCGAGAGAGGAACTCCTGCATCCATCAGTGCCAGGACACCTCCACAAACTGTGGCCATAGATGAGGAGCCGTTCGATTCGAGGATATCAGAGACGATCCGAATGGTATAGGGGAAATCTTCTTCCTTTGGTGTGGAGGGGAGGATGGATTTTTCTGCCAAGGCCCCGTGACCGATTTCACGTCTTCCCGGCCCTCTCAGGAATGAAACTTCTCCAACACTGAAGGGCGGGAAATTATAGTGGAGCATAAATCTCTTCTCTCCTTCTTCTCCCAATCCGTCTATCCTTTGAACATCCTCGAATGTACCCAGAGTGACTGTAGCCAGGCACTGCGTTTCTCCGCGTGTGAAAAGAGCAGATCCGTGTGTCCGCGGAAGAATCCCGACGTCTGCCCGGATGGGCCTGATCTCATCGAAGGCTCGCCCATCCACTCTTTTTTTGTCGTTGAGGATGAGGCTTCTGACCACTTTTTTTTGTATTTGGTAGAAAATCTCCTTTATCTCTCTGATCTCGTCTTCGTTATCCTCGGGGATGTTCTCAAGAAGGGAGTCTAGAATGGAGGAAATATTTTCATCCCGGCTTTGTTTTTTTTCTGTCTGGATGGCCTCGATGAGTGAGGAAGAAATTTTTGTCTGGATATTTGTCATGCGGCTTTCATCGATTTTTTCAGCGAGGAATTCTCGCTTGTGTATGTTCAACCGCTCGAAAAGGTCTTTTTGAGCCTGAATGATCTGAGTTATGCTTTTGTGTGCAACCTCGCAAGCCTTGACAATTGTGTCTTCATCGACCTCTACGCACCCCGCCTCGATAACGATAATTCCTTCTTCTGTTCCGACAACTGTCATATTCAGAGGGCTTTCCTCCAGCTGACTCAGCGTGGGATTGATGATGAATTCATCGTTGACATACCCTAATTTTACGGCTCCAAGGGGTGTGGTGAAAGGAATATCGGAAAAATAGAGGGCAACTGAAGCTCCGATGATCCCCAGTGTGTCGGGCTCGTTCTCAAGGTCAGCTGAAAGAAGGAGGGCGACAATTTGGGTGTCAAAATAATACCCCTCGGGGAATAGAGGCCTTATAGGCCTGTCGATCAAACGGCTGAGCAGTATTTCCCTTTCAGAGGGTCTTCCCTCGCGCTTGAAAAAACCGCCAGGGATCTTGCCCGCGGCGTATGTGTTTTCACGGTAATCCACGATCAATGGCAGGAAAGGTTTGGGTTCCTTCACTTCCTTTTTGGATGTGGCCGAGACAAACATCACGGTGTCTCCGTATCTTATCAAAGCTGAGCCATCTGCTTGCGTAGCGACTTTGTTGATATCGATGGAGAGAGTTCGGTTGTTGATTTCTAAATTGATTGTTTGGTGAGACATCTTGGTTCCTAAGGCAAACTCCTACTTTCGGAGTTTGAGTTTTTTAATGAGGATTTCGTAACGCTTGACATCCTGTTGTTTCAGGTATTCCAGAAGACGCTTTCTCTGCCCCACAAGTTTCATGAGACCAGTTCGAGAATGGAAATCCTTTTTATGAGTGGAAAAGTGACCCGTTAAATAATTGATTCTTTCTGTGATGAGCGCGATCTGCACTTCTGGCGAACCTGTATCTTTGGGGTGAATTTTGTTGTCTTTGATGATCTTTTCTTTCTCTTCTTTCGTCTGCACTAAAATCTTCTCCTTTGGGTATGAAATTTTATGCTATCAGAAAAGTTGCTGATTGTAAATCATTTATATAATCCATAAATATGCGTATTCTGTGTTAGCCAAAGATTTTGATCGAGGTCAGTGAACCGAGGAGTGATTTCGTCACTTTGTGTCTTTGAGCGAGTTCAGATACTTTTTTCTCAGCAAAAGCTGTTGAGCGTATTTTGAATCAAGGCCTCCCATTGTCTCTTGGATGGCTTTCAGTTTTGCCTCGATTTCCTCGAAGGTCATTTGATTGATCTTTTTTTTCTTCAGGGGGGCGGAGGGGGCTTCTTTGACTTCTTTAGGTTTTTCTTCAGGCTTTTCCTCTTCTTTCTCTCTATCTTCTGTTGGGACAGCTGCTGGAATCTCGGGTTTTTCTTCTTTTTTCTCCTCCTTTGGCGCTTCTCCATCCGGTTTGGGCTCCTCGGGAGGGATTTCCTTTTTTTCTTCGTCTTTCGGTGCCTCTTCTTTGAGCTCCTCGTTTTCCTCGGATTCAGGTTTTTCTGTCACCTCTTTCTTTTCTTCAGCTTTCTCTTTAGCTTTTTTTTCTTCGGTTTCTGTGTCTTTGTCTTCTTTCTCGGGTTCTGGTTTTTCAGGCGGTGCTTCCGGTTTTTTCTCTTTTTTGTCTTTGTCCTCTTTTTTCACTTCTTCGGTCGTTTTTGGTGTCTTTTTTTCTGCTTTTTTCTTTTCGGGCTTAGCCTCTTTTCCTGTATCAATTTTGGTCTTTTTGGTTTTTTTATCTTGTTTTTCTTCTTTTTTATCCTTATCTTTTTTGGGTTTTGTAGTTTTCTCTTCGGTTTTTTCTTTGTCTTTAACCATCTTACCGGTCTCCTTAGTACCCAGGGGTTTATGAATCCCTGAAAATTGAAATATCTTCTGCCGTTTCTCTAGCTAACCAAGAGCTGGATGATGCACAACAGCACGGATAACCCCAGTAGCTTACCAAAATTTGGGCCAAAAATAAATACTTTGCTGTTAAAGGGGACCATTCTGTTTACCCAGCTTACGAAAAAATGCAGGGTCTTCCTAGGGAGAGAAGCATTTCCAAATGCGTGATGAATGATATCCAAGTAGCCCAATTGGTGATTTCGAAAACACTCTCAGTTTCCCCAGCGAGATAACTTCGCTCGGTTCCGGGCATTCCTCACATCTCCTCACGGGAGATATGCCATGCCCGTCCTGCCCTCTACACGGTTTTCTCCACCACACAATTGGGACACTCAATAACACGACTTGTATGCATATGATCACGGATTTAGAAATGATTACCCCAGAGAGCGATGAAGTTGCACGAGGATCGGTAATTTAGTAATATCAGTGCGCCATGTACATCCTCTATTCGGTGATATTGTTTCTTGCGATGCTGGCCTATGCTCCGGTGTACTGGGTGAGATCCCGCATGATCAAAGGAGAACCTCTCCATTTTCGAGAGAGGCTGGGGATAGGATTGTCTCTTAAGGAAAATGAGGGAAGATCGCTTTGGATTCATGCCGTATCCGTAGGGGAGGTTCTATCTCTGCGCAAGTTGATCACCGAAATGAAGGACAAACACCCGGAATGGACCATCTATTTCTCTGCTCTCACCCATTCGGGATTCCAGATAGCACAGAAAAAATTATATCAGGCGGACTTCATCTTCTTTGTCCCTCTGGATTTTGGCCCCATCTGTCGGAAGTTCTTCAAAAAGATCAAACCTGACCTTTTTGTCTTAGCAGAATCCGAGTTTTGGCCGAACTTGTTGAGAGAAGCAAAGAAACGAACAAAAGGGATTCTGCTCATCAACGGGCGCATTTCTGCACGCACGAACAAGAGGTTCTCCATATTCAAGTATTTCATTAACAGGATATTACAGACTATCGATAATTTTTTAGTCCAAACGGACAGGGATAAGGATAGCCTGGTAAGAACAGGCGTGCCTGAAGACAAGGTAACCGTTGGAGGGAATTTGAAAGCAGATATCGATCTTCCTGTTTTCTCTATCGAAGAACTTGCCGGACTCAAGAACATACTGGGAATTCGCGAATCCCACAAGGTCGTTGTTGCAGGAAGCACCCGAAAAGGGGAGGAGGAACAACTTTTGTCCGCGTTTGTCCGAGCGAAGGAGGAAAAGGAAGACATCCAGTTGATTCTCGCACCCCGCCATGTCAAAAGGGCAGGGGAAATCGAAAAATTGTGTGAAAGATTGAATGTCAAAGCTGCCCGAAGAACAGCCGTCAAACCTGGCGACAAATGGGATGTCCTTGTTCTGGATACTCTGGGAGAACTCGCCCAGTTCTATGCCTTATCGGATGCATCGTTTGTCGGAGGGAGTCTTGTTCCTTGGGGAGGACAGAATCTTTTAGAGCCCGCATTTTACGGCAAACCTGTTTTTTTTGGTCCTCATATGGACAATTTTGCCTATCTCGCTCAAAAATTTCTTGAGTCAAATGCGGCAAGAGTGCTAAGGGAACCAGGAGACTTGAAAAATATGTTTCAGTTTGCAAATGAAGAGGATATCGAGCAAATGGGACATCGAGCCAAAGAGACTTTAACCGCCTTGAGCGGAGCGACAGACAAAACCCTCGCTGTCATTGAAAAATTTATGCCTGAAGGATGAGTGAGCTTCCTTTTTAGAGTTAGTTGCTCAAACAGATATTCGGGGCAATAGGGGATTCAATCCGATCAGGATTTTATAGGTGGATACCCCAGCCCAGTGTGCCACATCATGCGCAGAAATGCTTTCCCCTCCCTGTTGTCCGATGAGCACAGCCTCATCGCCCATGGATACGGTGGCGTGGGGTTTCAGCCTCACCTCCAGGTGGTTGGCAGTGATGGCTCCCACAATTGGGGCTCTTTCACCATTCAGAAGAACATCGCCGTGTCCCGCTATGTTGAAAGGATACCCATCTGAATACCCAATGGGCAGCACCGCGATCTTTTCCTTTTTTTGGGCAACATACGCGCGATGATAGGAGATGGAGTCTCCTGGCCTGAGAGTTTTGACTGCCGCCACCCGACATTTGAGCTGGAGTACGCCTTTAAGGGCGAGCCTGTCTTGCTGTTGGGTATTTTCTGAGGGGTAGTAACCATAGATCAGTATTCCTGGCCTGACCACGTCTAGGTAAGAATCCGGATAAGACAAAATAGCCGCACTGCTGGCCGCATGTTTTTTCCCTAGGGAGATCCCACTCTTCTCCGCTCTTTGGCAGAGAGAGAGCAGACGTTTGATCTGTTCCCTGTCGAATTCTTTGTCTTCTGTGAGTGTTGTCGAGATCCCCTGAATATCCAGGTTAACAAGAGAGGGCAACTCTGAGATCAGTGGGTAAGCTTCGTGATGGGGGATGCCCATACGGCCCATTCCCGTATCGATATGGATATGGACCTTGGCTCTCTTTGCCATGTTTTGGGCGGTTGAATCGAGAACACGAATGTCGTTGGTGAAAACAGATTGAGATATGTCGTATCGGATCAACAGCTCTGCGGATTCGGGAAAAAAGGGGCCAAAATTGAGAATTGGACAAGAGATGCCTGCCTCTCTCAACTGGATGGCTTCATCAAGCTTACAGACCATAAGGTAAGCAATGTCCAAGTCACCGAGAGTGCGGGCCGTGGGGATCAATCCGTGACCGTAGGCATTGGCCTTGATTACAGCCATAACAGGTCTTTTCACCCGTTCCCGGATCTTGCCCAGATTCCATCCCAGATAATCCAGCTTCAATTCGATCCATGTGTCATGGCGCACGGACCTGACACTTATCTGGGGGAAAGGTGCAGGAGATCGAGTTTTTCTTTTAAGCGATCCAAAAAGTGTAAGGAGGGGAACTCCTGAAAATTTTAAAAATTTCCGTCTCGTCCAACGCATTGTCGCCTTCCTTTTTGCCATAAGATTAAGGATACGGAACTTAGGATACAGAATTGTCTCGGTTTTATCCAGCTCCGCGGCGTGTGCGTAAAGTAACATGATGATGTGATGCATCCCTAAAACAATGATGGCATAATTCACATTGCATTATGGAGTGATCCAATTGTGTGGTGGAGAAAACCGTGAGAAGGGCTGGACGGGCATGGTACATCTCCTAAGAGGAAATGTGAGGGAAGCCCGGAACCGAGCGAAGTTTCCTCGCTGGGGAAACTGAGAGTGTTTTCGAAATCACCATTTGGAGCACTCGGAACTTCAATCATCACGGACTTGGGGTTGCTTCCGGCATGGGCTCTCGGTTAAAGCCAGAAAAGTTTAGGAATGAACTCCTTTAAATCCATGACAAATGGCATTCTGTGGATGCTCACAAGTTGTGATAGTGTATAGACAACAGAAAGTATTTCTTATATATTGACAGATAATCCATCACGATAAGGATAACGATGAAAAAATTTATCTCACGACGCGATTTTCTGCAACGATCATCCCGCGTCGCCATGATTACAGGTTTGAGTGGATGCGGAATACTCCTCAAAGGGTGCTCTTCAAAAAAGGAATTTGACGTGGTCATCAAAAATGGACGTGTTTTTGATGGCCTCGGCCGTGAGGCGGTCACAGCGGATATTGGAATTTGTGGTGAAAAAATCGAGAAGGTGGGGAAGATCCCTGCCGCAAAAGGACAATCTGTTATCGACGCAAAAAATCTTGCTGTCTGTCCTGGTTTCATCGATGCCCACGATCATACGGATGTCGAACTCCTGGTCAATCCCAAAGCGGAGAGCTCGATCCGCCAGGGGATCACGACTCTTGTCAGCGGGAACTGTGGCAGCTCCCCATTTCCTATAGCTGGGGAAATTTATGATGAGTACAGAGACAACATGAAGGAATCCTATGACATCGATGTGTCATGGAGGGATATCAAGGGTTTTTTTGCTGAGCTCGAAGAAAAAGGGATGGCGCTCAATTACTCAACCTTTGTCGGCCAGGGGACCATAAGAGGAGTTGCTGTGGGGTTTAACGACAGACCGCCCAAAGCTGAGGAATTGGAAAGGATGAGGGCCCTCGTAGCGGAGAACATCAAGAATGGAGCTTTGGGGCTCTCCAGCGGTCTGGAATACGCCCCGGGAAGTTATGCCCAACAGAATGAGATCGTGGAGTTGTGTCGCGTTGCTGCGCAGAACGGGGGAATCTATGCCACCCACATGCGCGATGAGAGCGATGAATTACTCGAGGCCATGGATGAGACAATCGATGTGTCCCGCAAGGCAGGAATAAGGCTTCAGATATCCCATTTTAAAGTCGCTTATCCGCGCAACTGGAACAAGATCGATGCCGCACTGGCTAAACTGGAGGAAGCGAAGAAAGAGGGCATTCCCGTTTATTGTGATCGCTACCCGTATATCGCAGGCGCCACAGGTCTCAGCAGCATGAATTTTCCCCTATGGGCAAAACAGGGGACTACAGATGAGTTTTTAGCACGGTTGAAGGACCCGACCCTGGAGAGCAAATTCCGTGCTTTCCTCGTTGAAAGGGAGAAGAAGCTCGGTTCTTGGGATAAAGTTGTCATCTCATCTGTTTTTACGGAGAAAAACCGCCGCTTTGAAGGAAAGACGGTGTTGGAAGCGACACAGGAGACAGCAAAAGACGTGTTTGTGTTTTTAAGAGATCTTTTGATCGAAGAGAAGGATAGGGCCGGGCAGGTGATCTTTATGATGACTGAGCAGAACTTGAAAAGAATCCTTGCTCATCCTTTGGTCGGCGTTGGCTGTGATGGGTCGGCGATCGCTCCGTATGGCCCTTTAAGCAAGGGAAAACCCCATCCACGCAATTATGGGACTTTTCCCCGTGTGCTGGGAAAGTACATCAGGGAAGAACGGATCCTGCCCATGTCAGAGATGCTGAAAAAGATGACGTCTGTTCCTGCCAGGAATTTTGGTTTTGCCCAAAGAGGCGCTCTAAAGAAAGGATACTTTGCAGATATCGTGATATTTGATGAGGATAGAGTTATCGACAAAGCGACGTTCAAGAATCCCCACCAATATCCCGAGGGCATCCGTTGTGTCATTGTGAACGGCCAGGTGGTTATTGACCAGGGTGATCACTCGGGACTTCTTCCGGGGAGTATCTTACGGAAAAATATGTGAAGCGTTGGAATTGAGTATTTGAAATGGCATCCCTGGGAAGATGAGAAAAGGTGTGTTTGTCGGAATAGGCGTGTTGTGTCTAGGCTGTTTGGGCGCCTTCGGCACTGACCAGAAGGTCCAGACAGCAACGCCTGGGATCACAGCCGATCTTGATTTTCGAGCTCCACAGCCCGGAGAAGTGGTCAGAGTCACCGTCCACTCAAATTCTCCTCTTAAAAGCGTCCATGCTCGGTTTGCCGGAGAAAAATATGCCTTTGGTTACAGGCCGAATACCGGTGATTATATGGCTCTCATCGGCATCGACCTCGGATTGGAACCCGGGACTTACCCGATTGTGATCACGCCTGTCTACTCAGATGGCCATCACGAGAAGCTCATCAAGGAGATCTGCGTTGTCACCAAGGAATTCCCTGTGAAGAAACTGCGGGTCGATGAAAAATATGTTACGCCTCCTCCCGAGGTCCTGGATAGGATCCACGAAGAATCTGAGCTTCTGGACACGATATACGATATATTCACTCTCCAATGGCTGGGTGAGGGTTCATTCATTATCCCCTCCCCGGGAGAAGTGGCTCCCAATTTTGGGGAAAAAAGGATTTTTAACGGCCAACCCCGCTCTCCCCATAGTGGTGTGGATATTTCGTCTCCTTATGGGACACCGGTCGTTGCCTCCAATTCGGGAAGAATCGTCCTGGCTTCACACCTCTATTATGCAGGGAAGACCGTTATTATCGATCACGGTATCGGTGTTTTCACCCTCTATTTACATTTGTCAAAGTTTAGAGTGGAAAGAGGAGACTTTGTAAAAAAAGGGGATGTGGTAGGGGAGGTCGGCGCCACGGGAAGGGTCACCGGACCGCATCTTCACTGGGGAGTGAAAATTCAGGGAAATCGCATCGACCCCCTCTCTCTCCTCTATCTCGATTTTTGATCGCTTCGGGACCCTGGAGTTATGGCTCCAAATAGTCCGCAAGCCACTCGTGTACGGTCTTCCACCAGAGAGCGGCGTTCTGTGGTTTTGCGACAAAGTGGCCCTCATCGGGAAAATATAGCAGCTTTGAGGGCACATGCATGCGCTGGAGAGCTGTAAAAAGCTGGAATCCCTGTGTCACAGGCAGCCTGAAATCATTCTGACCGTGTATGACCAGGCAAGGTGTCTTGAAATTCTGGACGTAGGTGCTGGGAGACCATTTTTCATACTGTTCTGGATTCGTCCATGGTGTCCCGCGGAATTCCCATTCTGGGAACCAGAGCTCTTCTGTCCCCCCATACATAGATCGGAGGTCGAACACCCCTGCATGGGAAATGAGACATTTGAATCGATCAGTATTCCCCTCGATCCAATTGATCATGTATCCCCCGTAGGATGCACCTGCCGCTCCCACCTTGTCCTTGTCTATAAAATCATAATGAGAAAAAAGATGATCCAGGCCGAGCATGATGTCTTGATAAGGCTTTCCGCCCCAATCTCCTGATATAGAGTCTGTGAAATCTTGACCGTAACCCGTGCTTCCGTGAAAATTGATCATGGCGACAACGTAACCGGGGGAGGCGAACATTTGGGCGTTCCATCGGTAATGGAAGTTATCGTTCCAAGCCCCTTGAGGACCTCCATGGATAAGCAAAACCAGGGGGTATTTTTTGCCGGGCTCGAACGAGGGCGGCTTGAGCAGATACCCGTGGATCTTGTCGCCCCCGGCACCTTCGAACCAAAATTCCTCCGCGGGATTCATTTTGAGGCCATTCAAAAGCGGGCCATTCATGTCTGTGAGTGCTGTGAGTGAGTTAGAATCCATATCAAACGTGTGTATTTCAGCGGGATGATGGATTGCCTCTTTAAGGAAAAGGACTTTTTTTCCGCTGGGAAAGAGTTGGAGTGAGCTGATGGTGTGTCCGTCCAGGGTCCTCTCTATGTTCAGGTCTGCGACGGAGACACGCGCAATAACCGTGCGGCCCTTTTCATCAAAGCTGATGTAGATCTTTGTACTGTCCTGTGACCAGATGATCTCTGATACGGAGGCGTCCAGCTTTTCTGTGAGGTTTCTGGTCTCCTGTGTTTTTCGATCATAAAGCATAAGAGAATATCTATCTGCTTCAAATCCAGGCCTGCGCATGGCTCTGTAAGCGATGTGCCGGCCATCAGGGGAGTAATGGGGAGAGTTGTCGTTGGCTCTGTTTTCTGTGAGTTTCACGACATTTCCTCCTTCGATAGAGGCGATAAAAAGGTCATTGTTGGTCCCGAGCCCGAGCCGCAGCTCTGGGTCTGTGTTGCGAACGAAGCACATCTCTTTCCCATCGGGCGAAAAAGTGTAGTCTTGGCTGCTTCCGAGAGCAATGGGCGGCACATCGTAATCTCCGGGGGAGAGGTCGCGGGGAGTTCCTCCATCGACTGGAGCGACAAAGACATGACTCCGTGTCCCGTCTCTCCAAGCATTCCAATGACGGAAGAGCAATTCATCAAACAGTTGCGCTTTCACCAGGCTTTTTTCCTTTGTCTCATTTCTTTGGCGGTTGCAGTTGTCATCCGCACAATCCGGATAGACGGACGATATGAAGGCCAGATGTTTTCCTGCGGGAGACCATATCACACCTGATGCCCCAGTAGAGATGTGTGTCACTGGATAAGCCTCTCCACCTCTCGAATCGATCATCCAAACCTGGGGAGTTCCATTTCTTGACGATATAAAGGCGATTTTTTTCCCGTCGGGCGACCATCTGGGATGGAAGTCGGTTTCGGGGCTTGATGTGAGTTGCCGCGGCTCTCCTCCTTCCACAGGTTGGACCCAGATGTTTTGAGTGCTTGTGTTTTTTTCTCTGTCCATTGTTGTGATGACAAAAGCGATGAGGTCACCTTGAGGAGCTATCTGAAGGTCACTGATCCGTTTGATCCGGATAAAATCATCAAATGCGATCGGGCGGGAATCCTTTGCTGAAATGGGCGCTGTCAATGAAAGTCCAACACAAATGATGAACAAAGGTATCGTTATTTTTTTCATGTTTCCTCCTTTCCAAACACCCCGGACGCTTTCCGGGACGGTCTGTTCGATATTTGACGGTCAGAATCGAGCTTTGTGACACAGGCAATGACCTTTGGATTATATCCCTACTTTAATAAGCCATCCTCCATTCGTCAAGATGAATAGTCCAGGTTATAACATTATGGAGTATTCATGTCTTTAGGGGTTGGAAGTGTTTATCTGCGTGCGTGACAGGTTGACATCGGATAGGTTGGTATCTATAGTAGGGGCTTAAACCGAGGATTGGCGATGAACAAAAAAAGGACCGAAAGTGAAGAATCATCAATGGTCAAGGCCATAAGAGAGGCCTACCGGGCGGGCCAAGAGGATGAAGAGTTGGAACCGATTGTGGCGGTTGATCTCACTCAAAAACCTGTGGGTCGGATCCGTTCAGGAGATTCTGTCATTTTTTATGACATCCGCGGCGAAAGAGAGATTGAAATCACTGAAAGCTTAACGGACAGGAATTTCAACACATTTTCCGCTAAAGAGGGTATGGATCTGGATTTTGTGACCATGATTGAATACGCATCTTCGCTGGATGTCCAGGTCGCCTTTCCTCCAGAAGGAGAGGTAAAAAATACGTTTACGGAAGTTGTGACCTCAAATGGTTTATCCCTGGTTAAGGTTGCCGAGTCCGAAAAAGCCATACATGTGGGATATTTCATGAACGGCAAAAATGAAAAACCTTTCCCTGGGGAAAAAAGGATTCTCGTGCCCTCTCCGGAAGGCGTCAATTCCTACACTCTCACTCCGGAAATGAGTGCAGACGAGGTCGCTGAGGCCATAATTACTCAACTCGATGATCCTTCGGTCCACGTTGTTGTCGGGAATCTGGCAAACGTGGATGTATTGGGCCACATCGAGGATAAACAGGCGGTTTTGCGTGCTGTAGAGACCGTGGATAAGGAAATAGGAAAACTTGTGGATGCATGCCGTTCTCGGGGTGTTACGCTTGTTGTGACGGCTGACCATGGCACAGTCGAGGAATGGCAATATGCGGACGGAACCATCAACACAGGACACACAAAAAATCCCGTCCCGTTTATCCTCGCGGATTTCAGTCAAGAAGATCCGGATCTGTGGCATTTAAGGGGCCATGGAGAATTGAGCGATGTCGCGCCCACTCTGCTCCAGTTGCTGGGTCTGGAGAAGCCGGCTGAAATGACCGGACTCTCTTTGATCGAAAGGCCTGATAAAAGGGATGGCAGAAATCAGATGCTTCTTTTCCTCATTCTGGATGGATGGGGAACGCGGAGGGATCCATTCGGAAACCTGATCGAAGAAGCCCACACCCCAAACTTTGACAAGATGTGGACACAATTTCCCCATTCGACACTGGATGCTTCCGGTGAAGCTGTGGGGATGCCCGCCAACACCGTGGGAAATTCTGAAGCTGGTCATCTTCATCTGGGAGCCGGAAGACGCATCCTGCTCGACAGAGTGAGGATCGATAAATCTATCGAAGATGAGAGTTTCTTCCAAAATCCTGCTTTTCTATGGGCGATGCAGGGCGCCAAGGACAGAGAGCGAGCCCTCCATCTCTTGGGAATTGTCTCTTTTTACAGCTCCCACGGAACGATCGATCACCTGTTTGCGCTGCTCCGGATGGCCAAAGACGCGGGTGTTCAGGAAGTCTATGTCCACTCTCTGATTGGAAGAAGGGGCGAGAGGCCGGAAAGCGGCGCGATCTATGTGGATAAGGTTGAAAAAAGGTGTCAAGCTCTATCTCTAGGAAGAGTTGTCACCGTGATGGGAAGATTTTGGGCTTTGGACAGGGAGGAAAATTGGGACAGAGTGGAGAAAGCCTATCGCGCTTTGGTCTTTGGTGATGGGACACCGGCTAATATCCGTGAGATCGGAATTTCTTGACGGTGTGATGCCTTCTTTTATTGCAAAAATAACTGAACTTTTTACGACTGATAATCGTATCATGGTATGAAAGCTTTAACTGTTATAGAGAAACAATGAGTGTTGAGATCCACGATCTGTATTTCAGCTACGGCAAGATCAAGGCCTTAGACGGTGTGGACCTATCCCTACCTCAGGGAGCCATCGGACTTTTGGGTCCCAACGGTGCGGGAAAAAGCACACTGCTGCGTATCCTTCTGGGTTTTTTGAAACCAGATAGGGGAGAGGGGCGCGTTCTCGATTATGACATCAGGACTCAACAGCGGATGATCCGGCGCTATGTGGGCTATATGCCTGAGGACGATTGTTTGATCACCAATATCGATGCCGTTACCTTCACCTCCTACTTGGGCGAATTATCCGGTATGCCTCGTCAGGAGGCCATGAAGCGGGCACACGAAGTTCTTTTCTATGTTGGGCTTGAAGAGAGCCGATACCGCAATTTGGAGACTTACTCCAGCGGCATGAGACAGCGGCTCAAGCTCGCCCAGGCTCTTGTCCATGACCCTAAACTCATTTTTCTCGATGAGCCCACTAGCGGATTAGACCCCCAGGGAAGACATGAGATCCTGGAACTCATTATGGACATTTCATCCAAAAGAAATATTCAGGTGCTGATATCGTCACACATCCTCTCTGACATAGAAGCTGTGTGCTCCTTTGTGCTGATCCTCAACAAGGGCAAAGTGGCCGATCAGGGAGATCTGAAAGCCCTGAGACAACTGGATTACAGCCTTTATGAGCTCAAGGTCAAGAGCGAGCCAGGGGGTTTCATAGATAAGCTCAACGCCATGGAATGCCGCGTCGAAGTCACAGAGGATGGGATTCTCAAAGTGTACATGCCTCCAGGGAAGAGTCCCCAGCAGATTTTTCATTTGGCGGCTGAGGGAGGATATCAGATACGACATTTCGTCAAGAGCCAGACTTCTCTTGAAGACCTGTTTGCAAAGGTGGTTGGAGTGGATTGATGACCATAAAGGAAAAAGGCTACTCACACTGGGATGGTGAGTTTTTAGACAAAAAGTTTCCCTGGTGGCCGATCACACGATATGGGATCAAGTTGACAATCCGCAAGAAGTTTTTCAAGCTGCTTTTTTTCATGGCTCTGACGCCCTCCGTGCTCTTCCTCGCCGGCATCTACGTTGCCGAACGGATGGAAGACTTCCAGTTCATGATCAGAGAAGGAGAGGTTCCTGACTTCCTTAAGATCAATCCCGCTTACTTTAAAGCCTATTTTACCAATGAATATATCCTTTTTATGATTGTCATGATCCTTGTTTTTTGCGGGGCAGGCCTTATCTCCGATGACCTGAAATATAATTCTCTCCAGCTCTATTTTTCCCGGCCCATCAGTAAAAAGGATTATTTTTTGGGAAAAGCGTCGGTCATCGTGTTTTTTCTCTTTTTTATCACTCTTTTGCCTGGCCTTGTTTTTATCTTGATGAAGTTGTTGTTTGCGGCGAATTTCGAGTTTCTCTCTGCCTATCCTTTGCTTCCACTTTCCGTAATCAGTTATTCCCTCCTTGTCACCGTCTTTTTTGCATTTTATGGGCTCTTCCTGTCGTCTGTGAATAAAAACCGGAGATATGTGGCCATCCTGATCTTTGGATTGTACGTCTTCTCGGACATACTCTATGGTATCTTCCACGGTATCTTCCGCAACGAGTTTTTTGCGCTTCTTTCCATAAAAGAGAACCTCAAACAAGCAGGCGCTTTTCTTTTTGGCCAGAAGCTTCCCCATGACATCCCCTGGGCCTTATCCTTTTTAGTGATTGCAGGGTTCTGTGTTTTGGGAGCTTTGGTCCTGAAGAAAAAGATCAGAAGCGTGGAGGTCGTCAAATGACGCCCGTCATCCAGGTCCAGAATCTTTCCCGCTGGTACGGAAATGTTCTTGGTTTGAGTGATGTCACGTTGGAGATCGATGCAGGCATTACGGGGCTTTTGGGGCCCAATGGAGCGGGAAAATCCACATTCTTGAAACTCATCACGGGGCAGATAAAGCCGAATATCGGTTCCGTTGCAATCTCTGGCCAGAAAGTGAAAAACAACTACTCCCTTTTCCGCACGATCGGATTCTGTCCGGAACAGGATGCCTACTACGATGAATTGACCGGATGGCAGTTTCTCACCGGCTTATTGAGGCTCTATCATTTCTCGGAGCCTGAAATTGTGAGGCATGCTCAGAAAGCGCTGGACATCGTCGAGCTGACGCCAGACAAGGACAGGATCATAAAATCATACAGCCGGGGCATGCGCCAACGGCTGAAGGTCGCCCAAGCCATTGCCCATGAGCCAGAGATTCTGATCCTCGATGAGCCTCTCAATGGTCTGGATCCATTGAGTCGGAGGAAGATCATCCGGCTCATCAAAACCTACAAACAAGAGGGAAAAACGATCATTGTCTCCAGTCATGTCCTTCCCGAGATAGAAGCTATGACCCAAAAGATCATTTTAATCCACCAGGGAAAGATCTTTGCAGAGGGAGATATCCATTACATCAGAGACCTGATCGAAAAACACCCCCACATCGTATCCATAAGATGCAGTGATCCACGAAAGCTTGCCTCCTTGTTCATCGCGCATGACTTTGTCTTAAAAGTCAATTTTCTGGCTGGAAACGATTCGCTCCTTGTCGAGACCAACAACAGGGACAAATTTTTTGGGCTGCTGCCTTCACTTTTTGTGGAGCACAACATCGAAGTCTTTGAAATCACATCCCCCGATGACAATCTTCAAGCCGTTTTTGATTATTTGATAGGACAGTGAACCTGATGCGAGGAGTATTGGAAACGTGAAATATTTGTGGGACTCTGTGTGGGATGTTTTTCACTTTTTCTTTTCTTTGGGAAGGAGAGCCAGAAAAGCGAAGGTTTTTTATCTCATCAGCTTTCTTCCCGTCGTCCTGGCTGGGATTTTTAAGTTTTCCCAGATCTTCACAGGAGAGCCCCACTTTGAAGGGATTTACATTTTTTCCAACATGATCATGGGCTTTTACCTCCAGTTCTTGATACTGATTCTGGCCCTTTTTTATGGCACCTCGGTGTGCTCGGAAGAATTGGAGGGAAAAACTCTGACCTATTTGACAACACGTCCAGTCCCCAAGCCAGCCATTATCCTTGGCAAGTATGTTGCGTACACGGCTCTAGTTATTCTTATGGTTGTTTTTGGCTTTGTGTTTTCTTTTTTGATCCTGAACGTGAACGACCTGCTGAATTTTTCTTTGTACAAGATCCTTTTGAGAAATATGGCGGTGCTGGTTCTTGGCCTGATCTGTTACACGGCGTTTTTCACTCTGATCGGGACATTTTTGAAGCGGTCGATCATGTTCGGGCTTATATTCAGTTTTGGCTGGGAGAATGTGATTCAGTATTTTCCCGGATCAACACAGCGCTTTGCCATTGTCCATTATCTGAAATCGCTCTTGCCGGCTCAGGTGAGTGAGGGATTTGCGTTCTTGCTCTTCCGGCTGGAGCCTACACCCCCTTGGCTGGCGGTTTTGATTTTATTCCTGATAACCGGTGTGTTTTTGACCGTAGCCTGCCTCATCTTTTCATGGCAGGAATACATCCTTCAAGACTGAGCCCATCCACTCAGCCCGCGTCTTTTATAGTATCTATTTCGCTGGTTTTCTATCCAAACGGCGAAAAAATGGCTATTCCTTGTCCTCATCAGGCTTAGCGCTTTTGAGCCTGTTCAGAAGCTCTTCTGGAAGGCTGGCGAAAATTTTGACATGGTCAGCGGTTGAGGATATCTCTATTTTGCTCAAGAGCTCGCCAATTTCTGGTTTTTTTGCAGCAGCCATACCGCCTATAGCCTTGAAACCATTCAAAGCTTCTGCGATTTTTGTGTTGTTTTCTTCGTTATCGCTCATGAGCTTGATTTCTGCGAGGATATTCTGGTTCTTGTAGTCGAAGAGGATCGTCGCCGCTTTAACCGCCTCGAAACTGGACATCATCGGATTCTCTTTTGCCGCTTTTTCTATGGTATCGGCGGGGATGAGCATGGCTCCCCATAAGATACCTTCCTTGTTTGTTTTGGCCAGGAGGTCTGCGAGTTCCAGGTTCTTGTAGATATTGTCGGCCTTTTTCTGGGAAATGTCGATGACAGTTTTTACTTCTGCTTCATTGCCGACAACGATATTGGAGCTGTCCAAGAACGCGAAGGCACCTTCTTCATGACCTTTTTCTTCCTCTTCTTGTTGTTGCTCTTCTACTTGTTGTTGTTCTTCTTGTTCTTGTTGTTCTTGTTTTTGTATTTCTCCTTCTTCCTTCTCCTCTGCTTTCTTCATCGTATAAATCGTCAGACCGCTGTATTCCATCTCTATAAGCTCTTCCTTGTCTTCACCCATCTTCTCTTTGATAAGAGGAAGGATTTTGTCTTTGTCGTATTTCAGGTTGACAATGGCGACTCCTTTTTCCATATCTTCACCAAAGCCGGTCATCGCTGCTGCAACATAAAAGATGTCCTTCTGAGGGTCGATTCCCGTCTTTTCGATAAATTCCATGTACTTCTGGTAGTTATCGCTCTCTTTGATCATCTTGTCTGCAGCTTCAATGGACATGGCCTGGTTGACATTGATAAGGAACACGCCCTTTGCACTCATAGGAAGAAGACTGAGCATGTCGTCTGGCGATGCAGAGCCTGCCTTGGGGGTTTCCGCCTTTTTACCGCAACCGACAAAACCGATCACTGTCAATAAGAGAATTAGGTAAAAAACAGTTGTCTTTCTCATGGATTGCCTCCTTGATTGGTAATCGTCTTATTCACATGGTTCATTCTTGTAAATATATCAGAAAAGGTCTCCTCGAGCAAATAAATTTTCTGTAAATTTTTTTATGTCCTTTCCTCGATCAGAGAATAACCCGTTATTAGGATTAGGCAAAGGGTGTTAGTCAAAGTGACTTTCGTGTGCCGGGTTTTGATGGATTTATTTTAGCGCCAGTATTTATAGAGCTCCAGTTCGCTGGCATAGAGCCAGCATCTTATCCAGATGATCGCAAATATAAAAACCTGCTGGATGAGAAATGCAGCGAGAACTCCGAGAGATGTGGTTTGTGGGATAAGACTTTTAAAAAGTATATAGACAAGAGTAACACCTGTATGAACAAGGGCCAGAAGGTAGAACACCCCCAGGCTCGAGCCTGGATGTCTGAAAACGAAGCGGATTCCCTCCCGGACAGCCTTGAGGATATTAGTCCTCTTCTCGACAACGATTTGGATACGTGTGTAATCAAAGAGCATTTGAACCAGAAGCAGAAGGAATAATATCAGCATACTGAAAAAAAGGCCGAGAGTGAAAGGTGGTATTTCTGAAAATGAGCTTTGAGCCACGCTGTTTCGTATTGCGCCAAACCAGCGATGGAGCGTGCCCAAGACACCGAAGAATAGGACCCATGAAACAAGCATCACAAGAAAGAAACGGAAAAAGTAAAATCCTGAATCGCCGAAGAATCTTTGGAGTGAGAATTTAGGTTCTGATTCGTTAAAAACAGAGAGAATCCCTCCGGCAAGAAAAGTGTGAAAGATGATGTAGATGAGGCCAATGATCAGTATCACTGGAGGGAGCTCAGAAAACGTCATCAGGATGAGGCCCTCGAGATTATTGAGGATAGCCCCTTTTCCTATAATGGAAGGAGTAAATGTTTTCTCCAGGCTATCGCTCTGATCCCTGTACTCTTCCCACCAGAGCATATCAAAACCTTTGGCCATCTGTTCCCCCACCAGGCTATCTCCCACGGATTCTTTGAGGGAGTGATACATAGGAACGGCTAGGATGAGGGAGAGACCTAAATTCACAATAAAGAGCAGTAGCACCATACGCGCTGTTTTTCTTGTCGATTTAAATCCTTTTATGAAATTTATGAAGGATTTCATGCTTGACCTCGTTGTCTGTCTATACTATTAAAGATGCTTTTTTTGCGCAAGAAATATTTGCCATGTTTTAGGAGATTTTTATAATATTTCCCTTTCTTCAATATATCTTTAAAAAGGGAAATGATTATGATAGAAAGAGTGGGCATCGATAATTTTTTTAAGGAGGATGGAACATGCGCACGGAGGATACCGCTCACTCTGGTCAAACACAGCAACTCTGCCGATGTGGAGGCAGAGCTCAATGAGAAATAACAGATCTCCTTTTCAGAAGCTTGTTGAGGAGCGGCGGAGCATTCGGCGCTATATCGACAAGCCCGTGGAACGGGAGAAGATCCTTGCCTGTCTCGAAGCGGCTCGCTTGGCGCCCTCTGCAGACAACGCTCAGCCGTGGCGCTTCCTGGTCCTTGATGATGTGGATCTGAAAGAACGTTTCTGCGATAAGGTGTTCACCGGAATTTACTCGATTTCAAAATTCGCTAAAAGAGCGCCTGTCCTCATTGTGATCTTGGCTCGGCTGAATCTCATCGCGCACCGGGTGGGAAAGCAGATCCAGGATATTCATTTTCATCTGTTGGATATTGGCATTGCCGGAGAGCACATCGTGCTCCAAGCCAAAGAAATGGGGCTGGGGACATGCTGGATCGGGTGGTTCAACTCCCGAAAAGCACGAAAGTTTTTAAAAATCTCCCGTGCCTACAAGATCATCTCTTTGATTTCCATCGGATATTACGAACACACGCCCACAAAGCAAAAAAAAAGGAAAAAACTGGCCGATATCGTCTGGTTCAATCAAATCGAGAAGTAAAGGGATATGGCGCGGAATCACAGTCTTTTTTTATGAACGTATAGACTGGATTAGGTTTTGAGTTCGGCGAGCACTTCCCCAACGAGGCCGAGGGCAGTAATGAAAAATTCTTGCTCTTCCCCCAATCCGAAACGGATGTGAAAGTCCATCCCGAGCTGGTCTCCGGGCTGGATGAGGACGCTTTTCTCTTCTCTGATTCTGTGGGCAAGTTCAGTTGCGTTTATGTCGAGATTGTATCCGGGAAATGCGATCGCCCCGGCTCTTGGCGGCGTACAACGAAAGAGCCCTTTTTGTTTATCCATCCAATCTTCAAGGATAGAAAAATTCGCTCTGATGATACGACGTGTTCTTTCCAGTATGGAATCCCTTTTCTTGGGTGAGAGAACGGTCCGCGCCAGCCGGTCGCTCAATGCACTGATGGTGATTGTCGTGTAATCTTTGTAAGACCAGATCGTGTTCGCGATCTCTGCGGGAGCGACCATCCATCCGACACGAAGGCCCGGGAGTCCGTAGGCTTTGGAGAGGCCATTCGTCACGATCGCTTTGTTGTAAGATCCCCAAAAACTCTGTGTGATTTTGCCGTCGTATTCCGCTCCCTGGTAAACCTCGTCAGAGACGATCCAGGCATCCGCCCATCGGGCCAGATCCAGAATGACCTGACGTGATTCTTCATTCAACTGGCCACCTGTAGGATTATTGGGATTGGTGACAACGATGAGCCTTGTATTTTTAGTCACGAGCTTTTTTAGCTCTTCCGGATCTGGATTCCAATCCAGATCCTCCTTGAGCGAGAACGTTTTCACTTTGCCCCCGAAGGCTTTCATGAGCCCATGGATTTGCATGAAATTGGGAAGCATAAAGATGACCTCATCTCCGGATTCGATGAGCTTCCACATCAGCAGGAAATTAGCTTCTGCAGAACCGGATGTCACCAAGATATTCTCCGGTGATGCCTGAGCATAGTGCGCACAGATTGTGTTTTTAAGTTCCCGGGTGCCATCTGTCTGAATATATCCCAGTTTTGTTTTGGCAAGTGCCGCAAGTTCTTCAGGGCTCAGAAGCTCCTCTGGTGTTAAAGGCTTAACGCCACTTTCGGAGATGTTGTAATCAACGACGTGCTCCCATTCGGATTGCCAGCGCTCCATGAGAAACTCACCGATTTTCATCCTTTTATCCTTTCCGATCGAATGTATCTTCGACTCTCAATAATTTTATGACTCATTCATTTTAAACTGAAAAATCGCGAATGACAACTCAAATATAAGTTGAGGGAGTGCAGAGGGATGGCTTGAGCGATATCGGGAGCGATAGAAGAGCGAGAATATGTGCCTTTCTATATTTCGACCTTGAAGACACCTTTGAACGCAAAGCCAAAGATGATGGAAAGGGCAAAATAGGCGATGAGCCAATGCATGTTCCAACCAAATAGGTTCATAGACTTGGCAGGATAAAGCACTTCAATGGATTTGACAGGTAAATCCTTTGCGATAGGGGCTTCCACAGGATAGAAAAGTTCATCGATGAAGTCAGTCTTGTGTTTTATCGGTGAGAGTTTATTTAGAGTTTTTGTGTCTGAGGAGATGGTCTTCGGGATCTTTTGTCCGCCAATGACGACATTGATTCGGTGTACACCAATTCCCTTGGAGGATATTCTCCAGTTGATCTCCCTGTACTCCTCTATGCGAAGCGGAGTTGACTCAATGACGATCTCTGGGTCTGGCTCCAGAGCAAGATCTGTTTGCAGAGGATCGTATCCCTCTTCCAGTTTGACTTTGAGTAAAGTCTGCTGTCCGGGTTTCAAGGGCTCATAACCGAACCAGAAATTCAGCTGGATCAGGATGAGGATCACGGGAACGATCATAACCAACAGGGGCTTGAAAGAATGGCTGATGTACTTCATGTTAGCCAGGAGGATATTTCCTTGTGCCTTGAGAGAAATACCCATGCTGTCTTTGTACAGCCTGAGCTCCAGCAAATGGGCTTTGATTTTGTTTTTAACTTTTTTGATCCCAGCCTGGTTGGAAGTGTAGCGGAAAATAACGAGCATAAGAAGCCCTGTCAGGAAGGACACAATGGCCATTCCGACCCAGGGATTCATGTTCTGGAAGGGGATTAACAGAATATCAAAGATCTTGCCGAAGGCCTTGTTGAAAGTCCACATATTTTTTTACATCAGCTCTACCTAAGTTTCATCAGGGATTTAGCATCAGGAAGAAATTCATGGTTTCTCAACGCTAATAACCCTACGAAATGTAGCCGAGTCCTTTCAGTTTTTTCTTGATTTCCTCTTCGGAGTCCGACTCCTCTAGAGTTGCGATCTCCTTCTCGAGACAGTGAGTGATGAACTCTTCCGGTGAAGAATAACCTGACATCTCTGCGAATTTTTTTACTTTTTCCAGAAGGATTTTCTCCAGTTTGACCTTTGTTTTGCCCATTATTCGCTCCTTGGAATTAGGTCACGGATGTTCCCGTAATCTCTTTGGGTTTATTTATCCCGAATATTTTAAGGATTGTGGGACTGACGTCTAGAAATTTTGGGTCTTGCGCTTGTATCTTCCGATTCATAAATAATATCCCTGGAACGATCCCTGGAGCAATACAGTGATCGCCGCTCCATTTTTCTGTGTTGTCTTCGATGATGTTTTTAGGAATTCTTCCCATGGGAGATGACCAGGAGATGCGGTAGCCTTTGTTAAATCCAATGATGATTTCCGGGGCTTCATCCACATGAGCTCCTGTGTAGATATCCTTTGCCGCAAAGGCTTTAAGGACCGGTCTCTCACCCGTTTTAGGATCGACATATGCCTCAAGCTTGCTGGCAATTTCTCGGATGAGATTTTCCGTCTCTGCGCCGGGAGAGACGATCCCTTCGCCTTCCCGTCCTTTTTGATTGATGTAAAGGCTGTTCAGGCCATAGGCGTAAGCTTTGGTTCTTGACCAATCCGTATTCACGAAGAGCTGATCTTCTCCCTGCTTCCAGGGGTTGATCAGACTATGGTAGCCGTTCTCTTTCAGCCATGTATTGGCGTTGAAAGACCATCGGAAAGGAGAGAACCCGTGGTCGGACACAACCATGATGATTGTATCCTTGTCCACCTTTTGCATAGCCTTATCCAGAATTTTATCGGCTTCCACATAAACATCGCGAATGGTGTTTTCGTATTTTGCGGCCAAAAGAGGATCGTATGTGGGGTTGTGCTTGTCGAGATGGCGCCAGAACATGTGTTGTCTCTGATCGGTGCTGGAGACATAATAGAACAGCAGTCCAGAATCAAAGCGCGCAAGCTCATAATCGAACATAGCGATGCGTTCGCTTAATACCTGATTGTCCTGCTCGAGAAATTCTCCTTCGTCCAGGAGATTATTGTTCATGGAGTTAAAATCGCCTGGAAGACCTTTGGTGTAAAAGGGGCCGAATTTTTTTTCAAGATCTTTAGCATAACTTTCGGGAGTTGAAATGGGCAAGGCCGGATTTGCTGGATCGATGTTGATCGGGGAGACATAGAGCTTGAATTCCGGCCTGACTTCTTTGAGATAAAAATGGCAGATGCCGCTGACTTTCTGGGTGGGGATCATGTTGAAGTGAATCCGTTTCCAGTCGCTCCACTCTCCCACTCTGAGAATGAATTCGTGATCCTGGATGGATATCTTGGCCACAGGATTTGCGGGATCGATATAGACTTTAAAATCGATGAACGAGTCGGGTTTGTCCTTCTTGAATGCATTTTCAGGTCCAGGGAGCTTGGTTTCCACTCTGTTCCCGATGACATACACTTCGTGAATTCTTGCTCCCCCGATGTCTTCATTGATGCGGGTAGATTCAGTGGTGTAATAATTGCATATCCCGTAAGAACCCATCAGGTCGGGCGTGTTCATGCCAGAGAGCGTGCGCTGTTTTGTGGGAACGGGAGGATAGTTGGAAGGCATCTTGAAGATGGTGGCCGGAATATCGTACTCTTCGAGGATCTGCCAGAATGCTTTCCCTTTTATCAAGTTCTTGACTTCTCCTCCAGAGAGGGGAAATTCATAGTTGCCGATAGAAAGGGTTCTTGTGGTGGCCGTGGATTCTGCCGCTGAAAAAATAGGAATATAGTGTTGCGGATCCCTGTGCATAAAATCAAATATGCCGTGCCCGCCGGGGTCCATTCCTGTGATAAAATTGGACCAGGCTACTGGGCTCTGGGGAGGATTGGAAGTCTCTAAAGGAGTGAAGGATCCTATCGTTCTCAATTTTTGGAATGCCGGAAGATATCCCTGTTTCATCCAGACCTCGACAAGATGCGGGTCCATACCGTCAAAACCGAGGATGATGATTTTTTTATCAGTTTCGGTTTTTCCAAAAACTTTAGTCACAAGACTGGATGACCTGTTGGCTGCAAGCAGAGAACCAGCGGTCAATCCCATCTTGAGGAATTGTCTTCGATTTATGTTTGTCATTTTTTTCTCTATCCTATTATACCACCAACCTGGTAAGGTGAAAATATCGATGATCCGAAAGATCGGATATTATCGTTCAGCTTTTTCTCTGCGTTGTCTCCTGGATTTCAGCCGATTCCGTAGCGACCAACACCTGTCCATCCATGTGCTGGGGGACTTTAATGCCAAAGAGCTCTAGGGCTGTTGGAGCAATATCTGTGATCGAAGGCTCTGTGGTGTTCAGCTTGAAGTTTGAAAAGATGATGCCGGGAACAAGCCGTGGGTCGATGCAGTGATCTCCGCTCCAGGCCTTAGTGTTGTCCTCGAATATTGTTGAATTGACGACACCGGTCACCGAATCCCACGACGCTCTGTACCCCTCATTGTACCCAACGATGAAGTCCGGGCAGTTGATTTTATAGGGCCCTGGAGGGATCTCATCCCTGTCGAAGAGCTTGTTTATGGCTACATCTCCCGTCTCGCTGTCCTCCAATCCGTTGAGTTTCTGTATCAGATCTTCCTTCAATCTCTTCGTCTCTTCCCCCGGGTTGACGACTCCCTGTTCTTCTCTTCCCTTCTGATTGATATAAATGCCTCCCAGCCCTAGGCCGTAGGCTTTAGTCCGTTTCCAATCGACATCCTTGAACCATTCCTCGCTCGTCAGTTTCCCTTCTTTGAGGTGCAGATATCCATTCTCATAAAGCCAGGAGTTGACGTTTACTCCCCGGCGGAAGGATTTGAAACCATGGTCAGACATTACGATGAGCATGCTGTTTTTATTGAGTTTTTTAAACACGCGTCCCACGAGATCATCCATGTCTTTATACAGGTCTTCGATAACTTTGGCGCTTTTCTCTCTTTGTCCGTGCTTCAGGGCCGGGTGTTTGTTGTCCAAGTACCGAAAGAACATATGCTGGATGCTGTCTGTAGTCTGGAACCAGCAGGCCACAACACCCTTTTTTGTTTTGGCCATGGCGTTGAAGAGCATGTCCTCGGATTCCTTGTGATTGTCGTAGGCCAGTTTGATGAAGGAATCCTCATTCAATATGCCTTCATTGAGGGCCCATGTGTCATCAGCCTCTCCCAGGGTCGTATAATCCCCGAGGAGTTTGGCTAGATAAACGGAGTAGATGAATGGGTGAGATATGGGAAGGGCTGGTTTTTCCGGGTCGATGTTGAGCGGTGTGAGATACATCTTGAAGTGAGGCTCAATCTCAGCCACATAGAATCGGCAGATGGCCCTGACTTTTATTCCCAACCCCGGCCGAAAGGCGATTTTCACCCAGTCCGAAAAGGTTTTGATTTTGAGATGCACCGTTTGGCCGGACACTTCGATGTGCACCTCATTTTTGTCTTTATCGCAATGGATGATCATCGGAAGGCGCATCTCTTCGACTTTTTTAAGAAGTGTATTCTCAGGGCCTGAAATATAAGTCTCGATTGTATCCCCATTCAGGGTGACAGGGAACATCATCCCGCCCTCGTGTTTTTTGATCGTCTCTGTTTCCGATGTGTAGTAAGAGAAAGTGCCCTGGCTCCCCTTTAGGTCTGGTGCGCACATGCCCGAAAGCAGGTGCCCCTTGAATTTTTCGGGAGGAAACGTAATCGGGATTCTCAAGACCGAGCAGAAGATGCCGCTGTCGCCCAAGATCTTCCAAAAAGGGATGCTCTTGCGCATGCCTTTGATCTCTGGTTTTGAAAGGGGGATATTGTATTTCCCGAGGGGGAGAAATCTTTTGGGATTTCCGATCCTAGCAGAAGACAGGTCCGGAAGGTATGTCCTGGGATCGCGACTGAGAAAGTCAAAAATATTGTGCTTTGCTGGATGGCTTCCAGTCATGAACGAGGACCAGGCTACCGGGGATATGGCAGGGGTGGTTGTTTTTAGCCGGGCATAGGTGCCTTCCTTTTTGAGCTTGCTGAGGTTCGGGAGTTTTCCCTCTCCCATGAATTTTTCGACAAGAGTTGGCTCCATGCCATCCAATCCCACGATTACCAGTTGATCGATTTGACTCTTTTTGTATGCTTTTTGGCCTCTGAGAAGACGCATAAGAAGACGGAAAGGCCAGGAGAGGAACGAAAAAATAGCGAGGAAAAATGTTAAGAACAGGACAAGAAACGAAGAGAGAAAGGCAAAACCCGCTCCTGGGCCGATGTAGGCTTTCAGGGGAAGAGTTAGGGCACAAAAAATCAAAATAAGGAAAAGCAGTTTTTTTTGTGGGTACGCGGATAGGTTTTTCTCTATCGGTGCAGGGTCCGTTTCCTGAACAGACCGAAAACCAAACATTCTCTCCATCTGTTCCCTCATGCAAAGTTCTCCATTATGATACCGGATAAATCAGAAATGGACAGGTCCTTTCCTTTTTCCGTATTGGCCCAGAAAAACGCATCATCCCAAGTGTGCATCCCCTGCAGGTTTGAGCGCCCGAATAACTCTTTTTTCTTAACGGAACCCTTCATATCGTAACCGTATTCGGAAAGGACGATCAAATCTGGGCCTGAAGCCACATGCGGACCGGAATAAATTTCTTCTGCATCAAACACTTCCCTGACGACTTTTTGCCCCTCAAACTCTAATCCTTTGAGCCTCTCTGTAATTTCTTGCTTGAGGGCTTGTTTTTCTGAAAGACCGATAGGTCCTTCGGGAAATTTGTCTTTCAGATTGAGGTATATGCGGTTGGGATCCATCGTAAAGGCTCGGGAGGTGGCACTTATATCGGATAAGTCTTTAGGCGAGGATGTATCGAAACTGAGATATCCCTCCTGTTCGAGCCAGACATTCAAGTAGACTTCTTGCTTTATGCCTGCGAAGCCATGGTCAGAAAGAAGATACAATCTATCATCTCCATCTTTCTGTGCAGTGAAAGCGTCCACGATTTTTTCGATGAATCTATCCAA
Organism: uncultured Eubacteriales bacterium; assembly: GCA_964406575.1. GTDB lineage: Bacteria > Acidobacteriota > Aminicenantia > Aminicenantales > Aminicenantaceae > WTAW01. The sequence goes on along the minus strand of CAYOSH010000027.1, from coordinate 12,464 downwards.
TTGCCGGTAATAATCGAGAAAGTTTGTGTGGTAGATGTGGTTTTCATCTTTGTAGGCATCCCACAGAAAATGTTGCAGCCTGTCTGTTCCTGTGATCACGATCTCGAAATAATCCCAGTCGGTCTCCCACAGAGAGCCAAAGGCCTTGTGCCGGCCCTCTAAGGTTCGGGCCAGGTCTTGCCATAAGAATTCGTGGTCTTCTCTGGCTCTGGCCGTATCGATGTCGATCTGATATCCCATTTTCTCTAGAGGTTCTTTAAGGGCAAGGGGAAAGACAGCTTTGGCCATTTCGATAGCCACAAAACCTGATATGAGAATGCCATTGATCTTCCGGGCCGGATAGGTGGAAGGCTGGTTGATGATAACGGACATCTTCTTCTGGTCACCGAGCTTGTCCCAGAATGTTTCTGTTTTGATATCACTGAAGTTCGGGAAGCAAAGGTCGTATGTGTGTTCTTTAAGGTCTGTAAAACCAAAAATGCCATGAGTTCCCGGATTTGTCCCTGTCATAAAATTCGTCCAGCTGACCGATGAGATCTCAGGAAGACTGGCTTTCATTTTGTGCAGATGTCCCGAGTTGATCAGGGTGTTTATGGTGGGCATGACTCCCTTCCGTGCTAGGTCTTGGAGCATAGAATACGGAACTCCATCCATGCCGACAACACACACTCTCGACTTCGTCTTTCTTTTAAATAGACCCATTCGCTCTCCAATAATCCGGATTATCCACACTTAGTGTGATGTGCCCCAGCGTCATATGCTGTGCTTTTATCTCTGCCAAACGCGACCCTTGAATAATCCAAGCAAAACACTACTATTAAACTAGTCTATTATAAACACACCGAAAAGAAAGTCAAATATTATCTGAAGGAGCGAAGGCGTTGTTCAGGATGATTCGTGCATCGACGATGGTACAACCTTTTCCTTTTTCGTAGACCATGAGCGGATTGATGTCGAGCTCTTTGATCTCTTCGATATCAGTCACGAGTTGAGAGAGCCGTTTGAGGCATTCTTCGATGGCTCCAAAGTCATAAACTGGTCCTCCGCGGAATCCATCCAGAATCTTGTGGGTCTTGGTTTTTTTGATCATGATGGATGCAGTGAGCTCCCTTATTGGAGCCAATCGAAATGTCACATCTTCTAAAGCTTCAACGTATGTGCCGCCCAATCCGAACATCAAAATGGGGCCGAATTGAGGGTCTCGACTCATTCCGAGGATGATCTCTTTGCCGGGGGGGACCATTCTCTCCACAATCACCCCGATGATCTTAGCCTGAGGCTTGTTTTTCCTGATATTATGATTGATCCTGTTATATGCGGCTCTGACTTCCTTTTTATTCTTGATGTTGAGTAAAACGCCTCCAAAGTCGAATTTGTGGAGGATATCTGGAGAAATGATTTTCAGGACGACAGGAAAGCCAAGCTTTTGCGCAGCTTCTTCGGCTTGGCGCACGTTTGTCGCTATTTCCGATCGAATCACGGGGAATCCATAAGCTTTCAAGACATCGTAGGCCTCGTGCTCCAACAGGAAAGCGCGTCCCTGGTCCTGAACAGACCGAATGATATTTTTCGCTTTTGTCCTTTTGACCTCGTATGTTTTGATTCCAGTTTTTGGCCGGGCGAGCCATTGGGTGAAATGTGCCATTACGGAGAGCACTTTTGCTGCAGATTCGGGAAATCTGTAGGCAGGAATACCGTTCTTTTCGAGAATATCAATGCCTTTGGAGACATCATAAACACCCAGATAACAACAGACCAAAGGCTTTTTTTGTAACTTGGTCGCCTTGACTATGGCCCAGGAGATTTTTTCCACGTCCGTAAAAGAGGTCGGGGTGAGGATGACCATGGCAGAATGAATATCCTTCTGAGATAAGATCTCTTTAAGTGTAGCTTCATATTGTTTGTGTTGTGCCTCTGCGATCAAGTCCACGGGATTGTTTAAACTGGCGGTTGGGGGGAGGATTTTTTTAAGGGCTCTTTTTGTGCTGTTTGTGAATTGAGCGATTTTCAATCCATGCTGGATACAGGCATCCGTTGCGAGGATTCCGGGTCCTCCAGAGTTGGTGATGATCGCGACATTCTCACCCAGTGGCAGGGGTTGACTGGAGAACGCCTTCACGTAATCAAAGATCTCTTCCAGCGTATCCCCCCTGAGGACTCCGCACTGGTCAAAGATGGCGTTGTAGACCTTATCCGATCCAGCGAGCGAACCTGTGTGTGATGATGCCGCTTTGGCTCCTAATAGAGTCCGACCCGCTTTGAGGGCGATGATTGGCTTGGGGTTTTTGGGGTGGGTCGTGATCTCTCTGGCGATTGACATGAACTCCCGGCCATCCACCAGGTCTTCAAGATACATCAAGATGACATCTGTTTTGGGATCCTCTTTCAAGTAGAGGAGCAATTCGTTCTCATTGATCCCGGCCTTATTTCCCATGCTGATGAATTTGGAAAAACCGACGTTAGATTCAATAGCGTAATCCAGGACCGCCACACAAAGGGCCCCACTCTGTGACATAAAAGCGATGTTCCCTACCAGCGGCATCTGTGTGCCGAAGGTTGCGTTCAATGAAGTGGATGGGTCTGCGTTGATCACACCCAGACAGTTCGGGCCGACCAGCGCGATGTTGTAGTTTGCGATGATGTTTCTGACTTTATTTTCAAGCGCAATCCCTTCGCCACCGATCTCCTTAAATCCCGCGGATATGACAATCGCACCCTTGATATTCTTTTGGCCGCATTCTTCGAGGATTGTTGGGACAAGATGAGCAGGGACGATGACAACAGCCAGGTCAACGATGTCGGGGATTTCGGTGACGTTCGGGTAAGACTTGATTCCCAGTATTCCCTTTGCGTTCGGGTTGACGGGGTAAACAATGCCCTGGAAACGGCTGTCGATGATCTTGGCCAGTAGAGAATGGCCCACGCTTCCCGGCTCTCGGGAAGCCCCGATGACTGCGAGTGTTTTGGGGTGGAAGATCGCATCCAGCTTATCTTTGTTTCTCATTTCAGTTCCTTGAAATCATAGGTTTTTCTTCATTATAAAATTCCCATCTCTAAATTGGAATGAAAAAGATTTTTCAGGGCTATACTTTGCGGGAAATAGCGATGGGCGATGTTTAATAAAGGGAAAAAGCTCTTGTTAACACTCGGTTTTTTTTAACGGTCCGTTCGGGGACCGGATTCTACATAAGAAAGAATTGCCCTTATTCTTTATAAGGATTCATCTGCAGCCGCCACAAAATAATCCGGTATGGGAATATTGTATGTGTTGTTGTCCAGGTTTTTTATGATGGTTCTTTGGAATGCGTTTGTCTCAGGATCTCTATCGGAGAGATCTACGACCTCCCCGTCAATTTTGTTGCCCTCTCGATCCGTAATGAGTTTAACTTTGGGCCGCACCGTGTTCGCCGGGTCTTCACTCGTCTCGAAAATGATCCCAATTTCACCCGTATTCAGGAGCACTAGAGTGCCGACGGGGCGTGCGCCGATCATGTTGACAAACAGCTTCAGGATGAGAGGATCGAATTCTTTGCCACTTTTCTCTAGCATCATGGATAGCGCCTCATCTCTAGAAAAATCTCTGTTTCGGTATGGCCTTTTGGTTGTGATCGCATCAAAAACATCGGCGATTTTAACGATCTTACTGAAGAGGTTGATGTGTTTCTTTTTCGTGTATTTGGGGTATCCTCCTTTTCCCTCTTGGGCATGGTGCTCCAAGGCCACGTTGATAGCGAGGAGAGGCAAGTTTCCCGAAGTTTTCATCCGGATGAGCTTTTCTGCGCCGTATCGCGGATGATGCTCAATGATCTCTCTTTCTTTGTCATCCAATCGCCCCGGTTTGAGCAGGATCTCTTTGGGGATGTCAAGTTTTCCGTAATCATGAAAAAATGCACTGATCCCGAGATCCATGAGTTCGTTTCTGTCTAGGCCCAGTCTTTTCCCCAATGATATGGAGAGGAGACAGACGTTCACCGAGTGGTTCAGCGTGTATTCGTCGAAGTTTTTGATCGTCGTTAAGCCGTGCATAAAAGTCTCGTTGTCAGCGATGTTGTTGAACAAAACCTGCATCAGCCTTCTGGTTGTGACCAAGGGGATCCTGTCTTCCTTTTGGTATTTTTCGAAAATTTCTTTCAGATGGGTGATGCTCAAAAAGTACATTTTCATGGCATCTTTTTTCTTGGAGCCAGTTTGGTCGTGAGCCGAGATCTGTTCCATATGGATGTGTTGGATTCCGGCTGCGTCGCATTTTTTACGGAAATGGCCAAGAGGGTTTTCTTTGTCTACAGCATTTTGTGTAAATAGGATGACGAAGTTTTTCAGCTCCTCTTCCGCTAGACCTGGGGAAAAAGTGAGGATACCGATCTCTCTCTCGTTGAATTCTTCGATCACATATTTGAGGAGGAAGTAACTCGAAAAACCGAACTTGAGCTTTATATCGTTAAGCAAGAGCGTGTTCTGTCTGATCTTGAAAGTTGCTTCCCCGTCCTCTTCGATGGGTTTCTGGAGCATGTTATGGAGCAGTTTTATCTGACGGACAAAAATGAGGTTATTGGGCTCATAGATTTTTGAGATCCGACAGGCCCAGTTGAGCCGGAAGAGCAGGTCAACGGCTTCTTTGTTTCTCCTGAGTTCCTTTTCTTTTGTTTCTTCCGTTGGGCGGTCTTTTTGGGTATCTTTCATTCTTTCACTCCGGGATGTTGACTTGCGTCCTGGGATAGTCTCCGGAGGGAATTCTGGCAAGCTTCCCTGATGATCCTGCTGTGTCCGCGAGCTCCCTCCTCCAAAATTGAGATATCTTCGGGTGTTCCCATTTTTTCCAATGACCATACGGCATGTCGGCTCAGCTCTTTATTCTTTGTCCCGGAAAAAAGTCCCGGCCTTTTGATGAAGGACTTCAAGATCGCCCTGGATTCTGCTGTCTGTATTCTCCCCAGCAGCTTGATGAAGGCCCGTATTTCTTCTGAGGTTTTTTTCTTGAAGCTCTGGTCGGTCACAGTATTTATGATATGGGACTTTACAGAGTCCTCTCTTATGTAGAGAAGATTCTCAGCTGCAAGAATGCGAAATCCTTCATCATCGTCTTTGAGGAAGGCCAGCAAGATTCTGTTGGCTGTTTCATCGTTTTTTTTGCCGAGTGCCTTGATGGCTTCAGACTTGATTGATTTGTTTTTGTAATTGATGAATGTTGCGAGGTACGGTATGGCCCTTCGGTCCTCTGAGTCGCCCAGCACTGCAATAATGGCATTTGTGATGCTGGGGCTGTCGTCCCGTGCGATTCGCATGAGTGCAGGAGGATCTTGATTTCCCAACTCCTTCAACAATTTTAATATTTCGGCACGGCCTTGAGCGTTCTTTTCAAGATTATAAAGCTGACTGAGAACAGGGATGCTTTTTGGTCCAAGAATCCTGAGATACTCCAAGAGAGCAGTCGCATCAGATGTGCCTTCCTCTTGGACATTCCGCTGTAAGAGTGCAATAGCTTCCTCGTTCCTGATCCTTTCTATAAAGCCATATATTGCATCTTTGCGCTGGTCGGGATTAGCGGCAAGCTTATCCTTCAATTCGAGAGCCAAGTCCAACAATTCAGCAGCTCGGGAATAATTTCGTTTTGCGACAAGAACTTCATGACATTGCTCAAGAGCCCTGATTGTCTCCTCAAAGGGCTCTTGTTTTTCTTCCATATAAAGTATCTCCATGATGAGAGCGATAAGTTCATCTTCGGCAGTTATCCGGCGATTGGCGTCGAGCATTTCATACAGAGCATCGAACTCTGAGTCACTCAATGATTGACCCAAAGATGTCATTTCCGCCTCCGTGATCTCAGATGGGACTCCTGCCTCTCTATCCTGTAATTCAGGTGAAGAGATCTCCGATGCATTCATCCGTTCGAGAGCTTCTTTATCTTTAGGTGTTAGCTCAACTTTTCCTGTCATCAAAAGAGTCCGATCCAATTTATATTCCAGAGGCTCCATCCCCACCCCGATTTTTGACTCTAAAAATTCATCCGAAGCGGCATAACGGATGTTGGTGAAGTCTTTTTCCCAGAGGGAGATGACGATATCACTTTCCTCGGCGGGGAGAGCGGACTCACGTTTTATGATGTCGAGAAAATCTAAAAATTCTTCTTTACTCAAATTTTTATAGAAGAACAGAGCTTGAACGCCATCCTTAAAAAAGAGGAAAGGGAGGCTTCTTTTGATCTGGTCATCCTGATAGATGGATTTCCCTTGAAAAGTGAAGACAAATTCCTCGATGCCGATCTCAAGTTTCCAGTGTTTATCCAGGTAACGGTCTATTTTGCCGTAGAGTTCATCGGCAAATTTCTGAATGTTGGAATGGTGAGATGCAAATATTTTCATCTGGGAGGAGGTTTTGGCAAGGAGCTGGACGATTTCTCTGACGTTTTTTGTTTTCCTGATGTTGGCGCCCAGATCCTCTTTTTTTTCTGGATTGGATGTGCTGTTCATTTGTTTGCTCTTGATATTCAACAGACTACTCCTGGTGTTAATAATCCATGTAAGTTAGTCGTACATGCGTGTGTTTCGGACCATTTTAAAATAATTCCTGAGAAAAATGTAGCAATTTTGTGGTTTTTCGAGCAAACATCGGGCTGGATGGGGCCGTGAAATTTCCTTTTGACACTGAGAACAATATCCCCTATAATTTTTTATAAAATATATAGGAATGATGATTGATGCCAGAACCGGATCGGAAAAGCGTAGTCATGGCGGGGAAACAAGTGGGTTGTTTCACCGAAAAACCTGTGATATATTCAGCTTGGCTCGCGTGAAATGTTCCTGTTGAGCGATTCAAATGATCTTAGAGAAAGACCGTTTGTGTGGATAGGGGGAGGGAACCCTTGGCGAAAGAGGAAAAGATAAAAGTCAGTTGTCTCAATTGTGGGACCACAAACAATTACCCGGTGTCTGCGCCGGAAAAAAAGGTTGTCTGTGGACGATGTAAGACCATACTCTCAACACCCGGCTCAGTAGTGGAGCCTCAACCGAGCCAGGCATACACGCTGATCCAAAAATCAGCGATTCCTGTATTGGTGGATTTTTATTCGCTGTCATGCATGTCCTGCGAACTGATGCATTCCAGCGTCATGAATCTGGCCGACCGCAGAAAGGGCGAACTGATGGTCGTCCGAATGAATGTGGAAAAACATCCCGAGATGGCTGCCGCGTTTGGGATTCAAGGGGTTCCAACATTCGTGATCCTCTACAGAGGAAATGAGCGGGATCGTTCAGTGGGGGAGATGTCAGAGACGGATTTTTCTCTATGGGTCGCAAAGTTCACATAAAAGTCGATAAATTTTCGTCCAGAGTGGTTTTATGTTCACAAAAGGTGCACCTAACCGGTCAAGCCGTGATTATTTTAAAAAAAACTGCAGGCTATACTTTCCCAAGGCTAACATCCGTAAACACTAAATATAAGGCGTATGCTAGAAAGGGATATCCATCCCTTGTAAGGTTTACGCTTTCGTGAATCGTGAGGTCATCATGAGTGTATATGAAAAGATTATCTCGAGAAGGACGCTTCGACAGTTTAAACCTCAGCCTATACCCAAAGAGGCCCTGGAAATCCTGGTGAATGCGGGACGTCTGGCACCCTCGGGAGCGAATCTCCAGCCCTTGGAATTTATCGTGGTCGACGATGCGGCAGTCACTAGGCAGGTTTTCCCCTGTTTGAAGTGGGCCGCCTATATCGCACCCGAAGGGAATCCAAAGCCAGGGCAGGAACCCGTCGCCTATGTCGTCATTCTCGTCAACACGGGGATTCGACCCAATGGCTACGAATGGGATGTGGGAGCTGCCATGGAGAACATGATCCTCACCGCCTGGGAGAAGGGAATAGGCAGTTGCTGGCTTCTCTCCATCGACCGTGAGAGTTTGAGAAAAATTTTTTCCGTGCCGGAAAACTATCGCATTGATTCCGTGCTTGCCTTAGGTTATCCAGCCGAAGAATCTGTGATCGAGGGATATGCCGGCTCAGTCAAGTACTGGAAGGATGAGAAAGGGCGTTTCCATGTTCCCAAAAGAGCGCTCGAGGACATTATCCATCACAATACTTTTCAAGGGGAGTAAAGAGTGCGCGGACATTTATTCAGCCCAGGGTTCGAATAATCAGGAAAACTCACTCTGCAGTCGGATCTACGTCCCAGCGATCGTGAGTTCGGCAATCTTTATCGTCGGCCCAGAGATCGGACTCCTGAATTCCAGGTCATTCCCGATTGTTTCAATGGAATTGAGAATGTTCCCCATGTTTCCAGATATGGTGATTTCTGAAACCGAATAGACAATTTCTCCCTTTTCCACCCACAAGCCAAAAGCACCGCGCGAGATATCTCCGTTTAAGGGATTGAGGCCATGCCCAATCGTTCGGATGAGAATAAGCCCCCTGTCCATTGTGGAGATGATCTGTTGGGGGGAGAGAGTTCCCGCATGGAGATAAAAATTGTGCGGTCCGACACCACCTCCGTCCGCATTTCCGGTGGGCTTGAGTTTGAGCTTTCGTGCAGCATAGGCGTCACACAAAAAGTTTTTTAAAATTCCCTTCTCTATGATCGGCGTTATCTGAACAGGGACTCCCTCCGAGTCGAACGGTGTTGTCCCGAGCATGCCGGGCATCAGGCCATCGTCAGAGACATGGATATCATCATTGGCAACCTTTTCGCCGAGTCTATCTGCCAGGAAGGAGGTCTTCTGGTAGACGGCGTTTCCAGAGATACACACAAAGAGGAATCCTAAGAGCCAGGAGGTCATTGGGGACTCGAAGATGACCGGAGCGGTCTGTGTCTTGATCTTACGGGGTTGGAGCTGGCGGACAGTCCTTTCCACACAAGTGGCAGCGATTTTTTCGGGTGTCTCCAATTCTTTATAAAATCTTTTTGCCGAAGACCAGGAGCCTTCCACCTTATTATCTGTCTCTCCCGCCTGAAGACCGAGGCTGAGAGAACAGAATGTTTCCTCGTACGCCTGCGAGAAACCATTGGAGTTGACCAAAATGGTTCGCATAACTCTTGTTTCAAAATTAGCTCCATGAGAGTTTGTGATCCTTTTGTCAACGAGGCCTATTCGTTCTGTCTCCAAGGCCAGTCCGATCTTTTCTTTTGGGTCCAGTGCGGGAATGCTGGGATCATACAACCGAAGAATGTCGGGATCGATTTGGCGCCCTGCAGAGTGGGGGAGTCCGGCGTATTCATCACTGCTGGCCAGTTCAGCGCGTTTGAGGGCATTCAAGACGAGATTCTGGAGCTGAACCCTGTCGAGGTCGGAAGAGGATGCGTTTGCCGCTTTGTGATCCTTAAAAACTCGGAGGCCGAGTCCTCGGGATCCGGCTTCAAGAAGATTTTCGACATTTCCCAAACGCACATCGACTATAAATTCAGTGGCCTCCACGATAGAGACCTCGATCTCATCGGCGCCATGCGCCCTGCCGAATTTGACCAAACTTTCAGCGAGAGCTCTCAATGGTGCAATCGTATCTTTGGGGCTCATGATTGGCCCCCTACTGTCATGCGTGTGATCTTGAGTGTGGGGCATCCATCTGTCACGGGCATAGCCTGGCCCTCCTTTCCGCAGGTGCCGGTCTGCACCCCGAATTGGAGGTCAGAACCGACTTTTTCTATCTTGTTAAGGATGTCGAGGTTCGTCCCGATAAGGGTAGCCTGTTTAACCGGGGCCGTTAGTTTTCCTTTTTCTATGAGGAATCCCGAGCTCACTGAAAAGGTGAATTTACCCGAGTCTTCCACCTGTCCTCCTTGATATTTATGAGCGTAAAAGCCTCTATCGACGGATTTGATGATCTCTTCAGGATCATACTCTCCTTTGTCGATATAAGTGTTGCTCATTCTCGGAATGGGAATGCAGCTGAAGTCCTGCCTTCGGCCGTGCCCCGTCTCGGGCATGCGCATCAGCCTTGATGAAAGCTTATCCTGGAGAAGACCGACGAGTTTTCCATTCACTATAAGAGGCGTCTTTTTCGGGATCGTACCCTCGTCGTCCATATTGTACGAACCGCGGAAGTTGGGCAGCGTTGGGTCATCATAGATCGTTAAGTTCGGGAGGCCGACCTGATGCCCCATCTTATTCCAAAATATGGACGTTTTTTTTCGGTTGAAATCCGCTTCAAGAAGATGTCCGACAGCTTCATGGATCAGAACTCCGCTATGTCCGGGTGCGAGGACGACGGGCATCTCCCCGGCAGGGGGAGATATGGCCTGCAGGAGATGCAGGGATTCATCAGCCGCTTCTCGGCCGATTTCTTCCGGTGTGAGAACCTCTTGAAAATACTCCAATCCGACTCTGCCTCCCCCTCCGTAATAACCTGCTTCTCTCTTTCCCGAGTGTTCGGCGATCGCAAAACAGGCGAGCTTGATAAGCGGCCTTCCATCCGCTACAGAAACCCCATCTGAGTTGACTATGCGCACTTGCTGAAGTTGGTCGATAAGCGACACTTTCACTTTTTTTATTTTAGGGCTGAATTTCTGTGCAGCTTGATAGGTTTGTTTGACAAGAGAGATTTTGGTCTCCATAGATGCTTTATGGACAGGATCACGCACAGGGTAGTAATTGTGAGGCAGGCGCTCATGAGAAAGGAAGGCAGAGGTTCGAGATGAACCCTCCGATGAAATCGAGGCGGCTGTGATGGCCGCGCCTCTGATCTTTTCTAAGGAAATATCGTTTGTGTACCCGTAGCCGGTTTTTTCGCCCGAGTTTACGCGTATCCCCAAACCGAGGCTGAGGCTCTCTGTAGTTTCTCTGATGATGTCTTCTTCCATGTTTATGTGGCTAAAGATCTTGTATTCGAGGAATATTTCGGCAAAATCGCCACCTCTGGAGAGTGCGAGATCCAGGATTTTTTGAAGATCGATGTCCGGCAAGTGAAAATGATCTTGATAAGCGTAGAATTTCATTTTTAATTCCTTTCCGATTCGGTCACTCCCTGGAGATAGAATTCAAAATCACTGCCGAGTAGCTCTTTGGCCATTATGCACCTCTCCTGCACAACAAAGATTTCATCTTGTTCAGTCCAATATCTTCCTGAATTTTTTTACAGAAAGAAAAACAGCCGTTGCTTCAGCAACCAGCTTTTGATTTGTTTAATATCGATTATTTCAACAAACCACCACAGAAATCACATACCCATTATAACTCAACCCACGCTCTGTGAAACCTTAAATGTGACCATTAACGTATTTTTTTAGGTTCGGCGCAATAAGAGTACCTATCGTCTAATCCCGAAAAGGTCAGGGAGCTGGATCGAAAAGGATACGACTAAAACGCCTTTTTGTTTTTCCTCTGGACCAGGGGAAACGCAAGAATGAGGATGCTGAGAATTCCCAGAGAGTATTCGAAGAGGTTGCTGATCAGGTGGACGCCGATGCCAGAGAGGATGGCCCATTTTTGATCGAAGTCCAACAGTTGAAAAGTGAATGCCCAGCCGGATTCCCACGTCCCGAATCCAGAGATGCCTTTTATGGGGAGAGCGCCGGTCATTTCTGCCCCAGTGACTCCCAGTATGGTCTTCCAAAAACTCAGCCTAGAGAGTGAAAAGCCGAAGCTGTGGAGGAGCGAGAAGAGCAAGAAATACAGGGACCCGTATTTTGCCATGCGTATAAGCAGCGAGAGAAGAAACAGAGGCCATTGGATCTTTCTATTCTTTATGTGCTCCAGCCCTTCGATGGTAAGACGTATTTTGTTTTTTGCTGTCTCAGCCCATCTTTGTGTTTCAAGTCCGGTCGATTTTAGAAGACGGGTATAGGCTTTCAAGGAAATGTTTGCAAGGGGAATGATAAACTGCAGGATCAGATACACTATCAGAAAAAACATAACAGCTATCCAGAGGAACGCGAGATTAGAAACAGATGTGGCCCCCAGACCCACGACGAGTATCGACAGAATAAGAAAAGGGCCGAGGGTGAGAAAATCGTACACAAAGGCGATCACAAATGTGGATGCGGCCTCCTCAAACGGATATTTGAGCCTTTTGTTCAACACATAAACATAGGAGAGCGATCCGATTCGGGCCGGGAACAGATCCACAAAAAGATTGCGGATGAATGTGACCAACAAAATATTCCCGAAGCTGATCTTGGACGGGGTGAGCAGCCATTTATAACGCAGTGCGCGCAGAACCGATGCTGTGAGGGATATGGCTAGGAATATGAAGAGAGCGGGGTAAAAGATGTGGGAAAAGGTTCGGATGAGGTCGTCGGTGGTGATGCGGGAGACAAGGAATGTTATAAGAATCACAGATAGCCCCACTGACAGGACAAGGGAGAGGACTCTTTTTTTGGACATGAGTGTTGTGTATTTTTAAGCACTTCCCTCTCAAAGTCAAATACTAAAGATCTACAGTGAGCATCCTTATTTCTGTGATAAGGGCATTAGACGTAAAAAAGAGCGGACCTCCTCCCGCAAAACTGGTCCACTGAAAATGTTAGTATTTTCTGGCAAAAT
>CAYOSH010000026.1:0-55436 GCA_964406575.1 uncultured Eubacteriales bacterium | reverse complement strand
TAAGTTGCATAAGTCTGAGTATTTTTGAATATTTTCGTTACATTTTGAATAACCAAAATAATTCTGTTTCGTTTAAAAAGAGTGGAGGAAACATGAACATTCAATCTTATGTTCTGCGCGATCTGGTTAGCATAGGGATTATACTTGTGCTCTTGGCTCCGGCTTCGGCCATGGTTCAGAATCAGACGGAGGACGATAAAATTTGGGCGTCCTTCACGGCTTGGATCATGACCAATCCGGAGAACGTATCCCTCGGGATTTATGAAGAGAAACTAACCCAAGATGGTCTGTCTCAAGACGAAATCAAACGGCAGATCGAGACTATCCGCCGCCTCTCCAAAGAGCATCCGGAAAAGAGTACCGAGATTATCTATGACCGTATCTTTTCCAAACCCTTGACCGGCGATCCTGAAAAGGACGGCTTCACGTCCACACCGAGTACCTTCATGATGGAATCCACCAAAGACCTCACACCTGGAAGAGCCCTCGATGTAGGGGCGGGACAAGGCCGCAATGCCGTTTGGCTGGCCCAGCAAGGCTGGGATGTAACCGCCATCGATATCTCCGGTGTCGGCTTGGCCGCTGCTTCTACCAATGCCGAAAAAGCCGGTACCTCCATCACGACCGTAAAAACAGCCTACCAGGACTTCGACTTCGGGACCGAGCGATGGGATCTCATTGTCATGATCCTCTCATGGGCGCCGGTATCCGATCCGACCTTCGTAGCCCGACTGAATGCTTCCCTTAGACCCGGAGGCATCCTCGTCTTCGAGCATGTTCTTGCTACTGAAAAACAGTCCTTCCCCGCCTATGTCCACGCGTTGCCACCCAATGCCCTTCTCTCCCACTTCAAAGATTTTCATATTCAGAAATATGAGGAGGGTGTATGGTTAGGTGATTGGGGCGGCCCCCCGGCTGAGCTTGTCCGCATGGTCGCTCAAAGAAAAAGATAAGGATAGCTAGGGATTGACTTTATCTGGATTCAGGACATTCAAAGATAGATGAAAGAATGAATCATTGATTTTTTGATCGGTCTTAAGTTTCCATTTATCTTCACTGAGTCCATAAAAAATAAGCCGGTGCGGATAAGAAGAGGGAGAGATCAGATCTTTCGATTCGATGTTGGAGCAGCTCTGAATGGTTTATATACTTATGGTTCTGTGAATCATGATTTTGGTGTGGGTGATGAACAATAGGAGGCCTAATGAAAAAAACAATCATCTCGACTTTTCTTATCGCTTTCTTAACAAACACTGTGGCTCTTACTCAGGTCGAGAACCTACCGGTTAAAGGGGTGATCCCCTTTGAGCTTATGGAACATCTCATTGTTATTAAGGGTAAGATCAATGGTTCTGCCAAATCATATAACTTTATCCTCGATACCGGAGGTTTGACATTTATTGGCCGGAAGGTCGCCGAAGAATTGGGCCTCAAAATCAGAGGGAATATGGCGAAGATGGATACACTGGAGATGGGGGAAGTGTCTATTCCCAACATCTTTGCCTTCATGGGATTTGATTTCCAAGAGTTTGAGAGGCATGGGATTCCCCTCTATGGAATTATAGGCTCTAACCTTTTGGAAAGGTTTAAAGTGACCCTCGATTATCGGAATCAGAGGATGATTCTTTCTCCCTGTGAGGAAGACAGCAAGGAAAGTGCTCCCGGTTATAGATTCAAGTTTACAAACCATCGGATTAATAATGCTCCCATGATCGATTGCATGATTAATGAGACTATCTCTGCTAAAGCGATGGTTGACACCGGTCAGCCATATTCTGTGGTCTTCCCTCTCGACTATCTGGACAGAATGGGCGTGAGGAATGACCCATCGCTGGTCCGGTCGAAGGGTGTGATGATCAAATGGCCGGGTACAAAAACGATAGATGTCTATCTCGGGAGGATCGAACAATTTGCACAGGGTGGCCTTAAATTACAAGACCTGATGTGTTGTTTTGCCGAGCTTCCGGCGCCTCTTTCTGTTCCCCTGCTCGGGAAGGACTATTTGTGTCAGTTCTTGATAACCATCGATTACCCCAACGATGAGATTCTTTTTGTCCCTTATGAAGATGCCCAATTTGTGAAAGATCTCTTCTCTTTTGGATTGAATCTGGGCATAGGAGAAAACAACACAGTCGTTGTTGATGGACTTTGGACTGGAGGGCCTTCAGATAAAGCCGGCATTAAGGTTGGGGATGAAATCGTTGCGTGTAATGGAAAAGATTTCAATGGCGATGCGATTTTCGAGTTAAGGCAACTTATCGATGATGAAAATGTAAAAGAGGCTGCTCTTGTCGTTAAAAATGAAAAAGGTCAGCGTGAAGTCATTTTGCACAAAGAGATGTTATTGGATAGTGAGAATCTCTAGGAGTTCAAGTTCTATCCATAGTGAGTCCGTTCGTCTAGCGGACCTCAAATGTTGGGTCAGTTTCCCGAGTTGACCGATATAGAGTGCGTTCACTGAGCTTATTTCAATCATAACAAAGGACAGGACCGTGAGAGAACATCCAAAGTCATTTACTGGGAATTAGCGTTGTCTTTTTGGAATTCCTATCCATCGCGGTGTCCTAGCCGCATATTTGCGATAGGCATCTCCGTACTTCTCGATGAGGATCCGTTCTTCTGTTGGCACCACGATTTGCCACAAGCCTATCCATAAGACACCGCAGAGAAAAACGACCCAGGACGCGCAGGATATTGCAATACTGATGAACATCAGGAAACCACTGAAATACATCGGGTGTCTCGAAAATCGATAAGCCCCCTTGGTGACGGGTTTATCAATCGAGGAAGAGGCGATGTTGAAAAGAGTTGTGACGGACATCAAAAGGGAAACAGCAAAAATAGGAAGGCCCACATACAACCATACCGAGCCTATCTTGAGCGGAAGAAAAATGGAGTAGATAAAAACAAGGGGCATAATAACGACATGCGTTGATAGGGCTAAAAGCTTCTCGATTTTCTTATAAAGCGCAAACATGCTCATCCTTTTTGCTCTGTTCTTTGCTTCTTTATCCAGAAAAAAGTCTGGAATAAACATGGACAGATAAAACACAACTTGAAGTATCCATGCGTTCCAAATTCCGATTTCAAAGGCTGGGATGAGTGACATGTTTACCTCCCTTGCAATGAGGTCCACATTCTAACATTAAACATTTAGGATTTAAACATCCAGGCTGAGCGGAGGTATCCGAAATTTCAAATTACGTGTGCTGGCCTTAAGCTGTAGAATTAACTATGCTGTCCCCCGAACTCCCAGCTCTATTCATACCGCAAAGAATCAATCGGGTTTTTGAGGGCCGCCTTCACCGTCTGGAAACTGACTGTGATTAATGCAATGACCACAGCTAGAACAGCCGCCAATACAAACATCCACCAGGCTAAGCCGATGCGATAGGGAAAATTCTCGAGCCATCTGTTCATCCCAAACCATGCAATGGGCCAGGCAATAAAGTTAGCCATTAAGACCCATTTTAAGAAGCTTTTATTCAGGTTTTTGACTATTTTTGGCACCGAAGCTCCCAAAACTTTCCTGATGCCGATCTCTTTGGTTTTTTGATCGGCAATAAACGACGCCAATCCAAACAAACCCAGACAGGCAATGAATATCGCGAGGAAAGAGAACAGCGAGAACAGCTTTTTGGTCTGTTTTTCATTGATGTATAAATTGTCGTAATCTTTATCGAGGAATGAATACTGGAAAGGTACCTGGGGGGCGAATGCTTTCCATGTGTCTTCGATACGACTTATTGTTTCGGGAATATGCTCTGTGTTGAGACGCACGGATATATAGCTCTCGACCCTTGTGAAGTAGCCGGTGGATAAGAATAAGGCCTGGGGCCTGATTTCCTGGTGGAGTGATTCATAATTATAATCTTTGATCACGCCGATAACGACAAAATTGCCTCTTTCTCGGGACCAGTTATTGATTTTTTTCCCGATCGGGTCTTCCCAACCCAACAGTTCCACCGCCTTTTCGTTGAGCACGGCCGCATGCGTGTCGGATGTGAAATCTCTGGAGAAGAATCGTCCCTGTGCCAACTCCAGCTTCAATGTTTCGAGAAAATCATAATCGCAAATGCAGAGGTTCAGAGTGAAGCTTTCATCAACACCCTCAGCCCCGAATCCGATATTACTGAAACTTTGGCCAGGCAACGTAGTGGAACCGGACACATTAGTGATACTGCTGTATTTACGTAGCTCTTCTTTAAATGGAATAGTATTATTCCCTAAGGCTCCCGGATTTTGAATAACTAAAACCTGTTCTTTATCAAATCCCAATTTTTTATTCTGAAAGAATTTGAGCTGCTGATTGACAACCAGTGTGCCAATGATGAGAAATATGGAAATTGTGAACTGGACTATGACAAGACTGTTTCTCAGCCATGAGCCGCTTTTGCCGCTGGTCTTGTTTCCTTTGAGTGCCACGATGGGCTTGAAAGACGAAAGGAAAAAAGCCGGGTATGAACCCGAGATGAGGCCCACGATAAGCCCGAGCGCTAACAATAGCAGAATAATACTCAAATTATCAAAATAGTGAAATGCAATCTGTCTGCCGATTAAATTTTTGGATAAGGGCAAAAGGATTATAACAAGCAGCACACCTATGGCGAGTGCGATATAACTCAACAGAACAGATTCGCTCAGGAATTGGAGCACAAGTCTGCTTCTGCCTGACCCAACGACCTTTCTCATCCCCACCTCTTTGGCCCTTAAGGATGATTTGGCTGTGGAGAGGTTCATAAAGTTTATGCAGGCGATCAGCAGAATGATTAGACTTAGCACGGAAAATATATAGACGTATGTTTCGTTGCCGTTGGCCTCAAATTCCCCGTTCAGGTCTGAGGTTAAATGGATTTTGGTGAGGGGCTGCAAAAAATATTCCCAGAAATTTCCTTTGGCGACCCAGGCGTCAAATTGTTCACCACCCATGTGCTTCCTTGTAAATTCCTTCAATCGTTCATTAAACCATTTTGCTGTGATGCCCTCTTGCAGGACAACATACGTGATGAAGTTGTTGGATGTCCAGCCGGTGTCATTGATATAAGTGGGGAAGGTTGCGGATGATGCCAGAAGATCGTAGTGGAAGTGAGAGTTCGCTGGGACGTTCTCGGAAACACCTGTGATCTCGAAATCGACATTTCCCGGGCCATACGAAAAATCCGCCCTCAGGATTTTGCCAACCGCATCTGTACTCCCAAAATATTTGAGGGCGGTATCTTTGGAGATGACCATAGAATTCGGATTCTGCAAAACTGTTGTTGGATCGCCCTGGATTAAAGGGAAAGTAAAAACATCGAAGAATGTGGCATCGACCGCGAAAAATTGCGATTCAAAAAAAGTTTTTTCTCCCAAAACAATAGGAGTTTTACCCAAGTTTAAAAACTTGACGCCCACTTCGATTTCGGGGAAATCCTCGATGAGTTTCCTGAATGTCTCGGAGGAGGAATACGTCTGGTTGATTTTTGTGTCGCCGATGGACGCTCTAACAGCAATTCTGTAAATTCTGTCGGCTTTCTCATGGAATGAGTCATAACTCAATTCGTGGGCCACAAAAACTAAAATGAGGATACTGCAGGCGATTCCAATAGCCAACCCAACAATATTGATTGTGGAAAAGCCCTTATGTTTGATGATGTTTCTTATGGCGATTTTGATGTAGTTTTTAATCATGACTCTGAATCCATCCTGATTGTAGATTTTTCAATTTACTAATAGAATTCACTTATACAGACGGAATTGGAGCGGGAATGGTTTCTTTTTGTGGAATGGAGTTCACTGATAATTCTGTACTTTTTTTTTTGAGGATGTTATTGCGTATTTCTCAAGCAGATCTGTGGGAATACCAAGTGACTGGAAGGTTTTAGAATAGTCATCAACTTTTCAATTCTTCGAGTAAGGCTTTGGCCTCTTTGAGGTCGGCTGTATCGAAACCTTCGGTGAACCAACTGTAAATTTCATCCAATAGTTTGTGGGCCCGGTGTTTTTTCCCTTGTTTCTGCAATAGGCGACTCATACTCATCACTGCGCGGAGCTCTAAAGACTTTGCCTGCTGCTGCTGGGAAACTTCAACAGCCTTCTCGAATAGCTTCATGACTTCGTCTTTACTGCTATTTTTTCTCAGCAAGAGTTCGCCTTTTAGACGGTAATGTTCGGCCTCCATATACTTTTCGTCAAACTTGCACCTCACCTCGCTGGCCTCTTCGATAGAGGTCAATCCTTCGTCGATCTTCCCGGTCTTTAAACAGACATATGCCAATCTTGCCAAAAGGCGCGTGAAACAGGTCTGGATGCCTGTGGACTTCATAATAACCAAACCCTGATGCATCTGGGCAATTCCCTCATCGATCTTTTCTTCCAGAGCTATTTTTTCTCCCTCGTAAAAAACAGCGTGACCCCACCAGTAAGTAAAACCTCTCTCGTTGGAGATCCGGGAAAGCTCTTCCTGGTGTCGATGGCCGGGTTCTCTGTCACCCAAAAACCAATCCATTTCACAAGCTCCGACCAGAGCAAAAGCAATGGTGTGGGCATGGCCAAATTTGTATGCATGTTCCAAGGCCAATTCATAATCCTTACGGGCCTGATCGGGATATCCAAGAAACCACAAGGCCCAAGCTCCGAATAATCGATTGATGACACCCAGGTCGAATCCGAAAACATAAGCCAGGAATCCGTGTTTTTCAGGATCATACAGAGCATTCATCTCTTTGGCATGCTCGACTGTTTTGTTAAACTCTGCAACATTTATGAGTGCCCAAATCGTGCTGAAAGATGAGATCGCCTTTTGCAGGGGATCTCCTGTCTGTTCGGTAATCTTTGTGATCTGTTTCTGATATTCAAGCGCTGTCCGGTACTCTGCCCGTGCCATAGCGTAATGTGTTGCCAGATGGATAAGCGTTGTAAAATATTGTGGCGTCTCACTGATCTGATCGCACAATTCCCGGGCTCTGAAAATCGCCTGACTCATTTCCGGGGATGCATAACTTCTTGCAAGGGCCAGCGGGACCACAATATCAAGTTGAAGAGCGATTTCCTTTTGCACCCGCTCCGTCGTCTCCGGCAGTTCCTGGAGAAGCTCCAGAGCTCTCTTGTAGTGGACGATGGCCTCCTCGTTGGCCGAAAGATGCACAGCCCGTTTCCCCGCTTTGTGCAAGTATTCTATGGCTTTGTCTAGAAGGCCGGCTTCCTGGAAGTGCCTGGCAAGCTGAACAGAGATGTTCTCGTTCTGATCTCCGTAGAGATTTTCCAGGATCTGTCCGACATCCGCGTGAAGATGGGCTCTTTCCACCTCATCCAGGGTGTTGTAGAGATATCTCTGAAAAAGGATATGCCGAAAGAGATAAAGCGAAAGATGGAGATTCTTTAACTGCCTCATTCCTTTGGCGGCAACAAGGTGATGTCGTCTGTCCAGCTCTCCGCTGAGCAGCCGTATCACTTTACGGATTTCGATATTCTGAAGCCGGGCTAAGACCTCCGCCGTAAACTCCTCTCCCTCCACGCTGGCCAAAGTCAGGGTTTCCCGCTCGTCCTCGCTCAAGCGGCTGATCCGTTCCTCGATCACCGCATCCACACGTGCCGGCAGTGTCTTCCAATCGAGGTCAGGCCCCTGGATCCAATGGCCTTCTTCGTCTTTGATCAACAGAGCTCGATTTTGCATCTCTTTCAGCAGCTCAACTGTAAAAAGTGGGTGGCCTTTTGTCTGTTTGAAAATGGTCTCACGAAAATTTCTGCCCAGGTGATTGGGCTCGGTGTCGATGTATGCATCTACAAATTCCCGGGCTTCTGTTTTCCCCACTTCCAGTTCGATATCGCCGAGATCGCGTTTTAGCTCATGAACTATGGACTCTAGAGGATGCCGGCCGTCGCCTCGTCCTAAAGCGACCTCATCGGAGCGATAAGACCCGGCGACCAGCATCCGATTGCCGGCCACCCGGCGACA
The DNA here is from genome assembly GCA_964406575.1 of uncultured Eubacteriales bacterium. Classification (GTDB taxonomy): domain Bacteria; phylum Acidobacteriota; class Aminicenantia; order Aminicenantales; family Aminicenantaceae; genus WTAW01. The sequence goes on along the minus strand of CAYOSH010000026.1, from coordinate 47,500 downwards.
GAGATGGAAGAGCAAGCTGGAAGAGCCTGAATCGATCCATTGGAGGTCATCAAGCACCAGAAGGAGTGGCTGTTGTCGGGCTAAAGCGATCAACATCCTGGTGTACTGCTCAAAAAGGTCACTTTGCTGAAGGGATGAATCGGGGGGAAGCATCGCCTTCCGTTCTACAAGCCTTTTGAGACGGATTTGCCACTCGGTGGGTCTTGAGGCAAATGTCTCAGACCGCTCTAATAAAGGAACGCCCGGTACGAATATGTTGATCAAGTCCGGGCCAAAATCAAGCATGGCTTTGACCGTTTGCGGGATCAGGTTCCAGAGACGCTTGGCATGCTCTGTTTTGATCATTCCAGCGGCCCAGCGGGTTTCCACATCGCCGGTCAGAAGAGTCAATATCTCCATAAACGGCGAATAAGGGTCGCCGATTCCGGTATGGGCATTGCATTTGCCGCTGGCGACAATGAGGTCTGGATAGGCTTCTTGGGCTTGTCTCGCAAATTCCTGGATCAGAGCAGTCTTTCCGCTTCCGGCCTCTCCGGTGATGAAAACGACCTGGCCTTTACCAGAGATTGATTTATCAAGGAAGGTGTTGAGCCTCTCAAGCTCGATCTCCCTGGCCACAAAAATTGGCCTTTCCTCTTCAGTCACTTTTTCTTCAGCCAAAAACGCAGGAGGTTGTGGTTTTGTTCCAACCGCAGAGATCTCCTTACCTTTCTCAAGGGCATTGAGATCTGAATGAAGCTCCTGAGCGGATTGGTATCTCTTTTCCTTCTCTTTGGCCATACATTTGAGGATAACTGTGCTTAACTCCGGGGATAATTCAGGATTCAATTCCATGGGATGGGGAGGGATTTCATCCCTGTGTTTGAGAGCAATGCTGAAGGTGCTCTCCCCTTCAAAAGGCACTTTTCCTGTGAGCATTTCATAGAGAACGACTCCCAGCGCGTAGATATCCGAGCGTTGATCCGTGTCCTTGCCCTCCACTTGTTCCGGGGACATGTATTGTGGGGTGCCGATGATCGCGCCTTCTCCTGTTATGCCTTCGGACTTGAGGGAGCGTGCGATCCCGAAATCCATGATCTTTGCGTTGCCGCTCTTGTCGATCATGATATTTTGAGGTTTGAGATCGCGGTGGATCACTCCTAGTGTATGAGCCTCAGTCAAACCTTCGCAGATTTGTTTACCGATGCTGATGGCTTTGCCGGATGGGAGGTGACCCGCCCGTCTTATAAAGCTTTTCAGGTCTTCGCCCGGGACGTACTCCATGGTGATGAATTGAGTCCCCTCGTGTTCGTTCAGGTCGTGCATCCGGCAGATATTCCTGTGGGTGATCTTACGGGCGAGCCTAATTTCGTTGCTGAAACGTTCGATCGTTTTTTTATTTGTGGCAATTTCGGGTCTGAGCACCTTTAAGGCGATTTCCTCTTTGATTTTCCTGTCATAAGCCCTGTAGACCGCACCCATACCGCCTTCGCCTAGAGATTCGATGATCTCGTATCTTCCGGCAAAGGTCATCCCTCTCGCTAGAGCATCTCCTGCGGTTTCTATGGTTCTTGTCATAGATACAGAAAGGTCTTCGACACCGGGCAGTTTTGTTCCGCATTTGTTACAGAATGTACTGTCCTTAGGATTTTCGAAAAGGCATTTGCTGCATTTCATTGGGGATTCTCCCTTTAAGCCGCAGTTTTTATTGTACTCATCACGAAATATTTCACAAGCAAAAAAAGGAACAGTCCCCTTTTTACAAACGGACCGTTCGGGAACGGTTCCTATATTAGTGAAGGAAACAGCATACTGAATTTAAATTCTTGTTATTCGGAGATAAATGAGTTTGTTGAAGCTGTGTTGGAGGAAAAATAGACATAGCTAATCTCCTGAAATAGCATACAAAATCTCAGAGAGAAATGAAACAAGGGGCTTGTCTCTGCCTTTTCTGTATAATTTTCAAAGCCTTCGCAACCATTTTACGTGATATACGTATTACCTTGTGAGTATGCTACATGAAACTCGATTAAGGATTTGTATTTAAGGATTAAAAATTTCATTCAGGATCAAGGGTTATGAAAGAACTAACGTTGTTGGAGCAAATGATCATGGCCGCCATCGTTGCTCTCAAGGACGATGCTTACGGCGTTTCCATCCGGAAAAGAGCGGAAAAGATGACAGGCAAGAGGCTGATGTATGGAACGCTTTACAATGCTCTCGACCAGCTTCTGCGGAAGGATTATGTCACTAAGACAAAGGGAACAACATCGTCCGCAAGAGGAGGAAGGCCGCGCATTTACTATGATCTGACATCTACCGGCATGAGCGCCCTCCAGGCCTCTTATAATCTGCATCGTGCCATCTGGGATAGTATTCCTGAATTTCCTGGGAACTGAGGATTGATCTGAGGATTATGCAAAAATCCGATCAACATCCGCCGAAACTGGGCCAGAAGCTGCTTTCCCATTTGACGCGTTATGAAGAGGAACACGCAGCTTCTGGAGATTGCGGCGAGGAATTTAAGGAGCGGGCGAAGGAAGATGGAAGGCCCCGCACCCTCTTGTGGTACTGGGGGCAGGTCGTCTATTCACTTGCCACCTATTCCAAACTATCAACATTCATAGGAGCTGCCATGCTTAAAAACTATTTTAAGATCACATGGAGAAATATCAAAAATAACAAAGTCTATTCGTTCATCAACATCATGGGCCTGGCCGTCGGAATGGCCTGCTGCATCCTGATTCTCCTGTGGGTCCAGGATGAACTCAGTTACGACAAATTCCACGCAAACTACGACGACATCTACAGAACAATTCCAGAGCTTCAGGATACCAAGTTTTCTGCCAATCCCTTGGCGCTGGCTGCAGTTTTTAAAGAACAATATCCGGAGGTCCGTCAAATATCGAGATTTTACCAAATGAATTGGCTCATGAAATATGGAGATAAAATCTATAACGAGAGCGGGGCGCTCGTGGATGATGACTTTTTAAAGATGTTCACATTTCCACTCGTTGTCGGTACTCCGGAGACAGTGTTTGAAAACCGTCAATCCATCGTTTTAACAGAGCATGCCGCTGCAAAATATTTTGGGACCAAAGATCCGATCGGCAAATCTCTTTTGATTAACAACAACACCGAGCTGATCGTGACTGGCATCCTCAAAGATGTCCCTTCCAATTCGCATTTGCAGTTTGATTTTCTCGCTTCGATGGAACTCTTGGGTGAAAGGGGACATATCAGCTGGTCCTATGAACCCAGCACCTACGCGCTTTTGGAAAAAAACGTTTCCATACCGAACTTCACAGAGAAAATCTCCGGATTTATCATGGAACATGACAAAAGAACCAATCAGAAAGTTGTCCTTCATATCCAGCCGCTCTCCCGAGTCCATCTGTATGCGTTGAGTGGGACGGACCCGATTATTTATGTCTATATTTTTCTGACAATCGCTATAGCTATCCTGATCATTGCCTGCATCAATTTCATCAACCTCTCTACGGCCAGGTCGAACACCCGGGCCAAAGAGATCGGAATGAGAAAGGTCGTGGGTGCAGAAAGGGCCGATCTCATCAGACAATTTATCGGGGAATCGATAATTTTATCGGCGATCGCGCTTTTGGTGGCGGTTGGTTTGGTCTATCTGTTTCTGCCTGCATTTAATAATCTTGCTGACAAACAATTGACATTGGACATCGCAGGCAATGTTTTGACTGTTGTCCTATTGGTTGCGATTATTCTCTTTACGGGTTTGGTTTCCGGCAGCTATCCAGCTTTTATGCTCTCTTCGTTTAAGCCCGCAAATATATTAAGGAAAGGCAAGTTACAGTCAGGCTCGGCGGGATTTGTGTTGAGAAAGATCCTGGTCGTCAGTCAATTCACGGCGACGATCGTATTGATCATCGGAACGATCATCATGTACAAGCAGCTCAATTACATAAGAAATAAAGATATCGGATTAGACAGAGATTATGTGGTCGCACTAACGATGAACAGGGAGTTGAAAGAATCCTACAAGTCATTCAAAAATGAAATTAAACAATATCCGAATGTCATTAACGTCTCAGCGGCCCGCAGATATCCGACCGGCATCGGACATATCAATCCCGTTTATTGGGAAGGGAAAGGTCCTGACGATTATGTGACAATGACGGATGCTTCTGTGGACTATGATTATTTTGAAACTCTCGGCATGAAAATTATCCAGGGCAGAAGTTTTTCGGAAGAGTACGCCACTGATCGGGAGAATTACATTCTGAACGAAGAAGCCTTGAGGATCACTGGGTTGGAATCACCGATCGGGAAAATGTTTTCCTGTTGGGAGGATGAGGGGAAGATCATCGGTATCGTCAAGAATTTTCATGCCAGTTCGCTCCACACTGAGATCGGACCTGTCATTTTTACATTGTCCCAGAGACACGGCTCTCACAGTTATATTTTTGTCAAAATCAGGCCGGACGATATATCTGGTAGTCTTGCCTATTTGAAAAATAAGGCAGCAGAATTTGCGCCCAATAATCTCTTTGAGTATAGATTTTTGGACGATGTGTTCAACAGCCAGTATAGCGGAGACCAGCGAAGAGGAGAGATCTATAAGTACTTCAGCTTTTTAGCCATTTTTATCTCTTGCCTCGGGCTTTTCGGGATGGCCTCGTTCACTGCAGAGCAGCGGACAAAAGAGATAGGCATTCGCAAAGTTCTCGGAGCTTCAATCGCCAATATTTTGATGATGATCTCGAAAAATTTCCTGGTTCTTCTTCTTGTATCCAATCTGGTGGCATGGCCAATCGCCTATTTACTGATGGAGAGATTGCTCAACAATTATGCGTACAGAACGAGTATTGCTCCGTGGATTTTTATTGTTTCGGGCTTGACAGCGATTTTTATTGCCCTGTTGACTGTGTGCATAAAAATTGTGAGAGCTGCCCATGCCAATCCGGTGGATAGTCTGAGGTACGAATAACGTGATCTTTTTTCTGTCTCATGCGCAGATCATGGAAATAAGCATGCTTACTGAATTCATGGATATTTCGACAAGATGATGTCTTTTTAATATCATCAATTCTTGCCCTTTTTCTATGACTGAGAAAGAACATCAAGGGAGAAGAGTCCATTCAACTTTTAGGACATCACCTCCGACTCAATGAGTGGCCGGAAGTGGCTTCCGATAAGCTATGAGAAGGTGATGCAATGACCGATTATCACAGAAAAGAGATCGAGAGGCGGCGTTTCCTAAGAGTCAAAGCGGATGTCTATTACCGATCTCCGCGCATAGCCCCCAGAAAACGCCCCATTTATGATATCAGCCTGGGAGGAGTACGTATTCACTGCGATGAGGATTTGGCTGTGGGCAGGGAATTGGAGTTGGAGTTTTATCTACCCGATGGGTTGGCCATTGCGGCCATCGCTAAAGTGCGCTGGACGTCGAAACTGCCGGAGGGATCCGAAGCCACCTATGCTGCAGGACTCGAGTTTATGCATTTGACGGAAGAGGCGGCTGAACAGCTAAAAAAAGTTTGTGAAACAGATTAGAGATAGAGAAATTTCCTAATCTAAGCCTCCGAAATCCTGTCAACCGATCTGATTTGAGTACGCTGTCCCCCTTCTATCTAGCTCCTGAACCATCTCAATTTTTAAGCGCTGCCTTTTCTTTATCTCGAACTGAATTAAGTATACTGTCCCCCGAACTATGTCAATTCTTCAGCTCCGCAAGCCTCGACTTCGCATCATCAACCTCAACTATTCCCGGATCCGCATCCTCCCACAGATCGAGGAATTTTTCGTAGTTTTCTATGGCCTTCGCTGTGTCGCCCATCTCTTCGTTTATCTTTCCGAGCCTATAAAAACTTTTGACATAAATATCCCCGAATTGGATCCTGCTCAATGTCAGGAGAGTGATTTTTTCATACGTCTCTAGAGTTTTTTCTAAATTCCCCGTGCTGTAGTAGGCTTCGGCCAAATTGTCGAGAAATAATGCGTGCTTATTTGAAAAGTCATATTCATAAGGCAACAGGGCTGTGGCCTTACTCAAAAGCTCGATAACCAAAGATGAATTCCCCTTTTTATTCTCTATCACGCCTTTTAAAAGGTGGGATAATCTGACGGCTTTTCTATTCGAGCCCTCTTGGATGAGCGCATCAAGTTGTTCAGCGGTTTTGTGGGCCTCATCAACTCGATCACTGTGTACGCAACAAATCCCTTTTAACACTAAAGCGCTCCTCTGACTGCTAAAATCTTCCATCTCCACAGCAATGTTCAGTGCTTTTTCGATCTCGTTCAACGCCTTTTTGAAATCCCCAGTTCTGTAATACACATATGATAATGACAATCTGAGCCATGTCTCCCAATCTGTCTGTTTTAACTCTCCTGCCAGCTCAATTCCCTGGTTTGCCCGGCGTTTGGCTTGTTCAAAACTACCCCGGCTGATGTTTAAAATCACTAATCCCTCATTCCCTGCAAGCTCTGCGGAGGGCAGGTTGGAGCTCAAAAGCCGATTGTAATCCTTCTCAGCATTGGCCCACTCGCTCTCACATTGAAAGATGAATCCTCTATAAAGATAGCCGAATGGAAAATCAGGATTCAGACTGATACTTTTGTTGATTTCATCTAAGGCATTTTTATAAGCTCGCTGAATTGTGTAAACTTGAGATAATTGAAAATGAATAAATGAATTGTCTGAAATTTCATTGATGTAAGACTCTAAAGTCTCTTTTGCTTTCTCATACAATCCTTTTGCCATGTAATCTTGGGCAAGATTAATGTATGGCTGAAAAGTATCGTCTTTATATTTTTGGATAGCCAGTTCAAGCAGCTCAATGGCTTTATCCCATTGCTCTAACTCATGGTATAACCCGCCTAGATTATTTCTTCCTGCACTATCATCCGGATAAAGCTCCAGGAGTTTGAGGAAGGCTTCGATAGCTTTATCGCTGGTCCGCTCAGAGAGGCTGTAGTATTCGGCTTCGTTCCGGTATCGCTCACGGTCCGATATGCGATTGCTGTATTCAAAAGCCTTCCGGACATATTTGCGCCCTTCAGAGAAAAATCCCATATTATTATAAGCCATTGCCATGGAGCGGTAGGCTGTGGCAAATTCAGGATCGATACCGATAGCCTTTTTATAGGACTCGATAGCTTGCATAAAATTGACATTGTCGAAATATTCCGAACCTTCGATGTAGTATTTATAGGCTTCCGGAGAGCTTGTTGTGATCTGCCTCACATCTTTATCGATATCTGTGTTGATCTGCTCTTGACTCAGCTTGAAATTCGTTTTGATCTTATGTGTCAAGTCGTCCACCATCGAAAAGATGCTCTCTTCGCCCATCCCTTCTACTGTTTCAGATGCCTCAAGCTCTGATGTGCTCGCGTCCTGGAGATTAAGATTGATCCTGAACGTATCTCCTGCCTTGGTGTAACTTCCCAATAAAATATGCTCGACTCCTCCTCGAGCAGCGACTTCCTCTAAATCGTCTGAGGAGTAGCTTTTTTCCTCCAGCAGATTCAGTTCTTTAAGAATATTGTAGAGTTTCGATCCGCTCAGAACTCTGAGATGCTGGGATTGGGAAAGGTCGGTGATCAACAGATCGGAAATAGCCTTCCTGTAATGATCCAGGTTTTCATCGCCGGTATTGTTCTCAAAATACATCACCGCCAGTGAAGGTTTATCTGTTGGAATGGGGATGGTTCTCTTTTGAGGAAGGAATTGCCAGATAATGATTGCGATTGCGGCCACTCCTAACGCAACAAAAGCAGGAACGATCAATTTTTTTAATCCGAACGTTACGGTAATCTCTCGAGAAGTCAGAGGTTTTTTTGGGGGTCTCACTTTTTCAGTTGTTGGGAGACCACTTTCAATTTTTAAGAGTTCAGAACGAAGTTCGCTGGCGCTCTGATATCTTTTATCCTTATCCTTTTCGAGGCATTTGAGGATTACACTATTCAGGTCCTCAGAGATCTGTTCATTATATTCTCTGGGATTTCTTGGCGTTTCGGTCTTTTGTCTGACGGCTATGTTTAATGCCGTCTCTCCCTCAAAGGGGACTCTTCCTGTGAGCATTTCGTAGAGAATGACACCCAATGAATAGATGTCGGAAAGCTGGTCGACATCTTTTCCTTCCACTTGTTCCGGAGACATGTATTCGGGAGTGCCAATCATGACTCCTGCTCCAGTGATTCCTTTCCCCTCAACTGATCTGGCAATACCAAAGTCCATGATTCGCGCATTACCGTCATTGTCTATCATGATATTGCCTGGCTTTAGGTCGCGATGAATGACGCCGAGCCGATGTGCCTCGTCCAGTCCTTCGCAGATCTGTTTGGCAATATCGATCCCCTTGCTTACAGTTAAGCGCCCCGATCTTCGGATGAAGCTTTTCAAGTCCTCTCCGGACACAAATTCCATAGTGATGAAATAGGAGCCTGCTTCTTTGTTCAAGTCATACATGCGGCAGACATTTCTATGGCTGATTTTGCGGGCGAATTTTAGCTCGTTCTGGAAACGCTCGATCGTTTTTTTATTCACAGAGATTTCAGGTTTTATAAGCTTAAGGGCAACCTTTTCTTTAATCTCCGTATCGTGGACCTTGTAGACTTTTCCCATACCGCCTTTCCCCAGCTCCTCGATGATTTGATATCTTCCGGCGAAGGTGGACCCAGTGGTTAATTCTTCTCTCGGCGCTTCCATTGTTGCCGTCACACCAATATCCTCTGAGAAGGGGAGTTGAGTCCCACACTCCCCACAGAACTTTAGCGTATCCGGATTGTCAGTTTGGCATTTGGGGCACTTTATGGCCATAATTTTCCCCTCAAATTTGACTGACAGAAGGATATCAAGGAACGATGAGAGAGTCAAATTAAATAAAGCCGGATAATTTTGGATTGAATTCAGGATTATTGGCTTCTCAGTTCTTTGAGCCTCTTCCTTGCGTCCTCAACTTCGGACAATCCCGGATCCGCATTATTCCACAGGTCGAGGAATTTCTCGTAGCTTTCGATGGCTTTGTGTGTGTTGTCCTGCTGTTCGTAGATCTTACCGCGCATATAGAAACTCGTGGCATAAAGGTTGCCAGCGATCATTCGACCCGTTGTGAGGGAGGTGATCTTCTCATATTCTTCGCGGGCCTTGTCCAAGTCTCCTGACCTGTAATAAGCCCGGGCTAAAGGTTCCATGAACAAAATGTGCTCATCGAATATCTCGGATTGAAACTTCAACAAAGAGATCGCTTTTTTAAAATGTTCGATGGCTCTTGCATAGTTATCATTCTCGAGCTCGATAGCTCCTTCTAAGCTATAATAATATCTCATGGCTTTTTTATTCAATCCCTTTTCGACCATCTCTTTGAGCTCATTCGATATCCTTTGGGCTTTATCGATCGACCTCATACTGACAAAATAAGTTCCTTCCATGTACATCTCAGATCTTTGCCAATAAAGATCGTCTAGCTCTTGATACAGGATCAAAGATTTTTTTGATTCTTCGATCGCCGCCTTCATGTCTTTCAGACTGACCAGAAAGCTATGGTAAGATAAGGAGCCCGCTTGCCAGGCCTTGAGATCGAGCTCTGTAGCATGACTCATCACCTGCTCCAGCTCTCTTTTTCCTCGCTCAATTTTTCCCTGGGCAAGATAAAGAGACGCCAGCCTGAATTTAGGGAATAAATGGGTAGATCTATCTCCGCTCAACTCGAGGATTTTGAGGAATTCTTCTTCCGCTTTAGCGAATTCTCCGCTTAGAAAATAGGCGTCTCCTCTCAGATTAAAAATGTTACGGTAGCTCGGATTGAGCAAAAAGGCTTTGTCCGCTTCCTCTAAAGCGAGCTTGTAATTGCCCTGGTTCAAATAATTATAGCCCAGATCAACATGGGCCTGGGCCGTATCCGGCTCTGTTCGGAGATAATCTGTCCAGACCTGCCTCGCGTTATCATACAGACCGGCGGCTTGGTATGCACTTGTCAGGTTCTTACAATTCAGAATGTCCTTGTGTAATCCGACACAGATTTTATATTTTTCGATAGCCCTATCCCACTGTTCTGTGTCGAAATAAATATTTCCCAAGTAGCTATTGCCTAATTGATCGTCCGGGTATAGACCGATCAGATTATTGAATGCTTCGATGGCTCGATCATATGTTCTTTCCGACTGGAAATAGAACTGCCCCTCTATCTGATAGCGCTCTCTATCTGATATTCTGTCGCTCAGTTCTAAGGCCTTCTGGATAAATGCTCCGGATTTTTCATAATCGAAAATATTGCTATAGGCAGCTGCCATACCCCTGTAAGCCATGGCAAATTCAGGATCGATGGAGACGGCTTTCTCGTAGAGTTGGATGGCCTCCCGATTTTCACCTCTGAGATGATACTTTCTGGCTTCACTGTAATATCTGTATGCTTCCGGAGAGCTAGAGGTAATCCTTCCCACTTCCTTATCTATATCAGCAGCAATCGCCTGGTCGCTCAGTCGGAAATTTCCCTTGATCCGCCTTGTCAGCTCATCGATCAATGGATAAAAACTTCCTTCCCCCTGGCCTGTAACAGTCTCCGAGCCGATGGATTCCCCCGTTTCCATATCCTGGAGGTTGATGTTGATCCGGAACGTGTCTGCAGCCCTTGTGTATCCACCCCGCAAAATATATCTCGCCCCTCCGCGTGAGGCGATCCCCTCCAGATCACTCGAAGAATAACTTTTAGCATCCAGCAGGTCCATTTCTCTGAGGATATCATAGACTCTGTCTCCGCTTAAAACCCTGAAATATTTCGACTGGCTGAGATCTGTGATCAGCAATTCCGCGAGTCCTTTCCTCCAGTGATCCCGGGTGTCGTCTCCGGTGTTGTTTTCAAAATAGAGGATGGCCAGCGAGGGCTTGTCTGAAGGCTGTTGAGGAAGCGTTTTTTGACTGGGAAGAACTTTCCAGAGGATCAATCCGATAATAATGACACCGATAAATATCAAAGCCGGAATAAAAACCTTTTTGAGGCTCAATTGGACAGTGATCTCGCGGGAGGTGAGAGGTTTTCTCTCGGGAATGATGTGCTCTGTGGTCGGAAGTCCCTTTGCGATGTTTTCGAGTGCGGCGCGGACTTCACCTGCGCTCTGGTATCGTTTGTCCTTATCCTTCTCCAGACATTTCAGGATGATGAAACTGATATCCTCAGAAATTTGTGAATTGAGCTCTCTTGGATCTTTAGGCTTTTCTGTCTTGTGCTTGACAGCTATGGAGAGCGCCGTATCCCCTTCGAAAGGAACCCGGCCTGTCAACATCTCATAGAGAATGACGCCCAGAGAATAAATATCCGTTCTCTGGTCCACTTCTTTTCCTTCCACCTGTTCAGGACTCATGTACTCCGGTGTGCCGATCATAACGCCTGCACCGGTGATCCCCTTTTCTTTGAGAGAGCGGGCTATACCAAAGTCCATGATCCGCACATTCCCGTCCTTGTCGATCATGATGTTGCTGGGTTTGAGGTCGCGATGGACAACTCCTAGCCTGTGGGCTTCAGAAAGGCCCTCGCATACCTGTTTGGCTATGGAAATGGTTCTTGATGTGCTGAGGGGGGCCGCTCTTCGAATAAAGCTCTTGAGATCCTCGCCGGAGACATACTCCATTGTAATAAAACGTGCTCCTTCTGCTTCACCCAAATCGAACATCCCGCACACATTTTTGTGGCGGATGTTCCGCGCGATCTTCAGCTCGTTCCTGAATCTTTCGATGGTCTTTTTATCTGATGAAATCTCCGGTTTGATGAGTTTGAGCGCCACTTCTTGCTTGAGCTTCGTATCTTCAACCCGATAGACGCGTCCCATCCCCCCTTTCCCTAATTCTTCGATGATCTCGTATCGATGGGCGAGTGTGGAGCCCCGTGTGAGCTCTTCTTTGGGGGCTTCGATCGTTTCTGTCACTTCAACCTCTTTAGAAGGCCGGAGAGGTGTGGCGCACTCGCCACAGAATTTTTGGGTCTCGGGATTCTCTGCCTGGCATTTAGGGCACTTTATGGCCATGGGTCTTCCCCTTCGATTAGACTGAAAGAAGGATATCAAGGAAAAAGGGGACGTGTCAACTATTCAGCTAGTTTGGGATTATTTGGTTGGGTGGCCTTCTCTGCGGTATGGATGAAAAAATTCACTCCTGAATTCATCGATTTATATTCGGGGGACAGCATACGTAATATCACCCCTCAATTCATCTCTTATGGCTATTGACCAGATTTTCGATGGAATAGGATAATAATCACTCTATTGAGATCCGTGGCTTCATCATTGTAGAGAGAATCCGCCAAGTGATATTTCATGAAAAGTCGAAAAGGGGAAAACTATGTTTAATTCGATCATTGAAAGTAATAAAACGAAGAAAAAGAAAGGCCTTGTCATAAAAATCAAAAAAAAAGAGCGAAACCATCTTCACAAAGATCAAGATTACACTGACAAACGCAAGTTGAAATAGATTTAGATTCTGAATCTTTCCTATCTTTTTATCTCTGGATTCTGAGCACGAGCTCTTCCCGTGCTGTTTTAGTGATGCCGTTTTTTCTGTATGCTGTCCCCCGTTCTATTCAGTATGCTGTCCCCCGATCTATTCGGTTGTGAACATCTAGTTGATCTTGATATACCGTGCGTACTTGTTGTTGGTCTCATAGACTTCGGCAACAACATCTTCGCCATCCGCTATAGCCAAAATGTACTTTGCCCCGCTAGTCGTGTCCGCTGGAATCGTGACCGTTGTCATCCCGTTATTGCTCGCTCCGGCTGCGAGGGCCGGGATGCTGCGGCTTCCGAGCAGAATATCAGATGCATCGAGTGATGTGTTGGTCGATAGGTAGAACTGGGTTGTGGTGGGATCTGCAAACCCTCCACCTTGATTCTCGGTTGTTTCTGTGACAGAGATACTTTGTCCTGGACTTACTGATAGGGGTGCCGACAAGTTTAAGACACGCAAGTCTGGGCCGATCTTGATAAACCGCGCATACGTGTTGTTGGTTTCTGAAGTCTCGATCACAACATCTTCGCCATCCGCTTTGGCAACGATGTACCATCCGCCTGCGGCTGTTCCCACCGGGATTGTGAGAGTTGTCGATCCGGAGTTGCTCGCTCCCACTGCCAGTGCGGGGACACTGCGGCCTCCGAGCAGGATATCCGAAGCGTCAACGCTACTGTTTGTCGACAGGTAGAACTGGGTTGTGGATGGTTCTGCGGGTCCTCCTCCCTGGTTTTTGGTTGTATCCGTCACCGAAATATTCTGCCCCGCACCTGCTGTTGCCGGTACCGAAAAGGATGTGATGCGCAGGTCTGTGCCCACTTTGATCAACCGGGCATATGTGTTATTGGTCTCAGATGTCTCGATCACAACATCTTCGCCGTCAGCTTTGGCCACGATATACCAACTGCCAGAGTTAGTCCCCACAGGAATCATGATAGATGTAGTGCCTGAGTTGCTCGCTCCGGCCGCCAGTGCGGGGACACTGCGGCCTCCGAGCAGGATATCCGAAGCGTCAACGCTGCTGTTTGTCGACAGGTAGAACTGGGTTGTGGACGGTTCTGCGGGTCCTCCTCCCTGGTTTTTGGTTGTATCCGTCACCGAAATATTCTGCCCCGCACCTGCTGTTGCCGGTACCGAAAAGGATGTGATGCGCAGGTCTGTGCCCACTTTGATCAACCGGGCATACGTGTTATTGGTTTCTGATGTCTCGATTACAGCATCTTCCCCATCCGCTTTGGCCATGATATACCAATTCCCTGAGGCTGTATCCTCTGGGATTGTGACCGAGGTGGACCCGGCACTGCTCGCTCCAGCGGCGAGTGCAGGGACATTACGGCTTCCGAGCAGGGTGTCGGATGCATCGATACTGCTGTTTGTCGACAGGTAGAATTGGGTCGTGGAAGGATCGGCCGCTGCACCGCCCTGATTCTTAGTCGTTTCGGTGACAGTGATGTTCTGCCCTGGGCCTGCGGTCGTCGGGATAGACATGGTTGTAATGCTCAGATCTGTGCCGATCTTGATCAGTCGCGCATACGTGTTATTCGACTCTGTAGTCTCGGCCACGACATCTTCACCATCGGCCTTTGCAATGATATAACAACTCCCGGCGATCGAATCCCCCGGCAAAGTGATAGTGGTCGATCCGGCACTGCTCGCTCCGGCTGCGAGTGCAGGGATATTGCGGCTGCCGAGCAGGGTATCGGATGCATCGAAACTGCTGTTTGTCGACAAATAGAAGTGGGTCATCGAAGGTTCGGCCGCTGCGCCCCCTTGGTTCATGGTTGTGTCCGTGACATTGATGCTCTCGCCAGGGCCTGCAGTTGACGGTACGGATAAGGAACTGATGCGCATGTCTGCGCCGATCTTTATGGTCCGTGCATATGTGTTATTGCCCTCTGAAGTCTCGATCACAACCTCTTCACTGTCGGCCATTGCAAGGAGGTACCAATTACCGACTGCCGCATCCTCTGGAATCATAACAGTTGTCGATCCGGAATCGCTCGCTCCGGATGCCAGTGCGGGGATATTGCGGCTGCCAAGCGGAGTATCGGATTCATCAAGACTGGAGTTCAATGAAAGATAAAACTGAGTCAGCGTGGGATCCGCATCCCCTCCGCCATTGTTCTTTGTGGTTTCGGTGACAGAGATGTTCTGCCCGGGACCTGTGGATATCGGAGCCGAAAGGTTGATAATGCGCATATCAGGGCCGATACTGATATACCGTGCATAAATGTTGTTGTTCTCTGAAGTCTCGACTACAACTTCCTCGCCATCGGCCTTGGCTAAGATATACAAGCCGCCGATTTCCGTACTTGCCGGTATGGTCAGGGTGGTCGATTGCCTATCGCTTGCGCCGCTGGCCAGTACGGGGACGCTGCGGCTTCCGATCAAGGTATCGGTTGCGTCGAAACTGGAGTTTGTCGAAAAGTAGAACTGAGTCGTGGATGGGTCCGCAGACCCTTCACCCTGGTTCATTGTCGTTTCGGTGATGATGATCGTCTGTCCTGCGCCTCCTGTTATAGGAGCGGTCATTGAAGAGATTCTCAGGTCAGAAATGAGTTCATCGCTTTGGATTGTTATCGTTGCCGTATTCGAGCCGGAGACGATGTAGGCAGAGTCGGAAATTATGGTTATCGTAACTGTTTCGTCCCACTCGGCTAAAAGGTCGTCGATCGGCGTGATTTGAAGGGTCGCTGATTCAGAGCCGGATGGTATTGTGACACTCTCGGGGATGGGGATGTAGTCTTCCCCAGAAATCGCTGAACCGGAAATGGTGAATTCCACTTCCAGGTCATCGCTTGTATTTCCCGTCCGGCTAATGGTGATAGTGCCTGGAGTGGGCCCCGCCTCAGTAGCCACGGGTTCGGTAGCAATGGCTTTCACTACTGGAAAGTCCGGGCCCAGGATTGCAATCTGCGCAGAGACGAACAGATCCATT
Organism: uncultured Eubacteriales bacterium; assembly: GCA_964406575.1. Taxonomy (GTDB): domain Bacteria; phylum Acidobacteriota; class Aminicenantia; order Aminicenantales; family Aminicenantaceae; genus WTAW01. The sequence goes on along the minus strand of CAYOSH010000026.1, from coordinate 32,111 downwards.
CGTCCAGCGCCTGAGTCGTTGTCAGGCCCAGGAGCGGAAATGTCCTTGGCTCCCAGGTTCAAGGCTGCCTCCAATTGTTCCACTGATAGATTAGGATTGATGGACCTCAATACGGCAACAGCTCCACTCACATGAGGCGCGGCCATGGATGTGCCGCTCATGATCGCATAGTCGAATAAGTATGCGGAAATGATTCCATCGCCTGGTGCGCTGATGTTGGGTTTGATGGACCCGTCACAGGGTGAAGGGCCTCGACCGGTGAAGTAGACGACTTGGTCGGAAGGGTCGGTAGCGCCCACTGCGAAAGATATGGGGTAAGCGGCTGGGCTGCGGACACTGCCTGGGGCAGGGCCATCATTTCCGGAAGAAAAAGATGGGAAAATTCCGGCGGCCCGACATGCCTGAATATCCGCTTCAAACTCTAAATCACATCCGGGATCAGCAAATGCCCACGAGCAATTCACGACGTCCGGAGCGTTATCCGGGTCCCCGCCCGGTGCGAGGAACCATTGGAAGATCTGATGGAAAGCGGACGCCTCCCCGACCCCATCGTCGTTAAAACCTTTTGCAGCGATCCATTTTGCCCCTGGGGCGACGCCAATGTAGGAGCCTCCGGCATTCCCACCAACCATTGTCCCTGTCGTGTGGGTTCCGTGGCCGTAAAAGTCATAAGGAGTGGCATGCTCATTATAAGGATCGAACCAGCTGATCTGATGGTTTCCCCTGTAACGGGAATAAAGGTCCGGATGAGACAAGGTGACCCCGGTGTCGAAACTTCCGACAACAGCTCCAGAGCCGTTATACGCTGGATTCAGATCCCAGACCTCCGGTGCGCGTATGATCCCGATGTTCCACTCACTAGCTCCGGCAGATGGTTCGGCGGCTGTTGGGGTTGGCGAGGGCATAGGGATTATCGAATCCAGGCGGATCTCCCGCACATCGGACAGAGCCGCCATATGGCGGATCACCGGCTCAGTGGCAGTCACTGCAAAGCCATTAAAGATCCAGTAGGGGATGACGTGCTTCGCTGCACCGGATGCTGTCTGTTTCTTTAGGTACGTCCTGAGAGGCTCCTGATGTTTTTCAGCCAAATTCTGGAGAGCATGGACCACCGCACGGGTTTTTTGCCGTCGATCAGCAACAGACATCATCGATACAAGTTCATTGAGTTTTACCTGTTCCTTCAATTCGACGATGACGGCCAGCTTCTCCCCTTTTTTGAGTTTCTGAAGCTTCAGCTCAAGATCAGGATGAATTTGATCCGTCTGGGTTTGACCCCCAATAGACAAAAGGATAATCGTTAATATTGAGACAAACAATTTTTTAAACATGGCTCCCCCCTATTCCTAGGATTGTTGCGTATAAAAGGGGCTTACCCGAGTACGACACCGATCAAAAATTTCAACTGTGATACTGATATTTCGAATAGAAATATTTCCGATACGAATTCCATCGCTGCTCATAGAAGAATGTGCCTCTTCAGGGATATGTCCCCAACGTTCCCGCCCTGAGATGGTAAATCATCACAGCTTGAAATGTCAAGGAAGAATTCAAGGGAACTTCGTATCTCTAAAACCGTGATGAATGGAATCCGAATGCCCCAATTGATGATTGTGATTTTCTCAACCACTCAATTGGAACACTCAATAACGTAATAACTTAGATCGTATTCATGCGATCACGGATTTGGGAAAGCCTCCTCGAGGGATGAATTGTGTGAATTTATTTCACTTCTTACTGGAAAAATCGCATGGAGCTCGGACTATTCTTTTTTACTCACCGTAAGGTAAAGCCAATCGCCTTCGAGCTGTTGTTTGCATTTCCAGCCAAGATACTCGGCCATACTCGAGACAGAAGCGGAGATAAAACGGACATACTCCTCTTGGGTGACGCCACTCACGGCAAATGTTTCTGCACATCTTATTGCAAAGATGGTCATTCTTGTCTCGACCGAGGTTTCGGTTGTATTTAAAATTTCCATCTTGAAGTGAAAGTCTGTGGAAAAGATCCTGTGCCATTTCTGGACATATTCCTTGATATCTAAATCCTTCCAATAGGAACCCCATGCCTTTATGCCATAACGGGCAAAATCTTCGGGTGTGTCGCCTTTAGACTTAGCGTATGCGATGCCAGCAAAAATCCAGCTGAGAGTGTTTATGACACCGCGTTCGACCTTGTATTCGAGTGTCTCTTGAGGAAGCTCGATTTTTTGCCCCCCCGTCTCTTGTGCAATAAGGAAGCTGAAAAGAATCAACACAGCTAAAATTATTGAAATAGATGTTTTGCTTTTCATGACACTCCCTCCTCATACCTCAATGAGATACCCTCTTGACTTGTCATTATTAAATCTGACTTGGGAGTATATGTCAAATTAAATGTTCGGTGTGTTTCGGCCCGACCTTTCGTATATGCCAGAATAGAAGTAGAATTTTTTTTCAAAGTTTACGGAAAAACAAGATTTCGGTGGATCTCCCCAAATCTGTTCGTCTTTTTGGAGATCAGACCTTAAAGCTATGAGGAGTCAAATCGTCTTGTGGTGGCTTTTGAGAAGGGCCCTATAATTTCCCGTATTTTTTCATATTCTCGTCGTAGAGCTTTTTCTCGCGATCGAGAAGCTTCTGGAAGCGGGAGTCGTTGCGTAGGTTATTGTATTGAGGATTGTTGAGCAGCTCATAATAGAAGATGTAAGGTTCAAAAACCGTTCCTCTTATTTCCTTATCGAGGCAGTCGAATGCCTCATCTTTCATTCCCAGAAGAGAATAGACCTCTGAGTTCTTGTAGAGAGCGAGGGCTTCTTCCTTTTCTCCCTTTGAGGCATGCAATAAGGCTCTTCCATATGAAATTGCGCCGGATTTCGGGTTGATTTTCTCTGTTTCATCCAACAGTTCTTCCACTCTGCCGGGCTTTTGCATCTTCATGTAGAGACCGATAGGCCGAGCAGGAAAAACAAGTATGTCCGGTGCGAGTTCGAAATACTTTTCAAAGTAAAACGCTGCCTTTTCCCACTTTCCTGTGCTCGTATAACACATGGCTAGTTTGTAGGGCGCCCAAAAATAATAGGGATCTAGCTCTACGGCTTTTGTGAGATACTCGATCCCCTGCTCATACAATCCGTGATAGAGATAGCAGGTTCCCACAAGAAAATTGACCTCTCCGATGTTCGGGTTCAATTCTAAGGCTTTTTTGAGCAGCGCAAAAGCTCTGTCAAAGTCTCTTTGGTAGGTATAAATGACATAACCGAGTGCGGCATTTAGAAGTGGAGAATTTGGATCCAGCTTATACCCTGTTTCCGCCATTTTTTGAAGCTCGATAGAATCTTCTGCTCTTTGTGTGACAATGAAATGATGTTCATAGGCCCAACCCAACCCAAAATAGACCTGAGCGAATCCGGCATCTATCTCTAGAGCTTTGTGGAACATCTCAATGCCGGCCTGAAAATCTTCTTCTCGAAAGGTTATGATGTATTTGCTTTTTATAAAATTCATTCCTTTAAGGTAGTATTCGTAAGCTTCCATATTTTTCGGCAGGTCGCCGTGTGATGTTTTTTGTCCTTCAGGTAAAAATTCAACCTTGAGTGCTTCAGCGATAGCTCTAGAGACTTCGTCCTGGACTTCGAAAAGGCTTGCGACCTCGCGGTCAAATGTATCAGCCCACAGATGAGAGTCGTCGGCGACGTTGATGAGCTGAGCGCTCAAGCGGATCCGGTTGTTTTCTCTTTGAATCGTCCCCTCCAATATGGTGTTGACGCCCAACTCTTCGCCGATTTTTTTGATGTTTCGTTCTGTGTCTTTGTAAGCTAACACAGAAGTCAGTGATATAACCTTGAGCTTGCTGATTTGGTAAAGCTTTCCGATGATGGCATCCGTCATGCCATTGCAGAAATATTCCTGGTCATTGCTGGGGCTGAAATCCCTGAATGGGAGAACGGCGATGGAATTTTGCCATTGCCCACGGGTCTGGATGCCTGCCTCCAACACTTCTGGAGCTTTGGTTCTCTTCATCCATAAATAGCCTATAATGATTACAACAGCAGCAAGTGCGATAAGGCTTATTGCCAGAACGGGTAGATATGTCTTCTTCGAAACCTTCGTTTCTCCGATTTTATGTGGCAGGGCTGCCTTGATCGGACTTTTTGGAAGGATTGTTTTTGTATTTTTTTTAATAAGAGTCTTATCTTCAGAAGGGGCAGCTGTGCCCGCCACTTCGAGCGCTTCAGACAGATCTTGGGCTGTCTGAAACCGTCTGTCTTTGTCCTTTTCCAAACACTTGAGAATCACCTGGCTTAAGCCTTCAGGTATTTGAGGATTTAGGGTTTGAGGGTCGACCGCTTCGACATCTCTATGTTTGACAGCGATACTGAATGGCGTTTCCCCAGCAAAGGGCGCCCTGCCTGTCAGCATTTCATAGAGGACAACACCTAGTGAGTAAATATCAGAGCGTTGATCTGCTTTTTCGCCATTGACCTGCTCAGGAGACATATATTCAGGAGTCCCGATGATGGCTCCTTCTTTTGTCATTTCTTCGGACCTGATCGTTCGCGCGATGCCAAAATCCATGATACGGGCATTTCCCTCTCTGTCGATCATGATGTTTTGAGGTTTCAGGTCCCGGTGCACAATTCCTAAACTGTGCGCTTCGTTCATTCCATCACAGATTTGATGAGCTATGGAAATCGCTTTACTCGGAGTAAGTTTCTCTGTCCGCTTGATCAGGCTCTTTAGGTCTTCTCCTCGGACATATTCCATGGTAATGAAGTGGAGGTCTCCGGCTTCCATGAGTTCATACATGCGCCCGACATTTTTGTGGACGATATTCCGGGCGATCTTCAGTTCTTGACTGAATCGATCGAGGGCTTTTTTGTCTGCAGCGATTTCATGTTTGAGGAGTTTCAGCGCGATCTCTTCGTCGAGCTTTGTGTCACGAGCTAGGAACACCCTGCCCATCCCTCCTTCACCCAGTTCCTCGATGATGTAGTATCGCTTGGCGAAGAGTGCTCCCGTGGCAAGTTCATCCTTTTGAGTTTCGATAGTCCGGGTTTGGCCTATTTCAGGATTTTCCGAGGAGGGGAGTGTCTTCCCACATTTTCCGCAATAAAATGTGTCATCAGAATTATCGAATTTGCAGTCTGGACAGCTTATGGCCATTGTGTGCCCCAATCTTGAATCAAAGCCTAACAAAGCCCATCCTAAGAGTCAATAAAAAGGTGACAGTCACCTTTTATTCATAGAGATAAGAGCCTTTTTCGATGACATGCCGACCCTCGGAGCCACAGCAGAAGAAAAGATCCAGCACAGACAGTCGTTTCAGAAAGTGCCCCCAGAATTGAGGATACTGGGGGGGATCATAACGCAGAAAATGGACCGGGATTTTTTCCTTTCGGAATGGGGTCCAGTCGATAACTTTTCGTGAAAAATAGGGCATGAGAACTTCGTTAGCTTTCAGTTCTTTTACGAGGGCGATGAGCAAGTCGGTGCCTTTTCCTGTAATTCCTAACTTCGATTGAAGGACAAACTTTTTTTCGATATTGAGGTTCTTTTTTAGGATTTCTAGAAAATCAAGCACCATGTAGAGAAAACTTTCATCCTCGGTTTCTAATACTGCCTGTATATCTGAGTGAATTGGCTCTAGATAGAGAGATTTTGCGTAGAAATGCTGGAGAGTGAGGAGGAAATCTTTAGTCCAACGCTTTTTTCCATAGATTTCCAATTCTTTGATCTTCTGGCGACCCAATCCTTTTCTTTTGAGTGGCACAGATATCCACACCTCACCTGCAGGTCCTTTGATACGGTTGCGATTGACATAGGTGAATCCTCTGGCCAAAAGAGTGTCGTCCAGGAGGACCATCTTATCGGAATGAAGGAGCCGGGCAAAAAAACCACCCCATGGGATGAAGGTGGGCTGGTTAAAACAGATTCGCATTGAGCTTTGCGTGATTCCCGACTAAGATATACTTTTTATATCACAGAGGAGGGGAAGGGTCAAAATCGGACTCTCTGGCACTGTTAAAGCTATGTACCTCTGGTATTTATTACTGTCTATATCTTTCTATGATTTCAGCTATCGATGTTTCTGACAAAATAAGTTCTGATGATTTGGCACCGAATATCCATTCTTCAAATAACACGTCGAGATTCATAGGTGAACAATTTTTTACATGGTCGACAAATTCCTGTGCTGTCGCTCCACTGTCAAAGTACTTTTGATAGAAACTTCCCATCGTTTCAAGAAACAGCTCTTCACCCATCAATTCGTAAAGGATATAGAAAAAAATTTGACCCTTCCGGTAGGAGAGGTCGGTGATGTTCTCTGTGCCGTAGTCGATCATGGGCACGTCTGTCCACTCCGGGTGTTGGGTGAAATTCTTGCGGAGCCTGTCCCTCATCGCATTCACAGCCATTTCCGCTGCGTCCGGCTTGTCCTCCAGTTTCTCCTGGACGAGATGCTGGAGGAACATGGCCAGGCCTTCACTCTCAAAACGGGGGTAGAGTTCATCCCTCGATTTGACATTCCAGAGATGGGAGAGCTCGTGATAAAACCCATAATGGCTGTCTGTGCTTTTAAAGGCGGACTCTTCCTGGAGAATAGTGGTCACATCTGTCTGAGAGCCATATCCTTCAGGGATTTCTATGACTGTCAGTCCGCTGAACACTTTGAGAGGGCCGAACCAACCTGTGTAGAGCTCCATGGCTTTCAGAAGGCTGCCGAGAAGGCTTTGTGCTCCTGTTTTGTCCTGAGGAAAGCAGAATATTCTGATTTTCTCGGTTTTGTCTTCGAGAATTTCATAGTCGGCGATTGTAAAGTCCATCCGCCATGAAGGCTCTAGACTCTGATATGTATAGGTGACTTTGCCATCCGATTCAGTTTTTGCTGTTAATTCTCCTCCATTCGCCACTACCAGTGAATCGGGCACCGTGATCGATGCCGTATAGTCGAAGCTCTGCAGGACTTTTCCTCGGTTGGCTTTCCAAGAAGGAATGCCGACTTCAGGAAAGGTTCTGCAATCTTCACGTAGTACTGTGTATCCTTTATCGATGTGGTCTTTAACGTAACGCATGACTTCGAAATATCCCAAAAGAGGACCTTGATAACGGATCACCAATGTCTGCATTTCCCCTTTTTCCAGAGGTGGAGAGAGGCTTACTCGAATATGGTTCACCTGGAGCTGTTCCCAGTCTGTGTATTTAACGACATCTTGTGAATAAGGCAGATCCTTCCCCTCTTTATCAGTAACGGATGTCACATCCAAAAGGCGGTAGAGGATGAGCGGAACCGTGTCCATGGGCTCTCCTGAAGGATTCTGAACCGTGAGTTCGCACTCGCTAAAGATCTTTTCCTGCTCGTAGTCCACATCGAACTTCAGCACATACTTTAGAGTATCGGGAAGGATCTCGGTTTCTTTGGGAACTGGAGATTTGCATGAAAGATTAAGCATCCCGAGAAAAAACATTAACAGCATCACAATATGGAAAAATTTCAGTCTTTCTTTCATTGTGCACTTCTCCTCTTTTGTTTCACTTCTGCTCTTTTATATAGATTATACTGTCAGTGTTAGGGAAGGGTTGCAGTTAGAACAACGAAGACTGCCGGAATAAATCGCCCCTTAAACGCTCAAAAAGTAGATTATCCCTTTTTTATCGTTTTCTAATTTGGTAGCGGATAATCGTCATGTATTTTGATGTATCGGTACCTGATTCGGGACCCTTGAGGTATTCTTCCTCATGGGGGCCTGCGATTTCATAGCCTTGTTCTGCGATGAAAGCAAAGAGCTTCTCGATCGTGGGCGTCTCCTCGTTGTAGGGACCGATATGGAGGATCTCGGCCACTTCTCCGTATTCCCAATAATCGATCTTGACACCTTCCACCTGGGATTGCAGTGAAGTCACTGAATCCGGAAGGGGAAGAGCGTAGAGGCCCAACCATTCGTTCCTGGGATCAGTGGGTTGGTTAAGCCATCGGGCACGTGGTGGGGCCATTTTGACTCCGGGCACGCTGAAAAAGGTGCTGAACAGTGTCGAAAACGCCATTCCTGCAACGACATTTGGATCGCCCTTCTTTTCGACGACTAGCATCTTCTGCTTCTCTGGCATTTTTCGGATCTGAGGATCTTTGAGTTTCTCGTACTGGCTGAGATCTTGAGTTTGTGTCCAGACCAGGGTTGCAGCGAATGCAATCACGATAAAAATAAGACCGGATTTTGATCTTTTTTGCATTGTTCTGGCTCCTCCTTTTGGGGATAGAGATTATGCGTTTTTTAGCTTCATCCTTTTTATTCAAACGGGAGTTGTCAATTATATAACACATTGCTTATTCATGACAAAAAGTTGGAAATTCCAAATCGATCTTTGAGATCGATCTGATGATTGGACTTTGTATTCGATTGAAGGTTTCGTTTGGATAATGGAATATAGGTCGGTCCGTTCGGGGAACGAACTCTACATCCGAATCTCAGGGAGCGGACCCTACCGTAATTATTACCCTACAGAGATTATTGTTTTGTGCGCTCCAGAAGCTTTTTGATTCTGCGGGCGACTGGGCTGGCGGCTCCATCATAATTTGCCATCACCGCAACGATGTATCCAGAATCCACAAAGATATCGAGGTTGGCATTAATACCGGGAAAACCTCCGCTGTGGCCGACAACTTTACCGAGAGGTCCGTCATCGAGCCTGAATCCATAGCCATAAAACTCGCCGGAGTAGTCTTTCCACATGACATCCAATGATTCCTTGGATACGAGTTTTCCTGCCAGAAGGGCACGAGCAAAGCGGTGAAGATCGCCCACCGTGGAGAATCCACCACCTGCAGGTCCGCCCTTTATCACGTGAAGATAATAATTATTTTTCCAGCCATAAGGGCTGTTCTGGTCTGGATAATACCCGATTGCCAAGTTCTCAACAGGAATGTCCATCTCGTAGCTGTCGGAATTTGTCATGCCGGCAGGCTTGTAGATGTTCTCTCTTATGTAGTCGAAATAACTCTGGCCGGTCACATTTTCGATCACGACCCCGAGGATGAACATGCCCGTGTTGCTGTACCGAAAGCGTTCTCCGGGCTCGAAGGCCAATTTTTCGTCTTTGACAAGAGGTTTGAAATCTTCGAGCGTCCGGAAACGTGCCCGTGAACCGTTCGAAAAAGTCTCGTTGAAATAACTCCCCAATCCTGAAGTGTGCGTCAACAGATGATGGATTGTCACTTTGGACGTGATCTCCTGAGGGAGCCACGACTCATCCACATATTTATTGATCGTGTCTTGAAAAGAGAGCTTCCCTCTCTCCTCAAGTTGAACAATGGATGTGGATGTGAACATTTTATTCATCGATCCAAGGTTGAATTTGGTATCGATGTTGTTCGGAACATGAAAGCGTTTACTGGCTTCACCACAGGCGTGAGAGTAGAGGACATTGTCATCTTTAGCGATCAAGACCGTTCCGGAAAACACGTCGCGTGCACACAGACGTTGCATCAGATCTTTGACTTCCTGGATGACGTCTTTCTCTGAGAGAGCGTGTTCAGTGATGTTCGAGGGGGTTCGGGCGTCCCCAAAACGGAGCGAGCTTATGAGAAAGTTCTCCTCATCAGAAAACTTAACCACAAACGAGCGCCATGAGTCGAAATACTCATCTTTCAGGATGACGACTGTCTCTCCCTTGCGTTCGGGTTCATACGTGCGGATGCTGTGGAATGTCAGGCCTCCGGTTTCCCGGAACATGCTGCGGAACACATTGATGTGTTCGTCCATGGGAGCAAAATTGCGGAATTTTTCCGTACATTCCTCCTCAATGAAACGGCGGATGCGTTCCGGACTGTCTGAGTTGATCGTATCGATGATCGATCGGATCCGTTCACCTGTTTTGCCTGCCGGCAGTGCCGATTCGTCATGATAGCTAACCTCACCCGGCTGCTGGGCCGATGCAAACTGTAAGAAAAATACACACAAAAAAGCTGTAATTAAAATTTTACGGGTCATTGACGCTCCTTTGGATTTAATGTTGGGCCTGTTCATATAAACCTCTATTATGCTCAAAAAGATCTAGGATTCAAATAGTAGTACGTAAACCCAGAGAAATTCGTTGCTTTTAAAATAACAGCGCCGGCTCCTTTTCAGCAATGATCCTGGAAAATGGCATCTGTTCTTCTTTTAGTTTTGATTCTTGAGCGATTCTATCCTCGACATGATGAGTTCCGCCACTTCTGAGTATCCTTTTGTCCCTTTGACCAGATGCCCATATTCTCCATAGGTGACGGCTTTTCCTATTCTGACTTTGAGTTTTTTTAAGAAAAGCGCACATTCATGGAGACGATCGCTATTTTCGAGATAAATGGGCAGGACAGGAACCTTTGTTTGGGCAGCGATAAAAGCGATCCCCCTCTGAGGCGTGCCCAGCGTTCCTGTTTTTATGCGCGTGCCCTCCGGGAAAATAAGGAGCGGCATTTTTCGATCTTGGAGGATGCGAATACATGTTTTTATAGAAGAGACACTGGATTTTCCCCGCATCACGGGAAAAGCATTGAGCTTTTTTATCAATCCCTTGAGAAGGAGGTTGTCAAAAAGTTCTGCCTTGGCAAAAAAAGCCATCTCTTTTTTAAGGAGCGACCCGATCAAGGCTGGATCATAATAGGAGATGTGATTACTGGCTGCGATGAATGGCCCGGATTTGGGGATGTGTTCTCTTCCCCTTACAGAAACATGAAAAACAACACGGGAGACGGATTGGCAGACAAAATAAGCGAGCGTGTAAAATGGCTTCATGTTTTAATCAGCAGCGGTTAAAGTTATGCAATTAAGGTCTCTCCTCTTCACTTAGAGTATCTTCATGTTAGATCTTTTTCAATAAATAATAAGGTAATGTGCATGAAATAATAAGGTAATGAGCATGCGAATGAATCTAGAGCCTCGAATGAGTTATTTTGTGAGGATCTGCATCCACTCCGTTGACAAGGAATTGTTTGGATGGGAGAATATTGTATGACCAGTGAAATATTATGAGCCGAGAAATTGAAGTGGACGTGACCTGTCAGGCGTGTCTCTTTAAGGGTGTTGTCCCGGTGTATACGTCCGTAAATGTGACCCTGGATCCAGGCCTGAGAGATAGAATTTTCAAGGATGACCTCAATCGTTTCAACTGTCCTAACTGTGGGAAAAATTTTGTGCTGCCCATAAACCTCATGTATCACGATATGGATCTTGGGTTTGCCGTGTGGTTCAGCCCTCAAGGGGAGATGCCCGAGGGAGAGAAGGCTGTGTTTGATAGACTGGCGCGCTCGATGGGCATTGGGGATTACCTCAGTAAAGCACCCGCCACATTCACTTGGAAAGATTTCAAGAACAAGATCCTCGAATTCGAGAATTTAGATTAGAAGCTGTAAATAGAAGATCGTTCCCTTTTTTATTCGTTGATGCGTTCGGCTTCAAAGATGCCGTTGGGCTGGATGAGCTCGACAGCGATCACATTGTCTTCGTCGTCCGTTTTAAACTTCAGGCTGATGATTTTGACCTGTTTGAGGACAAACTCATCTCCGAGAACTGGAACAAGATCGTATTCCGGCTGTCCTGGGATGATCAATGTCAGACTGTCTCCTTTGAGGCTTACTGTGAAGGTGTCGTCAAGTAAGTTGTACTTTCCGACAAATTTCAGAAGATAAGCTGCATTAAAATATTTCGCATCGGGCTTCTTTGTAAAAATGATCTCTTCAAGTGTCGGCTCCAAGGGAACTTCAAGTGCACTCACAAGTCCGTTGACATTCGTCCGGAACGTCAGCTTTGTGTCTTCGAAAGTGGGATCATCCGCTCTCTTCGCGTTGAAGGTCTCGTAGTGCCAGTGCTCAATAGGCGTAATGATGTCGTTGAACGTAAAAGCTAGCTGGCCTTCCTCCAGATATACTTTAAGTTCGCCATAACCTGGGTGGGTGTAATCTCCGGTATATTCTTCAAGTGTATGAGCGGGATGAGTACCAGGCATTCGCCTAGTTGCCTTTTTCTCCTCAGCCTCCTCCCGCATCTCTTTGCCCTTAGCGATCCTCTCTGTAGTTTCACCGATCCAGTCTTTGGTTTCAGCGCCTAAGATCAGGTCTGATGCATGCCGGATGAGAAGCTCAGGAAGCGGGCTCCCGTTCTTGTTGGTTAAGGCTACGATTCCCAATTCATCATCAGGAAGCAAACACACCTGGGCCGAAAAACCATCGATATTGCCACCGTGATGCACGCGTCTGTGTCCTCTGTAGGTGTCTAAAAACCAACCTAGCGCGTAGTCCCCAGGTGTGATCTCGGGCACAGTGGGTGTTCCTCCTGTAGGCATATAAGCGGTGTGCATATCCTCTATGGTCTGAGGATTTATTATTTGTTTGCCTTTATATTTCCCCTGATTGAGGTGGACGATCAGCCAATGGCTCATCTCATTCACACTGGAATTGATGGAACCTGCTGGCCCGATATTGGTGATGTCCCTGAATGGGATCTTCTCGATATTGTCTTTGTACTCGCGGTAAGGCAGGGCATGATCATCATCCTTCTGAGAATCGTTCACGGAAAAATTGGTTCTTTTCATCTCGAGAGGATTGAGCACACGGGACCGAACCGCTTCCTCCCATTTCTTTTCTGTGAGCACTTCGATGAGGTAGCCGGCAGTTAAAAACATCAAGTTGTTGTATTGGAATTTTTCCCTCAGGTCTGCACTGGGTTTCAAGTGAGCCAACCGCCTCACAAATTCCTCGCAGCTGGCTGTGTAATTGTTGTACCACATCAGGTCATGGCGGGGCAGGCCCGAACGGTGGGTCACCAGGTCTCGAGGGGTTAGGCGCTCTGAAGCAAAGGGATCATAAAGGCGGAACCAGGGGATGTATTCCCGCACAGGCGTATTCCATTCCAATTTCCCTGCGTCAACTAAGGTCCCCATGGTGAAAGTCGTGAATGCCTTTGAGGAAGAACCGATGGCCAGGAGAGTATCTGCAGTCATAGGAACTTTATTCTCCACGTCACGATAACCGAATCCCTCTGAAAAAATAACTTCATCATCCTTAACGATGGCTACAGCAACGCCAGGATTATTCAGGCTTTTCAGTCCCCGTTCGACGATTTCTTCAAAACCAGCGATCGCTTCCTTGGCTCTGGCCACAGGGCTAGCCTCGCGGTTAAGGGTGAACGGGAATGTTTGTTTGTTTTGCGTGAAATCACCCGTGATCTTTGTCCCGTCATCACTCAAAATTCCCTTGAAAGTGGGATTGCCCGGAACTTCAGAGATCACAAAACTCACATCTTTCCCTTCCAGGCTGATATTAATGAGCGGAAGGTCTTTTGCTTTCTGGAGTGGAATGGAAATATCCCCTTCCCAGGAGCTGTCCTCTTTCTGGCTGAAGTCGATGTTGATATCCAGTGTCATCCCGGGGATATCGATAGATCCTTCCCAGTGACCTTCAAGGGTTGATATATCAATAGCTCCCCATATGTATGGGAAGATGAAAACCAAAGCCAAAAAAATTATGAAATATCGTTGAGTTTTTTTCATGATGAAGCCTCCTATGCGAAATGAATACTATTTAAGCCGGTAAAACATATAATCTTTCTATTATTTACGGAGTTCACTCATCTTTTGTTCAAAGTGCTCTCAATTTTTTTCCTGTGGGGATTGTTTCCCGAGTGGCGCGTTGAAAGGCACTGTCAGCTCAGGGGCTGATCCACCAATAACTTAGAGCTCCTTCGAGAAACAAACCTTTATCTCAAAAAACATTATGATTAAGAGGGACATTTATATTCAATTGGAACAAAAATGTAAAGATTTTCGTATTCTTTATAGATGAATTTCCTCGTTTTATCATTCCTGCAATCCAGAGGGCCCACCTAACGTAAAAGATAATGCATATGAATGAAGAAAACCAATTCATAGTAAAATGGATAAAAGTGGGCGTTGTGGCCGGGCTGTTAGCATCGGCCATCTACCCCTTGATGATCTTCGTGTCATTGCCCTTTCACTTAACGCTGATCCTGGCAGCCTCGATAGGCCCTATGCTCGCCATTTCCAGTATCGGGCTCTTTCACTTCATCAAAATCCACCGCAAAACAGTGTCGCTTCAGATCGCAGCCCTGTTCAATATCATTGCCGCCGCAATCTTCAACATGATGCTCATTGTCCAAATGGCGATCCGAAAAGGTATTGACAGCTACTTCGCAGAGGCTTCAGAAGAAGCCACTAAAGAGTTGCTGCGCTGGATTTTAAGAGGCGTCAACAAGGTCCATTTAGGTTTGGATATCTCCTGGGATATTTTCCTTGTGGCTGGGACTTTTCTTTTCGCTCTGAATATGCTCCGTCATCCCAAACTCGGAAGAGTTATGAGCCTTCTTGGGATGACCATTGCCTGTATTCTGATAATCTTGAACTTGTATACGTTTCCCAATCCTCCATCTGATGCGGGTTTCTTAGATTTGGGTCCCTTTGTAGGCCTCTGGTACTTAGCTGTTACAATTATGATCCTGCGTTCATGGAAGTGGTTGGAATCAGCGTTGAAGTCTTAGCCGGAAGCAAACCTGCTTAAAACAACGCTTTTGCTCAACCGCGGGACTCTTTTCTGTCCAGTTCCATTTTGACCATGCACTCGAACAGCTCTCGCGGATAGAGTCCATATATTTGAAACAGAGAGATTAGGAGGAGCTAAGAATTGCAGATCATAAATAGGAGGGCATGTCTTGACCCTGTTTTCTGAGATAGAGCACGATCAATCGAGAGACCATAAAAATTATTCCTCCTGCCATGAGGAAAGAATACACCGTGAGAAATATTGTATTCACTATCGACATCCTTCTGTTCGTCGTCTGAGGATACAGGAGGTCGAACACGATCTTGCCGAAGAGGATGATCATCAATACAATGCCGATGGCCGATCTGTAGAGATACTGCTTCGCGTTCAGCATGTTTATCGATTCCAGTGTGATCAAGGGATAGAGTAGCCAGGCAATACAGATCCAGATGAAGGCGATGAACAGAATGCCCCCGAGCTTTTTTGATTCCATTGGCCTTTATCTTACACAAAAAGACTGACGGATACCAGCTCATGAAAAGGTGTAGAGTTCTGGAATAGATATGACTTAACGGAACTTTCACATTCTAAATATTTCTTTTCAAATTTTTCTCAATGGTATAGACTAAAAAAGGAATAAGGGTGGCATAATGAACATAACAACGGCGGATTATATCTTTTTAATTTTCGCGATAGGGCTTTTAGTCTTGATGCTTTTTCTTTACAGGAATACAAAAAAAACCATGAAGACCAACATCAAAGAGATCCTCGAAGAATACAAGGAACTGAAACGGATGACCAGTGAACTTCATAAAGATGCAGAAAATATCAAAGTGCAGAGTAAACATACTGAGGTTTCAGAGGCAGAGAAAGCGGATAAAAAGGAAAAGGACGACTACCTTTTAAGAGAATACATGTATGAAATTCGGCAGAAAAATAAAGCCGATATCGAAAAGGCCATTAATATAATCAAGGAAGAGTTAAAAAATGATATAGAGAATGGATTGAAAAATGTCGCTGCAGTACCTAAAGTAGTGAAGCCTGGAAAAGCAGATAAGAAACAAAAAAAAGTGAAGGAAGTCGAAACAAAAAATGAGGAAGTTATCAAAATAGATTTAGATCTTAACGAAGAGCATCTCAACATTCTCTATAATATTGCTGAAGAGACGGAGGAAGTGTCTTTTTGGATTTTGCTTGAAAATTACAGGAAGGTTTTTCCCGATAAGGAAAGAAAAGATTTCCAGGTGAGGGTGCGGGAACTCATCGAGAATAATATGATTCGAGAAGCTTACGCCGCCTCTGGTGACTTCTTTTTCACAGTGACGAACCAAGGGCTTATTTACATAAGACAGAAAATGTAAGAATTAATTTTTCTATGGAGTAAGAAGGGGATTGGCTCATTTTCTGCGTATTCTTGTTAATAGAATGCATTCCCTTTGTTTATTTCTCATCCTTTAAGGGGGTCCTATGGACACAACAATAAAGAAATATCTGACGAGCTTTGAGTTCGGCGAATTGCAGCATTTCAAGAACATGGGAGTCCTCCCCCTCCAGACGTCATTGAATGACTCCCCAGAATACCTGACTTTAAAAGAAGCTTTGGATAAGCAGGTGTTGACCATAACGGAAGTCAGCCATGAAGGCTCTGTTCCCGAGCTCAAAGTGATCAACAAGGCGGAGATTCCTGTCCTTCTTCTCGATGGGGAAGAGGTCGTGGGAGCAAAACAGAACAGAGTGCTCAACACGACTATTCTTGTCGAGGAGAAATCTGAGCTCATCATTCCCGTGAGCTGCACAGAGCAGGGGCGATGGGCCTATAGGGAGAAAGAATTCTCTGATTCTGACACCTTGATGTCCACGAAAATCCGGCGAATTAAAGCGCAAACTGTGTCTGACACTCTGGCTGACTCTCAAGAATTCCGCTCTGATCAGAGTACGGTCTGGACAGCCATCAGAGAGATGTCTGAAGAGGCCGGCGCACGGTCAGAAACAGGGGCGATGAAGGCTGTGTATGAGGCCAAGACGGGCGACATCAACGATTACCTGGGTGCTTTTCCGGCTGTGCCAGATCAGAAGGGCCTCCTTGCCATCATCGATGGCGGAGTGGTGGGTTTTGATTTTGTCTCGCGCGCATCATCCTACAGAGTGTTGCATCCAAAGCTCGTAAAGAGTTATGCCATGGATGCGATTCTTCAAAAGACAAAGCTCACGGATAGGCCCGACGTCAAAAAGGCTGAAGAATTCCTCATCAAAACGCAGAAATGCAAAGAGAAAAAGTACGAGTCTGTTGGCAAAGGCTGGGATTACCGCTTCGAAGGCAACTTGCTTGTTGGATCGGCCCTCAAAATCGATCAAAAAGTGATCCACATGGCATTTTTTGTGATCACAGAAAGCGACAAAGCCGGAGAGATGGCCAGCTCCAGATGGAGGACAAGGTTCAGAAGATAGGAGAGGTTTGAACCTCAGTGTGTATGGGAAGATATTTGACCAACTTATAGAGTTTGATGCCAGATTTTTTTGCGGAATCTTTGGCTGGCACCCATTTGGCATAGGGGGGAGCGGATAGAGGACTCCCATGAAAGATAAACGGAGCGGAAACATTGTAGTTGTTTCACACTGCATCATGAATGTGCACTCTCTTGAGGATGATCTGGCGATCTATCCGGGCTTGGAGAGGGAAGTGGTCGAGCTTTTGATCAAAAAGGGTGTAGGGATTTACCAGATTCCCTGTCCTGAAGTGGAGTTATCGGGAATTTTCCGCAAGGCTTTGCCCAAGGATTCATACGAGCATCCTAAAATCAGAGCTTTTTATCGTGAAATGACTGAAAATCTGTCCAAGACATTGAACTTGTATGTGAAGAAGGGCTACAAAATCGTGGCCGTTATCGGGGCCGAAGCAAGTCCTACATGTGGGATAGATTATGTGGGGCGCTGGAAAGAAGATGCCGAAGGGAAGAAGGTCTTCCCACGTGATGTGGAATTCATTCCCGGCAGAGGCGTTTTTATGGAGGAATTCCAGGCTGCTCTTGAAAAGATCGATGTCCATCCGGAGTGGGTGGGCATCCCTGGAAAATCCCTCAGGACGATTCAGCCCGAGAGTTTTGATGAAACTTTAGGCAAGCTGGATAAATTATTGTCGAAAAAGCATCCTGTGTGATCTTGAAGGCCGATTCATGTTCCACTTCGCTGAAGAATTGAGAGACTGCACAATGCAAGATTATCTCCTGTGCCCATAACAGGCACACCATCCTGGCTTTCAGGATAAAGGGATCGAAGTGTCCCCTTTTTTGTTATTTCTCCCAGGTGACGGTGTAGCGCTTGATGACCTGGAAGCCCTCGTCTGTTTCCTCGATCGCGTACATCTTGTTGTTTTCCCAGATACGGGGGCTAGCCTTCGTGGGAAATCTTACGATATATATTCCCTCTGTGTCGAATATATCGAGAAAGACTTCGTCTTTGCCCCCACTCTTGTTGAATGACCGGACAAATAGACGCCCCTGTTCATCCAAGCTGAAGGCCTCGTAAGCGGGGAATTGTTTGGGAAATTCCAGAATATTTTTTACGCCAAATCCCATATCAGGGATTCTGTCCATGATCTTCTCTATGTCCTCTTCTGTTATTTTTTCGGCTTTGAATTTTTTTACAATTTTTTTTGTGACTGTCCCCTCTGGATTGAAGATTTGGATCTCATACTCTTTCGGATTTCCGTAGTAGATGCGGTCATCTTTATCGAAAAGGTAAATCTGAACAAAGTCGAAAGGATTCATTTTATCCTTCTGCGGATCGCGGAAATTGAACGGGATTTTTTCAATCGTAAACAAATTTTTCAGGTCTTTATCAAACTTCCTGATCTCAAAAAAAAGATCTCCCTCCTCTATAATGAATTGCCTCCCAAGGAAATTGCCCTTGCTGTCTATCACAAGGTTAGTGAGAGATGTTTTGTCTGCAACCGAGACATTCCGCAGGAATTCTCCTTCGAGGGTGAAATAAGCCAACCTTCTATTCCCCGCATCTTCGACGAGCAGTTCATTCTCCGTAGTGATGAGTATTCCCGAGGGAAAGCTTAATTCACCGGGGCCTTGCCCCTGTTTTCCGATCGTGTGCACGAATGTTCCGTTGTTGTCAAAGACTTTGACATTGTTCGATTTCCAATCCAGGGCGTATATGGATCCTTTGTCATCAACGACAAAAGATGTCACCTGTGCGATCATTTCCTCTTCAACTTCGCTGTCGCCGATTTTGAAATCTTCCACAAGTTTGAATCTTGTGGGGACATCCTTAGGGGGCTCTGGTTTCTCTGGATTTTCGACGACTTGGACGCCCTCGACTGTCTTGACCTTCTGGGCATGAGCTTGGATAATGAGGCTAAAGATAAAGAAAAGGCCAAAAATTGTAATCAGTATTTTTTTCATTCGACCCTCACGATCTATTTTTACTCTACAGCACTCGCAGTTATTATATAACGCACCACACTGCAATACCACAATCTGCAGATATTTATTCATTCGATTCAATATTGCCGGTATTGTTTTGTCTGGATAGCTCAAATAGGATACATGTGTCCTGTAGCAAGGACGGAGAACTCCAAAACAGCACAGTTATCCAGAGGATAAAAATGGCATAAAAATTGCCATTGTTACGATGGAAGGTTATAATCCGGATTGCCGATAGGAGGTTTCAATGAAAAAAGGGTCAATTCTGTTTGTTGTCATTCTCGGGGTAGTCTTTTTTTGTCATTCGATTTTTGCGAATGGATTGTACTTGAACAGCCTCGGGTCAAGAGCCATGTCTATGGGAGGGGCTTTTGTCGGATTGGCGGATGATTTTAGTGCTGGATTTTGGAATCCTGCTGCTGTATCCCAATTCGATACAATTTCCTCCGGTTTATATGGAGCATATTACATGCCTTCCAGCTCTTATGATTATGAAACAGCGGGTGTCAGCACCGAATTCGCAAAGAGTTATTTTGGAGGAATGGGATCCATTTTTTTCCCAGTTAACGATAGGATGCACCTCGGTTTTTCTCTCTACAACCTCTCGCGCTTTCAAGTTGAGTGGTCAGGCGCTGAAATCGATGACATAACAGGTGACTCCGAACGGAGAGATTGGAGTACGAAGGTCTGGGTCGTTACCTTTGCGCCATCGATCAGCTACAAGATGAGCAGAAAATTCTCTTTGGGCCTCGCGCTCAATCTCAACTACGGATCCTATGATCTTTTTATGTACAGGGGCATTGTGTATGTTACGACCGATATTGGCACCAATCCAATTGATGTGGGAGCCTATTCCGATACGGGAAACGGCGTGGGATTTGGTGCGACTTTTGGACTTTTTTATAGGGCCTCTGAGAAGTTCAGCCTGGGAGCATCCATCCGGACACCGAGCAAAATAACATTTAAAGGGAGGTCCAGCTGTTCAAATTGGATGAATTTGGATTATGCCACAGACAGTAATAAATCCATCACTTTCCCTTTATGGATCGCTGGCGGGATCGCTGTTAAACCCACTCAGGCGTTTACTGTTACGGCGGATGTTCAATTTTCCATGTGGTCGACTCTTGAAACCATAAAAACGGATTATGCCAGTCAAGTCTGGGAGGTTGTTTTTGAGCAAAGTAACACGGATTACATACCGATGTATTGGAAGGATACGATTCAGGTCAGATTCGGTTTAGAGTATCTGATCGACAAGATTGCATTGCGTGCCGGATTTTACACCGATCCCTCTCCGGTCCCCGATACAACCATGAATTTTCATTTTCCCATTGTGGACACCAACTGGGTGACCGTCGGCTTCGGCTATGATGGGAGGGGAACAAGCCCGAAGGGTTTTCTGTTTGATGTCGGCCTTGAATATGGCATGGGCAAGGACAGGACTGTGGATTCTTCATTGATGGATACAAATCCTGAGTACACAGCTATGCCAGGAACCTATAAGATGGATATGTTGAGTTTTAGTCTATCCTTTCGCTATAGATTTTGAATCAACAATCAAATTTTGAATCAACAATCAAATCCGGGTATTTCGCATGCCGAAGGGGTGTGGAGTAAGTGAAGTCCTCGGTTCCCGGAAAAGCACAAAGCCATTTTGCGCATAAAAAAGTGCTGGCTGTAGCTTAGCAAAAGGGGGGTTATGAAAATGCTAAGGATGGGACCTTGCCCAGCCAGCGAAACAAGGCTGGAAACATATTAATAAATATTTTCGAATAAATCAAATATTTTTTTTACATTTGTTAGCTTCTTTTGCATTCCTATTCAGTCAATTCTTGTTGTGCGTTTCTTTCAACTCTTGAGAGTTGTATAATAACGACTGGGGTATGAACATATGGAAATCAACAGGTTAGCGGCTGGTGTCGTTATGCTCTGTCTCTTTTGTTTTTGCCTTTTCAACTCCTGTGGTGAGAAATCAGATAAGACACTGATTCTAGATCTCATAGAACAAGCCGGCCAGTATGTTGAAAAAAAGGACGCCGAGAGTCTTATGCTTTTTATCGCTGAGGATTACTCCGATTTTGAGGGCAGGGATAAGATCAGGACAGAAGAAATGGCAAAGCATTATTTTTTAGAATTCCAGGGGATCGTGATACATGTGCTCAGCACCACGATCGATGAGATCGGTCCTCATGAGGCCTCCATCCGGACGGATGTATTGGTCTCATCGGGGCGTGCACAACTTTTCCGAAAGTTTGTCAAATTCGCCGGCGATTATTACCGAGTAAACGCAAGACTCGTTAAAAGGGATGGGACGTGGTTGCTCTCTTATGCGGAATGGGAGTACATCAGCCTGGATAGCCTTCTTCCTGAGTCTTTTTCCCTCCTTAAAAAGATGTTCCCCAACGTATAGAAGAGGGCTGGAATCAGATACCCATAAGGATTTCTGCTGTTGTTCGTTTTCGAAATCACCAATTGGGACACGCAAATGCCACTCATCACGGATTTAAGGATGCTCACGATCACAAAAGCCTCTTGGCTATTGAGAGAGATATCTGGTAGAATCGGTTTTATGAGAAAGGAGGTTTTTATGGAAGGAAAATTCAGACAATTCTATTTTTTGATTTTTTCGGTAATAGGTGTGTTGGCGCTTATTCTTTTTTCACAGACAAATGAAATAAAACCTGTGACCCTTGAAAGCGCCATGCCGGATTTTTCCTTGCCGGTCTTTCAGGGTGGAGAGATGGCCATTTCCCGACTCAAGGGGAAAAATATCCTGCTGATATTTCCTCGGGGACACTCCAGAGATAATGCCTGGTGTCACGTCTGTAACTATCAGTACGCCGAATGGGCAGAGTTGGAGGCCAAAAATCAGATCAGGGAAAAATACAATGTGGAGGTCCTCTTTGTCCTTCCCTACGGAAAAGAAGCAGTCACAGAGTGGGTCGATAAGTTTTATGATCAGCTTCAGGACCTGGAGAAAGGGAAGAATCCGCCCGAGCCAGAAAAACTGGATGAGAGAGGCAAAAGCCGGACGGAGTTCTACAAACGGGTGTTTCCCAAAAGCTTTTCCTACGAAGAGGGCAAAGTTCCCCTCCCGTTTCCCATCCTAATCGATGAGGGAGCGAAAGTCTCTACCGGTTTGGGCCTCTTTACCACCGAATGGGGCGGGAGCAAGGTGGAACAGAATATCCCAGCAGTCTACATCGTGGATAAAAATGGCATTCTTCAATTCAAATACATTAGCCAGAATACTTTTGACAGGCCTGGACCGGATTATTTGTTGAAAGTTTTGGATGTGATCAACAGCAGTGAATGATTCCATGGATAAAATAAACTTTTAATCGGTAATTGCGTATGAGGTCTTAGAGCTTTACTGGCTCAAGTGCTGTGTGATTCAACAAGAGAAGAAGAGAGGAGAACATGAAGAGACTTTTATCGATCTGTATTTTGGGACTTTTTTGTGTAAGTGTGTTGGCTTTACCCTGTTCAGCACAGGATATTAAGGACATCAGGGCAAAAATGATTGAAGCATCGGGTGGCAAGAAGATTTTTGAGGACCTCAAGGACCTCACCATCACCGGGAATCTCGAATTGACCATGCAAGGATTGAGCGGTTCATTGACGATCTACAAAAAAGAGCCGGACAAAAGGCGGACGGATATCGAATTGATGGGTATGCTGATCACGCAAGCCTATGATGGCGAAATCGCCTGGTTCACCAACCCTCAGACAGGAAATACAGAGGAGGTTAGCGGAGAGCAGGCTGCTCAGTTGAAGAGACAGGCCATGCCCTCTTTGGCATCCATATATCCGGAGAAATACGGTATTTCATGGGAATACAAGGGTAAGGAAAACCTTGACGAAAAAGAATATCTCGTCCTGATTACGACCTATCCCGATGGATTTATTGTCAGTGTCTATGTCGACCCTGAGACCTATTTAACGTACAAAACAAAGTCCTTGACAACAGGGCAGTTGGGCACAGAAGTGGAAGTCGAACAGTTCAGTTCCGACTATAAAACAATCGGAGGCATGGTTTTTCCTTCCATGATCACCTCGTTTCAAGATGGAGAGGAATATTCAGTGATCACGATTGATGATGTCAAGATAAACACGGGCCTGGAAGATTCTATATTCAAGATGCAGTAAAAACTTGCCCTTGGTTTAGACAGCCAACTCCAACGGGTTCCTTTCCGCCTTAATTGGTCTAACTCCTTTGACAACATAAAAATTGCCCATTCCTTCGGCCCGGGATTGATCTCCGAATCAATAGAATCGGGCATGTCTAACAGACGCCTTGACAGGGGTATATGATTTTGAGAAAGTTGAGATGATCTGAACTATGCGTGCCTTGAACTCAGGGACTGAAACTCGAGCATGTGAGAGTGCGTCCCTGAGTTCAAGTCATAGTCAGATCCAAATGGAGCTGGAGGTGAGATCATGGCCACATTCAGCCATTCCAGGCTGAGTTCCTACGAGAACTGTCCGTTACGGTACAAATTTGCTTATATCGACAAGGTCAAAATCGAAGTGGAAGACACGATCGAGACATTTTTAGGATCAAGGGTGCATGAAGCTCTGGAAAAACTTTACCGGAATCTCCAGTTCGAAAGATTGATGAGCCTTGATGAAGTTTTGGCTTTTTTCAACAGAGAGTGGGCAAAGAATTGGGATGATGCAATCATCATCGTGAATAAGGACTACACTGCGGACAATTATCGAAAGATGGGGGAGCGGTATTTGAAGGATTATTACAAGAAACACAAACCCTTTGATAAGGGGAAAATCCTTGGTTTGGAAACGATAAACACTCTCCCTCTGGATAAAGATGGGAAGTATGGCTTCTATATCCGCATCGACCGGCTGATGCATATGGGAGAGGGAGTGTATGAGGTCCATGATTATAAGACCAATATGTCTCTTCCCAAACAAGAGGATCTGGATAATGACCGCCAGCTGGCCATGTATTCCCTCTGGGTCCAAGAGCAGTTCAAGGATTTCAAGAAAGTCCGGCTTGTCTGGCATTTTTTGGCTTTTGATAAGGAGATGGAATCCATCCGGACAAAGAAACAGCTGGAAGAGTTAAAGAAAAATGTGATCAGGGAGATCCAGGAGATCGAAGCCACCGACCAATTCCCGGCAAAAGTGACTCGCTTGTGCAATTGGTGCCTGTATCGAGGAATTTGTCCTGAATGGAAACACGAAGTTGAACTGGAAGAAAAACCGGAGAATGAATATCTTCAGGACCCGGGAGTCAAATTGGTTGACGAATACGTTAAAACAAAGAGTGAATTCGAAGCAGACAAAAAAGCAGCCGAAGAGAAACTGGAAAAACTAAAGGAAGCTCTGATCGCCTTTTGTCAGAAAAAAGAGGCATCTGTCGTCTTCGGTTCTGCGTACAAGGTATCGGTCAAGCCATATGAGTCCGTGAAGTTCCCACCTAAAAACTCCGAGGAGAGAGGAAAACTCATAACATTTCTCAAAGAAATCGATAGGCTCAGCGATGTCTCAGACCTTGATATTTATGCTCTCTCCGGAGTGTTGAAAAACAACGAATGGGATAAAGAGGATCTCGAGAGGCTGTGTGCATACGTGACCAAAGAAGAAAGCTACAGGCTGAGCATCTCCAAACATGACAAATCATGAATATTATAGACAATAGCTTCGGGAGACAATTATTGCGCTGTGTATGGTTTGAATTGAAAGGATTCATTTTGGAAAGCAGGATTCCCCAATAGGGAGTGTAATCAAGACAGGAGGTCACAATGGAACAAAATAGCCAGATAAAAACGAGATCTACAGAAATATTGATCATAGGGGGGGGCGCTGCAGGCCTGTCTGCGGCGCTTTATAGTGCCAGAGCGGGACGAGACACGATCGTTCTTGAAGGCCGGGCATCCTCACGGCTCAAAATCGGCTATACAGTGGAGAACTATCCGGGTTTCATTTCGATCGAAAGCAGAGAACTTTTGACAAAATTCAGGGAACATGCCCTGCATGTGGGCGCAGAAATTGTAGATGCTGAAGCTATCGTCTTTAGCCTGGCTTCGGAGCCAAAATATGTGACAACGCGTGATACGCTGTTCGAAGCAAAAGCTGTGATCATCGCCTCCGGAAAACCGGTTCCTACAGGGAGAATGATCCCTGGAGAGGAGAAAATGATCGGCATGGGCGTGAGCTATTGCTCGACGTGTGACGGGCTTCTCTTCCGGGGGCGAACTATTGCTGCCATAGGGAATTCAGACGAGGCCGCAGAGGATGTCCTCGCCTTAAAACAGATGGGTTGCGATGTTCACTGGATCCTTGGGGATGGGAAAGATGTGAATGTTGCTCCAGATCTACTTTCGGAGATAGAAAAGCTGGATATCCCGGTATACGGCTATTCTCGGGTCAATGAGATTAAAGGGGAAAGGCATGTCGAGTCTATCGTATTTGAGAGGAAAGGAGTTCCACAGGATTTGGAGGTGACAGGAGTTTTTATCTTTCGAGAAATCCCTTCGGCCGCTCAGCTCAGCAAATCCGGAATCCAACTGGACCATAAACAATGTGTCGATGTGGACCGTTTTCAAAGAACGAATCTGGAGGGGGTATTCGCAGCTGGAGATGTCACATGTGGGGGCATGCAAATTGTTTCAGCGGCTGGGGAAGGGTGTGTGGCAGCGATGCAAGCCGTCAAGTACCTCAGGCATAAAGACACAGGTTGAACTGTGCTTCCTGTAGTTCTTATTGTGAAAAGGAGCAGGCCTAATGGCCTGCCCCTTTTCTCTTTTGCAGGTCTTTGGCCCGTCTATTGACGGGCCCTCATCCTGAAAGGGTCGTTACCCTTCATCTATATTCACACGCTGGCCCTATGAGAAGCCACAGCGCTTGCTTCCTTGGCGAGTACGTTTGAGATGATCTCATAACCCGCTTTTTTTCCGAGTTTCAACATGTCAATAGAGGGTGAAGCGATCAAACTGAAGCCCACAAAAGTTATAAGAACTGCGGCCAAAAAAATTGCCAATTTATCTATGAATTTCATTTTATTCTCCTTATTTTTCTCATCGTTAATTCTCATATATATAGACGTAACCACGTGCAAAAAAGTTGCCTTCTTGGCTATCTTTAAGGGAATTTTCTTTTTCCATTTTCCGTTCTCATCCATTAGACAATAAACATGTAACATATCTTCCATATTCTTCGATTCACCTGGATTATTCATAAAAGCTGCCGACCCGCCACTCAACTTGCGACTCATCCCGGTAAAATACAGTATAGAAATAGGATATTGGGGAAATCAAATTTTCAGATTTGGAGATTTAGCGTATCAACGCAAATAGAAAACAAACCTGGAACTGATGAGAGAGGATGAGGAGCCTAGCGTTTATTTCTCTTTCTTCTCACCCTCGTCTTTGCCTTCTTCCTTCTCTTTGGGCCGTTCCCAGGGCTTCCAGTCCACGCCCATTACATATTTCTGCATCCATTTGATCTCTTCGATGTCCCGTATGCGTTGATGGTGAGGTTCTCTGAATCCGTGAGGCTCGCGCGGAACGCGGATATATCGGACCGGTGCTTTGCCGATATCCTTGATAGCTGTGAAGAATATCATACTCTGTGCTTCTGTATCTGTCGGATCATTCATGCCATGGATGAGAAGTGTTGGAGTGGTCACATTTTTTACGTGGGTGTAGGCAGATTGTTCCCGCCATGCCTCGGGATTATCCCAGGGGGTTCCACCGATGTGCCAGAGGTGCACATCGTGGTTAAATCCCGGTCCATACTCCGATGACCAATCGTAAACGCCCGCTCCGATCGAAGCGGCTTTGAACCTGTCCGTCTGTGTTATTGTCCAACCGCCCAGGATGCCTCCGTAGCTCCATCCCCGAAGCCCCATCCTGTCTGGATCGATATATCCTTGTTCGATCAGATGGTTCACCCCATTCATCAAATCCAGGTAATCTCCTTTGCCGATACCATCTCCAGCTTGGACAGTATTCGCCTCGCGAAGTTTGTCTGTGTAGCCGCTGCTTCCCCGGACATTGGGGGAGAGCGAAACATATCCCAATCCTGCGTAGATGTGATAGCTGGCCCGGAAGCTGTTCGTGAAACAACCGGCCGGTCCTCCATGGATGTTTAGCATGAGCGGAAGGCGCGTGCCTTTTGCATAACCGGCCGGAAGGTGAAGCAGGCCCTCTATCTCAAAATCCTTGTCACTGTTCCAGCAGATCACATTCATAGAAGCGAGAAGTATTTCCTCTGCGATCCATGGATTGGCATCGGTCAGACGAACTGGTTTGAATGTGTCCACTGCAGAGCTAAAGATATCTGTGGGTGAATCATAATCGGAAAACATGTACACCATCTTTCTCCTGTCCTTGGTAAAGGAGGTGGCTCTGAGTGTGCCGGTCATGTTCGTCAGCTGTCTGAAGTTTCCTGTAGCCACATCGATCTTGAAAAGATTGATGTTTGTCCGCTGGTGGCCGTTGAAAAGAATGGCTTTCGAATCTGGTGTCCAATAAATTCCCCGGATATCTCCCTCGAATAGTCCGGAAAGCAGGCGATATTTTTTGTTGCCAGGGTCCATGATGAAGATCTTCTCATTCCGGTTGAGCCATTCTTTGTCGTTCGCAGCCATAAAGGCGAAACTCTTGCCGTCAGGGGCCCAAGACAGAGAGCTTTCGGGGGTGTTGTTATTCGTCAACTGGATTCTTTTTTTATCGGCAGTGTTGTAGAGAAAAATCTCGCTTTTGTATTGCTCGTTCCTGCGGTTAGAAAAACGTGCGGTAAAAATGATGTTTTTTCCATCGGGAGAGATGTCGAAATCACCGACAAGGATGTCTCCATCGATGACGCTTGTTTCTGTTTTTTCGTTCAGGTCGAACATCCAGAGGTGTCGCCATTCTCCCTCTCTTTGCCCGTTTGGTCCCTCATCCACGAAAATGACATCGCTGCCGGCTTTGTGCTCTTGTTCCTCTTCTTTACTCTGGATTTGAGGAGCGACGAAATATATCTTTGAAGAATCGGGTGACCAATTGTAGGACCCGATGCTGCTTTTGTGTTGGGTCAGTTGAAGCGCTTCCCCTCCTGAAGTGCGCATGAGAAAAAGCTGGTTTTTCTTTTCCACCGGTCGTTTGAAAGTGAAGTATTTGCCGTCTGGAGAGAACTGGAATGAGCCTCCTCCATCCTCACCGATGTATTGGAAGGCTTCTCCACCCTCTGCCGGCATCATGAAATATTTCGATTTTCTCTTGTTCTCCTTCCAGTCTAATTCCGACTTTGAGAAGAATGCCCACTGGCCGTCTGGTGAGATCAGGGCGTCTCCCACATCGACCATGTTGAGAGCGTCGTCCACTGTCATCGGACGTCGCGTTTTCTCCTCAGCTTGGAGAAATATGGCGATACAAATAGTCAATAAAAGCGTGATCGTGATTTTTTTCATAAAAACCTCCCGTAGAAATATTTGAAGCTTGAGGGTGATATCCTTCTACCAAAACGATAAATGATAATACTGAATGAAGATCGATTGCAAGACCTTTCCGTCGGAGACTTTCATCGTGCCGATGTTCGCTGCTGGCAATGTTGCTGAAAATCTTGATAGCGCCGGCCTTGTGCAATGTGATATAGACGTCACTAGAATGTTCTGTTTGAATTTTTTCCGGTTCTTGATTATGCTGAATGACTCGGAAAAGTATCGAGGTCACGGATAAAGGGATATTCGGAAAGGAGATTTTCGAATGAATAAAAAGGGTCTTTTCTTATTTGCAATTATTCTTGTGCTGATTCTCCTCCCCGTACGCGCGGATCAGGTTGAGGATGTCATGAAATCCATCAGGGGAGGGCACATCTTCGAGATCATAAACGTGCTCACTTCCCCCGAAATGGGAGGCCGCCTGTCGGGCACAGAGGGGTATGATCGTGCCGCCGTCTGGGCGGGATCAAAGTATAAAGAGTGGGGGCTCAAACCTGTGTACGGCGATAATTTTCTTCAGCCTTTTAGTGTGGCCTACAACGAGATGAGAGAGACTCTTCTTTCTCTTATCCTCCCGCCAGATCCGAAGGAGAGCGAAGCGAAGCCGACCGCCAAGGAGATGACCATCTACAAAGATTTCTGCCCCACACTCTACAGTGGTTTCGGTCAGGTGGAAGCAGAGATCGTTTTTGTGGGATTCGGGCTAACGGCTCCCGAACTTGGATGGGATGATTATAGAGGAATCGATGCGAAAGGCAAGATCGTCGCCACTGTCCCTGGGACGCCGCAGATCGAGGGGAAAGATTTTTCGGCGTACTCAGAGCGTACACCGAAGCTCTTGAATGCCAAGGCACATGGCGCGGCTGGGATGATCCTCATCAACAGAGCCGTAGTTTCAGGCTCGGGTGTCTATGTTGAAAGTTTGCCCATGGTCATGGTGGGCGATGAAGTGGCCGCTGCGATCCTCAAACCCAAAGGATATGATCTCCAGAGCTTGCGTGCTTTGCTGCGGGACGGACACCCTCTGTCTTTCTCAACGGGAGTTAAGGCTATGATCAACGCCATTGGTGCTCATCATCCGAAGGCGACAACATACAATGTGGTCGGAATGATCGAAGGTTCTGATCCTGTGTTGAAGGACGAGTATTTGATTTTCGGGGCCCATCTGGACCACCTCGGGCCATGGCCTGTGATCCATCCAGGAGCCAGTGATAATGCCAGCGGCTCGACGATCGTGATGGAGTTGGCCTATGCATTCTCTCAGCTCAAGAATAAGCCGAAACGGTCGATAGTGTTTGCCCTTTTTGGCGCGGAAGAGCTGGGTCTCCTCGGAAGCAAGCAGATGGCCAACAATCTCCCCGAATTTCCGTCGAAGCCTCTCATGATGGTGAACATCGATGTTGCGGGTGCGGGAACCGGAATCCGTGTGACTGGAGGAAAGACCTATCCGGAGTTGTATTCATTCATCCAGAAAGTGAACGACACGTATGGTATTAATCCCAACACAAGCGCAGGCGAGATCTCTCCGGTGGGCGGAAACAGCGATTATGCGCCTTTCCTGGCCAAAGGAATTCCCGCTTACACCAATTCTTCGAGGGGAGGTCAAGGATTCAGTATCCACACGGAGAAAGATTCCATCTATATTGTCACACCAAAGGTGATGGAGGATATGGCACGCCTGTATTTTATGGCATCATTCCATTACGCGAATAATTAGAGACCTCAATCATGATTGTTCTTATTATTCTTGGTGTCATCTGTCTGCTCATCGGGATTATTGGCTGCGTCATTCCAGGTATCGCAGGGCCTCCTTTCAGCTTTCTCGCACTCATCCTCCTCTCTATCGCCAGGAGGTGGGAGCCCTTCAGTGTGCAGTTCCTCATCATAATGGCCGTGATCACCCTTGTGGTTACTGCTCTCGATTATGTTGTCCCGGCTGCGGGAGCTAAAAGATTCGGTGCCTCCAGAGCGGGTTTTTGGGGGGCGATCATCGGATTGTTCGGGGGGATTGTCTTCTTCCCTCCCTTCGGGATGATCATCGGCGCATTCCTCGGCGCAATCACCGGTGAATTGATAGTGGGAAAGGAGGGAAGCCAAGCACTTAAGGCGGGCTGGGGCGTATTTATGGGCGTGATGTTTGGAATGCTCCTGAAGTTGATCACTTCAGGAATTATGACCTTCTATTTTATTAAGGCACTCTTTTAACCTGAATTATTCATAAAATCTGCTGACACTTTTAAATCATAAAAACACTCAATATCTTATTGTCAGCATCTTTTACCTTCCAGGCGAGTTGATCTTACTGCATCTGCTTCGTTGCGACCCATTCGAAGTGGACGACCACGTCTTCATGGGCCGACGCCTCGCATCTACAGCAACCTCAACTCGTGAATAATCCATCTTTCACCTGAATTATTCATAGAATCTGCCAATCCCTGCAATAATGGGAACAATTTTCTTAATTTTATTTTTTCTTGATGTAGATACTGCCCCCGGAAGTGTTGAGGTACAATCCCGGCCCCCCGCCGTTGATCTTGGCTTTGAGCTCTTGATTGCTCACTTTTCCCTGAATGGTCACAGGAAATTCTGAATGGATACTGCCTCCGCTGGTTCCTGCATCGATATCGACGGCGATATCTTCAAAGAGGTAAACGGTGATGCTCCCGCCCGATGTCTTCAAGCGGCAATCGCCATTTGGCTGCTTAGAGATATACGCTTTTACAGAGCCGCCCGAAGTGTCTGCTTGAATTGTGCCCATTACTTCGTTGACTGTGATCCCTCCGCCGGAAGTGTGTGCATTAACTGTTCCATGAGCGTTTTCGATATGGATGCTTCCCCCTGATGTGTTCACGTTCACCTTGCCCTGAATCTCGCCGACGGTGATGCTGCCTCCGGAAGTCTCCCCTGTCATAGGCCCCTTGATGTTATCCAGGCCTAAGCTTCCCCCGGATGTTCTGATATCCACCGAGCCTTCAAGGTCGTCAACAGAAATACTGCCACCGCTTGTACCGAGGTCCACATTATAGCTCTGCGGAACAGATATGATGAACTTGATGTTCAGTTTATTCAAATTTTTGCTCGAATTGGTGGTTTTGGTCCCATGAACGGTCACGTCGTTGCCATTCTGTTTGAAATCGAACTGCAGGTAGTCGAATATTTCTTTGGCTTTTGTGCTGTCTGATGTTTTAGCCTCTCTGATAATCTCGATATCCACACGATTTCCTTCTTGTCCTTTGACCTGGATCGAGCCTCTGTCCGTATCCAGCAGTAAAATCCCGCCGGGCCCAACAGTGAATGATTTGTTGATCGTGTCTTCAATATTTCCCAGGGAAGTTCCCGTTGAGGTCAATACAGCGACACCGACTACGACCAGAAAAAATCTCGTTTTCTGGGATAAAATGTTCATCAGTCCCTCCTTTGATTTGAAAGTATTTGCGTCATAGTTTAATATCTGTATCTCTGTCAATAATTTAAATGACTGACACAGAGAACTCTGCGTATTATTAGTTATGACGTTTTTTTGGTTAAAAAGGTTCATTTTTTTCTCGGGAAGAAATGCTGGCTGTTTTAAGGGGATCTAAATGTTGAGGTGGATAGGAGGAGAGTTTGCCTGCCCAGCCAGTGTAGCAAGCATACAATTATTATGATAACATAAAACATATAGAAATACTAGGATTTATTTAAATAAAATGAAATTTTTCCATATCGGGGGAGGCCTTTGA
>CAYOSH010000025.1:0-61047 GCA_964406575.1 uncultured Eubacteriales bacterium | reverse complement strand
GCGAAGCTTGCATTGGATTAATTATGCCCCGTACGTAAGTGCGGGGTTGTTAACTCCTTAAGCGTTATATACAGTGATGGTCAACGTATCCTCTAGGGCACGGTTGTGACTCTCTTTCGAGAATTCCAAAAAAGGATGATTCGCCATGATCAAGAACTACATAAAAGTTGCGCTCAGAAACCTAATAAGACATAAAGGGTATTCACTCATCAATATTGCCGGTCTGGCCATTGGAATGGCCTGTTGCATCCTGATACTCCTCTGGGTCCAGGATGAATGGAGTTTTGACCGGTTTCATAAAAATGCCGATAACATCTACCGTGTGATTCAGGACATCAATTTTAGCGACCACAGCACGACGTGGGCGATCACCCAAGGCCCTTTGGGCCCATCTCTCAAAGAGGATTTTCCGGAAATCATCAATTTCACCCGCGTCACGGGACGGAGATTCCGCCTGACCTACGGAGACCACAGCTTTGATGAAATCCTGGGCATGGCCGATGGATCCATTTTTGAGATGTTCACATTTCCTCTGGCTGAGGGCGACCCTCAAACCGCATTATCCGAACCTCATTCCATTGTCTTAACAGATGAAATGGCCAAGAAATATTTTGGGGATGAGAATCCCATCGGGAAAGTCCTTAAGGCAGATGATCAGTATGATTTTGTGGTGACGGGAGTCATCCAAAAATTCCCCCAGAATTCCCATTTCCGCTATGATTTCCTCATCCCCTTCATATTCGGCCGGGAGCTGAAATACACCGTGGATAATTGGAAAAACAGCCAATTCAGCACCTATGTGCAGATCCAAGAGGGCGTTCCTTATCTGGAGGTTGTTCAGAAAATATCGGGTTACTTGTATGAAAAGCCCACCATCGAGAAAGACGCAAAGCTTAATCTTCAGCCTCTTACACGGATCCACCTTTTTTCCAATTATGAGTTCGATAGGCCTCACGGGGATATCACGTATGTCACGATATTCTCACTGATCGCATTTTTTATCCTGCTTATCGCCTGTATCAATTTTATGAACCTGACGACGGCCCGATCCACAAACCGAGCCAGAGAGGTCGGGATGAGAAAAGTTGCCGGCGCTTATAGAAGAGACCTTGTACGGCAGTTCTTTGGAGAATCGATTTTTCTAGCTTTTATCGCGCTTTTCTTTGCTGTTGGCCTTGTTGTCTTACTCCTTCCAGTATTCAATGAGCTTGCGGCCAAGGAATTGTCGTTGGGCATCTCTGGTAACATCCAGGCCCTCTTTGCCTTGATGGGGATAGCTTTGCTCACAGGGATTATTGCAGGCAGCTACCCCGCTCTGTTTTTATCGGGATTTCAACCAGCAAATGTTTTGAAAGGAACCTTGTTTTCAGGTTCCAAAGGATCCACCTTTCGCAAGGTGCTTGTTGTCCTGCAGTTTTCCCTGACGATACTCCTCATCGTCTGCACGATCGTCGTTTACAACCAGATGACCTTTATGCGGAACCAAAAACTGGGCTACGATAAAGAATATTTAGTCTATGCGGTGCTACGTGGAGATATGCGTCAGCGATTTGATGCCGTTAAAGAAGAGCTCCTGAAGAATCCGAATATCTTAGACGTTACGTCCAGCGGCAGCACTCCCACTTACGGTTATAATTTCTCGAACAGTCTGTGGCGTTGGGAAGGGCAGGATCCGGATGAAGAGATCCTTATGAGGGCGTCCTTTATCGATTATGACTATTTTAAAACTTTTGGCATGGAGATCATCGAAGGCAGAAGCTATTCGAAAGAGTTCTCCACTGACGCGACAGACGCCCTTATCGTCAATGAAGAAGCAGTTAAGGTTATGGGAATGGACTCTCCTATAGGAAAAAAGTTGGGAATAGGGGATAACCAAGCCAAGATTATCGGTGTTGTCAAAAACTATCATTTCCGCTCTCTGAAGCAAAAGATCGAGCCATTGATACTCATTTTAGCTCCTGAAAACTGCTGGGCTCTTTTTGCGAGGCTGAGATCCGAGAATATCTCCCAAACCATCGGGTATATGGAAAAGGTCTGGGGAGAGTTTGCCCCGGGGTATCCCTTCACTTCCCGCTTCATGGATGAGGCCATAGATGGCCTTTATTCATCCGAACAAAGAATAGGAACAATCTTTAGATATTTCGCTATTCTGGCCATATTCATATCTTGCCTGGGACTTTTTGGTTTGGCCTCGTTTATGGCTGAGCAACGGACAAAAGAGATCGGGATCCGGAAGGTGCTCGGTGCAACGGTTTCGAATATTCTCGTTCTGCTTTCCAAAGAATTTGCCAAGTGGGTGCTCGTTGCCAATGTCATCGCCTGGCCTGTTGCCTATTATGTGATGAACAAGTGGCTTCAGGGTTATGCCTACAGGATAAACGTCGCTGTGTGGTCTTTTGTTTTGGCCGCTGCCCTGGCCTTGGCTATAGCCCTGTTCACAGTCAGCTATCAGGCTATCAGGGCCGCAACAGCCAATCCCGCAGATGCTCTGCGATACGAATAGTCTTATTGCTTTTGAAAGCAAAACTGAACCCATATAAGCATTGATATCCATAATAGTTCTCTCTCTCTGCCAGGGAGGCCGGTGGTCACAGAGGATTGAATGTGTTTCACCTTTCTCTGTGTTGACTTTTTCTGGTCAAGTTCTTAAAGTGAGAGACAATCCGATGAAAAGTGAGTGTCCCATGAAAAATGTCATCACCCGGCGAGATTTTATACGCGGCACGACGTATGCTGTATTGGGTGCGGCTGTCACCCTGCCCGCTCAGACAACCCAAAAGTCAAGAGTCGTTCTCGTCCGGCATCCTGATGCTGTGGATGAAAATTATAAATTAAACGCACAGATCATCCAAGAGATGCTCGATGAGGCCGTTGAAACTCTCCTCGATCAGAGTGATCCTGTAAAAGCCTTCCAAAAGTTAGTGAAACCCAAAGAGATCGTGGGAATCAAAAGCAATGTCTGGTCTTATCTTCCGACGCCTCCAGAAGTTGAGCAGGCCATCCAGTGTCGTCTCATGGATGCCGGGGTGGAAGAGAAAGATATCGGCATTGATGACCATACGGTCAAAACCAATCCCATCTTTCAAAAATCAACATCATTGATCAACGTGAGACCACTGCGCACACACTACCTTGCAGGGATCAGTGGAGTCATGAAGAATTACATCATGTTCGCTCAATCCCAGCCTGCCTATCATCCGAACAGCTGTGCGAACTTGGGAGCATTGTTCAAATTGCCCATGGTCAAAGGAAAGACACGGCTGAATATTCTCTGTGTGCTGACACCGCAGTATCATGGGAGGGGCCCCCATCATTTCAGCCGCCGCTATGTCTGGAACTATAAAGGACTGCTTGTGAGTCAGGACCCTGTCGCCATAGATGCCATCGGCCTCCGGCTCATTATCGCTATGCGCACGCGAAAACTGGGCAAGGAGCGCGCCATACCCCCCGTTCCCAAACACATCGAAGTCGCAGATGTTACTCACGGGATAGGCACTAGTGATATCCAAAAGATCGAGCTTATCAAACGGGGCTGGGATGAAGATATCCTGATTTGAATTTTTTTTAAGGTTTCTTCAGTCGTGTGACCAGAAACGGGGATAGCTTAGCATGCCCTGGTAGAGGAGGCTTCTTATGCAAAAGAGAACACGTCTACTTCTTTTTTGTTTTATTTGTTCAGGGATGATGCATCTGAACTGCAGCACACATTCATCGGATGAAGACTTTATGTATGTCAGCTCGACATTGTGGACTAAGGCCTATGATATCGCCCTTGCAGATAACTATGCCTACTGTTCTTTCCTCAATGGTCTTGTGATTCTTGATATTTCGGATAAGAGAAAGCCGAATTTTATCTCTCAATTGTACTTGGGTGGGGGATTTGGCCTCGTCCTTGATGGTCCTGTCGCTTATGTTGCCGCTGGAGGAAAAGGCCTTCAGGTCGTCGATATATCCGACCCCAACAATCCTATCCGCATAGGCTCTTGCGACACTCCGGGAGAATCCAAGGATATTGTCGTGGCTGGTCACTTGGCCTTCGTGGCTGACGGTTCCGCAGGATTACAAATTTTCGATATCGAGAATCCTTCATCCCCTAAGCACATTTCCAATCTGGATACGCAGGGAACAGCAGGGGGTATAGCAGTCAAGGATCAAATCGTGTGGATAGCGGATGGAGAATCAGGTATACAGGTTGTCAATGTCAGCGATCCCACCTCTCCAAAGTTGGTCTCTTCCTTGGATACTTCCGGAAATTCAGAAAAAATTATTGTGACTGGCAAATATGCCTACGTGGCTGATGGTTATCCCGGATTGCAGGTTATCGATATCAGTGATCCTTCAAACCCAAATTTCACGACCACATTTCTGACTTCAAGCTATGCAAACAGCGTTTGTGCTCATGAAGATCAACTTTGTGTCGGAAATCTTTATGATGGGGGATCACAGCTCATTGATATCACTGAGCCCGGAGAACCTGTCCTTTTATCCACTACGAAACACACGGCATACAACGAGGCCTATAGTGTGGCGTTAGATGAAGATTTTGTTTATGTCGTGGACTATTTTTCGGGGATCCACATCCTCTCGAAATCCGATCCGAAAAATCCGGAGTTGATCGGCCTCTATTACACTCCGGCATCCATCATAACTTCTATTGTTCGAGAAAATACTGTTTATGCCGTGGGAAACATGTCCGGACTCAAGATCATAGATATCAGCGATCCGGCCGCGCCTCGGATTGTGGGTTCGTCTGTGCAGTATAAAGAATATGATGAGCGCACCTATGGTCGATTCCTTGGGCAACTTCTCGGCCTCAGGAATATCCAGGGATTGGCCCTCCAGGATAATTATGTCTATCAGGCCGGGCGGCGAGGCATGAGTATTTATGATGTGAGTGATCCAGAGAAAATCAAGCTTGTGAAAGCTGTACAGCTCGAAGGAGTGACGCGAAAAGTTGTCAACAGCAGCGGCTATTGTTATGTCACTTCAGATCTCTCAGGGCTCCACATTCTTGACCTTGCCAATCCTAAAAATCCCTCTGTGGTGGGTTTTCTCGAAATGGCTGGTTTTACTTATGGATTGGCAGTGGCCGGAAATTATGCGTATTTGGCTAACAGCGATACGGGGTTTCACATTGTCGACATCAGCGACAACTCCTCCCCTTCACTTGTCAGCTCCTTTAAAACGCCAGGACTCGCCTATGATGTCTTTATGAGTGGTGAATATGCCTATGTGGCCGATGGAGAGGCAGGCTTGCAAATATTGGATATCAGCGACCCCACGTCTCCTGAAATCGTCGGCACTTTTGAGATGGAAGGTTTTGTTAATGCTGTCACTGTAAGCGGTGATTTTGCGTATATCTCTGATGAAACTACAGGTATCAAGAAGATTGATATCCGAAATCCTCAAGAACCTAAGCTTGTCGCTTCTTTTGACACTCCCGGTGAATCTGCCAGTGTCTCTGTTCACGGCGAGTATATCATCGTACCGGATTCTTTTTCCTTAATGATCTTGAAATAGTGGAATTCATCCTTTAGTGGCTTTTTGGAAGGCTGATATTCCCCACGGTGCGATTTTTTTAACGGCCTTATGTGGTTTCCTTCAATGCAATGAGTCGAAACTCTATAAGCCTCCTATTTCGCAATCGTCCAGCGATCTTTTTCTTTTTGTAGTTTCAACAGAGATTTTTGTCCAGGTTTAACGGTTACAGTCATTTCTAGAGGTTCAGGCTCCAGTAACACACGAAGAGTGTATGTCCCTTCCATGATACGAATAGGATCTCCGCCAACGATGCCTTTTGCTTTAATCTCTCCTGTCTCATCGATAATTTCGTATTCGATCTGCAATGTTTGTTCAAGTGAAGATAGCAGTTCCCGGGAGTCCTTGGCGTCGAAATAGATTCCCCCTGTGGATTTGGCGATCGCTTCCAATTCGGCCCGGGCTTCGGCTTCCTTTATGTCGAATCCCACGATATGGAGTTTCAGTTCGATACCCGATTCTTTCAGGGCAGGTGCAATCGAATTGATATCGCCGCTGCAGCTTTCTATGCCGTCAGTGATCAGGATAATGCTGCCGCTTTCAATATCTTTGAAGTCCTTGCCTGCTTCAAGAACCGAGAAGACTAGAGGCGTTTTCCCTTTTGGTTGGATTTCCTTTACTGTGGCGATCAATTGATCCTTATCCACAGGCCCGATGGGCACATTGAGCTCTGTATCCTGACAGGCCCTCCGGTCATTGAGCCCATAACGATGTCCATACAAGCGCAGCCCCACGTTCATTTCGTCAGGGAGTCCGGTGATGATCTGTTCTAAAACCTCTTTGGCGATGGCGATCTTGCTCACTCCCTGGATCTGTCCCCACATGGAATTGGAGGCATCGACGATCAGCTCGACATTTTTTGTTGCTCGTTTTACTTTATCCTCTACGAAAACAACTTCGATCGAACCAGGCCTTGAGACTCTTTCTCGCATGTATATCGGCAGATGACCGCAGCAGAGTTCAAGCATGAGCGCACCGATAGCTGTTGTGTAGATCGTCATGTTCGTTTCTTCTTGAGCGCCCTCCCAACTTCCGTCTTCGTTCTGATGCTCGACAAGCAGTCGACACATCCAGCTCTTCCATATTCGCCAATCATCGCCGCCGGAGTTCAGCATGACGCGGGTGGCGTAATACCAGTAGTAAAAAGGATAGCCCGCTCCCGGATCTTCAAATTCCCAGACTGACGGATTGTCTAGCATATAACGCAAAGTTGGGGGGATCAACGGGTCATCGGCATATCCGCATAGCTGCAATCCCAGCGCCCCGATTCCCGCTCGTACGCAACCCGTTTCTCCGCTTCCTACCTTGTATGCAAAGGCCTGCTCCTCCTTGTCGTAGCAGGTTCTCAGGAAGTCTGCTGCTTTTTGTAATGACCATTCAGGTATAGTGAATCCGGCCATAAGTCCTGCTTTGAGCGCTAATATTTGCCATCCCGAAATCGAGATGTCGCCATCTGTGCTGTCAGGAGTGTAGCGCCAACTTCCATAATGAGGTGAGTCGCTATTAACCGGGCCTCCGATAATCTCTGGTTTGTGTTCTGTATTTTGTGTTCGAATGATCAATTGAATCGCATCTTCGATGATCGGCTCCAAGCTGGAGTCATTCAATTCAACCAACGCCTCGATCAAGGCCAAAGTGGCGATACCATGTTCATACATAGAATTATTTGTTTGAATAAATCCTCCGTTATAGGCTGCGTCTTTGGAGCCCGGCTTGTACTCTGATGAAGGAGAGTATTTACTTTTGAGGAAGTTTATAACTTGTGTAATGTTTGAAGAATATTTTTTTGGCACGCAATCCGCACCGATAAATGCCATTAAGGCGAGTCCTGCGATACCGGCATTCCCCTCATACATGCCGGGCCAATATCCCTCCTCAGTTTGTTTTCGGGCTAGATAATCCAATGCCCTTGTGAGGGATTTGCTAATTTCCTCGGGTGCTATGGGTGGTTTTGTGAATTCAGCTGACTTCAGCGTGTATGACACATCAGCGTTGCCTCCTGAACTGTTGACAGTGATGTAATACTTGCCGGGGATAACCTTCATTCTGACAAGCATTTCATCTTCACCCTCCTCTCCGATATTTGCCTGTTTCAGTTTTTTCCCATCGGCATCGAACAATTCAAGGGACAAATCAACCTGAGGGACGGCAGATAACTCAATAACCCATATGGATGGGCCTGGCTCCGGCAACCTAACTGTATACCAATCTGTATCTTGGTGAGGATTGGCGTATCCTTTAACCACCTGTTCAACTTTAAGCTCGTTTGTGTGATCACGGTCATCGTTTGGCTCGAATTCCTGCCCTTGCTGCCAGGGGCCGATCAATTGGGTGCTGAGTCTGTATTTATCCGTATCGTTCTTTTCGCTCCCGTAAGCGTTGATATAATAGACACCTTCAGTTACTCCAAAATTGACTATCTCTTCTGCTTCCCCCTCATAAACTGAATCCGCAACTTTCATACGGTTGCCATTTGCATCATAGATTTCAAAATATGTTTCGACTCCTGGGACCCCGCTCAGGTCAATTCGAATGATATTCTTTCCGGATTCACTAATGACGAGCTTATACCAGTCTGAGTCGTTCGGATTCTGAAATAGCCCATCGATACTCTTGCCTAGAGGAAGCTCGTTTGTGTGATCACGGTCATCGTTTGGCTCGAATTCCTGCCCTTGCTGCCAGGGGCCGATCAGTCGGGTACTGAGTTTGTATTTATCCGTTGCGTTCTCTTCGCTCCCATAAGCGGTGATATAGTAGACTCCTTCAGTTACGCCGAAATTGACCATTTCTTCTGGATCGCCTTCGTAACCCGTATCGGCACGTTTTAGGAGTTCCCCATTCTCATTATAGACTTCTATATATGTTCCGACTTCTGGGACTCCGGATAAGTCGATCCGAATGATGTTCTTTCCAGATTCACTGATGATGAGCTTATACCAATCTGAATCGTACGCATCCTGAAATAGCCCCTCGATACTTTCCCCGAGACGCAACTCGTTGGCTTCCTCGCGGCTGTTATTCGGCTCTGATTCGGTCTGAGATCGAGCCAGATTTGGAAGGAAAGCCAAACCCAAAAGCAGAAATGAGAGAAATAAATTTATAGATTTCCCTATTCTCGATTTAAACATGTTCAGATCCCCTTATTTAGAACAAAGCTCATTTTTTGATAATCCACCTCTCTTGTTCTTGAGCGAGGATAATCGTGGTTTTTTGTCCGGGTTTAATGGTTATCTCTGCTTCGAAAGGCTTGGGTTCGACCAAAAGCCGAAGGATATAGGATCCCTCCATCAATTTGATGGATTCTCCCCCCACAGTGCCCTTGGCTTTGACTTGACCATTTTCATCAAGGATTTCGAAATCGATCGTCAGCGTCTGTTCGAGAGAAGAGAGCAGTTCCTGAGAGTCTTTAGCGTCTAGATAGGTGCCTTCCGTGGATTTGGCAATGGCCTCCAATTCGGCCCGGGCTTCCGCTTCCCTTATATCGAACCCGACGATGTGAAGTTTCAGCTCGATTCCTGATTCTTTTAATGCAGGAGCGATCGTGTTGATATCGCCGTCACAGCTTTCGATGCCGTCGGTGATCAGGATAATGCTGCCGCTTTGGATAGTTTTAAAATCATTCCCGGCCTGCAAAACAGAATAGACCAATGGAGTCTTCCCCTTCGGCTGAATTTTTTTAATGATATCGACAAGCGCAGCTTTATCGACAGGGCCTATAGGGATATTGAGCTCGCTGTCCTGACAGGCCCTCTTGTCATTGAGCCCATAACGATGTCCGTATAAACGAAGGCCCACATTCATTTCATCCGGCAGCCCGTTGATGATCTGTTCTAGGACATCTTTAGCTATTGTGATCTTGGCCACGCCCTGTATTTGGCCCCACATGGAATTGGAAGCATCCAAAATCAGCTCCACATTTGTCGCGGCCTGTTTTTCAGCTCCTTTTTCGAACAAAACTTCGAGCTGGCCAGGTCTTGGGACTCTCTCCCTCATGTATATTGGGAGATGCCCGCAACAGAGCTCCAGCATGAGTGCCCCGAGAGCCGTTGTGTAGATCGGCATGTTTTTTTCACTCTGGTCGCCACTCCAGCTGCCATCATCGTTCTGGTGGTCGACAAGGAGCCGGCACATCCAGTCTTTCCAGATCCGCCAATTTTCCCCGCCCTCATTCACCATGGCCCGCGTCCCGTAGTACCAATAGTAAAAAGGATATCCATTACCCGGATCCTCTTTATTCCACACGGGTGGATTATTTTGCATAAACCGGATAGCGGGAGGGATGCGTGGATCATTCTTATTGCCGATCAACTGCAAACACAGAGCACCGATCCCGGCACGGACGCAGCTATTCCCGGAGCCTTCTGCCATATAGCTAAATGAACCATCGCTTTCATCATGACAGGCGCCTAAGAATTCCACAGCTTTCTGGAATGACCATTCGGGGACTGTAAATCCGGCGTTGAGCACAGCCTTTAGCGCTAAGATGGGCCATCCGGAAACTGACAGATCGCTGTCCACACTGTCTGGTCTGTAGCGCCAACCTCCGTAATGCTTCGATTCCGAAGTGATCGGTCCTCTAAGAAATTTGGGTTTGTTCTCCGTGTTTTGTGCCCTGAGAATCAGCTGAATGGCATCTTCGATGATAGGTTCCAGGCTGAGGTCGTTAATATCAACAAGGGCTTCTGCCAGCGCAAGAGTTGCGATCCCATGTTCATACATCGGATTGGCGTGGCCGATCAATCCTCCCTCTGAAGCCTGCTTTTGAGATCCCTGTTCATAACCGGAAGAAGGGTGATATTGGCTTTTGATAAAATCTAAGGCTTTTGTGATAGTGTTCGCGTAATCTTTCGGAACACAGTCCGCTCCGATGAAGGCCATCAAGGAGAGTCCGGTCGTCCCTGCATGTTTTTTGTACCGTCCGGTAAAATCCCCGGCTCCGGTTTGTTTGCTCGCCAGGAAGGCCAACGCGTTCTCCAGGGCTTTT
Source organism: uncultured Eubacteriales bacterium (assembly GCA_964406575.1). GTDB lineage: Bacteria > Acidobacteriota > Aminicenantia > Aminicenantales > Aminicenantaceae > WTAW01. The sequence continues at coordinate 50,525 of CAYOSH010000025.1, read as the reverse complement.
TGGACTTCTTCTTCTGTGGCGGGAGGGGATGTCGGCCTTCCGGTCCGTAAACGATAGGTCTCATCCGCGATAACCTCAGAGCTTCCGGCATAAATAAAATATTCGCCGGGGGAAAATTTCATTTTGACAATTTGTTCGTTCACTCCCTTCCCGCCCATATTCGAACTTTTGATCCGTTTCCCTTCGCTATCCAACAATTCCAGGTGCAGATTTGCCTGCACCGGTGACGATAATTCCACAACAAATATATCCATTCCTGGTTCTGGAATGGTTATCTGATAATAATCGCGATCGTTGTTGGGCTGGATATGTCCCTCGATCACCGAGTCGAGTTTGATTTCATTCGCCTTTTTCGTGTCGTCGTTGGGCTCGAACTCCAATTCTTCCACCCAAGGCCCGACAAGAACCGTGCTTAGAGTGTAGGTCTCCCTTTCATCCATTAGGCTTGCAGAAGTTGACAGATAATAGACCCCTTCCGTGACACCAAAATTGATGATCTCTTCAGGCTCTCCCTGTTTTCGCATATCGGAACGTTTTATTCGGGTCCCCCCCGAATCATGGATATAAAGAACAGAGTTGACATCTGGAACACCGCTCAGGTCCACCCGGATTATGTTTTTGCCGGGTTTGTCGATAACGAGTTTATACCAATCGGAATCATTTTTGGCGTTGAAAAGGCCTTGAATGCTCTCTCCCAGACGGATTTCGTTTGCCTGTTCTCGCTTGTCATTGGGTTCGAATTCCTGGCCTTCTTCCCAGGGGCCAATGAGTCGGGTGCTGAGGGTGTATTTAATATTCTCGTTCGCTTCATACCCAAAGGCAGTGATGTAGTAGATTCCTTCTGTGACACCGAGGTTGATTATGGATTCTGGTTCTCCTTTGCTGGCGAAGTTGGAAGATTTCAGTTGAGAACCCCTCTCATCAGCCACTTCGAGGCGACCATTCACATCAGGGACTCCAGAGAGCTCGATCCGGATGATGTTTTTTCCTGGTTTATCTATGACAAGCTTATACCAATCATAGTCACTCCTTTTCTGAAAATGACCCGTTGCGCTTTCGCCTAAGCGGATTTCATTCGCCTGTTCCCGTCGATCATTCGGTTCTGATTCAGTCCGCGATTGAGCCCGGCTCGGGATCGAAATAAGAATCATCAGTAGAAAAAATAGGACTGAAGATATATATTCCTTTCCTCTTGCCTTAAACATGCTCGAACCTCCCATTCAGTAATAAACCTTGTTTCTTTAAAAGCAATATATCCTTTTCTTTCCTCAAGATGGATGTTGATTTTTATCCCTCTTGCAGGATTATCATTCTCTCGAAAGGTTCGGCTTCAAGCACCACCCGAAGGATATAGGAACGCCGCTGCTATTATTTTTCCTTCTGTTCTGCAGCATAGATGTAGAAGTTCAGGATCGAAGTGGAGGCGCATTTGAAGCCTTTCGCAAATTTAGCACACCATCCCTGGTCTATTTTTAGGCCTCCATGGAAACCCACTCCGATCTCTTCCTTCCAGCAGTCCTCAAGCTCCACAGAGACGCCTACACCGATCCCTGCTGTGGCTTCGAACTCGGGGCAGAGGTAGCTGCCGATTTTTTTCATGTAGTCTTTGGCTTCCTGGAGAGCGGCTTTATCCAGCTCCCCGTATTCCAGAATCAGCGCGAAAAGAACCCAGTGTGTATCCACACATCCCACTATCGCTCCGATCACGAGGCCCATATCGTCATTCAGCATGCCGGAGGTGTCTAGAATTGTCCTCTGGAGCACCGCTTGATGCAATCCGGTATCCAACACTCCTATAACCTCACCGTTTTGAGGATCCATATCCCACCATCCCCAGCGGTTCTCTCCATCGATTTCAATGCTTTCTGTCGGAATAATGAGAATATGGTCTGAATCGATAACTCTTTTTGCTTTCAGGAAAACGCGAGATGGAATGGGTATCTCTTCCAAGGAATCCTTTTCCAGTCGAGAGTACATCCGGATCGGTATATCTCTATCCACAGCCTGTTGCATGAGGTAGGCCGTCGTCAAAGGCCGGTTTTTTGTCAAGAGTTCGATCACTTTCCCTTCAAGTGTCGATTCCATCACTCCACGCCCGTAGAGAAATGTGCCGCGCATGGCCGCTGCTTGACCTGGAAAGGGGATGGCCTCTCTACTGTTGAGCCGGAGGTCCATACACACATACTGCTCGTCACCCGTGCCTTCGAAAGAATTGATGAGGATCCGCGGCTTGGCATAGTAGCTGAAGACAGAGATCGATTGAGCGAAATTTCTACAGAGGCTGTCTGAAGTGGAGGCAAAAATAAGGTTGATGAAATGGCCAGCCTGGGAACCGATCTTATCTTCCAGGGAGATGCACGTTTCATAAACGGACTTCAGCTCTTTTTTATTCTCGAGTTGTGATTTGATCTTCGCTAAATTTTCTTTGAGTGCATCCAGCTGTTTAAGCTCAACCACCCTCTGCATATCCTGCTCCCAAACCTCCGTTGGGATTGCATTACCTGTTATGAGTATCGAGTGCCGCTGAAAATAGTGCGGATTTTGCTCCCAAGCCTGTTTTTCAAAGAGAATCCTGTCTGCTTCGATCGGGTTTGTACCCAGGTTGTCGATTTTGAACCTGAGTTGGATCTTTGTAATGGAATCCGTTTCTTTTTGCTTCTCTTTTGAGGCATGTATCAATTGTGAAAATTGTCCCTCTTGTTTTTCTTCGTTATCGACCAAGAGAATGGCATTGTATACGGCTTCGACATCTTTTGTTTTTGTTTCGTCTTTCTTTTTAGATCCCCCAGTCAGGCCTCCCATAACGCCACCCATAGGACTTCGGCTCTCCTCGTCCTTTTTCTCCTCTCCCTCAATCGCTCGAAAATTCGCTGCGATTTTCAGCGCAACAGCGCGGTTCAAGGATTCATGAAGGGGAGCCTTCCATTCCCAGATCGTATTCGTTTCGGATTTTTGAACACCGTCTTCGCTGTATTTCCCCTTTTCAACTTCCAGTGAAATCGTCAAATTTGGGAGAGAGCTCTCACTGATGTTTTCAGATGTTCTATCTATGGAGGCATAGTGGCGTCCTGCCTCTGCATCTGGAAAACAGGGGTCCAGGTCGATCCATTGTCCATTACTCAAAACTTGAATCCAACAGTGATTTCTCACCGTGTTGATGAGGGATTCGTCTTTTAAAGGATTTGAGAGCAGGACCTCTTTATCGTAGGAGAACTCTTTTGTTCCTGGGAACATGGTGCTGATGAGTAATAGAGCATCGGTCTTATTCAGCTCTCCAAAGGCCAGTCGAACCTGTTCGCCGCCTTCGCGAAGAAGCTCAGCAAGGAGAAGTGCCTGCTCGATGGCATTCCCGCTCTGGCCCCATATCACACCTTCTCTTGTTTTTAAGACACTTGGAGATGGCTCAAAAGAAATCTCATCTCTAACGAACGCAAAGGTTTCTTTCCAGGCCTCTTCCTGGAGGCTGTTCTTCTTTATCGCTGAGGATTCGGCTTGCTTGTCACTTTGCTGGTCTTGGGAGTTTTCAGTCTGGCTGACGGATGTATCGTTCGTGTTGTTTTTTCTGCTTTTTCCTGAACAATTGGATACAAATCCGATTAAAATAATAAAAAGAATCATGAAAAAAAACCTTCGACGATTGTCCATATCTACTCCTTTTTATAAAGGTATTAGATGCTAATCAATATCCGGGAGCTTAAGTGTGGCCTCGCTCCGATATCCTCTGAAATAAAGGGAATCCGGAATAGAACTTGTTTCATAAGCCAGTTCGAACCGAATAAAGGTTTCGGGCGGAATGATAAAAGGGGAGGGCGGTCCATGATATAAAGAGTCTGTCTTTTCGTCATCGAGTTCAATCTTTTCATCTCCAGAGTTCAGGATGAACTGTTGATTCCGCTGGATCTCAATTCCGCTTTTGGCAAGAGAGCGAAGCCCCAAATTCAGGATTATCCATCCGTTGTCTTTTCTCCATCCGAAGAGCTCCACGGTCATGACATCCCCATCCATGTGTGAAACTCTCGCATCGGGGATTTTTTGCGGTTTTTCTTTTGATAAACTGATCTGGAACACATCGTTTCTTATCCGAATCCCGAACCGGGAGAGTTGCTCAGTTTTTGGAACAAGGAAAGCGAGCTCCTGATGCTGATATATTTCTGGCGTGAAGCGGATGAATCCTTCATCTGATGTCGATGCATCCTTACAATAATAAAAATAGCCTCCTTCAGTTATCACCCAGCAATATTCATCTGGTTCAACCTGGAGGATGTCTTTCACGCTGCTTCCAGAGAGGCTTTTGCCGCTGATTTGCACGACGGCGTAATTCCAGCCATCCGGCGCTGCGGTATTTGCATATTCATTGTGGAGGCTTATGGAATGGACTGCGATCTCGATCAAATCGCTCTTGATGTTCCCAAGGGCATCTTTGGGAGGAATACCGGTCCCACGCGCAGTTTCAAGATCTCCCTGGACACTCAAAGAAATATGTCCGTAATCGTAATCGAAGAATTGGAAACCGATGTTTTTAGCACTTTGAGGGATTAAATACACAAAATCGACGTTCCGAATGTCTCCTTTTTTAGGAATTGTGAAAACCTCCTGGATTTTCGCTCCCTCAGGAATCACTTCGGTGGCTTTGTCCAGGGAATAAGCTATTCCATCTGCTAGAAGATAAGCGTGGTCATAAAATTTGCCGATCTGGTAGGCGACATCAACATCCACATATTCTGTTTCTGTCTTCTTCTTTCGACCTCCAAGGGCTCCTACTCCCATCGTTCGGTCGGTCTTCCCTTCGAGTTTATCCTTCTCTACCTTTTGTTTGGGATGGATGTTCTCCCATTGTGTTTTTAGGACAACAAATACTTTTCCTTCAGGGGCGTTTATTCCAGCAAGTTCATTTGCAAATGTTTTTTTTGTGATCTCGACTTGCACAGCTTTATTCATGGGTTTTTCTGATGATGTGTCATTTTCCCGGGCATCACCGATGACAATCAAAATAGAAAGGGCAAAAAAGATTGACAAAATTGGTCTTTTGGTTATGTCCATTTTTCTCCCCGATCGTTCTTGTCTTATGATTTAATATCAACTCAGTTGTGGAATGTCAACACGTTTTGACCTGTAAGGTTATGAAGGGGACATCGTGAGTTCGGAGCCCTATAGGTCCTATCTCTTAGGGGGAAAATCACAAATCGGGCTCGCTACGCCGAGAGCGGAGTATTTCTAGGTGTAACAATAACCGCATTCTGTTCAAAAACCGGTTCTAGAAAAATCCCAATAATTTTAGAGTGTAGAGTGCAGTGGCTGTGGCGGCGACTTGAAGGGTCAGGTTGTCGAGGCTGTGGAATGTGATCGCCTCCACAAGAGTGGATAACATCGCCACGCTCAGAGATGTTATCAAAGCCGTGTTCACGGAGAGATGAAATCCAAAATACAACACTACGCACGCCCCGGTCAGCGAGGCGATAAAAACAGCCAGGCTGCCTTCTAAACTGCGGGTACACTCTATCCCTGTCAATGTGGGGACTCGATATCGATGTTTTCCCCATCGGGTGCCTGCGGGCTCTCCGATCGCATCCCCCCATCCTGTAACAGCATATCCGACAACAGCCAGTTTTCCGAACAGGATATTGCTGAGCATTCCCCCTGCAGCTGTCATCAGAAAAGGGATCACAATGTAGTATTTTTGATGCGGTGCATCTGTTGGCCGGACAACGGCTCTGAAGAGCGGATTTTTCTCCCCTTGCACGACAGCCCACATCACGACTAAACCGATAGCAACGCCGAAGACTTGGACAGCTTGGAATCCTGCGGTGAGCCCGATGAGGGCGGCGAGTGAAAATATGATGAGATGGAAAATTTTTCGAGAGTACCCGGCCTTAAGCGTGAAACTGTCTTTGAGATATCCAGTAAGCCAACCGAAAAAGCTCCCTACGATCAATCCGGCAGGTAAAAATATCATCCACTCTTGGAGAGTTGGAAATGTCCAAAGATTTGTTAAAAATTCAATCATTGACCTGAAAGATATTCCCTGTCTTGATGTATCTCTGTTCAGTTTGAGACTTTTGTCTTGATTGACCTAGTAGAGCTGTTATCGTCTCTAGATCATGATCCTTTAAATGCGTCTGCGTGTCCTTGATCCCCTTATCCGCGCGCCTCCATGTTCTGTAATCCTCACAATCCCCCGCTGCGAAGGGAAAAAGGAATGCATCGATTCCCGAGATAAAGGGGGCGATCTTAAAAGGTTCGAAGGAGTACTGACACAAACCCAATAAGGCCGTGGAATATGTGTGAAGGTTCAGCGCAGGTAAAAACAGGTCGGATAGAATGTCTTTAGCAGAAGTCATTATGTAGAAATCGCTTTTTACGGCGAGGGCCAGGGATCCGATCTCCCGGACCAGACATTTTTGGCAGGAGTTGGGCATCGTGTCCTTTCTGAGATGAGGGTGATGTTCAAAATAATAACAATCGTGGTTGGCCCTTCCTGAGACACATCCGGGCTCCAATGGCTTTGCGCAAAAGCCTATGCCGACAACAGATCCTTTCCCTCCCGGCCAGCGCAATTCAGAGTTTCTTGAGTGAAGGACATGACAGGATGAGGGATTCTTGATGCAGAACTGGCTGTGCCTGTGGATCCCCTTCAATGTTTTGATGGGATGAGAAGCTACCACCTTGCCAAGGAATGTTGTGCCGTACTCTTTAAATACGCTGCGAAGACAAAAACTCCACAGAGAAAGACTGGAATAAGGATAGCGGTGAGGTCGTTTCAGATGTTTCATCGGATTGTGCCTCCTCTAATCTATCATGTCTTCGATAAAGGATTCAATTCCATCATTTTCGGAATAGAATGATTGACCGAGTTTCTCGAGTGTGCTATTTTAGAGCTTAAAATTGTCCAGGAGTGAAACTGGATAAAATTGAGGAGGACTCCCATGCCGGGCTCGATAGACCACAAGCAACTCTACAGGCTCCCCTGGAGCTATGCAGACAATGGCATTTCATGGTTGGAGCCTACGACTGCCTGCAACTTGCAGTGCGAAGGATGCTACAGGGACACCTCGAATGCCGCACACAAAACGCTGGAAGAAGTGAAATCCGACCTGGAAGTGTTCAAGAGTTTAAGAAAGAGCGACTGCATGAGCATCTGTGGCGGAGATCCTCTCGTTCATCCGGAGATTGTTGAGATCGTCCGGATGAGTAAGGAAATGGGCTGGAAGCCCATACTCAACACAAACGGCCTGGCTCTGACACGAAAACGCCTGCAAGCCCTGAAGGAGGCGGGAGCCTTTGGTTTTACCTTCCACATCGATACATCTCAAAAACGACCGAAGGTCGACCCAAAATCCGAGTTGGACCTCAACGACCTTCGGCTCCATTATGCACAGATGCTGGCTGACACAGGAGAGATCGCCTGCTCGTTCAATTCGACTGTTTCTGAGAAAACTATAAATGATACACCGGAAATTGTCCTCTGGGCCCAGAAACATCCGGCAATCGTCCACACTGTTGTTTTTATCATCTACCGTTCGCCGGACCTAGCTGGAGATGAGTTCGACGTCTATGCCAACGGTGACAAATTGGGTTGGGGATCGACTTACAAAGAGACGGAATGGGGAGGGAAAAACCTTCTCTTTTCCCACGATGTTGTGGCCAAGATCAAAGAAGGAGACCCCATGTATGAGCCTTCAGCCTACCTGAACGGCACAGCCGATCCCAGCTCCCTCAAATGGCTGCTGGCTACACGTGTCGTTTTCAGCGGGAAGGTGATGGGTTATGTCTCACCCAGGTTTCAGGAGATCGTGCAGGATGTCTATCATTTGCTCAGAGGGCGATATCTTTCCTATGTGAAGCCCAAATTTGCCAGGAAAGCAAAGCTGACTGCTTTCTTGACTGGTCTTGTCGATAAAAAAATGAGGCGTATATTTTTCCGCATCTTGGGCCAGGTGCTGAAAAATCCGCTTAATATTTTCAGAAGGGCGTACTTTCAGTCATTTATGGTGATCCAACCCGTCAATATCAAACCGGATGGAAGGCAGGATATGTGTGATGCCTGTCCGGACATCACTGTCCATGAGGGCAGCCTGGTTTGGAGCTGTCGGCTGGAAGAATTGAACCGATTCGGAAGTTTCTTTACATTTGTGCCAAAATCGAAAAAAGACGCAGCCTAAGGCACAAGAACGAGTTTCCCCACTGTTTGTCCTGATTGGAGATCGCTGTGTGCCTGAGCGACATGGTCAAAGGGATAAGCCGCTATCTTGGGCATCCGAATTTGTCCCTCTTTGAGCCAAGAGTAGAGGTCGCGCATAATAAGATCTCTAAGATCTTTTCTGTCGAACAGGAAAGAGAGGTTGAACGTGATCAGATTCCTGTTTTTTTTGTGCATATCCACAGGATTGAATTTGGGTGTCCGTAAATAATTAGATAAGAGCTTGAAATAATTGGGAACTCCTTTCTTTTTTGGAAACATAGAGTGAAATCCATAAGAAATGAGCTTCCCTGTGGGTTTGAGATGCCTGTAGCTCCCTCTCAGCGTGAGGATACCATTTCCATCAAGGACGACATCACATCCTTCCGGGGTTTGAGTTTCAACAGCTTTCCACAGGTTTTCTTTGCTTTTGTCGATGACGACATCCGCACCCATGTTTTTTGCCGCTTCGGCCTTGTGCGAGCTTCCCACGACGCCGATGGTTCGCCAGCCAGCTTGTTTGCACAGCTGCAGCAATGCACTCCCCACTCCGCCAGCCGCAGAATGAACGAGGATCGTCGATCCGGGAAATATCCGCACGGATAGATGGAGGGCATAATAGGCGGTACAAAAAATCGACATGAAGCCACCAGCCTCTTCAAAGGATGTATTCTCCGGGATAACAAAGACCCAGTCTTCAGGAGCGGCCACATGAGTCGCGTAAGCATTAAAAAAGCTGGCACCGAAAACCTTGTCTCCTTCTTTGATCTTGGAGACATCCTTTCCGGTTTGAACGACGATTCCGGAAAAATCAAAACCGGGCGTTACGGGCCAACCGATGTATTTTTTTTGAGATGCGTAAAATCCCATTCTCACCACACAGTCGGCGTAGTTGACGCCAATGGCTTTTGTCTGCACGAGGACTTGATTGTCCGCTGGATCTGGATCAGGGAAAGATTCGATCTTGAGCTGATTGAATCCACCCGGCCTGTGGATAACGACTTTTCTCATATCTGCACCTCGCTCTTTAAAATAGCACATGCGGAAAAAAGAAAAAACCAATTATATTGGTATTGCTAAATCCATGATGAACGATTTCCGAGTGATCCAATGGGTGATTGCAAAACGTGATTTTCTCCATCATGCGAACTGATCGTTGTATGAGGTTTATGACTATTCGAATTATTACGGTTTGAGAAGGCTCATGAGCAAGAGACGTTGGCTTGATCCTGAAGAATCGTGGTAGAATGCAAATGGTGTAGGAAAGATCTGAGAATATTGACAGCCCCTTCAATCTATCTGGCTGAGGCGGTCAAAACATGAAGTCTGACAACGGAAAAAACCAGATTCCAAGAGTCCTTTTCGTCTGTTATGGCAATACTTGCCGGAGTCCGATGGCAGAGGGATTGGCGAGAAAGATGCTTGGAGATAAGGTCAGAGTGGAGAGTGCAGGCCTCATGCCGATGTTCGAGAGTGCTGCTCCGGATGCTGTTGCCGTATTGCGTGAGCTGTATGATGTGGATATCTCTCATCATCGACCCAGGGATATCACGAGTTTGTCTCTAGGTGACTATGACCACATCATCGTCCTGGATTCCTATGTGTACCATACGATAGACAAATATGCGAAGGACCTGTCAGATAGGCTCATTCTTTGGGAGACTGAAGATCCCTATGGACAGGATAAAGAGGCTTACGAAAGAGTTGCCAAATGGCTTGAAGCGCATCTGCGGGAACATTTGGTTTCAGTTTTGTTTGACTTAGATTCATCATAGCAACAATAGCCTGTTTTTACAGGAGGCTGCGCAGGATCACTACAACACCGGATAGGGCCGAAGTGATCAACACTGCCGGCCGAATAAAACCTCTGTCGAGAATTTTCATTGATCGATTCGATAGAAAAAACCCGAGGAAAACTCCTGGAAGCAGTAAAGCTGTGACCTGGATCTCTCTGAGCCCAAAGCGTCCGATGATCGCTAGGGCCACAAGAGAAATAATTGTACCGAAGATAAAGATTCCTGAAAGAGTCCCCCTGATGGTCGGGCCCTCATGTCTTTGGTAGACAAGAGCCATGGGTGGTCCTCCGATGGAGGATGTTGTCCCCATGATTCCAGAGGCGATACCTGCGCCGAATATATTCCCCGGGGTTAGAGAAAGTTGAAACCCGGCGATGCTAATGCAGATTGCTAAAAGCACCATCACACCGAACATCAGAGATACGCTTTTTTGTGGAACGGCAATGAGCATGGTTGCGCCCATAATCGCTCCTACTATCCGTCCAAAAACGGCCCACTGGATTCCTTTAAGGTGGGTGGCATGGCGTTCCCGACGGAAGATCAAAAGATTCAAGCACAATGATGCTAACAGCACTGGCGCTGGCACATACACCGGATCGATAAGCACAAGAAGAGGCACTCCTACAAGACCGAGGCCAAAACCCACAGACCCTTGAAGCAGGGCTCCACAAGTTGCGATAAAAAATGCCAGGATCAGGCCTTCAATATTGCCCAAAGTGTCATTCCTCTATGAGAGAGGCTTCCGGAAAAATGTCATTTTTTCTTTTTTTCGGGGGAAGCGATAGGAGATATTGACGAGACAAATCAAGCCATTTCTTGAGTTGTTTTTCATCCGAGTATACGGGTTCGCGCAGAAGGAGATATTCGCGCATTATCGTTCCTTCCATGGGTTCGAAGGAAGAGACCCCCCTCTCCTTTTCCAGAGATGCGGATATCTCTGGCCCGAATCTTAACATCTTTCTTTTCATCGAGAACTTCTAGAATGAAACATGATAAGTAAGAATGCATCATCTCTCCTCCAAAATCAAGCCAACGAACCAAATCTCCAAAACTTATGAACAATGTTGCAAGGCCAGCATTTCCAAATCCGTAATGAATGATATCCGAGTGTCCCAAACGGTTTTCTCCACCACACAATTGGGACACTCAATAACGCAACTTGTGTTCATACAATCACGGATTTGGAAATGCTACCGCACAGGGAGCGTGAATTGACCGGGTATACCTCATATGATATATAAAGGGAGATATTCCGATGACAAAAAACCAATTTATCACAGCAGCGGCAACCTCGACTCGTAAATAATCCAGGTTAGTTAGAGATCGGCCGATGGAGGGCAAATGACATCCTCGAAGGCTTCATCATGGGGCCTGATGTTATTCGTGTTGCTGGGATTTGGAATCCTTCAGGCACAGATCGCTCCAACACGATGGTTTCAGGGTTATCAGAAAACCATTACTGGAGGTACGATCCTGTATCACTCACCACAGCCGGACGTCAGATCAGCGCTTTTAGTCCGCTCGATTGACGAGAGAGATTTTATCGAGTGGGAAGCGGCTCCCGTCCCTTTTGATTTTAACAGGGAATTTGCCACGTTCGTCTGGATCTTCGGTATGGATGTCGACTTGGAGCCTCATCAGTACGACCTCTATATCAACGGTGTCAAGTGGTTCCGCTTTTCGAATCCCACAACCAGCTCCGTCAAAGAGATTTTGGCAAAAGGTCCGGAGAATTCAGAACTGCGTTTTCGCATCACTTTGATCGACCGGTACGATGATGTCTTCGGCTATGTGTCTATGCGCATTCCTGTGTCTTCATTCCCCCGCGGGGAGCCCTTAACCTTGAGAGTGGTTGGGGAAACAGCATCGAGTCGAGTCTGGTACATGACCTTTCAAAGCCCTGTTCACCCGGGAATGACGATCATTCCGCAACAGGCCCTCATCCAAAGAGATGGTCAGCTCTGGCAACCCGTGCACCTCGATGTGGTTCATCTCGGAAATGTGTTGGAAGCGACTGTATCTGCGGATGAATACGATGAAGGTAAAACGATTCTTGACTTTGGCTTTAACCGGATCGTTCTGTATTTTTCAGAGGTCACAGAGGCACATCAGCGCACAATCTCGTTGAAGACAGATGTCCGGAAAGCTGTTTTGAAGACTTTTATCCAGAAGCCCATCCGGAAGTGGTTTGTCTATCTCGTCCAGCATACGCACACGGATATTGGATACACTCGGCCACAGACTGAGATCTTGGCCGAACACATCCGCTTTATCGATTATGCACTTGATTATTGTGACCAGACAGACGATTACCCGGATGCGTCTCGTTTTCGATGGACGTGTGAGTCTTCCTGGGCTGTGCGAGAGTACTTGAACAATCGTCCCCCATCTCAGATCGAGAAGTTCAAGCGCCGCGTGCGTGAGGGACGCATCGAAGTGACGGGTATGATATTCAACATGTCGGAGATCGCCGATGAAAATCTTTACAGCGCCTCTCTTCTGCCCATTAAACAATTCAAGGAATCTGACATTTCCGTCATAACAGCCATGCAAAATGATGTCAACGGGATTGCCTGGTGTTTGGCCGATTATTTTCCTGAAGCTGGTGTCAAATATTTAAACATGGGCCAGCATGGGCATCGTGCACTCATCCCTTTCGATAAGCCGACAGCTTTCTGGTGGGAATCGGCATCCGGCAAAAGGATCTTAGCCTTTCGGGCGGATCACTACATGACGGGAAACAATTGGGGGATCCATACAGGAAAATTTCCACTCATCTAAGATGAGTTGATGCAATACCTCATGGACCTCGATGCCAAGGGATACCCCCTCGATCGGATTGCGGTCCAGTATTCCGGGTATTACACAGACAACTCTCCTCCTGCGACAGTGGGATGTGCATTCATTAGACGTTGGAACGAGAAATATGAATGGCCAAAGCTTCGGAGCGCAACGGTTAGAGAGTTTTTTACATATCTCGAAAAAAACCATTCTGAAGGCCTGGATAAGTATCGCGTCGCATGGCCCGACTGGTGGTCGGATGGATTTGGCTCTGCCGCCCGCGAAACAGCTGCCGCTCGTTCCACCCAAACTGAGCTTATGGCTAACCAGGGGCTTCTCTCGATGGCCAGACTTCTCGGACGACGCATTCCTGATTCGTCAACAAAGAGGGTGCAAAAGATTAACGATGCGTTGCTCTTCTGGGATGAACACACACTCGGTGCGGCAGAGAGCATCAGCGACCCTCTCGTTGAAAACAGCATGGTCCAGTGGTCCGAAAAGGCGGCTTATGTCTGGGAAGCAGTGAAGGATTCCCATCTTCTCCAGGAGGCTGGAATGGGTCTTGTCCAATCCCATATCCCTCGATCAGATGTCTCCACGATTTGTGTGATCAACACATTGAACTGGCCGCGCACGAATTTGGTTGAAGTCTATATCGATCATGAGATCATCCCTCCAGGAAGTGCCTTTCGGATTGTGGATACTAAAGGCCGTGAAGTCGACACACAGGCGTCCCGGAGCCGGGCGGATGGCACGTATTGGAATTTGTGGTGTAAAGACATTCCGCCGATGGGTATAAGCTCTATAGAATAGAGAGGAAGAAGGGAACATCCAAAACATTAAAATCCTCTAAGCTCCGCAATGGAGTCCTCGAAAATCAGTTTTACAGGATTGAGATCGACAGGAAAAGCGGAGCTGTTTCTAGCCTTGTGGATAAAAAGCTGCATCTCGAATTGGTGGATTCTGAGAGTCATTGGTTGCTCGGGCAATTCATCCACGAAACCATATCCAATAGGACTCAACTGGAACAATTTCGGTTGAACACTTATGATAGAAAATCCTTGGCCAATATCACAGTCGAAAACGGAATCAATGGGCCGATATGGACAAGTGCGTACATTTCCGGAGTGACGGCGACAGCTGAGGATGGGAAACCGGTTACCTGTGAGATCAGGCTTTTCAACAAGGAGAAGAGGGTCGGATTCCATTATCGGATCACGAAGAGAGCCATCACAGACCCTGAAGCGATCTACATCGCCTTTCCTTTCCACATCGCGGACGGTAATATCTGTTATGAAACCCAGGGGGGCTTGGTTTACCCTGGAAAGAACCAGCTGGAAGGCACATCTGCAGATTGGTACGCCATTCAAAATTTTGTGGCTGTGCGGAGTCCTGGAGGTCAAGTTGTCCTGGGCAGCAATGAAGTCCCACTTGTCCAATTCGGCGATATCAACCTCGGGAAATTCCAGTACATCGCCCAGATCGCGAGGCCTCATGTGTATTCCTGGGTGATGAACAATTATTGGGTCACAAATTTTAGAGCCAGCCAGGAAGGTGAGTTCAAGTGGAATTACTTCTTGACATCAACGCAAAATAGCTCGAATACGTTTGCGACACGATTCAGCTGGAATTCACGCGTCCCGCTGCTTTCGAGGGTTTTCCCGGCTGGTGAAGCAGAGAAAGGACCTCAGGCTCAATCTTATCTAAAGATCCAGGCAGAAAATGTGGTCCTCGTGAGTGCAAAACCCTCACAAGATGGGACGGGGATTATCCTTCACATACGAGAGACAGACGGGCGGCCGGAGGACCTGAGTGTTCTTTTGCCATTGAAGAGTTCCCTGAAGCAGCTCCTGACCAGTGAATGTTTGCGAAGAGGATATCGGAAAAGCCGCTGAATCGATCCGTATAAATCCCTGGGAATCAAAATTTTTGAAATTGAACAGTCGCTGACACTGTCTGGTCAGAGTTTATCACAATCATAGGGCCCTGATTCTATCTCTACTGGCTGGGTATCAGTACTTTTTTCTCAGTTTTTCGTAATATTTCTGGTGGTATTCTTCCGCTTTATAGAACTCAGAGTAGGGGATGACCTGAGTCGCGATGGGCTTTTTGTAACGTCCGGACGTGTTGAGCGTATCGATGATCTTCTGTGCAGTTTCTTTTTGCTTCGCATCATGATAAAAGATCGCTGATCTGTATTGAGAGCCAACATCGAGTCCTTGCCTGTTGCCCTGGGTGGGATCGTGAATTTTAAAGAAATAGTGCACAAGGTCCGCGTAAGTGATCTCTGCGGGATCATAGATGATGTGGACGGCTTCGGCGTGTCCTGTTTGATCCGAGCAGACCTGTTTATAGGTCGGATTTTCAACGGCCCCTCCTGAATATCCGACCGTTGTGGAGAGGACACCATTCAACTGGCTGAACTTTTGCTCCACTCCCCAGAAACATCCTGCCGCAAAGGTGGCGGTCTCTGATAAAGATTTATCCTCCTGTTGTTTCTCTTCCCCTCTGTTCGGGATAGGGGATTTGGCTTCAGCGTCCTTAGAGCGAAAATCCAACGCTAAAGAGTTGATGCAGAAGTGTTTGTGCGTGGGCGCTGGTCCATCATCAAAAATATGGCCGAGATGAGAGCCGCACACACCGCATCTCACCTCGATTCTTTTCATAAGCAGCGAGTAGTCCGCTCTGTATTCGATGAGATCGTCGTCGATAGCAGCGGTAAAGCTCGGCCATCCCGTTCCGTGGTCGTACTTAGTTTCAGAACTGAAGAGAGGAGTATTGCAGGCAGCACATGTGTATATCCCTTCTTTATAAAAATCATTGTATTCTCCTGTAAAAGCACGCTCCGTGCCGCTTTTCCTCAGAACCCGATATTGCTCGGGTGTCAAAATTTTCTTCCACTCTTCCTCAGATTTGATCACTTTCTTTGCCATTCCATTTTCTCCATCTTTAAGCAATTCTGATCGTTTTCCCTTTTGGGTTGTTGAGTTGAGAATATTCCATCCGATAAGGAGGACAAGAATCACTAGAATTCCACCGATTTTTTGACTCATGAGACCTCCTGAATTACATATTACCTATAAATATAGTGTACTTTAAATATTTTGAAGAGTCAACGGCTGGACATGATCTTTTTGCTTGAGAAGACCTCTACGGATAGTTCGTTTTGACTGATCTCATTGACTGTGATATAAAATTTGTGAGACACAGCATTTGGGACAGAGAGGAGGGTACCCATGCTAATCAAAAAGGCGCCGGCTATTCGGTCATCTGAAATTACGGCAAAAAAATACTACCTAAACCGCCGCCAATTCCTAGCCAGTTCAGCCTCCTTGGCAGCTAGCAGTTTTTTCCTTCCAAATTCATACTTCCAAGAAAATTCTCAGCCCAAGCCAAAACTCTCAGCTCACAAGCGGGGGGAATATGCTGTCCCGGACAAACTGACGTCCTTTGAGGAGGCGACAACCTATACAAATTTTTACGAATTTTCCACCGGCAAGAGGTCGGTAAAGGAGCTCAGCCTTGATTTCCGCAGCCGGCCATGGACTCTTTCAGTGGGGGGATTGGTCAAGGACACACAAACATTCGACATCGATGAGCTCATCCAGATGTTTCCTCTTGAAGAGCGCGTGTATCGTTGGAGATGTGTGGAAGCATGGTCCATGGTCATCCCGTGGATAGGATTCCCTCTTGGTGATTTTGTCAAAAAATGCCAGCCGGCCTCAATGGCACAGTTTGTGGAATTCGAGACTGTTTATGCTCCCGAACAAATGCCGGGCCAGCGCACGCGTGTTCTTGATTGGCCTTATACAGAAGCTCTGCGGCTGGACGAAGCCATGCATCCACTCGCTCTGTTGGCTGTAGGTCTGTACGGCGAGTATCTCCCGAATCAGAACGGCGCACCGATCAGACTTGTCATCCCCTGGAAGTATGGATTTAAGAGTATCAAATCCATCGAGAAAATGTCTTTTGTCGAGAAGATGCCCAAATCGAGCTGGCGAAAAGCCAATCCGAGAGAATATGGATTTTACGCCAACGTGAATCCTGACGTGGATCATCCCCGTTGGAGCCAGGCGAAAGAGCGTCGCATCGGGGAGCAGAATAGGCGCCCGACGTTGATGTTCAACGGATATGCTGATGAAGTCGGTCACCTTTATTCAGGCATGGATTTGAAAAAATACTACTAAACTGAACTTTTCATAATACGGAAGATTTTGCGCAACGAACAATCTCCGACTCCCCTTCATCATTGCTGAAGTTTTGAATCAGCATAAATGCAATGGGAAAGTCTTTTCGGAGGCCAGTTAAGGCTTCCTAGCTTCGATAATGGCGCCTAAAGCGTCACGCTTGTTCATGGTCGTGAACATACGAGCCTTCCACTCTAGGATCTCGAGATTATTTAGAAGTTTTTTCAATTCTGCCTCGTTGGCATGGCGAAAGATCCCCCCTGAATCCGACTCGAATATCCCGTATTTCTCGTGCTTTTTTTGACCTTGCCGGTATTTTTTTTGATGGTATCCATCAGGGCTGATCAGGAAGCAGGAGAGGAACAAAAATCCTCGAGGCTTGAGGATTCTCTGGATCTCATCGAAAATCGATTGCCTTTGGGTATCCTCAATAATATAGGAAAGAACTCCTATAAGAAATATTGCACCGAATATCTTATCTTTGAAAGGAGCCTGTTCCCCTTTGCCAAAAACAACAGATACGGGCCGTTTTCTAAGAAGCTGAAAATCAGATTCCAACCCGATTGTGTGTTTGAATCCTTTGTCCCCTAAATAGTCAAGAACTCTACCATAGCCGGAGCCCATATCCAGAAGGGTTTCTCCCCGATCCACATCCCCAATGTGGTCAAAATCTGTGACCGGCGCCGAAAATCTCTTCGTTGATTTTTCCAGTGGTCGTCAGGCGGTCATTTATCCGCCAGTCTAGCTGCAGTGAGATATGTGATGCGGATGATTTTTTCCATCAACTCGGGGCTCGCCTTATCCACCGTATCGGATGGCTGGTGATAGTCTTCCGTCATGGCAGCCATAAAATAAGCCCAGGGAATATCACTCATGGCAAAGGGCGCATAGTCGCTTCCACCCATCGCTTCGCTGGATTCCCGAACGCTCATGTGAAGGCCGATATAGGCGTTGTTATTCTTGATGATATCTCCGAGTTCAGGGGTGTCGGCATCAAATGAGCAGGACACGAATTTTTTGACATCGATTTTGTCCAGTGCTTCCTTGGGGACATCCTCACCGAACATCCGAGACATCATTGCAAGGCGGCTCTTTTCGTAAACCCGGCTGATCATATCCAGGTTCAGGTTATACGCAGTTTTTTCAATAAAGGGATGGGCCACATAGTACCTTGAGCCGAGGAGGCCCTTTTCCTCGCCCGTCCAAAGAGCAAAAATGATGGACCTTTTGGGCTTGATGGGATTCTTGGCAAAGGCTTCGGCGATCTCCAGAACTCCGACAGAACCAGACCCATCATCGTCGGCGCCGTTGAAGATGTAGTCTCCACGTTTTCCCAGGTGGTCCAGGTGGCCACCGATCACGATCGCTTCCTTCTTCAACTCCGGGTCAGAGCCTTCGATGTATCCCAGGACATTCATGCTGTTGATGAGTTTGGTCTTGGCCGTCGTTTTTACTGTGAATGTCACACCTGCGAGAGACATGGATTGGGATTGCTGTGTTTTTTCGATCTTCCCTTTGAGGGTCTCGACATCCTGGTCAACCAAACCCAAGATCTGGTCTGCCATCTCCCGGGTAACTCTGATCGTTGCCACAGAATCCCAGGGCATGGGAAGACCTCTCCCCTCCATGAGAGAGATTCTTCGGCGATCGCCGGGGATAATGGGCCGTTCATCGTTGACCTGCTGTCTGTCAAGAGTTTGGCGTGATACATCAGGATTATCTTCGGGGGAGTTCTCAACCATAAGGACTGCCACTGCGCCCAAGTCTGTGGCCAGCTTGACTTTTGGATCTGTCATCCGTCTCATACGGCGGCGCGGAGGATAGTATTTTTCTTTCAGATCGCCTTTGTTAAAGGGAGAATCAGGATCGCCTTTACCCGGCGCTTCGCTAAGCATCATGACGATCTTTCCCTTGACATCCAGATTCTTGTATTCGTCGAAATTCAGGGATTTTTCCTGAATCCCGTATCCCACAAAGACCACCGGAGCGGATAGAGATTGTGTACCGGATGCAAAATAGCCGTAGTCGACATCCGGATGGAAAGACCGCGTTTTTTTCTGCTGGCCTTTCTGCCATTCGACATAGGCCATCCCCTCCGTTTCTAAGGTCTCCCGCATGGCGATGTTCTGGAAATAGCTTCTTTTGGAGCCCTGAGGCCTTTCTCCCCCCATCATCATCCGGCGCATATCCATCCGCGGCCGGATCATGTCGCCTGCGGGCTTTAGACCCCAGAGCTCGAACATGGTCGCCCCATAGAGAGCGGCAATGTCATATCCATTGCTTCCAGTGTCTCTGCCTTCTAGGAGATCATCAGAGATGAACTTCAGATATGTGACGGCGTCTTTGGCTGTGATGGATTCAAACCCTACCTTGACATCGTCGGGTACGGGCTGGATCTCATCAACGAAGGAAAAATTGGCCATCGGATTTGGCTTTTCTTCTTCTTTGGCCTGCTGCCCGGTCACAGTCGAAAAGACTAAAAAACACAAAGCTGCAATCAAGAACACTGATTTTCTCATCGATTTCTCCTTGGGATATAAATTATGAATCCTGACATGAAATAATTTATAAGCATCGACTATATCACATAAATTGACACGACTCAATATTAACCAACTCGAACGAGTCAAAAAGATGGAGTGCATATACAATTGAGGAAAATGTCGAGAAAAACTTCCAGTTCGTCAACGCAAAGCAAAAACTTCCGGTTGCATTTTTTCAAGCGGTCGGTTCAGAGATCCTATTTCGGTTAGCTCGGGGAGCTGACTCTACATAATAAAGGCGTACCCGCAGAATGTACGGACCGTTTCCCAAACGGTCCATACGGGGAGCTGACTCTGGATTTGAAATCCAGCGCCAATCCCTTCTTGTTATTTAGGTTAAAAATTCTAAAAATTAGAAAATTGGCAACCTTTTTACCATCGCTGACGTATTCTAAGATGTAGAATATGTTCATCAATAAAGCGAGATAAGGCCATGCAAATGCTGACAAAATTGGAAGAATTGATATTGTTATCTGTCTGGAGGCTGGAAGAGAATGCTTATGGTACAACTGTTTATAAGCACATTCGTCAGGTCACTCGCAAGACAATATCTTTGGGAGGAGTCTACTTTCCTCTCGAGCGTCTCACCAACAAAGGCTATCTGAACTCCTATATCGGGGAAGCCAATGAACAAAGGAGAGGATTGAGCAAAAGATATTACAAGATCACCGAAAAGGGAATTAAAGCGCTGAATGAGATCAAGCGGATCAATGAGGTTATGTGGGAGGATTATCCAGATTTTGCTTTTTCTGCCAGGAAGAATACATGACGCACAAAGAGAATCGCCTTTCAAGGTTAGGACTCTGGCTTCTCACCACCGCTTATGGCGATAGCGAACATTTCCCCTTGATCGGCGATTTTGAGGAGATCTATTCGGAGATCATTGCGGAAAGAGGCGTCTTTTCGGCATCTCTCTGGTATTGGGGTCAGATCGTTAAATCCATGCCGTCATTTATTTCAAATTCTATGTATTGGAGCGTGGCGATGCTTAAAAACTATCTAAAGGTCATATTGAGAAACATCAGAAAACACAAAGGGTATTCCTTCATCAACATCACAGGCCTTGCCATTGGCATGGCCTGTTGTTTACTCATCTCTATCTGGGTCTTGGATGAATTGAGTTATGATAGATTCCATGGGAGTGCGCCTTACCTTTACCGTGTCGAGGAAGATCAGCAATACTCGGGAAGATTGTTTCATGTGAGCGTGACTCCCCACCCATTGGGCCCCGCCCTCACAGAGGAGATCCCGGAAATCGTCGATGCGACGCGTTATGTCTGGTCAGGCGGTTTGTTGTTCCGTTATGGAGAAAAGGCTTTTTTTGAATACGACGTCAGGGCCGTTGATCCATCCTTCTTTCAGATGTTCACCTTTCCGTTGATAAAGGGAGATAAAGAACGCGCTCTGGACTCACCCTATTCACTCATCATCAATGAGGATATTGCGGAGAAGTATTTCGGGCAGGAAGAGCCTCTGGGGAAAGTGATCACCATCAACAACACTCACGAATTCACGGTGAGCGGAGTCATAAAGAATGTCCCTCATAACTCAATACTTCAGTTCGAAATATTGATTCCTTACGCGTTTTTAGAAAAAATCGGAAGGACCGACCTCGAATTTGGCAGCAATTCCATCGGAACTTACGTCAAGCTCAGTCCAAATGCCACCATGGATTTGGTGAATACAAAGATATCCGGTTTCATTAAGACGAAGGAGCCCGACAGTGTGACCTCACTTGTGCTGATGCCACTCACGAGGATTCATCTCCATTCCTATTGGGGTTATGAGAAAGACACTGGTGACATCCAATACGTCTATATGTTTTCCATCATCGCCCTGTTCGTGCTGCTGATAGCCTGTATCAACTTCATGAACCTCTCCACGGCCCGTTCTGCCAGCCGGGCCAAAGAAGTCGGGATGCGAAAGGTGGTGGGTGCTTTAAAAAGCCATCTCATTCGGCAATTCTACGGAGAATCTGTGGTTTTTGCATTTATTGCCCTAGTTCTGGCGGCGGGGATCGTTACGGCCGTTTTACCAATGTTCAGCAAATTCGCAGAAAAAGACCTCTCCTGGAATGTTGCCGGGATAGGCGTGATCTTTATAGGCCTGATCGGAATCACTTTTTTTACAGGTCTTGTTGCCGGTAGTTATCCGGCCCT
The DNA here is from genome assembly GCA_964406575.1 of uncultured Eubacteriales bacterium. Taxonomy (GTDB): domain Bacteria; phylum Acidobacteriota; class Aminicenantia; order Aminicenantales; family Aminicenantaceae; genus WTAW01. Next base: position 28,883 of record CAYOSH010000025.1, on the reverse strand, counting down.
ATTTTTATCAGCTTTCCAGCCGGTTAAAGTCATTCGTGGAACGTTTAAGGCCGGCGCTGCGAGTTCCTGGTTCAGAAAGGTGTTGGTTGTCGTTCAGTTCTCTCTCTCGATCCTGCTGGTTATAGGGACTGTTGTCGTTTACCAGCAGTTGACCTATATGAAAAACAAAAGGCTGGGATGGGACAGAGAGCACTTGGTGTATATTCCTCTTAGAGACGACGTCAAAAAAGTTTATGACACGTTAAAGACTGAATTGGTGAATGATGCACATGTCCTGAATGTGACGGCATCTTCCCAGCTTCCTTCTTATATTGGTAGCAATTCCAGCAATTTTAATTGGGAAGGGAAGGATCCGAATTTCAAAACCCTGATCGGGAACAACGCCGTTGATTTTGATTTTATCGAAACTCTCAAGGTGGAGATGAAAGAGGGAAGGAGTTTTTCCAGAGAATATTCTTCCGACGCTTCCTCAGCTTTTATAATCAACGAAGAAGTGACCCAGTTGATGGGAAGAGAATCCGTAGTCGGAGAAAGCTGTATGTTTTTCGGACGGGAAGGAACCATTATTGGAGTGATGAAAAACTGGCATTATCAGCCTGTGCGCACTAAGATCGAACCTCTCGCGTTATACATAGAGCCTGAATGGACCCGAATCATGCTCATCCGGATTGCGACAGGGAACATTTCTGAATCCATAAAAGCTGTCGAGAACGTTTGGAAAAGAGTTATCCCCACCTATCCTTTCGAATACTATTTTCTGGATGAGAATTTTGACGAAATGTACAGAGCTGAGGAATCCATCGGGACAGTTTTGAAATACTTCACTGTGTTAGCTGTTTTTATTGCCTGTCTCGGATTGTTCGGAATGGCCTCTTTCACATCGGAACAGCGAACGAAGGAGATCGGGATCCGAAAAGTGCTCGGCGCGACCGTCCCGAACATCACCGTGCTTCTCTGCAGGGAGTTTTTTCTCCTCGTCCTGGTGTCCAACATTATAGCCTGGCCTGCGGCCTATTTCTTGATGAAAAATTGGCTGCAAGGTTATGCCTATCGCACAAGCTTGAGTGTGTTCATTTTTATCGCAGCCATGGCCATAGCATTGATGGTTGCCTTCTTGTCAGTGAGCTTTCAAGCCATCCGGGCAGCGACAGCCAATCCCATCAACTCCCTCCGCTATGAATAAAAATAAAAGGTGACAGTCCCCTTTTTCTGAGCGGTCTACTCGGGAAGCTGACCCTACATAATAAAGGCGAACTATATCTCATTTCCATTATCCGTTTAAAATAATATGCCTGGCTCATTTTTTGACTACTTCCGACTGTTTTCCTATAATTAAAATTCAATGATCAACATTTAGTGACTTTATTGTCCGGTTTGTCGAAGTTTTACGGGTATCTATCACTAGGAATAAAAAATGAAACATAGAAAATGTATAAAAATCATCATCCCAGTAATTGTGGCATTTTTTGTAGTCTCTTTTGTTTTTTCGAACACTGAAGAAAAGATCAGCCCCAGCTTGAAGGCCTCGATTCAGAAACAAGGGGAGCAGAGCCAGTATACCGTATGGATTTTTTTTAATGACAAAGGCCCAGACCTCCAACAAAAAATTCAGGATGTCCAGTCTTCAATGAATCCACGTGTTCTGAAGCGTCGTCTGCGGCATCAGGAAATTTATCCCTTGGTCGATGAATACGATGTTCCTGTGAAAGAAGAATATGTGCAGAGTATCCAAGCCCACACACTCCGCATTCGCCACAGCTCACGATGGCTGAATGCTGTCTCCGCTGAAGTCTACGGCTTTTCCTTGCAGCGAATTGCCGAGCTCAAATGCGTTCGAAAAATCGATCGCGTCCGTTCCTTCCGATTCCGTGAGCCTGTTATCGGTCGCACACAATCTTTGGAGAAGCCCTTCTCGATAACAGAAATTCACACCTTAAATTACGGCCCATCTTTCAATCAGGTCAATCAAATCAATGTACCCATCCTTCACGACCTCGGTTACAGCGGTAAAGGCGTCTTGATCTGTATGCTGGATACGGGCTTTAAAAACCTCACGCACCAAGCCTTGGATCACCTCGATATCCAAGCCACTTGGGATTTTGTCAACAACGATCCAAATGTGTTTGATGAGGATGGCCAGATGGGCGTAGGGAATCACGGAACCCAAACATTGGGCACAATCGGCGGTTTCCATACAGGAGAATTGATCGGACCAGCTTACGGAGCGAGCTACATCCTGGGAAAAACGGAAAACACTGAATGGGAGCGCCACATTGAAGAGGACCACTGGGTTGCAGGTGCCGAATGGGCCGACAGCCTCGGAGCCGACATCATCAGCAGCTCTCTGGGCTATCGGAGTGATTTCACGAACGGAGAGGAGTCCTATTCCTCAGATGATATGGATGGAGAGACGGCCATATCCACACGGGGCGCCAACATCGCTGCCAGCCGCGGCATTCTGATTGTCAACTCAGCAGGAAATGAAGGTCCCGCAACTCCCCCTGAAAACACGATCATCGCTCCCGCTGACAGCCCCTTTGTTCTCGCAGCGGGAGCTGTAGACTCTCGCGGGGTTAGGGTCACTTTTAGCTCGATGGGCCCCACAGCCGACGGAAGGATCAAGCCTGATGTCATGGCCCAGGGTTTAGATGTCTACACCGTAGAGGTTGGGGGGATCAGCATTTATGATTCTGTGGACGGGACCTCTTTCTCCTGCCCTTTGACAGCCGGTGTGGCTGCACTCCTCCTGGAGATCAATCCCACGTGGACGAACGAGGACATAATGAATGCGATAAAACTAACGGCGAGCAATTCCTCAAGTCCAGATAATGAGTATGGATGGGGAATTGTCGATGCCTACGCAGCCGCTTTCTACGGGGTGAAAAAATTATACCCCCCCAGTTCTTTTGAAGTCGAACGAATCCCAAACGATTATATTTTCTTCACCCAATATATAGACCGTCTCACCTGGAGCGCAAATTACCGAAACGAATCACCGGTGGTTTCATATCGCCTGTATGCAGGCCGGTCCGATATCCAGGATGACGCATTCGTTTTGGTCACCGAAGTGGACAGCCAGAGTTTCGAGTATGACAGACGCGGACTCTTGGAAGAGGAGTCTTTTATTTACAAGATCACCTCTGTCAGTGCTACGGGTGAAGAGAGCGATCCCATTAATGCGACTTACCGACAGTGATTCTGCGATCTCAGTGCGTTTTGAGTATCATGGACTGAAGAAAGGATTTGTATGATGCGAAGGACATGCACAAAATTGTTGCTCGTGCTTTTTCTGAGTGTGATCGCTGTTCAAACAGCCCAAGCAACACAAATAAGTCTAGGCCTTAACTATGGATTCCGTCACATTGAGGATGGTGTTATTCAAGCAACGTATGGAAATGGGACCGTATTCGTTCCCTATTTAAGGGTGACTCCTTTCAGAAGCGTGGGTATTGAGGTTGCTTATGAAGGCGGGTACAAAAAAAGCGGGACAGTCGGTATTTATGAGGAAAACAGCACTCTTTCTGTGACTGGTTGGGAATTTTCAGGAATTCTCTATTTGCCGATTCGCCCATTGGTGGGTTACATTAAATTTGGGATGGCCTATTATTCCTATAAACAGGACATCGAAAGTGATTTTATCCGTATGCCGGTGGACCATAAAAAATGGACAAATGTATTCGGCATCGGAGCAACTCTGATGCTTTTTAAAGGGCTGTTCCTATCGGCAGAAGTCAAAGCCGTCCCGCTCAGAGTCATGCCATTCGATAGAGAGGTGGATTTGAGCGGCATTCGTGTCGTCGGCGGCATCGGGTATTCCTTCGATTTTTAAATGGAAGAATTCTGTGTTCTGGGCGTTGATTTGGCAGGAGTGCCTCATCGTCCAACAGGGATGTGTATCCTGCGGGATCTGAGAGGGAAGACTTTTCTAAGCTATTCCGACGCGGATATATTGGATTCCGTTGAAAAAGAGAAACCAAGTCTCATTACAATCGATGCCCCCCTGAATCTTCCGCCTGGCCGAAAGTCCATAGAAGACAGAAACGGCGAACATTATCGTCTTTGCGATCTGGCATTGAGGCAGCGGAAGATCCCTTTTTTTCCCATCACCCTGGGCCCGATGAGGGCGCTCACTGTGCGCGGCATCGAGCTTCGCGGGAAACTCGAGAATAGGGGATTCCGTGTTGTCGAGATGTATCCAGGCGGGGCTCAGGATATCTGGAGAATTCCGCGTTCTCGTCGTGATCTGATAGGCCTTCATCGGGGCCTAAAACGCCTCGGCATCAAGGGATTGAAAAAAGACATCTCAGACCACGAACTCGATGCCGCGACAGGAGCTCTTGTCGGTCTCCTTTTTCTTCAGGATAAAGCCGAGGTTTATGGCAATTTCACAGATGGCGCTATTCTCATGCCGAAAGCTTAGAGAGGCTCCTAAACGGTCTCTTAGGAGAAAAAACTCCAAATCGGAAGAGGAAGCATCCTTATTTCCGTGATGCTCTAAAGTCAAATGATAATAGCAGGAGTTCGTCACAGTCCATATTCGTCGAAGACCCCCCCCCCGCCGCCATCCGACTCACAAGGACTGTGACTCCCTCTTTTTTACGTCTAATGCCCTTATCACGGAAATAAGGATGCTTATACAAGAAGAAAAAATATTCTTTTTCAATCTTTATGTGCTAGAATATTCCGTTTTGTATCGTTGTCAAAGACAAAATAAAAGAAAATGGACACTAACATATCGTAGGGCTTGATAGAGAGGTTGTGCGTGAAGAGAACAATAGAAATTGTGCTGGTGGTCGCTCTGATCGGATTGGGATGCGCTGTCCTCCTGCTGACCGGAGGTTCAGATCACAATAAAAGTGATCTTGAGTTTGATTTATCAGAAGAAAGTCTGAGGACGCGTCTCGATGAGAATGCGGCTTTGAATCCCGCTGCTGCGGTGAAACTTGCGCCCTTTTTGCCCACTCCCATGTGTGTTGTCGAGAAAATGCTCGAATTGGCTGAAGTGGATGAGAACGACATCGTCTACGATCTCGGTTGTGGCGATGGCCGCATCGTGATAACCGCAGCAAAAAAATATGGCGCACACGGTGTCGGGCTGGATATATTCCCACAATGGGTGAAAAAGTCCCAGTCCAACGCCCGTAAAGCAGGGGTAGAGTCTCTTGTCAAGTTCCGCCTCCAAGACGCCACGAAGGCCGACATTTCTGAGGCGACGATTGTCACCCTTTACCTCCTTCCAGAATCCAATGATATGCTCCGTCCTTTGCTTGAGAATCAGCTCAAACCGGGTGCTTGTGTCGTCAGCCATAACTATCATATCGCCGGATGGGGCAATAAAGAAGTCCGTGTCGAATCCCTCAAAGACGACTCTGGAAAAGAACACACCGTTTTTGTCTATAGACGATAGCCATCGTTTCTCTGTGTGGCTTCTTCAGTCTATCCAGCCCATAATTAATAAAGATTTAGTTTTTGAGTGCCTGAAAGAGAGCTTTAAGGTTCACGCTGCATTTATTGTCGATTTTGGTTTGAATCCGTTCTATAAGAGTCTCCGATTCGATTCGAAATATACGATTCTGTTGAAGAAAAGGAACTTAGAATAGCAGCATTCGGGGTGATTGAACTCCTATCTTTTCAAGATTCGCCAGAATAGCCAACCGATGATAGCAAGGCCGATACCTCCATAACGCAGGATGGCATAAAGTGTTCCCGCCGTGATCTTGAACCCATAGACGAGAATCAGATATACCACAAAAAATAGCACTCCGATAAGGAAAATACGGGGGCCCCAAACAGGCCTTCGAATGTTTTCTTTTTGGTCTTCCATGAAAAATCCCTCTGTTTCTAATCCTTTTTGCTTATATCACAGAGCCTAGATTCGGTCAATTACCTAAAAGCACAATTTGTCAAGCCAATGCAAAAACTTCGGATCTTAGCAAGGTGAAAATTTCCTCAATTACTTTCAAGATCTCACGAAGTGAGAATTTTAACGCCTTGAGTTCGTCTCCTCTTATAAAGCCGCAGGGCATTTGGCATGTGTAACCATGGGGAGTCAATGGAAAGAAAATCCTGGCTCCCTCCCTCATTCTTCCATTTTGCAAATCACATCAAGAACCATTTATAACTCCTTTGCTTCAGATATTTGATCTTGGCATTCATTTTTCTCTTAGAACCTGATAAAATACTAAAAAGGATTGCTTCAGGAGGAAACAATGTCACCAGACGAAAAACCCAAACTCTCTGAAGAGGAGTTTATCCATCGGGCCATTAAAAAACTCCGGGGAAAGTATAAAGGGATTCACAGCGTCTACAGCGGATTCAATAACGCATTTTTGGAATATTTCGGGACTAATCCGGTTGCAACCACACAGAGATTAGCCCAGGAGGGGAAAATTGTCATCCGCCCCGTCAAAGGAGGCGTAATTCTCTACCTTCCCGAAGATGTACCCAATCGCAGCGAAAATGTCCTGAGCAAGATCCTCGAAGATTAATTGCTATCTTTTCTTCCACGTGGGGAGGCTGCGGCCAGGAGTCCAGGGGGCGCCTGCGGCTTCTACAGAGTCTTTGAGCTTCTTCAGGTCGACCTCGATCACTTGACGCATTTCCTCCAGCAGTTTCTCAAAATCGTCAGCAGCGATCTCATAGTTGCGTTTGTTCGTTTCTGTGATGGGAGATGTCGCTAAAAGCTGAGCACTCACTCGTCTCATAATGGATGGTGAAGTGGGCTCTGATCTGCGCCCGACCGTCCGGTCTCCGTACAATTCGGTCTGGAATTCTTGAAGACGCCGCTCGATCTCTCGGGCCTGGTCTCCAAGTTGCAGATCTGCCTTTGGTGTATCCAACAGGGCCTTCTTGATAAATTGGATCTCTCTCATGGCCTCACCTGTTGCCGCACCAGCTCCCATGATGGCCCGCTGGATCTCTCCAGCTTTTTTCTGGAAGGCCAGCAACTCATTTCTGTCCCGGATTCCAAGAGTGGCTAATCCGAGAGATTCCACTGTGAAATCCTGAGGTTCACCAAGTTGGGTTAGCACACCATCAATTCTCTTCGCGATGGACACCTTGAACGTCCCAGGTACAACCAGCGCTCCTTCAGGAGGCTCATCCCAGGGGCTGCGCTCCTGTCTCTCGAGCTCCGTAGGCTCTACGGTGGGATATCGAAGATCCCATGCCACCCTGTTTATGCCTTTGGAAATCGGCCCCGTCAATTGTCGCACGACCTGTCCATCCTCGTCCTTCACGGTGATAATGAGTGCTGGAGTTTCTTCGCGCTCTTCTTTCCTCAATTCTTCCCAACCGGGAAACTTGACGGATTTCCCCTCTTTTTCCAACGCTTTCTCCGCATCTCGCCTTTTTTCTGCACGCGTTTTTAATGACTCTTTGAGGGAATAGGTGAATACCGCCCCAAACGGTGGATTCGGGGCCAGGTAAATGCCATCTCCCAGAAAAGCTTTTCCTTTCAAATCCAGTGGCCGTTTTTCAATGTACATCAAGGCTTTTTTCACAGGGAATAGCACGCCCTCCTGTTTCAGGAGATCTGCGGTCACCTGTCTCAGTGGCGAGTAGTCGTCTAAAATGAAAATTCCCCGGCCGAAAGAAGCTCCCAGCAGATCGCATTCCCGGTCCTGGATTTCAAGATCCCTGAAGGCGACAGTCGGAACATTCCCAGAAAGCTTAACCCAGTGTTTTCCCTCATCCGGAGTGAAATAGATGCCGAATTCTGTGCCGATAAATAGCAGTTGAGCGTTCACCTGATCCTGAGTGATAGCCCAGACGATCGTCTTTTCAGGAAGATCACCAACGATTAAGGTCCAGGTTCGGCCGCGGTCTGCACTTTTCAAAAGATAGGGTCTGAGATCTCCGGTCTTGTGGTTGTCCAGAGCGGCGTAGACGGTGTCTTTATTGTGTCTGGAAGCTCTTATCTCATTGACAAAATAGAGATCGGGAGCACCGGGGATTTTGTCGACTTTGCGCCAAGTCTGTCCGCCATCTTCTGTGACTTGGATCAATCCGTCGTCAGTACCCACATAGATCAGCCCTTCCTGGAGGGCGGATTCAGATATCGAGGTGATCGTACTGTATATCGACATCGCGCCTTGATCCCAGAGGGCATCCACACTCCATGTTTTGTCCATGATCCTCTGCTCAAGTCGGAAGATATTGCGGGTGAGGTCTGGACTGATCGCCGTCCAGGAATCGCCGCGGTCGTCGCTTTTGTAGATCCGCTGTGAGGCATAATACAGCCGGGTGTTCGAATGAGGGCTGATGATGATGGGTGAATCCCAGTTCCAGCGGGGTGGATCTTCTCCTTTCTCTGGCTGCGGCTTGATGTCCACCAACTCACCGCTTCGTTTGTCGTAACGGTTCAGGCTGCCGTTCTGCCATTCAGCGTAGATAATGTTAGGATCTTTAGGATCGATCGCGCACGCATAACCGTCGGCCCCGGATGTAATGATCCAGTCGCTGTTGAATATCCCGTTTCGGTTCAGCGACCGCGAAGGCCCTAATTGGCTCGAGTTGTCCTGAGTGCCGCCGTGCACATTGTAGAAAGGAAAGTCATTGTCCAGGCATATCTTGTAAAATTGAGTTATCGGAAGATTGGCGAAATACTTCCAGGTCTTTCCATGGTCATAGGTCTCATACAGGCCGCCGTCACATCCTGAAAGCAGGTAATCCGGATTGTTGGTATCAAAGGCGAGTGCATGATTATCCGAGTGTTTGTGCGTCTCTCCAATAGAATCAAAAGTTTTTCCTCCATCATTGGACACATGAATCCACACATCCATCTGGTACACACGGTCGAACTGATGAGGGCTTGCATAGATCTCTTGATAATAATGAGGGCCTGTGCCGCTGCTCGTGTAACTGCTGCGCTTTTCCCAGCTTTCTCCGCGGTCTGATGATCTGTAAAATCCTCGCTCATCTCTATTCGCCTCTATTGTGGCATAGACTACATTGGGTTCGATGGAGGAGACAGCCAGCCCTATTTTGCCCATGTCTCCCTTGGGAAGCCCGACCGTTAGTTTCCGCCAGGATCGGCCCACATCTTCGCTTTTGTAGATCCCAGACTCGGGGCCTCCGCCCATAAATGCCGCCACACTCCGGCGCCGCTGATAGGCCGCAGCATAGAGAATATCGGGGTTTGACGGATCCATCTCCACAGCCGTCACTCCTGTGTCTTTGCTGATTTCGAGGCTTGGAGCCCAAGTTTTCCCGCCGTCTTCACTTTTGTAGAGCCCCCGCTCTCCACCCGCTGACCAGAGTGGGCCTTCAGCGGCCACATAAACCATATTGGAATCGTCAGGGTGGACAATAATTTTTGAGATATGTTCGGATTCTTTGAGTCCCATGTTCGTCCACGTTTTTCCACCGTTCAAGCTTTTGTAAACGCCATCTCCCCAACCGACATGACGTCCGCTCACGTTTTCTCCAGTGCCCACCCAGATGATTTCCGGGTTGATGGGGTCGATCGTGACACACCCGATGGAATAGGATGGCTGATCATCAAAGACCGTTATCCAGGTTGTCCCGGCATTCACTGTTTTCCAAACACTGCCAGATCCCGCTGCCACATACCAGATACTCTGATTTTCTGGATGGATAGCGATATCGCTGATCCGACCTGACATGAGGGCAGGTCCGATATTCCTGAATTTTAGCCCGGAAAAAGTCTCTGCGTTAATCAGGGCAGGTTTTTCATTCTCACTGTCATTGCTCCACCCTGTCAAAGAAAGGAAAAACATAAGAACACATAGACATAGAGCGATTTTTTTCATTGTCCTCCTCCTCATGATTCGTTGATAAGATACGATGGGAGATGTTGTGCGATCCTAGATTTCATTAGTACAATATTTTGCAATATTTTCGAAAGGTGTTAAAGCATTTTTTTTAAGAAGAGGGAATACTGGACATCATTGACGATTATAAGGAAAATAAAGAAAGTGAATATGTTGGATTCTATTCCTATCCGATCATCAGGAATTTACCGTTATATGATGCTGTATGCAAAGAGCCATGATTCCAGGAAATATTAGACAGAGAAACGCTGAAATTTGAGAGGATAGGGACAAAGGACACCGTCCCGAATCTCGATAAAATCGTTGGGGATTATTTGGGAAATGGTCCCTAGCTCTTTCGTTTTGTTAGGAGAATGGACCAAGATTGGAAACTGTTTCTAGCTTGACAGTGTTAAAAATTTTTACATCCTTTGCTTTGCGCGATTCCTTAATCCCTTAGAATGAGTAGAAATCATTTTGGTGCATTCTTGGGATGGAGTGTGAGCGGAAGCCTGCCTGAAAAGGATTGGGATTAATGAATAAACACTGGCACAGATATTGCTAGTATGAAGCATAAATAACTTTAATTCTGAGATGGAGGGAATATGAGACGGAGAGATTTTTTGGGCAAAACTGGATGTGGATTTGCTGGGCTTGTGGCTACGCCGATGTTGTTCAGTTTGGGAAATGCAGGAGGTCAAGAAAAGAGGCGCAAGTACAAGATCGATATCGAGATCTATGAAGCGCGTGAAGATACGTGGTGTCATAAGAAGGGTGACACGTTTGAATATCCAAAAGATATGGGGAAGATCTGCCCTTGGCTCTTAGCCAGCATGCATGATTTTATACGTCTCTTAGAAAACGGGGTTACGTTGCCGTGGAAGTATGAAAACACCCCCTATGAAAAAGTGATCGATCCCGATGGTGTTACTACAGAATATGTCCGTTGCCCGGATCCCACCGCCAACTTAGTGGCGAAAATCACAAGGACTGCCGTGGCCTAAGAAAACTATCGGCTCGTTATAAATATAATAGGTGCTAGGTACACTTTTTAATTAGATCAGGAAAAATGTACCCGTTACATTTTTCTGTATTTCAAAACAAAGGGAGGATGTAATGAAATCAAGATGGATTCCATTTTTTTATTTATCTCTGTTGCTGGTTTTAATGCCTGTTTTCGTCTCAGCGACAAATGAGATAGCGGTTGAATTCGATAGGGTGAGCGAGAGAGTTTTAGTCGTCAAATCAGGCAAGGTCTACACAGATCAGGTCATTGCTCTCGCTTCGAAGAAAGGCATCGTAATGATCGATACCGGTAAATCCCCAACGCTCACTGAAAAGTATAGAAAAGTCATCGAACGCGAATTTGGGCGCAATGATTTTGCCTACGTGATCAATACGCATTTTCACTTCGATCACACGAGTGGAAACCAGGTCTTCCCTGAGGCTGTTATCATTTCCCATGAAACCAGCCCAGAAAGAATGCGTCAATTCGATCAAGAAAGGCCAAATTTTGTGGCTCAGCGGCGGGCCACAATAATCCAATGGGAAAACCAAATGAAGGCGATGGAACCGGATTCAGAAGACGCCCAGAGGTATCGTGATCTCATAAGCTCAGCCGAGATCATGTGTGACGACCTGGAAAATAATTATGTCCTCACCCTGCCCACTATCACGTTCAACGACCGCATGACATTGGACATGGGGGACCTGACCTTTAATCTGATCTACTTCGGTGAAGGACGCCATACAGGAGACGACATCATTATACACTGTCTGGAAGAGAAGCTCCTATTCACTGGAGATCTTTTCTACAAAGGTTCTATGTCTATCGCCTTTTCCTCTCAGTTTGATGCCCCCCGATGGATGTTGGTTATGAACGAAGTGCTGAAGGATAAGGATGCTGTGGAATGGGTGTATGATTGCCACAATGGGCGCATGAGCGGGGAATTCCTAACGCTCTGGAGGGATTACTTGGTCGGACTGTGGAACGACCTATCTGCAGCGAATGAGGAGGGGCTTGACCTGGCATCTGTGCAGGACCGGTTTTCTTATGAGAAAAAGTATTCCTTCATCTCTAAATCTGGCATAGATCCTGAGCAACTGAAAAGAGAACACCAGAATAACGTTAAGTATGTGTGGATGCGAATCCATGAATCACTCTCTGCAGCAACTGTGCTTGGACAAGTGATCGGCGAATCAGGAATGGACGCAGCTCTCAAAAAGTATGCTGAGATTAAGGATGCTCCTGTTGAGAAATACTATTTTGACGAAGTGGAGATGAACCGGCTGGGATACCAGCTCATCAATCAAAACAAGCTCAAAGAAGCCATCGAAGTTTTTAAGATGAATGTGGAATTGTACCCCGAAGCTTGGAATGTTTACGACAGCTTGGGAGAGAGTTACATGCTCCTTGGGGAGAAAGAGCTGGCTATTAAGAATTACGAGAAATCTTTGGAGATAAATCCAGATAACACAAACGGCGCGGCTATGCTGGAACGGCTAAAATCGAAAAAAGAGAAGAATTAACGAGAAATCACATCATTCTTTCGCTTATCGTTGTTTCATGTTCGGATTGCAGATAGGATTCACTCAATAATCCATAAGGAAACACAAAAAGCAATTTTGCCTTTTTGTAAGAGCGATTCATTCCCCGAAAAGACCTGCAAAAATGGAGCCATCCCTCCTTCGCCCCCTAAAAATTAATGCAGCCGGCCGTCTTTTTTATCCTCTCCCCAGGTGGGCAATTTAAATTGTTCAGGCTTGGATTTGAGGACTGTCTTCAGCCATTCAGAAGGATAACCCACACCCCGAGCCCTGCCGTTTTCATCCTTGATGTAACCATCATTGTACTTGCAGATGAGGTGTTCTCCCAATTCGATCCAGCGCTTGACGACCATATCCCCTTGATTGACTGAGTAATTGGTGAGGAACCGCACCACGAGCTCCGGGTCTTTGCTCAGCAACTCGCCGGCCGTCTTTTCGATCACGGGCTGCAATTCCAGAAATTGATCCTCAAGCGCAGCCTGGACCTTGAGGATATCCTGGACCATGTCGCAGTAGCGGAGATTGGCGAAATTCGCCACGAAATTGAAGACCCACCAGGCAGAATCCCAGGTGAAATTCTGGATATCTCCCACAGTGAATGACTTCGGCAATGAATCGATACAGCAGTATAGGGGAACGTAACAACTGGTGTATGTGTCATCCAGGCCGTACCAGTACACGCCCCCGATCGGATCCGGAAGCCAATCCCGGGACTGAGAGATAAACGAAAAGGCCGTCTGTTGAGTTGAGATGGGTCTTTCCCAGCTGTACTTGATGCCCTTCATTTCCCACGTCAATTCTCGGCATCTCAATGGGCTACCGAAAGGCCCGGCATCCAGACCCACCGTCATATCGAATGGAGTCCCTTCGTAATGGTCCCGCATAACGCGCATCACATCCTGAAGGGCCAATTGCTTATCGGGTTTGATCCACAGTGGATACGGCTTGGTCCCTTCCACCCCGCGCTGGAAATCCGGCGATAGGTCCATCGAGGGTGCACAGCGGCGAAACATACTCCACACACGCGCTGCACAGGTCCTGAGTGATGAAGGTTTCGGAGGGTCGTAAGCATAACGGAAGCTAAACGGTTTCCCTGATTTTTTGTCATAGTATCCCTTTTGCTCAGCGAACGATATGACATTCGCAGAATACATGCAGTTGTCAGGGTCATCCATCGGAAACTCACCGATACGCGACATGTTGGCATGGGCGCAGATGTATCCGTCTGGAATACGTAACGCCACCCAATGAGCTCCTTTTCCACCCGGACCAGGCCCGATCATTTCCATGATCCATGCTTCGTTAGGATCGGCGAGGGAAAAAGATTCTCCTGTACTGCCGTAGCCATATTCCTCGACGAGTTCAGCCATGACTTCAATGGCCTCCCGGGCAGTCTTTGCACGCTGGAGGGCAAGTTCCATCAGCAAAAAATAGTGAAGAAGGCCTTCCGGATTTCGCAATTCATTGCGGCCCCCGAATGTGGTTTCGCCAATGGCCAACTGAAACTCGTTCATCAATCCGACGACAGCATATGTGTGAGAAACCTGCTTGACTTCACCCCGGATCGTACCATCTCTGCCCCTCACTTTGATTGTTGCCCCGGCCTCATTGTCTTTAGCGGGGATATATTCGAGATGGGGATGGAACTCTCCGTCACAGGTGTAGGTGATCATGACAGATCCATCTTTTGACGCTCCCTTGCTCACAAGGAAGCTTGAGCAGTTGTCATCAGCCCATGAATTGATCACCAAAAGAATTGTTAGAAACAAGAGAGAAAAAAATAAAGTTCTTAGTTTCACTGGGGTCCTCCTTTGTGTTGTGAAAAGTGTCAAAATCCAACCTATAGCAGAAGACCGAAAAATGCAAGAAATTTGACTGCACTTTTTCCCTGTGCTATAAGCTGCTTCTGGGAAAAGGGTGAATAAATGAAAACATCCAAAAAGTTGCTAAGGGACATTCTATCCTCGATGGAGAGCGATCATGGAATCTCCGATATTCGCACATGCGTGTATTGGACAGCCGTGACTTCATTTCGGTGTGGTCTTGCCTCCACGATGGCAGCCTCCATTCCTCCTCAAGAAGGAAACCAGGTGGAGTCTGCGGGTGAGCTTCTCCCTACAGGTGCAAGAGCATTGGCAGAGCTGTCGCTTTCTGATCACATCCTGGAAGCTTCGATCGGTATCGCTGCAGTGAATTCTTTGATCCAGATTGATGAATCCTTATGTGTTGATAGGAATGCTGCGGATGAGATCAGCGTTAGAGGACAGGGAAAACGGATCGCGATCATAGGGCACTTTCCGTTTGTAAAGAAGCTCCGGGGGGTGGCACGGAAATTATGGGTTTTTGAGCTCCCCGGGCGTGCTCGTCCTGGAGACCTCATCGGTGAAGAGATTACAACTCTTCTCCCGCAAGCTGATATTGTCGCAATAACCAGCACAACCCTGATCAACCACACGCTGGGGGAGATCCTAAATCTGGTAAAACCAGACGCCTACAAAATAATGCTTGGGCCGAGCACGCCTTTGTCTCCTGTATTGTTTGATTATGGACTCAACGCCATTTCTGGCTCTATCGTTACAAATCGCAATCTGGTCATCGCTTGTATAAGCCAGGGTGCCAATTTTCGTCAGGTCAAGGGTGTCAGAAAAGTAACCTTGTGCCGCAACATCTAAGGTGTTCCGGAAAAGGGGACTGTCACCTTTTTGCTTTACCTCTGGAAAAAGGTGACAGTCCTTTTTTTAAGGAAAAGTTTTAATTCATCGAATGACTGACAATAGCTCAAATTTTTTTACCTATGCCAGGATTTTTCTCCATGTTGGAATTTTTCTTTTGCAGCACATCTTTCAAGGAGGTTTCCGGTTCGTGGTAGCGTCGGAAATAATGAGTGAGTGTCGTGAAGGTGAATAACGTGTTGATCGGCTTTATGCGGATCAGATGGAAAAAAATGAAATAGGCGAAAATGTATGCAGGATAGAGATAGATGGCTCCCACGATCCAAATCGTATACCAATTCCTGATCGCATCGATCTGCGGAAATACATTGGCTATAGAATTGAAGATAAACACGCCTATGGGATATCCCAAGACTTCAATTTGGTGCATATTTACCAAACACCAGGTATCAGCCTATAACGGACCTTTTCCGCATACTCTTTATACCCCGATAGCTCTTTTTGGAGAGTTTTATCTTCGAGTGCGGTTCGGATAATGAAAACGATCACAATAGCGGCACTCAGGATCAACGCAAAGAAAGATCCAAGTGCCAGAGGGAGACAAAGGACGAAGATGATGACTCCCACATACATAGGGTGTCGGATGTATCTATAGGGTCCAGTGGTGCAAACGTCATGCCCCCGTTCTTTCTGGATTCTGACGACTTCGGATAAATAACGATTTTGGGTCATTGTCCAGAAGACTAACATGTACGCGGGGAAAAAACCCAAAAATCCCAAAACTTTCACTAGCAAGGGCACGTGTGACCAGTTGTATCTGACAGCATCAAAGCCTATAACCGCAAGCATGATCATCACCAGAACGGTATAGATGCTCAAGATGACTTTATCCCAGGTTTTGGCGTCTTTTTTTCTTGACATTCGTTCTTTGAGGAGATCTGGAGCATTTTTCTTCATCCAGACCACTATTCCAGTCAATGCAACTGCGTAAAGAAAAAGAAACAGCCAGGCTTCAGGCCAGTTGAATGTGCCTCCCGGGCCAAAAAACAGGGCTATAAGACAGCCCGACATCGCTATCCCTCTGATAATGTTTTTGATTTTTGAAGCTTCTTCTGGTGCCATTCGAACCTTTAAGCCTTCCTGTAAAATCCTGTGTAATAGGTCCCCATAAGCGTGCGCTTGGCTAATCCAGACACAATTTCCTTCAAACCGTTTTTTGTCATCAATTCTTGTATCTCCTCGGGGAGAATTCCATGTCCCTCTTTAGTGGGCTCTCGGATAATAAGAGTTGCACTTCTCTCCATCTTCTGTACAAGGGCCTTTATAACCTCAGGCCTTTCCAATCGGGGGATGTCATGAAGCATAATATGGACGACCACCGTGTCATAATAATCATTCTTCTCTTCCCACGTTCGAATATCTTTGACATAGAATTCGACATTGGAAAACTGTCGCAAATTTTTTTTAGCGCGCTCGATCCATTTTTCAGATATGTCAAAGCAGGTCAGCTCGCCTTTTCCTTTTTGGAGAGTTAGTGCGATGAACTTAGATTCGGCGCCAGGACCGCAACCAAAATCAAGGACCCTTTCATCGCCCCTCAAATCCAACGATCTCACGAATTTTCGATAATAGCCCTTTAGAATTTTAAACCAAAAAAACTCATGCGCGAGTATTGTTATTTTACTAGGATTTGTGAAACTCATTCATTCTCCTCCTCTTTTTTTTGGCCGCTCCAATATCTCCAAGCTAATGGTATTGTCCCCGGTGCAAAATATCCATCTCCATCTCATTTCGTTGAAACATAGGTTTGCCATTATCTCTTTCACTTCTATCATGAGAAAAATACGAAATCAATTCAACTCGGTTTAGACGAAAGTAATACACTAGATAAAAATTATAGCTAATTTTTGCTATAATCATAAAAAAACGATTTTGAACAATTGGGATTTGACTCTCAAAAATATTTGGAGTGGGATATGGGTGAATTACCGACTCTGGCGCTAAAAAGAATAATTAAAGATACTGGAGCAAGGGCAAGCAGAAGGGCGGCCAGGGAGCTGGCGAGGTCGGTCGAGGAGATCGCGAGGGAGATCGCTGAGCGCAGTAAAGACCTTGCCGAGCATGCGGGAAGACGAACAGTTAAAGATAAAGATATCATGCTTGCTGTGAAGGAATGGAGATCCCGTTGAACACACAGCGATTTCAATTTTATTCTTTCTTGAGAAATTTTGAGGGAGAAAGGAATAGGAGCACCAAAAGCACATGGCCTTGTAGAGAGATTTTCATAAATGAGAACGTGCCTTAAAAAATTTAACTGGAGAAGATTATAATGGGGCATAATAGCCATTCAGATACAAATAATTTTCGAAAAGAGAGAACATGAGAAAAATATTCGGAGTTGTTTGCATATCGATTTTCTTTCTGATGACAACATGCTCAGTTACTACAGAGCCGCAGAGCAAGCCGTTTTCCCAGGGACCTCCCGGTTCTCTGAAAATTGAGCAGGTTCCTCAATTTATTATTTTTGGTTCGGATGATAACGGATTTTCAGGTCTTGAAAATTCAGGGGGAACAGGAGGAGTTAAGTTTATGACAGATCTCTTCGATTTGAGGCATAATCCCCAGGGGAATAAAAACAGGAAGACATATGATAGTGCGCGGATTCACTTCTCCATGTACTGTGCAACTAGCTATATTGATGGGAGCCAAGCTGAAAACCCTGTTCTTATCAAGAGAGTGTGGAGAGAGGCTCTATTGAAAGGACATGAACTTGGCGTGCATACTCACCGGCACAGACATGGGGCTCTGCTCAGCGTCAAGGAGTGGACATCAGAAATCCAGACCTGTATAGATTGGCTCACAAAATCATTTGACCCTCAGGAATCAATAAGTCAACCGGAGCCGACAAAAGGGATTGGAATGGATCCATCTGATATTTATGGTTTCAGGACACCGTATCTAGAGTATAACGATAGTGCCTTTCAAGCTGTTTTTCATAAAGGTTTCTTGTATGATTGCAGCATAGAGGAGGGATTCCAGGATGATCAGGATGGGACGGATTTTCTATGGCCGTACACCTTGGATGAAGGAAGCCCGGGAGATAAAGTCTCATCTCTGGAGCACCAAAGAAAAACGGTATCAAAGTATCCAGGATTATGGGAAATCCCTGCATATGCGGTCATCGTTCCTCCTGATAGTCAGTGTGCCCGATACGGAATTGAGGCAGGCCTGCGGAAAAAAATGAAGACGGTGCAAGAATATTTTGATGAGGAGAATGGGAAGATCACTGGATTTGACTGGAATTTATGGGTTGAATTCGGTATGACTGGAATTGAATTCCTGGCTACGCTTAAATACACGTTGGATTTGAGGCTTAAAGGCAACCGATGTCCAATGTCTTTCGGAATGCACAGTGATATTTATTCTTCCAAATTTCAGAAATTACCCAATACGAGTGTGGAGGAAAGGCAGTGGGCACTCAGGGAATTTATCGATTATGCCCTTTCGAAACCTGAAGTCAGGATTGTAAATGCGAAAGAACTTCTGGACTGGATGATAAATCCATTCCCTTTTTAAAACATTTCAATTCCGCATAAATGGACTTGGGCATAGGGAGTTGTAAAGCTGTAAACTTACTTTACGGAATCAAATTTTCATTTCCCGGGATACAGTTCATATATTTGGATTATTATTCAAAGCATTGAATAAATCGGAGATAAATTATAGATTGTTTATTTTTTAAAGTTAATGATATCAATAATTTATAGAAAAAAATCAGTTTGGCACGCATATTGCACCTCAAAAAAATGAAATAATTTAAATCTTTTAGCTGACTGAAATAGAAGAGGCTGTTTCAGGCTCTGTGGAGCCTGAGCAGCCTCTTTTTTTTTGGGTCAAAACAGGAGGTGGCCAGAGAAGAGACATGAAAAAGAAAAGGCAAACGTTCTCCCTCACCTTTATATTTATAAGACGGGAGAAGGGATCCTGTGAAAGCAGGACAAACAGACACTTGAATTAAGGAGATTTAAATTGATTAGAAAATCAATTCAATTCTTGCTGATCGTTATGATTTTTGTCGGGCTGACCATGAGCTTGAGCGCCCAACAAAGATTGACAGGATCTATTACTGGAAACGTTATCGACAGCGACGGAAATCCTCTGCCAGGATGTACGGTCACCTTAACCGGACCGGCCTTGCAGGGGCAGATCTCATTCGTCACTTCGGAAGCCGGAACATTCCGTTTCCCTTCTGTACCCCCTGGGTCTGACTACAAATGCACATTCGAGATGCCCGGGTTTAAGACAATGCTCCGCCCGGGCCTCAATGTCAGTGTCGGTAAGGACACAAACTTCTCCATCACCATGGAATTGAGCTCCCTCCAGGAAGAGGTTACTGTGGTGGCCGTTTCGCCCACGGTCGATGTCAGGGCTTCAAAGACAACTGTCAACTACTCCAAGAGCTTTATCTACAACATGCCCATAGCCAGAGATCTCTATGACGTGTTGAATTCGGTTCCTGGTTCGGTTTCTGAAGACGTGAGTTACCGCAGGACAAGCTTTATTTCAGGAGGAACTGTCCGTGGAAACCAGTATTCTGTAGATGGCGTGTCGATCAATGACCCGGTGGTCATGTATCCCATGACGAACATCAACATCGATGTGTACGAGGAAGTGGAAATGGGGCTCTCCGGTCATCCGGCAGAAGTGGGATTGGCCGATGCGGGCTTCATCAACATCGTGACCAAATCCGGCGGAAATGAATTCCATGGTGGCGCTACTACCGAGTTCTACAACGAGGATATGCAGAAGAGCCTCTTGAGCGAAGAAGACCTGGCAGCCGTAGGCCTCACCAAGCCAAGCGGCTGGAATTCTTGGAAGGATTTTTCTTTATTCCTTGGAGGCCCTATCATCAAGGACAAGATATGGTTTTTCACAAACGGCCGGTATTTCAACTGGTCGCGGGATTTTAACCATATTGTGTGGGATGAGACAATTGCTAGCGGTGAAAGAGTATACACTCTCGATGCGGCGCCTCACGACGAATACAATGTCTTTGGAAAGTTGACGTTCCAACTTGCTTCGAATGTCAGGTGGATGACCACGTACAATCTTGCCAGAATCACAGAAGAGTTCTACACCAACGCGATACAGAATTTTCTGGATAAGACCGCAACGGTTGCATGGGACGGAGAAATGGGTCACACCATCAGCTCCCAGCTCAACTGGGTGTTGAACCAGAATGCCTATCTCGATCTACGATTCGGATACATCTACCGCTGGTTCCCCAACGGTTACAGCGCCTACGCTATCGCAGATGCTCCCCGGAATTATGACAGGTACTACGGCATTTACAGAAACAATCCCCGTTACCAGGAAAATTATATCCGCAAACGGCTGAATCCTTCTGCCTCTGTGAGCGTGTTCCAGGATGACTTCCTCGGTGGAAACCACGAGATCAAGATGGGAGTGGAATATGAGAAAACCTATTCCAGCTGGGATTGGTGGAGAGAAGATCCCTTTTATTTCTGGTACTATGACGGCAGCATCTACTCTTATCCCACAGATACGGATCCAAATCGTGGTCGGTTCTATACCTACATCTGTGCGGGAGAGGAGGGAGGCTCTGTCACCAAGAACCAGATGCAAAGATGGGGCGCATTCATCCAGGACAGCATGACCATCAAAAACCGTCTGACCTTGAATTTGGGAGTCAGGTTCGACACGAGCCAGGGAAGTTTCCCGGAACAATACCACGCGGCAACCGTCGATCCCTATGGTGTTCTTCCCCTTATTGCCGGCGATGAATCTCCTTTCAGCGAATTTACGCTCGGAGCCATGGACGTCCTGAACTGGACTCATTTTTCACCCAGGCTGGGAATTTCCTTCGACGTCTTCGGCGACGGAAAAACCTCTGTCAAAGGGACCTGGTCCAGGTATAACGAGTACCTGATGATCCAGTATTTTTCGCTAGCAAATCCTTTTAATCCTGACACTGGAAGCTGGTACTGGGTGGATAACAATCACGACGGCCTCCCAGATCCACATGACAGTTACACACTTCGGTACATGCCCGCTGACGCCGCGACCTTCGTTCTCGAAGAGGAAATCAACACAGATGCGACTGCTCCTTACACAGATGAGTTCACGGTGGGAATCGAAAGTGAGTTAGCCAGGGATTTCAGCGTGGGCGTTAATTTCATCTACAAGCACAAAAAGAACATATTCGAGGACGTCAATGATTATGGACTGGGAAAAGATGAAGCCTGGAAAGGATACAGCCCGGACAGCCCCTACTGGGAGAGGTTTGAATTTCTCGATCCCGGTGATGACGGCGAGTTCAACACAGAGGACGACATCACTTCCTATTGCTACGCTGAGTTGGCCGATGCCCCCGATATTCACTACTACTATACGAATGTTCAAGGCTCCTACAGGAAATACACCGCACTCCAATTCATCTTCAACAAGAGAATGTCCAACAACTGGCAGCTCTTGGGATCTGTCGTGTGGAGCAAGGCATGGGGGAATATCGGAGGCCGATACAATCAATCCTACGGCGCAAGTGCCAGCTTCGACACACCCAATGCTTTTGTCTATTCTGATGGCAGGCTCGATTACGACCGGCCCATCAATATCAAGATCCAATCCACAGTGATCCTGCCCTACGAGTTCGTGCTCAGCGCCTACTTCAACCATGTTTCAGGACCTCTGTATCTCTTCACTAGCGCCACCAATTTGACAAGGACTGTAGACATTTACATCCCGAATGATCCCAGATACAAATATCCAGGCGATCCGTATGCTGCGATCCCCACAGAAGAGAATGGAAAAAGGCGAGGCGCTCCGAT
Source organism: uncultured Eubacteriales bacterium (assembly GCA_964406575.1). Classification (GTDB taxonomy): domain Bacteria; phylum Acidobacteriota; class Aminicenantia; order Aminicenantales; family Aminicenantaceae; genus WTAW01. The sequence continues at coordinate 7,043 of CAYOSH010000025.1, read as the reverse complement.
CACCACACTCGATCTCAGACTGGAAAAGCGATTCCATCTCGGAGACAGATTCACCATTGGTGCATATCTCGATATCCTGAATGCCCTTGGAAGAAGCGGCTATTACATCGATTCGAATCCTGGCGGCTATCTGGACTACAGCGATCCCAATAATCCCACTTTCGAAAGATACGGTAATTACGGCAATATCGAAGATGCCTATGGAACCCGAGTCTTCAAAGCCAGCCTGAGGTTCACGTTCTAGAGCAGCATTAGACCAGAAGCGATAAAAGAGGGGAGGTTTCCTCCCCTCTTTTTTTTTATTGCTTTGGGGGCCAAATTCCTCCTATGGATAAATCGTATTCCCTGCTATCGATGGTCAATATCCAAAAGGGACATGACCTGCGTATTTTTATCGCACACGGAACAGACCACGATATGCTCAACGTTGAGCGCGCCCGTGAATCCAAGAGGCTCCTCGAAAAAACGGATATGGTGTGACTTATATTGAATTCGAAGGAGCACATGAGCTAAATCCCCAAGCCCGACTTGTATCCCCTTGTTCACAGAATTTTCTATATATAAAGCCATTGTATGTTGACGATCGAAAATAATCGTAACTTTTTATTCGTAAATTACGTATAAATATATATACAACATTTACGGAAAAATGAAAGAGGAGCCCTTCCAATGAAAGAAATCACGGTATTAGAGGAGATCATATTGACCACAATACTCAGGCTCAAAGATGAAGCTTATGGTGTCTCTATCCGTCAAGCTGTGTCTGAGATCGTTAACAAGGATATCGTTTACGGCACTCTGTATAACGCCCTGGATCAACTTCTCCGAAAAGGCTATGTGAGGAAGAGGCTTGGGTATCCCACCCCCCAAAGGGGAGGGCGAGGCAAAATCTACTACGATCTAACGGCTAAAGGAATTCAAGCCCTCCAAGAAGCCCGGGAGCTCCACCGCAAGATCTGGGACGGCCTTCCCAAAATCGCTGCGGACAGGGTGAAATTGTCATGAGGCCAGATTCAACAAAACCTCCACGACTGGCTCGATGGCTCTTGACTTTTATGAGACGCTACGAAGAGGCGTTTGAATGGGCCGGCGATCTCGAGGAGGAGTTTCAGCAAATAAAAGAAAAGATCAGCCCATCAAGAGCCAGATACTGGTATCGTATCCAGGTCTTTAAAACCATCCCGACCTATGGCAAATATTTAATCAAGTGGAGCTGTTTTATGTCGAAACATTATCTGATAACGGCCGTGCGTCATATGCGAAGGCAGAAAAGCTTCACCATCATCAATGTTTTTGGTCTTACTCTGGGGTTGACGTTCTTTTTTCTGATAATGATCTATGTCCAGTTCGAACTCAGCTATGACCAATACAACACAAAGGCAAATCGGATTTTTCGTGTGGCCAACGAGTTGCCACATGGGCACACACACGGGGGAAAGACGGCCATGACCCGGACCGTGACTCCATTAGCACCAGCCATGGTGGAAGAATTTCCAGAAGTTGAATCCGCAACACGTTTTGCTCGCAACAGGAATGTCCTTCTAACTTACAACAACCAGGATTTTTTAGAAGACGAAGTCATTTACGCCGAACCTCAAATATTCGAGATGTTTTCAATCTCTCTGCTCAGAGGAAATCCTGATACCGTGTTGAATGATCCCTATTCGATCGTCCTCTCCCAAAGGAAAGCAGAGCGGATTTTTGGCCTCGAAAATCCGATGGGTAAGGTCATCCGCTACGCAAATTCCCGCGATTTGAAGGTCACGGGGTTACTAAAAAATATGCCCCAAAATTCCCATTTTGTCATGGACCTTATCATCCCTATGCAAGCCTATGCACAGTTTGCCGAGCTGGATCTGGCCAAATGGGAGAACTTCGGCACGACCACGTATGTGCTTCTGCGTGATGGAGCCGACCCAAAGACTGTGGAACAGCGGATACCGGAGCTCTATCGAAAGTATGGCCCCGATGAGATCTGGCCCGGTGGCCGAAGGTATTGCCGTCCTTTCCTTCAGCCTCTGACCAAAATCCATCTCCATTCAGACCTGGATGGAGAATACGCCCCCACAAACGACATCAAGAATATCTACTTGTTCTCTACTATCGCCTTCCTCATTTTGATCATCGCCTGTATCAATTACATGAATCTGGCCACGGCCCGATCCACCAAACGCGGCAAAGAGGTGGCCATCCGCAAAGTCGTAGGTGCCCTGCGCCATCACCTTATTAAACAATTCTATGGGGAGTCTTTACTTTTCATGCTTCTAGCCTTGTGTCTTGCCCTGGCTCTTGTCTAGGTGATGCTGCCTTCCTTCAGCGGCTTTGTGGAGCGCGACTTGAGTTTTTCTCTCCTGAATTCTCCTAAGCTCATCCTTGAACTCTTGATCGTTGTGGGATTTGTAAATTTATTGGCAGGGAGCTATCCCGCCCTTTTTATTTCAGCGGTTCGGCCGGTTCGCGTGTTAAAAAGGCAGATTGTGGGCGGCCGTGGAGGAACTCTGCTGAGGGATGTTCTCGTTGTGTTCCAATTTGTCGTATCTGTGAGCCTCATTGCATGCGCCGTTGTTGTCCGCTCACAACTCGATTTTATAAAAAATAAGGATGTGGGTTATAAAAAAGACCAGATTGTTGTGGTCCGCCTCCATGATCCCGATGTCACACAGAGTTTTGATGCCCTTAAAACACAATTGAAAACCAATCCCAATGTGATCGCGGCGACCGCCACAGATGCTCTTCCCAATAATATCCAAAGCCAAATGGGCCCCATGTGGCCGGGAAAGCCGGAAGATTTTCAAAAATTTTGATATCTATGTCAGCTATGTGGATGAGGATTACGCGAATGTCTTCGGGATCGAAATTTTAGAGGGAAGGAATTTTTCTGAAGATTTCCTCTCCGACGCCCAGAGTGCTTTTCTCTTCAACGAATCCCTTGTCGAGGCTTTGGAATGGGAGCAACCCCTGGGGCGCGAGTTTCAGATCTGGTGGGGAGATGTGGGACAGGTTGTGGGTGTCGTAAAGAATTTTAATTTCCACTCCCTCCACAGGGGCATCGATCCCATGTGCCTGTATTATCGCAAAAATCAGAAATATGTCTATTATCTCTCCGTAAAAATCCGGGGGGGACACATCCCTGAAACACTCGGTTTTCTGGAAAAGACGTGGAAGGATTTTTCTCCACACTATCCCTTAGATTACATTTTTTTTGACGACATCTTCGACAGTGCATACAGGTCTGAATACAGACTGGGAAGCATGTTCGATGTCTTTAGCATTCTGGCAGTGGCCATTGCCTGTTTGGGACTCTTTGGTCTGGCCGCCTTTACGGCTGAGCAGCGGACTAAGGAGATCGGGATTCGAAAGGTGCTTGGTGCATCGGGGATGAGCATATTTGTTCTGCTTTCCAAAGAGTTTACGAAATGGGTGCTGGTCTCCAGTTTTATGGCTTGGCCGATCGCATACTTCGCTATGCACATATGGCTTCAGAGCTTTGCTTACAGATCTCCTCTTGCTCCCCGGATCTTTCTGTTAGCCACGGGAATTGCGGTTATAGTTGCTTTGGGTACGGTCGCTTCTCAGACAGCCAAAGTGGCATCCACAAATCCTGTCAAGGTGCTGCGATATGAATGAGACTCGGACAGGCTGCCGATCTGAAGTGAAAACAAATGTTGTCTCTCCCTAATTATTCCGGAGGGATTCGTCTGTGCGGCCGCCAAGGTAAATCCCGATCACCTTTGATACCTTTCCGCTCTCATCCGAGACAAAGCGCAGACGAAAAATGCCGCGGTTTTTTAAGGAAAAGGTATCCTCCGAGAGCGGCACGAGCTCGAATTCCTTTTGACCTTCTCTTTGATAATACAGGCGGCCTTCCTGAACGCGCACATGACGAGGACCATAAGCACCGGCATATTTCGCGAGGGTTTCCTCAGGAATAATAACGGGTTTTTCTTCGGCCTGAAAGACTTCTGTGACCCAAGGAAGGCACATCTTGGCGAATGAGTTTTTTGGATCCAACTTTAAGGCTTTTTGGAGGCATTCGAGAGATTCTTTGTTCCGACCCGTCTCAAAATAAAGCCTGGCCAGGCCCGACCAGGCTGTATCGGATTCCGGATCCAATCGAAGGATATATTTCAAGATCGCTTCGGCCTCATCGTTCTTTTCTCTTTCAGTCAAATACCTGGCTATGTTATTCAAATCCCGTGTTTTGAAAGACTCGGGTTGTTGATTCCTCATCTGTTCAAGCATGTTCAGGGCTGTTTCGATGTCTCCTCCCACAAAGGCCTTCTCGACTTTCATCTGAGCATCACGTTCCATGTCTTCCAATCGTTTGTAGGTCAGCCATCCGAACGCGTATTGTGGGTCGCTGATCACCAGCGATATCAACGACTCAGCGATAGCGAACAGATTCTCGGAATTGGCAAAGAAAACAAGACCTTCTTTTCGTTCCCTGTAAGCGACCGTGAACGACCGGAGGTCTCCGTTGTCTCCCCAATGCCAGAAGCCGTTTTCGGTCTCTCCCGGCTGAATCCCCCAGCCGAAACCCCAGGAAATGTGATCATCCAGTTTCTCCTCCTCACGCCTGCTTGTCGCTTTGACGTGGGGCGTCAGCATCATATCAATGGTTTCCGGCTTCAGGACTTGATCATTCATGATGGCACAGAGAAAGGTGGCGTAATCCTTTGCGGTCGTTATGAGGCTTGCTCCGCCATTTGGATCCGCTCTCCTTCTCAATGGATTGGGAAATCCATGACGGTCATGACCGGAGGCCCCATGAGCTGCATATAGCTCGGTCCAAACATAACTGGTCCTGGACATCCCCAAAGGTTCGAATATTTCTTTTCGTGCGAACTCCTCTAAAGTCATTCCGGTGAGTTTTTCTAGAGTGTGGCCAAGATAGAGAAAACCTTCTCCCGAATAGCCGTAAAGTTCTCCCGGTTCTCGGAGAAGTTTATTTCCCCAGTTAGGAAGGCCGGTCGTGTGGGTGAGAACATGCCTTGCTGTTATTTTTTTATACCTCTCGTCTCCTGCTAGCTTCGGATAAGGAAGATATTCCGCAAGAGGCGTATCCAAATCCAGAACGCCTCTCTCCACAAGCTTCAAAGCCGCGGCCGCTGTTACAGTTTTTGTGAGGGAAGCGGCCTCAAAAATAGTGTTTTCATCCACAGGCTCGTTCGTTTCGCGGCTCCTAACTCCAAAGGCTCCGGACCAAAAAATCTTCCCATTTCGGATTACGGCCATGGACAAGCCAGGGATATCGGCGGCTTCCATCAGCTTTGGGATTTCCGCCTCTAATGTATCTCCAAGACTCGGTTTATTACTGCACGATGGCGTGGACGAGAAGATAATGGCAAAAATAATGAGAAACCAATGAATGCGCTTCATCAAGACCTCCGATCATAAAACGCGGGCATTCAACAATCTTATGTTATTAAGACGTCATCAAAGAGAAAAGGTTTATTTATTATTGTGCTTTGGCTGTTCTATTTTATTAATAATAAATGAATTAATCCTCAAAAACCCCTTTGAATGTTCCTTAGAAGGTCGTTTTTTGCCCCCAAAAGTCCATTCTAAGTGGCCATAGAAGCCATTTTTCTGATTCACGATCAAGGCAGTTGACCCATTGCATTGGCTGTGATAATTATAGTCAGCTTAATCAATTCCTAAAGGATAAATCTGCAGAATGATCAATGGACATTACAGGGAAATCGTCAAGTTGAAAACAGAAGTAAAAACACAGATCAGAATGGTCAATCATACTCGATCATTTTCACTTGTCGTGATTTTAGCACTGAGTGTATTTTTTCTGACTTCCTGTTCAGGCCGATCCAAAGATATAGTCGCTGAACTAGAAAAAATTCCTGGCCTTGCTATCCGGGAAATGGAACCAGAAACACCGTTTTTTCAAAAGAAATATGCAATCAAGCTTATTCAACCGCTCGACCATGAGAATCCAGAAGCCGGTTTTTTCCAGCAGAGGATGTTTTTGTCCCATGCGGGTTTTGACAGACCGATGGCATTGATCACCGAGGGTTATGACGCTGGCAAAAATTATGTGCGGGAGCTGGCTGAGATTCTGGAGGCCAATGAACTTCAGGTGGAGTACCGCTATTTCGGAGAGTCAAAGCCGGATAAAATCGATTGGAATTTGTTGAATTCCCGTCAGGCCAGCAACGATTATCACAGAATTTATAAATTGTTCAAGAGGATCTATAAAAAGAAATGGGTGAGTGCTGGATGGAGCAAAGGAGGACAGACATCCCTGATCTACCGCCGACACTTTCCCGAGGATGTGGTTGCAGTCATCGCTTATGATACTCCAGTTAATCTGGCGCTTGAGGAGCCACGGATCGACGCGTTTTTTGAAAACGTAGGGGATGAATTGTGCCGCCATCGATTGATCCTTTTTCAGCGGTCGATCCTAAGAGGCAAGTCCGACATTTTACCGCTCTATGAGGAGTACTGTGAAGAAAAGGGCTTCACTTTTACGAAGATCACTCCACTCAAAGCCTTCGAATACACGGTTCTGGAATACCCATTCTCATTCTGGCAGTACCACATATTGGATTGCCATACGATCCCTGGAGAGGGATCCACTCCGCAGGAGCTGTTCGACCATTTGCGGGAAGTGGTCTCCCTAGGGTCTTACACGGACAGTGCATTCAATTCGACAGCCATGAAGCAGTTCGCCACCGAGCTCGGCTATTACGGATATGTGACTAAGAATATCAAAGACCTCTTGAGCGAGGGAGAGGACGAATATCCGAATAGTGCATTTGCACCAGAAGATACCCAACTGACTTTTGATCCGATGTTCATGAAGGATATCAACAAGTGGTTATTGACTCAGGGGAATAATATCATATACATTTATGGAGAGAATGACCCTTGGTCAGCACCCCACCTCGAGAACTTGGGAGCGACGAACGCAAAGATATTCTGGGTACAGAACGGGAACCATTATTCATTCATAAGAACATTATCCCAGACACAGCAGGAGGAGGTGTTTCAAACCTTGGAGGAATGGCTCGGCATGGAGATCGAGCAAT
>CAYOSH010000024.1:9288-63695 GCA_964406575.1 uncultured Eubacteriales bacterium | reverse complement strand
GAAAAACCACCGGTCCGTTCGGGGAACGGACCCTACATCCGGGTGGTGCGTTTCGAGAACGATTCGAACATCGGTCCGCTCGGGGAGCTGAGCCTACATTCGAAAATCAAAATTTTATGCGAAACGTTTTACCAGGTTTTTCAGGCGAGCGAGGATAGAGTGTTTGTTGGTGCTGACTTCGATGTCGGCTGCGGAGAGCTCTTTTATCTTTTTTAAAAGCTCCTGATTTTCTCTATTCCGCTTACTTGCTAAATCGGCGATCACTTCACCCACGTTGGGATTCCGCTCCAGTAATCGGGCAAAACTTTCGGCTTCTATCTCCAGCAGTTCGGCATCCTCTTCAACACAACACGTCGCCGTTCGGGGCATCCCGGTAAACAGCGACATCTCACCGAAGATCCCTCCTGGTTCAACTTTGAATTCAGATTTGTATTCATTGCCCTCCTCTTTCTGCTTGCCTTCTTCTTTATAAACGATCTCTCCTTTGATTGACCCCCTGGCCACAACATAACAGCTTGTTCCTCTATCTCCTTGTTTGAAAACAGTCTCTCCTTGTGCAAATCTGTGCCTGCGGATCGATGACGCAAAGGCCATCAACTCCTCCTCAGACACCAGAAGCTGCCCCTTTTGCTCCCCTTCCTGGTACTTCAAAAAATTTGATTTCAGTAAATCGCGAGCCGTCCTCTCCCTCTCCTTTTCGCTTGCGTGTGTTTTTTCTGTCCTGTCCAATCCCGCCAAAACTTCTTTGACTTTATCACTTAAAGGTACGGGAATTTCGATATTGCGTCTCTTGAATTTGTACCAGATATTCCTTCCGACGGCAGCCTTAATCGGTAATTTGCGGCGGAAATCCGTTATCCAGAACTTGATCGCATAGTTTATGCCGAAATCTTCATAGCTCAAAAGATGGGCTTCTGGCGCCGGCTCGGACAAAACTTCCGGCACATCCGCAGCCGCTTCCAACAGCGCCTCAAAGACTTCCGAAGGTGGCGCATTATAACTGGCCTTCACAGGAATTTTCAGCGCTGTCTTCTTGTTGGGATAAGAGAAGTTGGTGATCTTCTCAGAAGCCACAACGTTATTGGGGATGACGATGATATTCGAGGACCTGTCGAAGATGCGTGTTTCCCGCCAGTTGGTATTGATCACGATCCCTTCATTCTCCCCCACTGCGATCCAATCTCCCTTAGCAAAAGATTTGGTGAGGTGGAGGGACATGCCGGAGAGGATATTGCTGAGGACGCCCTGGAATGCCAAACCCAGAATCATGGTGAGAAGAGCGGAAGTGGCTAAAAACGGAGTGATGTTGAATCCGAAAACGCCGCGCATGATGATAAAAAAAACGATCAGATAAATAACAGCCAGGATCAGATTGTGAAGCACATCGGGAAGAGGGAAGGGCAAACCGCGCCTCGCGAACCAACTGTTAAACATGGCATCGACAAACCGGATCAGAAAAAAGATCGCAAAAAAGACAAGAACACCATCGAGATAAGATGTGATCTTCCGGCTCGGGAACAAAACATCCTGCACGGGAGAGATCTTCAAACACAGAGTGACCACAATCAACACAAAGGGCAGGTCCAATCGTGAGAGAAAGATGGCTGCAGGCTTTTGGCTAGAGGAAAAAAATTTTGTGATCATCATACGCCCCAGGAAATAGAGCACAAACACCAAAACAACGGCTAATAAAAGAAACAGCATTTCGAAGTATAAGGACGACGGCTGGATTCCGGCGGTATTCATTGTCCCTCCTTCTCTTTTCTAAGAGGACTCTTTAGCTCCCGATGTTTTGGGAAACTTTTCCTGAGCTTTGGTAACGATCTCATCCAAATTTCTGTCGGAATGGTCCGGATTGAAATGAGAAAGATAAAGATGTTTGACCTTTGCCTCATTGGCCAGTTTTGTGCCTTCCAGCCAAGTGCTGTGTCCCCACCCGATTTTCCCACTCTCATATTCCTTTAAAGTGTAAGTGGCGTCATAGATGAAGTCATCGGCTCCTTCGGCGAACGCTGCCAGTTTTTCATCGACTCCGGTGGCTGGGTGTTCTGTGTCTGTGGCAAACACGATGGACTTTTCCTCAGTCGCGAGCTTATAGGCGACACTCCCTTGGGGGTGGTGCAACGGACACATTCCAATTCGGACTCCCTTGAGAGAAAAATCTCCCTGGATCTGGAGATAGATTTTCATCGATGGCGTTCCCCAGAAATCAACGGGGAAATATCTTCCAGACATGAGTCCACTCAGGTATCGCTCGGTCTCTTTGGGACTTTGGGGGCTATAAATCGTAAGAATCGCATCGGGGAGATAAAGAGGCGCGAAAAAAGGAAAACCCTGAATATGGTCGAGATGAAAATGGGTGAGAAGGATGCTCAGATTGAGGGGTTTGTCTCCTTTTTTACGGACGATCTCATCGCCCAGTCTTTTAATGCCTGTGCCCGCATCGATGATGATCGGATATTCATCATTGGCATAGACGGCTGAACAGATCGTGTTCCCCCCGTATTTGACTCTGTCCTTTCCGGAAATGGGCATTGTGCCCCGAACGCCCCAAAATTCAAGTTTCATGCTATCCTCATTTTCCAGTCCTTAGCCTGCTCGGGGAACAGGCCATGCATTTAAACCATCACTCAGCTCAGGGAGCTGACCCTACATCACAAATCCTTTCATTCCATACCGATAGCCTTCGAACAAACGGTCCATTCGGGGAATGGACCCTACTTGCGGGTTAAGTCGAAAACGCCTGTCCAATCCGCCGAGGGTGGATCCTCTTTCAAGAGCTTTATCCGGTTAACATACACCTCGGCTAATGTATCATCTTCAAATCTTTGAAACAAGTCCAATGCCTTATCCCATTTTTGATCCCTGTACAGCCTTAGCGCTTTATGAAATCTCTCTATGTGTTCCACGTGCACATCGGGTATCTCTCCTCTTTCACCGACAAGCTCATACACTCTCACGGGATTTTCTTTGCCCACGACTCTTATGATATCCACCTCTCTGGCGATGATGCTTTCTTTGGCATGTTCATAGGTGTTTTCGCCGATGAGGATCGAGACATGGTACTGTTTACCTGCCCCCTCTAATCTGGAAGCCAGATTGATGGTGTCGCCCATGGCTGTGTAATCGAAGCGTCTGTGAGAACCCATGTTCCCCACAACCGCCGGACCGGAGTTGACGCCGATGCGCATATGGAGCGCATGCCCGTACTGATCCTCGAAATTCGGCCTCAATTCCTTAAGACGCTTCTGGCACTTGAGCGCGGCCAGGCAAGCCCTTGTCGCGTGGTCATCCAAATCGAGAGGGGCATTCCAAAAGGCGATGATGGCATCTCCTTCATATTTATCCAGAGTTCCCCCCGAATCAAGGATGATCTCTGTCATCTCAGAGAGATAGACATTGAGAAGCTGGACAAGGTCCTCCGGCGAAAGGGCTTCGGAAATGGATGTAAAACCAGCCACATCGGAGAAAAATGACGTAATCTCCCGTCTCTCTCCACCCAATTGCAGAAGAGATGGGTCGTCAAGGATCCTTTCGATGACATCGGGGCTGAGGTAATGGCGGAAGACATTCTTGATGAATCGCCGCTCTCGGCCCTCAAATCCGTAATTCAGGATGTTCGCGGTTATAAAACTCAAAAGGACGGCAAACTCTGGGCCGACAAAATCCAGCCAGAATTCATTCCAAAACGCGAGGGCGGAAATGGCTGCCGGCAGGGCAAAAAAGAATACAGAAATCCCAACGATCTTCCAAACTTTGGTCAGTAGCGAAGTGACGATTCCCACAATTAAGGCCAACACAGCGATCCACAGGATGAGGACAATGGGAGGCGGGATGTGGATGAAGTCATCCTTCAAGATATTGTCGATAACGGTAGCCTGAATTTCTGCGCCGGGACACACCGCACTCAGGGGAGTCAAACGCAGATCGAGAAGCCCGGGTGCACTCGCTCCGACGAGGATGATCTTGTTATGGAAAACTTCCGGGGGGATCTGGGGCGCTCTCCCCTCTTCTATCTGGGCAAAAGAGTTAATGATCGCGGCCACAGAAAAACTCTGGTAAGTCCCCGTGGGTCCATAATAGCGGATGATCATCTGTCCTGATCTATCCAACGGAATATCACCAAGATCACGTTTTCCACCGACATCATTGGCTACGGCAAGAGGGAGTGAGGGGAGAATAAGATCGCTCAAACTGAAAGCCAGGGGGATCCGGCGAAAGATGCCGTCCCTATCGGGCAGAAATCTCGAATTCCCTGCACCATGTGTGCTGCGGATGAGTGTATCCAGAGGAAGGGATGCCGATTTCATGGGATGGAAAAGCGAGGGAGGGGTCGAAGTTGCATCCAGAGAGAATCGTCTGAGCGATGTGATCGTGTTTTCCTTCGTCTCCGCATCATGTTGGCTCAAGAAAAAAGGGAGGAAGATATTCCCGGCAGCGGCCATGTTTGCGGCAAAATCTTGGTCATCCTCCACTCCATAAACCGACCCTTCAGAGAAGATAAGGTCAAAAACAAGCGCTTTCGCTTCTCCCCGCACACAATACTTCACGAGAGCGGAATACATCTGGCGTGGCCAAGGCCAGGCCAGTCCCTGCTCCTGCTCATAGATATCAAGGCTTTCCTGGTCGATCAAGAAGAGGACGATATCTTCGCTGGCCTGAGAAGGACGCGAAAATAAGCGCAATCGCAGATCCCAGGATTTCCATTCCAACGGCTGAAAAACATCCAGCACATACAAAACAAACACACCCGCGAACACAACAGCACCGATCATAAAACCACGAAAAACTCTGTTCTTCATCAGCATTTTTTGGATGAGTTATTTCCCATTGAAGTCTGTCGGGACGATTTGTTTACATCAACGATCAAATCGCATCATGTGCTGTCTTACTCGCCTTTTGTTTATCATTTAAGGCCTTGAGTGGATTTCTGGAAGCGGGAGGTGCGCACCTGCTGAACTTCGGGGACGGACTTCAGTCCGCTGATCTGTTTTTGCACGCGGCCCATCCTGTCATTGGCTGAGGGATGCGTTTTGAACCAACCCTTTCCCGACTGCCCTGCGGAGTCGTCGACCATCGTCTGGAGAAAATCAATGAGACCGTCCGGATCATATCCTGTGCTTGTGGCCACTTTGACTGCTAATTTGTCCGCCTCATATTCATATTTCCGATCATAACCTCTTTCGACAAGGTCTCCGACAATATCCGTCAAAACACCTTCGAATATCGAAGTCAGTTGAGCCAACTCCTGGGGCCCATACTTTTTAGTCGCCTCCTGCCCGAGAATCGTGAAAGCATCGACCAGCCGAGACTTCTTGATCGATTGCAATCCGTGCTTGGCGGTCACGTGACTCACCTCATGAGCCAAGATATTGGCGATCATCTCTTCATCATGGCATCTCTTCAAAAGCCCTTTTGTGATAAAGATAAATCCACTGGGAGCGGAAAGAGCGTTGACTTCCTCAGTGTCCAGGATGAGGAAATGATACCCGGCATAGATCTCCGGGCGGCCGCTATTCATGGCAACGGCCTGACCCACCATGTTGATGTATCGTGTGAGAGCATTGTTCTCGTACACCGGATACATCGAAAGAATAAGAGCCGACACAGCCCGGCCGATATAATATTCTTCCTCTTCAGTGATATCTGCAAAACTGTTCCTCAGGGCTTTCCCCACTTTCACGGCCGCTTGGGCATCGCTGGCGCTTACCTTTACTGGAGAGACTGCACCGATCTGCTCTTCAAGAGTGGTACAGCTCATAAGCCCCACCAAAAGGACCAAGCAGGAACAAATCTGGAATTTTCTGTAGGTCCTCATGGCCGACCTCCATATATCCCCAGTTTGCCCTCTTTAAGGAATTCCAGGAGCCGGCTTTGTGTGACTTTGATCTTCAGCATCCTATCCACTCCAGAAAAATTGGCCTCGCTGTGCTGGGCTCTGTAGCTTTCCTCCACCTGCTTGTTGAATCCTTTTCCTGCAAGGGCGATCTCATCTGCGGTTGCCTGGGTTTTGAGAGATTTATCTATGGCCGCCAGGTTAAATTTCCCCGTCTGGACCGCGCTGGAATGCAGCCATCCCACTGTTCCTTTTGCAGTTCTCACCTGGTACCAGCCATTGGCTTCGCTTATCGTTTCGACCACTTCACCGGCATTGAGGACGGCAACCGTGGATGCGTAAAACTTCGGTTCGTTCCGCAAATAGGTGGTCTGAACTTTGACCATTAGAGTCTCTGCGACCAAGACCGTGACCAAAACGATGAACACACACACCAAAAGAGTTTTCAATCGAGGAAGCTTTTTCATCAGCATCTCCTTTCTTATTTGTGAAATGCATAATATAAAATCATTCTTTCCAAAGTCTTCTACGGTTCAATCAGGGAACAGATCCCACATTGGTCCGCTCGGGGAGCGGACCCTACATTTAAAGCCAATTTTATGCCAATCATCCGTCCATCCGGACCATTTTACACCATCTTATCTTCATTTATTTCAATGAGTTTTTGCCTTATGCGACAATTTCGTTTGATGGGTTTATCGTTTTTAATGGCAATATAAAGGGCTTTGTATGATCCTACGATGCAACTCAATCTTTTCGCTCGCGTCAAAGCTGTATAGAACAGATTCCGCTGGAGCATGATAAAGTGCTGCGTCATCAGGGGAATCACAACTGCCTGGTATTCACTCCCCTGGGATTTGTGGACCGAGATAGCATAGGCATGAATGATCTCGTTCATCTCATCTCGTTGATACACGATGATTCGCCCATCAAAATCCACGGCCACCCGATAATTTTGCCTGTCGATCTCAACAACCGTACCAATATCCCCGTTGAAGACCTCTTTGTCATAATTGTTCCGGACCTGCATCATTTTGTCCTTGATCCGGATCTCCCGGTTGCCAGTCTTCAATCCTTCACGATCAGGATTTAGCCTCCTCTGAAGCTCCACGTTCAGGTTGTCCACCCCGACTATTCCTCTGTACATGGGGCTGATCACCTGGATCTGCGGCGATAGCGGGTCCAGGTTGAGCTTCTGGGGAATATTCGTCGAACACAGATTCATGATCATGGCAAAAGCCTTTTGCTCATCCTCCTGCGCAATAAAATAAAAATCCGAGTCCTTGTCGCCTTTAGGAGGATAGATCAGCTTTTTCCCCTGGTTGATGCGATGTGCGTTGGAGACGATGAGGCTGTCTTTTTCTTGCCGGAAGATCTGGTTTAACCGGACAACCTCGACAACACCGGAATCGATAATATCCCGCAGAAGATTCCCCGGTCCCACTGAAGGAAGCTGGTCCTTGTCCCCCACAAGGATCAAGCGCATCGCTGGAGGAACCGCTTTCAACAGATAAAACATGAGGGGGAGATCCACCATAGAAAACTCATCAATGATCAGGGAATCGCCGGCCAGAGGACGGCTCTCATTCCGCCTGAAATTGCCGACCCTGGGGGTGTATTCGAGTATACGATGAATGGTTTTTGCTTCTTTTTGAGTGGCTTCAGAAAGCCTCTTTGCAGCCCGTCCGGTGGGAGCTGTCAGCAACACGATCCTTTCCCATTTGCGAAAAATATCCACGACCGCTTTGATAATCGTGGTCTTTCCGGTTCCAGGCCCGCCCGTGATTACTAATATCTTCTTGTTAAAACTTTCATGGACAGCAAGCTTCTGGGCGGCTGAGAATGTGATCCCCATCTCGCCCTCGACGTCCTCGATCGCTCTATCCAAATCGAACTCGGGAGTCATGAAAGGAAAACGCGCCAGGTTATGGATCGCACGCACGACATCATCCTGTGCTTTGTGAAAAAAAGGAAGATAGAGGGCTCTTCCTACATCGATATCATCTGCAATGATCAAGTTTTCCTTCTCGAGGCACTCGATCGCATCCGCAATCTGTGGGGATTCTACTTCAAGCTCCTTCTGCACCGCTTTCATAACATCCTTTTGATAGGAGAAGACATGTCCCTGTTCGGTGTCTTTCTCGAGGAGATAGGAGATAAACGCCTTGATCCTTTCAGGAGATGTGGGGCTCATGCCCAGCTTCAAAGCGATCTGATCTGCTGTTTTGAATCCAACCCCCCAGATATCATGACAAGCCTGGTAGGGATTTGTTTTGAGGACATGGTAGGATTTATCGCCGTAGTGTCGGTATATTTTTGTGGCGAGGCTGGTGGTGATGTTGTGTTCTTGAAGGAATATGATGAGCTCGCGGATGTCTTCGTGCTCGGACCAAGATTTTTTAATCTCTTTGAGCTTGGCCGCCCCGATACCCTCCACCAGGAGCATTTTCCCGGGGTCCTGAGAAAGGACACCGATCGTGTCTTCCCCAAATTTGTTGACGATCCTTTTTGCGAGCACAGGACCGATGCCACTGATCAGGCCAGAAGAGAGGAATTTCTCGATCCCCCTTGCTGAGGAAGGCATAACCGGAATGTAATTCTCCACTCGGTACTGCTTCCCGAATTTGGGATTGAGTTCCCATTTGCCTTTGATCTTGAGCACTTCACCGGGATTGAGCGGTGGAAAATTGCCGATGATGGTCATCGCTTGCTGGTCTTCCAGGACAAATTTGCAGATATGATACCCCGTATCCGGGCTGTAATACACCACCGACTCGATCGTGCCTTCTATATAATCCATTGGTGTTCGTTCATCGCGAAACGTGAAACGCGTTATCTTTCACTCTTGACGGACAAAGTTATTTCATTGCCAACGCTTGCCTCGAGACAGTCAGCCGCAGATCCTTCTCGAACTGCGATCTCAAGAAGTCCCAGGGATCCCGATAGGCATAAAACCTCTCCTTTATCCGCCTCTCCATAGGTCTTGCGGACTCCTATTTCCAAGCCCCCCGGTCCAAAGGTTTTTTCTCCTGTTCCTTGCACTATTTTCATTCCCAACAGCGCGCCAGCGAAGCTTTTAATTCTTTTTGAGAGAAACTCTGAAGGAATATTTGTGATGAGGTTGCCGAATTTGTCGATATGTAAGATCGTTCCGATCAGGCTATTTTCTTCTTCTACAGGCTTCTGAATATTCAATTTATTATAGGAGACGACTTTCGGGCCGAATTTTTCGCATGGGGTTCCTTGAGAAAGCCAGGCAGCCACAGGTGCCATCTTATCGCGTGCTTCAAATGTCTGGGTTGGATGGGGAAGAAAATATCCGGCATTGGAAACGTCTCTGATCTGAATGAGGTCTTCTTGCTCCAGCGCCATACTCAGAACGCCATTATCAGGCCCGATAAAGAAATAATTTTTTGTCTCAACGCACAGGATCTTCCGGGATGATCCCACTCCAGGATCAACGACGGTCAAGAAAATCGTCTTTGGGGGAAAATAACTATAGGCCGCAAAGAGAATAAAACCGCCGGAGATCACCCGGAATGAGGGCGCTCTGTGGGTGATGTCGATGACCTGCGCTTTCGGATTGATCCGAGCGATAACGCCCTTGAGGGAGCCCACGAAGAAATCGCCTTCGCCGAAGTCTGTCAACAATCCTATAATGGGTCGATCCACTTTCGTCTATCTTATGTGATTCATTTTCTAAGGTCAATATACCAATTATTTGAGGTTACATTTCCCAACCCGTGATCGGATGAACACAAGCCTTAAGAGATATACACCATTATTGACCGGTGAACGAAATCGTGCTAAGTTTTTGTTAATGAAGTTCATAAAGGTCTTCATCAATTCGCTTCTGAGCGGTCTTTTCTTCAGCGGTCTTCTCGCTCTTCTCATTCTGGACCTGAATGCCGATCTCGAATCCGACCTTTTCCTTCTCGGTCAGTTGACCCTTTTTAACGCGGTGATCTACGGGGTCGTCATGGCTTTCTTGTGTATCGTCCTCTTCTTCATCATCCAGTTCTTTTCCGGAAGAAATTTCAAGATAAAGCTCATTTCTCCCTCGTTTCTGATGATTAGTTTCTCCCTGATCCTCATCCTTTTCCTGGTCGTATTCAGGGAGAACATGAGGCATTTCAACACCTTCTTTACAACAGAGATCGAAAACCTCCTCCAAACTCAATTTTTTGTTTTTGTCCTCCTCTGTATTCTTGGCATATTGTTTTTGTGGGGTTATCTCTATACCAAGAAAAACGTTATCTTTTTGCTGATCTACTTTCTCGCTCTTGCTGCAGCCATAGTTTATATCGTCCACCTCCGGACGATCTTCCCGCCTGCACCCACCCATAAAAAAATGGCACGGCTTGAGGCCAAAGAGATCACTAAGAGGATCACCATCATGGGAATGCAGGGATTGAGCTTCGACTTCATCATCCCTCTCGTCAACGAGGGTAAGCTCCCCAATTTCGCTTGGCTCATGGAGAGAGGAAGTTGGGGACAGCTGACAAATTTCTCTCCCAACGACCCGGTCATCCTGAACACCTCTTTTAACACCGGGAAGCTGCCTGCCAAACACCTGCTACTGTCTACGACCAAATATCGAATGCGATATATAGATAAAGAGATCGGAATTGTCCCTCGGTTCATCCTTTACCGGCAGATAGAAAAACTGGGTATCCTCCAGTCATTCCCGAGCGCTGCTGAACAGAAGGTTAAAGATATTTGGAAAATATTCGAGGAGAATAATATCACTTACCTCAAGGAAGACCGCCCCTACTGTATCCATGTGGAAAACCCATCGGAAAACACAGAATCCCTGTTCAACAGGTTCTACAAAGACTACAAATTCGAGAACAGCCCTATCTTTGAATCCTTGCGGCACGCGCTCCTCTCGGATATTAGCTGCGAAGAAAAATTCACTCAGACAAAAAGCGAACTCCAACCGCAGCTTTCATACCTATTGTTGAGTGGATTAAACCTAACAGAATCCTATTTCTACAAATACAATTTCCCCGACCTTTTCGGTGACATCGACCAAGAAGAGCTCGCCAAATACAGCACTGTCATCGAAAATTATCACCGTCTATACGACCAGATCATCGGCAAACATCTAGCCACTATGAAGGAAGACGAACTTCTGGTTGTCTACTCACCCCATGGCATCGAGCCTCTTCCCATATGGGAAAGAATGGTGTACTGGATATTCGGGGATAAGGAGATCTCGGCCTACCATGAAAACGGTCCCGAGGGCGTGATATTCTTTTACGGAAAAGACATCATCCGGGGAAAACACATCGAAGAGATGCGACTCATCGACATCGCTCCCACTCTTCTCAATTATCTCGAGCTGCCTGTGGGGAAAGACATGGATGGCATTGTCAACAGCACGATGTTCCTGGAAGACTTCAAGATCGAAAATCCCGTGCTCTACATCACTTCGTATGAAGAAGTGGAAATCAAAGCTCCTGAGGAATAAGGATTATTCCCCCCATTTTATGAATAATATCCATTCAGATGAAAGGGGATTTATTCATTCAGATAAAAGATGAATTCTATTTGATGATCCGAAGAAGCCGGCTCCAACGGGCTTTGGGAATAAACTTCGCAAATTTCTCCAGGCGATCCCGGATGGTCGTCTTTTGCCAGGCATCCTTTTCCGCGTCGTAAGAGAAATAGATGACCCACGGTTTACCCTTGATGTAGCTGAGGGGTAGAAATCCCCAATACCGGCTGTCCATGCTGTTATCCCGGTTATCTCCCATAGCAAAACACTGTCCCGCGGGCACTTCCACTGGTCCAAAATTATCCCTGATGGCATCGTCATACTGATAGTACTCACTATTTTTAATGACCTGATTGTCCACATGTACTTTGTAACTCTCGGCAATGGGCACATCATTGATATAGACCTGCTTGTCCCTGATCTCAATCTTTTCACCCTCCAGAGCGACCACACGTTTCACAAAATCCTTGCTCAGCTCTCTGGGGTACTTGAAGACGATGATGTCATGCCTCTCAATGTCTTTTCGGGGAAGGATGATTTTTTCCCATGCGTAAAGTGGCTTGGCATACGCCATTTTATTGACTAAAAGAAAATCACCGACAAGGAGAGTGGGTTCCATGGAACCTGTGGGAATCTGAAAAGCCTGGACAACAAAGGTCATGACAAAAAAGACAAAGATCGCTGTTTCTGCGATCAGTTCGAAATACTCTCGAAAAACGCTATTTTCTCTTGGCCTCTTTTCTTTTTTTTCTTTTTTCATATCAAATCCAGAATGAAACACTCAATATAACCAAAAACACAAAATTCATCAATATGGTTGCTTTGACTGCAGGGAGAAATTCGCCCCAGCTTTGCAGTTTCTGTTTACCGGCTCTGAAGGCCATAAAGGGAAACGGCAGCGAGATCACAACCAGCGAGGACCAGAGAGGCCATCCTCCAAAAAGGATTCCGAGCACAACGATCAGATAACAACAGAGAGCAAGGAATAGATAAATTCTCAAACTTTTTGCAAACCCAAACAGGATGACCCACGTTTTCCTTCCAACGGATCGGTCAGAATCCCGGTCCGCAAACTCATTGATCAACAGAACGAGCGTTGTCATAATCCCTGATGGGATAGAAACAATAAAGGGCCAGTATGACTGAAAACTTCCTGCCTGCACGTAATAGGATCCCAGGACAATCAATGGTCCCCACGCCATAAAGATGGCGATCTCTCCCAAACCTACATTTACTAACCGGAGTGGAAATCCATTGTAGCTGTAAATAAAAAAAAGTGCCAGAACCCCGATGATCAATACCACATTTCCTTCAGAGACAAAATTGAGATAGAGCCCGATGATGGACCCGGCAGAAGCAAATATCAAAGATACGGCTAGGGCTTCCGCTGGAGCGACAAAACCTTCCAGGATCATCCGGCTTCCTCCAGAAAAAGGGACAGTGCCGCTTGTGTTGGCAGCATCATTTCCGCTTTTAAAATCAAAGTAGTCATTGGCCACATTGGTGGCGATGTGAAAAAAACAGGCCCCTAAAAGAGTGAGAGCAAAATGACCCAGATGGACCCGTCCTGTCGACCAACCGGCAAATGCCGTCCCCAGAAGGACCGCACCCACAGTCACAGTCAGAAAGGGCAACCGCAAAAGCATCAGAATGGCTTTGCTCTTTTTCAAACCTCTCACCTTACAATTTTTTATACCTTATTATATAGAAAGACTTATTATAAGGTTTTTCTGTGAATAATCAACCCATCTCTTAGTCGATAAAATTAAAGAGAGTCAGAGGTCTGATTGTTTCGCAAACAATCTGCATGATAGGCCATCGTCATCACTTGATGTAGGATCATCTCCCCGAGCTGACCAGGAATTTTAACGGTCCGATCGGGGATCGATTCCAAAAAGCATTTCCAAATCCATGATGAATGCTATCCGAGTGTCCCAATTGGTGATTGCGAAAACACGGTTTTCTCCACCACACAATTGGGACACTCAATAATGCCACTTGTGTTCATACGATCACGGATTTGGAAACACTTACTCGGACTCACCATCTGTTTACTGATCATAGTGCCTTCTGTTAAGATAAAGGTAAAAGAAAGATGAATTTCACGATATTCGGTTATCCAAAAACAGGAAAGACCACTCTGTTCAATCTGTTGACCGGCGCGAAGATCGCAGTCCAGGCCTACGATACAGGAAAAAGGGAGCCTAACCTGAGAACCTGCGCTGTCCCCGACCCAAGGTTAGACAAGATTTGGACCCTTTATCCTGATAAGGAGAAAAAGCCGGCAACGATAGATTACATCGACCTGGCAGGAATTTCTTATGGCGAAGTGAAAAACGAATCCTATTTGAACTATCTGAGAAAAGCAGACGGACTGGCCCACGTCGTCCGCGCATTTATCGACGAGAACATTCCTCACTCCAGAGGCAAGATCGATGCTGCGGAAGATATCCAAGCTATGGAAGAAGAGGTGGTGTTGGCCGACCTCGTTTCGGTCGAATCCCGGATGGAAAAACTCAAAAAAGAATTGAAAGGGATGAAAAATCCTGACGGGGAAAAGGAGATGGCATTGCTTGCTTCTCTCCAAGCGGACCTTGAAGATGGAAAAGGCATCCGCGAACTCAATTTCTCCCCCGCAGAGGCGAAGCTCATCCGAAGTTTTGCTTTTTTGAGCCAAAAACCTCTTTTCCACATGCTCAACGTAGACGAGAGAAATATCAACCTGATCGAAACTCCGGAAAAGATCTTTTCTTCAGGCAAAAAAGGAACAGCCATCCTCGCATTTTGTGGAAGGATCGAAATGGAGATTCTTGAGCTCGACGAGGAAGAAAAAGTATTATTCCTGGAAGAATACGGATTTAAAGAACTCAGTGCTCCCAAATTTTTAAAATCCTCCTATGACCTGCTGGATGTTATCACTTTTTTTTCCATCGGAAAGGAAGAGGTCAAGGCTTGGACCATTCCCAGGGGCACATCAGCTGTGAATGCTGCCGGCATTATCCATTCGGATATCGAGAGAGGGTTTATCCGGGCGGAGGTCATCGGTTGGGAGGAGCTCTGCAAACACGGCTCTTTCCAGAATGCCAAAGAAAATGCCGCCATCCGTCTCGAAGGCAAAGACTATGCCGTGCAAGACGGAGATGTCATTTACTTTCGTTTTACGAGATAAAAACGAGACAACCGATCGAGTGACAATTGAAAAAAGCATTTGAGATCAATACCAAAGACAGCCGTTCATCCGCAAGGACCGGCGTTATCAACACAACCCATGGACAAATACGAACGCCCGCCTTTGCACCAGTCGCCAGCCAGGGAACCGTAAAGGCTCTGCCGCACAATTTGGTTAAAGACTTGGGCGCCGACCTTATCCTCGTCAATGCCTATCATCTCTATCTCCGTCCAGGCCTTGAGACGATCAGTGAACTGGGTGGGGTTCATTCCTTTATCTCCTGGGACAAACCCATCCTCTCAGACAGTGGGGGATTCCAGATCTACAGTCTGTCTCCACTGGTCAAGGTCAAGAGGTCGGGGGTCCAATTTGCATCCCATCTCGATGGGACAAAAATCTTTCTGACGCCTGAGGATGTGGTGGATATCCAGTATTATCTGGGCACGGACATCATGATGGCTCTGGATTATTTCGTTCCCTATCCTTCATCCAAGGAGGACATGCGGGATTCTGTCGAACTCACTACCCAATGGGCCCAGCGCTCCAAAAAGCAGTATCTCACCCGCAACTCTCACCAACTGCTCTGGGGCATCACGCAGGGAAGTGTGGACTGGGAGCTAAGGATGAAAAGCACAGAAGAATTGATGGCCGTTGACTTCGATGGTTATGCTTTGGGTGGTCTCGGGATCGGTGAGCCCAAATCCCAGTTCATGGAAGTGTTGGAAAAGTCCGATATTCTGCTTCCCAAGGAAAAACCCCGCTACCTCATGGGCATCGGATACATCAAGGATATACTGGACGCTGTGGAGAGGGGAATTGACTTTTTTGACTGCGTGCTACCCACACGGAATGCAAGAAACGGAACGATCTTCACCAGCCAGGGAAAGATCGTTATCAAAAACAAGAAATATGAAACGGATGAACGCCCCCTCGACGCAAATTGTTCCTGCTACACCTGCAGGAATTTTTCCAGAGCCTACCTGCGCCATCTCTATGAGAGAAACGAGATCACCTCAGCCATATTGAACACTATCCACAACCTGTATTTTTATCTTGACATCTTCGAAAAAATTAGGCAAGCTATTCAAAATAATTTGTTCTGTAATTTTAAAAAAAAGTTGATAGCTATCAACGAAGAGGACGACACAGTATGATCTTTGCAACACTTATGACATTCAGTGAGCAAGCCCAGCCCAGAGCAGGTCAAGGGAGTTTTATCACAGCGCTTGTTCCTTTTATCCTGGTGTTTGTGATCTTCTATCTGCTCATCATTATGCCTTCCCGCAAAAAGCAGAAGAAACACCAGGAAATGGTGGAACAGCTCAAACCTGGAGAAAAAATCGTTACGAGCGGGGGCATCTACGGAACTGTGATGGGTGTGCAGGAAGATAGAATAGAATTGAAGATCTCTGCCAATGTCAAAATCGACATCACCAAGAACGCTGTAGCTGCTATTCTGGGAAAGAAAAAAGAAGAAAAATAAGGAATATTTCTTAGTTCTTTGGCAAGGGTGACGCTCGGATAGTAATAAGATCACTCACAACCCCTTGACAAAAATCCCAAGAACAAAGGAATAGGAAATAAATAGACAACGATGAAAAAGAACCTACGGTGGAGAATATTGCTCGTTCTTGCCGTCGTGGCTCTGTCCGTCTATCTTGCCTACCCTCCGAGTAAAATTCCTCTTGGCCTTGACTTATCAGGGGGAATGCACCTTGTTCTTCAGGTCGTGACCGATGATGCGCTCAATGCGGAAACGGACAATGAGATCCTCCGGCTGCAAGAACAGTTGAAGAAAGAAAACATCTCCTATGAGAGGATCTCCAAAAGTCAAGAAAGGATGGGACGATTCACTATCCAGAATTTTGATACAGAGCGAGAAGGTGCACTCCGAGACCTGCTGGATGAATTTTACAAAGAATGGGATTACTCCGTGGCCGGGAATGAGATCACCCTCGATATAAAACCGAATGTTGCCTTCTATCTGCGCGACCAAGCGGTCAAGCAATCCGAAGAGACACTCTGGAACCGAGTGGATGAACTCGGCCTCACGGAGCCCACCATCCAGAGGCAGGGCGGGCCAGGAGGAAACCGCATCATCGTGGAGCTTCCGGGTATTGATAACCCAGAAAGGGTGAAAAACATCCTGAAGACAACTGCACTGCTTGAATGGAAAATGGTGACGGGTGGTCCCGCTCCTACAGAGGAAGCACTCCTCGAGCCATACGGGGGTGTCGTTCCCGAAGACATGCAGGTCGTCAAAGGCGATCCGAAAAGGACACAAGGGGGATACTACCTTCTCAGTCGAGTGGCCAGTGTCACAGGTAGAGATATCCGGATGGCACGCCGCTCGATCGACCAGTGGAACAGTCCTGCTGTATCCTTCACTCTCGACCCGGATGGGTCTCGAAGATTCGCGAAGACGACAACAGACCACCTGGGTGAGAATCTAGCCATTGTGCTTGATGGCCGCGTGCAATCTGCGCCCGTTATCGAGGACCGGATCACAACAGGCAGCGGAATCATCCGCGGTGGCTACACGATCGAAGAGGCTGAAGACCTGGCCCTGGTCTTGCGGGCAGGGGCCATGCCTGCGGATATCAATTACCTGGAAGAACGGACGATCGGCCCGTCCCTTGGAGCCGACTCCATCCGTAAGGGTCTGTTTTCCATCATTATGGCACTCATCCTCATTCTTGTTTTTATGGTTTTCTATTACCGTATGGCCGGAGTGAACGCCGTCATTGCCCTTGTGTTCAATGTGCTCATCCTGATGGGAGCACTGGCTTATTTCCATGCTAGCCTCACGCTGCCGGGAATTGCCGGAATCATTTTGACAATCGGTATGGCAGTGGATGCCAACGTGCTCATCTTCGAACGGATCAGGGAAGAGCTCGCCCAAGGTAAGAGTGTCCTCAGTTCGATCGCAGCAGGATTTTCCCGGGCCTTCCGGACAATTTTGGATGCCAACGTGACGACCATCATTGCCGCAATCTTCCTCTTCCAATTCGGAACAGGCCCCATCCGGGGGTTTGCCGTCACCCTCATCATCGGTATCACAGCAAGCATGTTTACAGCCGTTTTTGTTTCGAGGTTGATTTTTGACGTATCATATTCAAAGCGAAAAAAAAGAGACAAGCTGAGTATATAAGGATGCAGCTATTCAAGAATCCCAACATCAAGTTTATGAAGTACAAGTACATCGCACTGGGCCTCTCTGCCATTGTGATTATCGCCGGTATCCTCAACATCAATTTCGGGAAGGGTTTGAATCCAGGAATCGACTTTGCGGGGGGGACTCTCGTCCGCATCAAGTTCATTGAGCCTATACCCGTTTCCGACATCAGACAAGCGCTGGCCACAGCTGACCTGGGAGCCAGCAAGATCCAATCCGTGGGTCACACACAAACAGAGTACATGATCCGTACCATGCAGGCCAAGGGAATCGAAGCGAAGAATCAAGACATAGAAGCCCATGAGATCATGGGAAACAGAGTGGTCGAGGTCCTGCGTACGGAAAAGAGCAAAGAAGCCCTTGCCAGCGGGAAAATAGACTTAAACAGCGCGGATGAAGAAGCCCTTGCTCTTCTCATTGCGCAGGATTTTCCTGAGGAAGCGGAAGAGGCCGCGCGAAAAATTATTGCCTTCCGGGTAGAGAGCGGTGTCATCGCCAGCTTTGATCAGATCGGACAGAAAATCGGAGTCCGAAACGATATCGTGAATAAACTTAAAGAAAAAGCTTTTATCAGCCGCCTGGCCGTGCTCAGCAGGGAATCCGTGGGCCCTCAGGTCGGTTTTGACCTCAGACGGAAAGCCACCCAAGCGACAGTCTGGGCTCTCCTGGGGATGCTCATCTACATCGGGATCCGGTTCAAACTCGCCTACGGAGTTTCGGCAATTCTGACCCTCGCTCATGACGTCCTCGTCACAATAGGAATCTTTTCCTTCACAAACAGAGAAGTGAACCTACCTGTCATCGCTGCCATCTTGACGATTGTGGGATATTCGCTGAATGACACGATTGTCATTTTCGACAGAGTGAGGGACAATCTGAAAATTCTCCGCAAATCCGAATTTCAGGACATGCTTAACTCCAGCCTCAATCAGACATTGAGCCGGACAATTATCACTTCGGGCACAACGTTAATCACCGTGCTTGCCCTGTTCCTTTTCGGGGGTGAGGTCATCAACGATTTTGCATTCACGATGATGATCGGTGTCGTTGTTGGAACCTATTCCTCGATCTATCAATCCTGTTCAATTCTTTACTTTTGGAAAAAGATTTTCAAACCAAAAAAAGGCATGGGAAAATGATTTTTTTAGCTTGTCAAAAGGTTCATTTTGCTTTATACTTTGACTTTATCCAAGGAAACAATTTTAACAAGAGGTAAACAAATGGCTGAAAACACTAAGCCGAAAGGAAAAGAAAAAGCTCGGGAAATGTTTACAGACTCTTTCTTCACTTCTGATAAAGGATACGGCAGAAAAACCATCGCATTCCTTATCTCTTTTCTTTTCTTCGTGACTGTCGGTGCAGCTATGATCATAATTCCTCTTCTGAATGCCTCTGATGTCCCGCAAGTGGAAGTCTACAGCGCATTCCTCGCACCTCCGCCACCTCCTCCGCCACCTCCTCCTCCGCCAGCCAAACGCCAAAGCTCTTCCCGCACCAGAACCCGCATCAAACCCGTCCAGGCTCAAACCACCTTCAAACCCGGCCAACTCGTCGCTCCCGTCGAAATCCCCGATGAAATCGCCGAAGAAGAACTCTCCGATATCGGTATCGAAGGCGGCGTCGAAGGCGGCGTCGAAGGCGGTGTCGTCGGCGGTGTCCTCGGTGGCGTCGTCGGTGGCGTCCTCGGCGGTGTCGTCGGCGAAGTCGAAGCTCCCGTCCGCGCTGTCGGCGAGATCAAACCCCCAAGACTTGTCAAACGGGTAGACCCTCTCTATCCTGAAATCGCCAGACAAGCCCGAGTCGAGGGCGTTGTTATCGTTGAAGCCACCACCGACATCTACGGCCGTGTCCAGAGGGTCAAAGTCCTCAGGTCCATCCCTCTTCTTGACCAAGCTGCCATCGACGCTGTCCGCCAGTGGGTCTATGAACCCATGGTCATCAACGGCCGCCCCAGAGGTGTCATCTTTACCGTTACCGTCAGATTTCAATTAAAGTAATATAGTAAAGCTACAAATGGCTTTCGATCTTTAAAAGGAGGTACTTAAAATGCAATTTGGTCTGATTGAAATGTGGCAGGCCATGGGTTATGTCGCCAAAGCTGTTGCTATTACACTCATCTTCCTATCTGTGATTGCTATCTATCTCTTCGTTGAAAGGCAGATTGTGTTTGCAAGGACAAAGACAAAATCGAAAAAAGTCGCCCCTAAACTCGCCGATTTGCTAAAATCCGGGAACATCCAGGAAGCCCTAACTCTTTCTAGCAAGAAAGAAAACAAGGGAAGCCATTTAGCCCGAGTGACTGCAGCAGGTGTCAGAGAATTCATGGAGGGTAAAGAAGCTGGGATGGATTTCGAACAACAGGTTGCTTCTGCGCAAAGAGGCATGGACAGAGCCGCGACCATTTTCATCCAAGAGATGAAGAAAGGACTGAACACAATAGCAACCATTGCAACATCTTCTCCGTTCATCGGGCTGTTTGGAACGATTTTCGGAATCATCAATGCGTTCCGTGGCATGGCTTTGACTGGTTCAGGTGGGATCGGCGCTGTGGCGGCCGGTATCGCGGAAGCCCTGATCACCACAGCCTTTGGAATCGGCGTTGCGGTTATCGCTCTTTGGTGCTACAACTTTTTGAACACACGGATCGAGATCATCGGCGCTGAAATGTCCAACACCTCTTCTGAAGTCCTCGACTTCTTCGTCAGAAGAGAAGCCCAAAAAACCTAAGAAATAAAAATCCATCGAAATAAACACTAAAGGGGATACAAATGGGAGTTTCAATTCCTGGTGAAAAAGGGCACGCTATTTCTTCTATACCTAATGTTGTTCCGTTGTGTGACGTTCTTCTCGTCCTTCTCATCATCTTCATGGTCGTGACACCACTGGTTCAAAAAGGAGTTGATGTCCGCCTTCCTTCAGCCCTCAACACCATAGACATGCCTGAAAACCCTGAAGTTGTGTTGTACATCAGGAAAGATGG
This sequence comes from uncultured Eubacteriales bacterium, assembly GCA_964406575.1. GTDB lineage: Bacteria > Acidobacteriota > Aminicenantia > Aminicenantales > Aminicenantaceae > WTAW01. The sequence goes on along the minus strand of CAYOSH010000024.1, from coordinate 43,035 downwards.
GGCCCTGTACGTCAACGAAGAGCAGGTCCAGATGGACAATCTCGCCGCTGTGTTGGAAGAGGCCTTTTTGGCTGCAAGTGACAAAAAACTCTACCTGAGAGCAGATCAAGAATTAGAGTATGGCAACGTCGTGGATATCATCGAGATCATGAAAGACGCAGGTGTGGAGATCGTAGGCATCGTCACAGAAAAGAAAACAGAAAAAATCAGTTAGGGAAAAGTTCTCTACTCGTCCAGGTCTGTCTATACCGCTATAATTTATCGACACTCACCAAAGGGCAAGGAAAGATAAGTTGCAACTTCTTCCTTACCCTTTGGTTCTTTTTTAAGGACTTCTTTCCAGACTTCTCCACTCTCCATACAAAAATAAACAGGTATGTCTGTGCGTGTTTTCTGTATAAACTCGATGAGCGTTTTGTAAAGCTGGATCCTCAAAGGCTTAAAATAGCGGAATTTGCCGTCCCTCCCGCGGATAAGCTCTTCATACAGGATCCGGCTTTGGGGGAACCTTTCCCTGATCACATCTTTGAGAGACGACGGAAATCGCAGGCTGCCCAAGCTGATCCAAGCGATTCTGTGAGTGTCGATTGTCAGGAGCATGTGGTCCACAACCTCTGCGTAGCCCTCTTCCCATCCGGGATAACGAATGATGGGATCAAAGTGAAAAGCGACCTTATATCCTCGTTTCACGGCTTGATGAGCCGCTTCCAATCTGTCCGCAACAGATGGCGCTCCTTTTTCCTCTTCCCGAGCAACTTTTTCGGAGTTAAGGGACCAGGCAAAAACGATATTCTCAGACGGTGGGCACACAAGAGCATTGGTGATGTTTGTGGTTTTTGTTTTTAGCTCGAAGAGAGCATTTTTCTTCTCTCTAAAATAACCGATCAAACCCTGAGAACGATCCGTGAGATGGTCCAGAACCAAGGAATCCCCCAATTCGCCCGTGCCGATGCGCAAGGTATGATGGCGGTGTTTTGAGAGAAAGTGGTCCATTTGACGCCATATGTCCTCTGTGTTCACATGGACCGTGATCAAAGGATTGTCCAGATAATTCTGGAGGATGCAATAGGTGCAATCCAAAGGACAGTTGATGTCCGCGTTGACGATGAAATAATTGCAGCCGACATAACCCGGTGTGCAGGGACATGGCTTCACGAACTCTCCCCTTTGCTGGGTGATGAGGAGCGTCTCCTTACCAATGGACATAGGATCCCTCTGCATATTGATCTCCGAGATCACATCCTGCTTGTCGGCAATGATCTCGAATGGAATATGACCGGCTCTTTCCAGGATCTTCTCTGTGAGAGGGAAATGGAGGCTTGTCTTTTCGATGTAGATCTTTTTGGGGAAATAGAAATTATTCATTTCGATCTGGGGATGATCTCAACAGCGGCACGATCTTCTCCTGCGAAGCGAATACATTGAGTTTGGCCAGTCTCTCCATATACTCATCAAAAGTCTTGAAAGAGAAATGGACTGTGAATTCTTCGTCCTCAAAATTTGGGGACGGTTCTATTCTAATGTCTACGGGCCATCCCAACGCTTTTTTTTGGGTTTCGAAGGCGTCTTTCCAAGCAAACAGTGTGGGGTATCTCTTTCTCAGGACCAGGTTTCTGATTTGCTCTGCGATCTGGAGCGGAGAGAGGTTCTCTTTGGCGGAAATTTCTTGAATGTCTTCAGCCCCAAGAACATCCCGAGCGGGAATTCCATCTCTTTTGGAGATCTCGAGAAGGTTCCGGAGGAGGTCCTGCTGTTTGTTCTGCCCTAGAGGACGGAGCAGGGGCAAAAGGATGCGTCTCTCCTCTTCACTGTAAAAAACCAAGAGCTTCAGGACTGGAAAACCCACGCCCTTTTCATGGACGAACTCTTTTGTCTCTGGTTCCAGGGAGACGATACGAAGATAGGTGTCCAAATGGTTCATCGTCTGGGGAATCGCGAGCAAAGACAAATAGTCTCTGACCACAACCTTTTCGGAAACTCCAAAACGGATCAGACGTTTCACGATCTCAGCCTTTTCGAGAATCGTGAAAGACCTGAATGTCCGATTCTCCTCCAGCCCCAACCGAAAGACGTTGAGGTCGTTTCCTTCTTCAAAAACGCAGCAGGGGATCGAAAAATGAGAAAGACTTTGACACGCCAGGATTCTTTTCCAACCGGTGACAATGAGGATCTCTCCATTTCTGTGCGTGACCACAGGAGGATGGATAAGACCTATTCTTCGGATGGAATGGATGAGCGCCTCTAGATCGAAATAGTAAGAGATGCGGTATCTCTCGTCTTGGACATTAATATGATCCAGCTGGATATTCTCTGATCTCATGGACCCTATTGTAGCGCATCGCCTTGATGGATGCTACCTCATGGAAGACAGATTGCAAAAACGGGTCTGTTCAGAGGCTTCCCCAAATCCGTGACGAGTGACATTCGAGCATCCCAATTGGCGATTTCGAAAACGAACAACTGGACAGCGGTGTGGCTAAATGTAGGGACCGTTCGCCAAACTTGCATCCTCTGCTTGGGTTGAAGTAATATAGCGCAAGACGCTGACTTCGAGAATGAGGGCGGAAACAACCAATGAACGTCAGTAAAAAAGATGCCTCCATCATAAAACCACAGCCTATAAAGGGCATCCGAGGCAGGAGAGTTGTGTATATACCCGTGGATTCGCCGACACTGACGGTCCAAAAGGCTCTCAAGAAACGCTCGAAAAAACAAAAAATCACGCCTTTTGGACACCTGTTTTTTTTGAAGAATATAACAGTCCTCCATCAATGTGTCGGGGCGCCGCTGGCCGTATTATCTCTGGAGAGGCTCATCGCATCTGGCATTCAGGAAATCCTCATCCTCGGCTTTTGTGGAGCTTTAGATGAGAACGTGGATATCGGAGAGGCCGTGAGTATCGATGACGCTACGTCCGATGAGGGGACCTCCACCCATTACTGCCCGCAAAAAAAAAATTTCCGTGCTTCTTCGCATTTCCAAAGGAATGTTGAAAGTGTGCTTATAGAGCGAAAGCTTCCATTTATCCATGGAGCTGTGGTGTCCACAGATGCTCCTTTCCGAGAAACGCATTTATGGCTAAAGCGGCACCGGGCCAAAGGTGTCGGCTTTGTGGACATGGAGACTTCGGCTGTTTTTGCCCTCGCCGATTTTTATGGCATCCAAGCTGCGGCACTCCATCTTGTGAGCGACCGGCTCACCTCTTCGACCCATCAAATGGGATTCCATTCCATAAGGATCCTGGCGAACATTCGAAAGTATTTTTTGCCGTTTTTGGATTCGGATCAGCCATAATTTTTTTTGAATAATTAAAATCCATGTGGATGATTCACGAGTTGAGGTGAAAAAGATGAAACCGAAGGTTTTGGTCACGCATAGACTGCTTCCGGAGGCCATCGAGTATTTGGAAGAGCATGTTGATTTCGATATCGGGACGCAAGAGGCATTTTTGCCGAAAGAGGACCTTCTGCGCAAAGTCAAAGACAAAGAAGGGATCCTGCCTCTTCTCACAGCTTCCATAGATAAGGATGTCATGGACGCTGCTCCTGCATTAAAGATCATCGCCAACTGTGCTGTGGGTTACGACAACATCGATATCAAATATGCCAGGAAAAAAGGGATCATGGTGACGAACACGCCAGGAGTTCTGACCGAGACAACAGCTGACCTCACATGGGCGCTCATTCTCGCTGTGGCCCGACAGATCCCCCAGGCGGATACATTTGCAAGGGCGAAGAAATACAAAGGCTGGGAGCTCGACTTGTTCCTCGGCAAAGAAATAACGGGAAAGTGTCTGGGGATCATCGGCATGGGCCGTATCGGCAAAGCTGTTGCCCAAAGAGCACAGGCCTTCCAGATGAAGGTCATCTACACAGACCCGAAGGTCCTTCTGAAAGAAGACCGCCAGAAATACAAGGCTTCTTGTGTTCCTCTGGATGAGCTACTCTCCACGGCGGATATCATCACGGTCCACACAACACTCAATCCCCAGGCTTTCCATCTAATTTCCCGAGAGAGACTCCGCCTGATGAAAAAGGACGCTATCCTGGTGAATGTGTCGCGGGGGCCCGTGGTCGACGAATTGGCTTTAGCCGAAGCTCTGGAGAACGGACAGATCTGGGCGGCAGGATTGGATGTTTATGAAAGGGAACCAGAGATCGAAGAGAATTTGATCTCAAGGGATAATGTCGTTCTTTTGCCCCACATCGGCAGTGCCACGTATGAAACGCGCCTGAAAATGGCGATAATGGCCGCAAAAAACCTTGTCCAGGGATTATCGGGACAAAAACCGGACAATCTCGTCTCCTAATGGCCGGTCCGTCACAAGTCCGGTCAGACCCTACCCTTTCTTTTTGCCACGTGACGTTTCGTGTCTTCCCGCTTTTTGGGTTCGCCTTCCTTGAGTTAAGGGTTCGTTCATGCTCCCTGTTCTGTAACCGGCCAAATCCAGAGTCACGTAGGCATAACCTAATTTCTTAAGATGATCAACGATCTTCGCTCTCAGGATGGGGTCCACGAGCTTTAAAATATCTTCGGCCTCAACCTCGATCCTCGCGATCTGACCGTGGTGCCTCACCCTGAGTTGTAAAAAGCCTAAAGATCGCAGATATTCTTCAGCTTTGGCCACCTGCTCGAGACTATCCTTATCGATCTCCGTGTTATAGGGGAATCGGGAAGCCAGACATGCCATAGAAGGTTTATTCCAGGTCAGAAGACCCATGTTTTTGGACAGTACTCGGATCTCCTCCTTGCCTAGGCCCGCTTCTTTCAGCGGAGATCTGATTCCCAGTTCCGCGCACGCTTGGAGACCCGGCCTATAGTCACCCGTATCATCAAAATTGGAGCCGTCAAGGACAAAGGACAGACCTTCTTCGACAGCAATATCCTTCAACAGGGAAAACAATTCTGTTTTGCAATGGTAACACCTATCCGGAGGGTTTTTCGAAAAATCAGGATTGTCCAACTCCCGTGTGCGGATGACCTTATAACGGACATTCAGTTTTTTCGCAAGTTCGATGGCTTCCTGTGTTTCCCTCTCCGGATAAGATTCGGAACGGGCCAAAACAGCAAGAACACGCTCTCCCAGGATATCCTGTGCCACTTTCACTAAAAATGTGCTGTCCACACCGCCGGAAAAGGCGACTAGAGCACTCTCCATCTGCTTCAGAATATCTTTCAGTGCCTCGAATTTTACCTGAAATTCTTCAGGAATATGACTTTTTTGATCCTTTGTCGTGTTGTTCATCCCAACCATCCTATTATGTCTATAGAATATCTAGAATATGAGAAAAAGGCAATATATCAATTTTTAGTCCGTTCGGGAAGCGGACCCACCAATTAAAACATCGGTTGGCTCAAGGAGCCGACCCTACTCGTCTGACCGAAGGCTTAAAATAGTTTTAAATATTTCTGTATATTTTACCTTTTAGTTTTCACGAATTGTCGGACCTCGGTGATGAATTCAGGGACGATTTCATGTTCCTTCACCCGGCGCAGCAATTTGCCTTTTTTAAAAATCACTCCCACTCCCCGACCGCAGGCAACACCAATATCTGCTTCCCTGGCCTCCCCTGGACCATTCACCATACATCCCATCACAGCCACCGTGATATTTTCCTTGACAGAAGAAAGCTCTTTTTCTATTGCGTCGGCGATATTTAGAAAGTCAACCTCACAACGACCGCAGATAGGACAGGATATGATGTTCGGTCCCCGCGCTCGAATACTCAGGGCAGAGAGAATGAGAAAGGCAACTCTGACCTCCTCCTCGGGCGGTGCCGTGAGCGATACACGGAATGTATCCACAAGTCCTTCCCTCACCAATAGAGCCAAGCCTGCTGAAGATTTTACAGCTCCTGAGATCACGCTCCCCGCCTCAGTGATTCCCGCATGAAAAGGATAATCGACCTTTTCGGCCATCAACTGATATGCCTTCAATGTCCGGCAGATGTCCGATGCCTTAAGGGAGATTTTAATCAACTCAAAACCCAAGTCTTCAAGGATCTGGACATGCCGAATCGCACTCTCGACCATTGCCTCTGAAGTGGCCTCTCCATGCTTGCGGAGGAGCGCTTTTTCCAGTGAGCCCGAGTTGACCCCGATCCTTATGGGAACAGACCTCTCCAGAGCCGCTCGGACCACCTCTTTCACTTTTTTTGGGGAGCCGATATTCCCAGGATTGATGCGCAATCCATCCACACCGGCCTCCAGCGCGGCTAAAGCCAATTTGTGGTCGAAATGGATATCTGCGATGAGGGGAATGGGGACGCTCTTTTTGATCTTGTGAAGAGCATTAGCGGCCTCTGCATCGGGGACCGCAAGACGGACGATCTGACAACCTGATTCCTCCAGCCGCCGGATCTGATTTACGGTTTCTGGGATATTCTGCGTATCGGTCTTGGTCATGGACTGGACAACGATCGGAGATCCTCCTCCAATCGTCACATTCCCTATCTTGATCTGACGTGTTTTCCTGCGCTTAAAATGAAAATTTTTGAATTCGCAATCACTCATATTATTTCATTTCGAGACTTGGAGCGTACAGGAGAAGCACTGCGCAGTCCTATCTCCAAGTTCGTTGTTGGAATCATTGTCACTCTATTATATGCGAGGCAGGCAGGGGGAGCAAGACGTCCTAAAAAGGAATCAGGCTGTTCCAGCCATCCGGAAGCCTCTTGACAATATCGTTAAGAATAACGAACACGATCAGGACTATGAATATGGCAAAGCCGATCTGCATAACGATCTGCTTGAGTTTGGGGCTGAAATCGCGGCGAAAAATACCTTCCAGCAAAATCACGAGGATCTGTCCTCCATCCAAGACAGGGATGGGAAACAGGTTGATGATGCCCAGTTGGAGGCTGATGAGCGCAATCCAGCTCATCATGGCGATTAATCCCATTCGTAAGGCCGTATAAGAAAAATTGGCAATCTCGATCGGACCTCCCAGCTGGCGGGTGGAAGCCTCGCCTGTAACCAGATCCTTGATGAAATTGATGACAAGGAACGTCAGGCGAATATTATCCTTGAAACTCTGTTGAAAAGCCCGCAAAAATCCCAGGCTTTCCTCCTTTGATTCTATCACCTGGGCGATCCCTATCTCTCCGATATCTCCTTTACGTCGAGGGGTCACAGGAATGCTCAGAATCTTCTTTCCTCTTCTGATCAGAAAATCAAGCTCGACTTCAGGATTTTTCTGTATCATCTCTAAAAACTGAAAATAGTAGGCGGGCTTCCCCTCTATCTCAAGAATGACATCCCCCGGCAACAACCCCGCTTTCTCTGCCGGAGAATTGGGAGATATCATCTTGATCTCAGTCAAGATCTTCCCAAAAAATCCAGCATAACCCATGTCATAACGGGTTTTGCTTTCCGTCAGAAGATTGACGTCGAAAATCTCCCCATCCCTCTTCACTTTGAGTGTAATCGTCCGTTTAGGTTTTGTACCGACAGCAAGCTCCACATCGCTCCATGTTTTTGTTTTTTGGTTATCGATACTCAAAATCTCGTCATCGATCTCGAGATGAATCTTGTCAGCGGGAGAACCCGGTTCGATCCAACCGATAACGGGCGTCTGACTCTGATAGACGGGAACCGGAGCTCCCACCATATTGATGGCAGCCACGAGCACAACGGCCAGCAGGATGTTCATGATCGGCCCCATAAAGATGGTGAGGAACCTCTGCCATCTCTTCGCTGCCATAAAATCCCCGGGTCCAACCTCTCTGTCTTTCTCATAGACATCTTCACCGGGGAATTTGACATAACCTCCCATAGGGATGAGGCTCACGCGATAATCGGTATCTCCCTTTTTAAACCCAAAAAGACGTTTGCCGTATCCAAAAGAAAACACATCCACGCGAATCCCGACTAGCTTGGCCATAAAAAAATGACCGAATTCATGGACAAAAACAAGAATGCCAAAGACGATAACAAACGACAGTATCGTGCCAAATAATGATGCCATGACTCTACCTCTGCTCCAACAAATTCCGGGTCTGTATCCTGCTCACCCGGTCGATCTCGAATATGTCGTCTACGGTCTCCACTTCTTCTGCGCAAAAATCCTCGACGACTTCCGCCACAACAGCGGGAATATCGAAAAACTTGACCTCTTCCCTGAGAAAAGCTGCAACCATCACTTCATTCGCAGCGTTGAGAGCTATGGAAAAGCCGTTCTTTTCTTTCAGAGCTCGTTGTGCAAGCTTAACAAGAGGAAACTTTTCCACGTCCACATCATAAAATTCCAATGCGCCTATCTGCCTCAAATCCAATGAAGGGAGAAAACCTTTTTCCCGCTCCGGATAGGTGAGCGCAAACTGGATCGGAATCTTCATATCTGTGGGACTGAGCTGAGCGAGAACAGAACCATCCTGCATCTCGATCAAAGAGTGGACGATGCTCTGCGGATGGATGAGAATGGCCAACATCTCCGGGTCCAACCCAAAAAGCCAGCGGGCTTCGATGAGTTCCAAGCCTTTGTTCATCAGAGTGGCCGAGTCGATGGTCACCTTTTTGCCCATCTTCCATCTTGGATGGTTGAGCGCATCGGCCACTGTTTTGTTCCTCATCTCCTCTACGGGCGTTTCAAAAAAGGGCCCCCCTGAAGCGGTGAGGATGACCGTTCTCACTGCGGAGATATCCTCTTTGGCCAAACACTGGAACACACCACTATGTTCGCTATCAACAGGAATGATCTCTGCGCCAGAATCTGCAGCTATCTTTTGGATCAAAGAGCCAGCTACCACCATGGATTCCTTATTGGCAAGAGCCACACGCTTTCCGGATTCGACGGCAGCAATCGTAGGCCTCAGGCCGCTGATCCCTGTGATGGAAGAGACAATGATGTCATTGCCTTCAAACCGGGCGATCTCTTCCGCTCCCTCCTGACCGTAGACAAGACGAACATTATTGAGATTGATTTCATTCCGAAAGGCCTCTGCATCTTCTTTCCTCTCAAGAGAGACGATCTCTGGGCGGAACTGTTCGATCTGTTTACGGAGAAGCGTTAAGTTGCGGCCTGCAGCCAGCCCTGTGACATTAAACTTCTGTTTGAGATTTGTTATGACACCCAGGGTGTTCCGGCCGATGGAACCGGTCGAGCCCAGAATCGCCACATTTTTTTTATCGTTCACGAATCAAACCTTATGGAATTATCGTCAATGCATTCCCCAGTATTTCAGCAGATAATAAAAGAACGGCGACGCCAAAATAAGGCTGTCGATCCGATCCAGAAAACCTCCATGTCCGGGGAGAATGTTCGAAGAATCCTTCAACCCTGAAGCCCTTTTGAAGAGAGATTCGAGAGGATCGCTGATCTGAGCAACCGCATGGATGAGGAAAGCAAAAACGAGGGCTTTCCAGAGAATAGTCTCTCTCAACAGCACCTGCTGAACAGCCAATCCCCCAATACAGGCGAACACGATCCCGACCACACTCCCCTCCCAAGTTTTTTTGGGGCTGGCCAAAGGTGTCATCGGGTGTTTGCCGAACAACTTGCCAAATGTAAACGCAGCAGAATCCCCGACAACGATGATCAACAAGATAAAATAGACAAAAAGCGGTCCATACTCTTCCCAGATCAAGAATATATGATTGAGCATGAAACTCACGTAAAAGGCACCAAAAAAGGTCAAGGCGATCATCTTTGGAAAGTGCATCATCTTTTCCAGGGAATCGATGGAGATTACAAAATAGATCCCCGAGACCAAAAGCCAGGCAAAAATGACTATCTCCAGGGATACATCGGAGGAATAGAAGGAGATTCCGATGGACAGTGCTAAAATCACACCCAGTGTTTTGTGAGGAAAAATACTCTTCTTTCGAGGGAGATAATAAAATTCCAAGAGTGCAGCCAGGGTCACGACCTGCACAGCGCAGAAAAAGCCCAGGCGGGGAAGATATTGAATGCACACAAAAACTATTGCAAGGAGGATCAGCGCTGTGGGCAATCGTTTACGAGTGTTCAACATTGGGTCGAATGTCTCCGAATCGCCTTTCTCTTTTCTGGAATTCAACGAGAGCGTGGAGCAGGTGTTTTTTTCGAAAATCCGGCCAGAGCTCCTCAGTGATCCAAATCTCAGAATAAGCGATCTGCCAGAGGAGAAAATTGGACACACGGAGCTCACCGCTCGTTCTTATGAGAAGGTCTGGGTCAGGGATATCGGCAGTGTAGAGATATTGAGAAAACAAGGTTTCGGTCATTGACCGGCCATTCAGATCCGCGTCTGACATGATCTTATTGACTGCATCGACGATCTCTGCCCTCCCCCCATAATTGAGAGCGAGAAGGATCGTCATCCGATCATTATTTTGAGTCAGGGTTTCTACTCTTTCCAGCTCCCTGATCGTCGTCTGTGGGATCGCTGTCTTCTGCCCTATCACTCTCAGTCGAAAATTGTTTTCGACGAGCACCCTATCCTCTTTTCTGAGGTAATCCTCCAGCAGTCTCCACAGGGTGGTAATCTCACTCTTGGGCCTTTTCCAGTTTTCCTTGGAAAAGGCATACAGAGAGAGATATTGAATTCCCAACCGACCGGATGTTTCCACGACTTCTCTTACTGATTTCTCTCCGGCACGATGTCCTTCCACACGGGGCAGATTCCTTTTTTTGGCCCACCGGCCGTTACCATCCATGATAATCGCGACATGCCTGGGAAGCCTGGCAAAGTCCAGCTGTTTGATCAGGGATTCTTCCTCGCTTCCAGGTTTGATAAAACCTTTTAGACTCTCAAGCATGCAGGTATTATAGGGACTCCCCTGCAAATTGTCAAAAACCGAACACATTTTCATATCCGTGATTAGTGAGCTCCGAGTGTCCCAATTGGTGATTGCTCTATTGAAATGTAGGGACCGTTTCCCAAACGGTCCGTTCGGGGAACGGACCCTACTTAAAAAGAAACCGGCCCCATGTTTTTAGGCTCGGCTCCGGGCTTCCCTCACATCTCCCAAAGGGAGATGTACCATGCTCGTCCAGCCCTTCTCACGGTTTTCTCTACCACACAATTGGGACACTCAATAACGCAACTTGTGTTTATACGATCTCGGATTTGGCAAAGCTCCTCCAAACATCTAGACCTTCGGCGCGAAATCTGCTACTCTGTTATTTTAATAAAGATTTTTTTGAAAAATTTTAATGGTGTTGCAGGACACATCTGAGATTAATGTTTTTGAATACCGATTAAGAATAATTAGAACACAAAGAGATGATAGGATAAACCATGTGTTTAGGAATTCCGGCTAAAGTCATTGAGGTGGATGAATCCGGCCAAGGAAAGGTGAATTACCTCGGTACAAAAGTCAAAGCCAATTTCGCGCTCCTCGAGAATGTCAAGATCGGTGATTGGGTGATTCTCCACGCCGGCTTCGCCATATCCCAGATGAACGAAGAAGAAGCCCAGGAAACACTCCAAATTCTCCGCGAATACGCTCATATTAAAAGCTAGAGCAGAGAAGAGCGGTAAATTGGCGAAAATAGCTTTTCTACCTATTTTATATTTCTCGCGGTCTCCACAATTCTCGAGAAAATAAAATGAAAGAATTCAGAGACAAAAAAGTCATCCAGGGATTACTCGCAGAAATCGAAAAAAATGCGGCCACACTGAAAAAACCGATAAAGATCATGGAGGTCTGTGGTACTCACACAATGACCATCCACAAGTACGGATTGAAAAAGCTGCTCGCAGAGTCTGGAGTCGAAATGCTGTCTGGTCCCGGTTGCCCGGTGTGCATCACGCCCAACGAGGTCCACGAAGCCGCTATTGAATTGGTCACATCAAGGCCCAATTTCATCCTGGCGACATTCGGAGATATGACACGAGTCCCCACAAAAAAGGGTTCGATCCAGACCATTGTCCCAGCGCATGGCTCAAGAGTGCAGATCGTTTACTCCCCTGAAGAATCTCTCGCTATGGCGCGCAATGATCCAGATAAGGAGATCGTTTTTTTTGGTGTCGGTTTCGAGACGACCATCCCCGCTATTGCCATCTGCGTTAAAGAAGCCTATGGCGAACGTTTGTCCAACTATGCGGTCTTAACAGCCCTTTGGCTCATCCCCCCTCCTCTCAGAGCGATTGTCCAGGCCAAAGATATCGCTGTCCAGGGTTTTCTCTATCCTGGACATGTGAGCGTCATCATCGGAAAAGAACCATACCGCTTCATCGCTGAGGAGTTCGGAATTCCTGGAGCCATAGCAGGATTCGAACCCGGTGATATCCTGCTGGCCATCCTCTCCATCCTGGATCAGATGAACACAAAAAAGGCTGAAGTCGCCAATGCCTACGCACGCGTCGTCAAGCCGGGGGGAAACCGGCAGGCCCAGGTGATCATGGCGGAGATGTTGGAAACTAAAGATGCCCACTGGAGAGGCCTCGGCCTTATCCCGAAGAGCGGCCTCAAACTGAAGAAAAAATATGCGGCGTTCGATGCGGAAGTGAAGTATGACCTTCGCATAAAAGCGGGAAGCAACGACCTGCCGGGGTGCTGCTGCGGCGAAGTTCTCCAAGGCAAGACCTCCCCGCCTCAATGTCCTTTGTTTGCAAAACAATGCAATCCGGAATCGCCTTACGGCCCCTGTATGGTCTCTTTCGAGGGCGCCTGCCTCGCGTATTATAAATACACTTGGCGATAAATAGATAGAAAAATTTTTATGCTAAACTTCTATTTTGAATGGGAAAAACGAATCTGATAGAAAAAATAGTAGTATTTAGAGATGATTTGAGCGACACAAAGGAAGATTTAGCCTTCATGAATCGTCTTCGAGGGAATCCACCGAAGGTGGGTGGCGAGGACTGTATGAGCACGTGCGGAATAAACGCGTGAGGCACTCAAGTGTTGAGGTTCTTATACAGGATGAAGGTAAACATGCGCAGATCCGCAGACGCCGAGGAGGCGATGAGTGAATGGCGTGAAAAATCTGACAGGAGCGAAAACATCTCTAAATACTTTTCTGGAAGGAGATGAGCGATGGATAAAGTGAGCTTAGAACTGGGCAGCGGCGGCAAGATGATGAGAGATTTCATCGACGAACACATCGTCAAGAATTTTGCGAACCCATTCCTGGATGAACTCCTGGATTCGGCACACCTGCCAGAAAAGATCGCTTTCACAACGGACAGCTATGTTGTCGATCCTATTTTCTTTCCCGGCGGGGACATCGGGACACTCTGCGTCAACGGCACGGTGAACGACCTGGTGGTTTCCGGGGCGGAACCTCGCTACATCTCTCTATCCCTCATTATCGAAGAGGGCCTGCCCTTCAAAGATCTGGAACAAATTCTAAAATCCATAAAGAAGACCGCAAAAATTGCAGGCGTCGCCATAGCCACCGGAGACACAAAAGTCGTTCGCCGCGGCCAGGGCGACAAAATATACATCAACACATCAGGAATCGGCCCTCTCATCGCCCGGCCGTCCACACGAACCATTACTTCCGGAGATCAAATCATCCTCACAGGCACACTGGGCGAACACAGCCTGGCTGTGATGCTTGCCCGGGGCGAGTTCGGACTTGAAGCCAAAGTCAAAACAGACTGTGCTCCCCTTAACTTCCTCCTGCCTTTCTGGAAAAAAGGAACAAAATGGATGAGAGATATCACAAGAGGCGGGCTGGCGACAGTCCTTTTCGAGCTGGGCGAAAGACTCCCCTACTCCATTATTATCGATGAGGAAAAAATTCCACTGTCCCGTGCTGTTAAGGGAGCAACCGAACTCCTGGGGATAGACCCCCTTTATCTCGCATGTGAAGGCAGGGCCGTGCTCGTAGTTCCCAAAAGAAAAAGTGACGCATTGCTTACCGAAATCAGAAAAAATCCCCTGGGTAAAAGAGCTGAAATCATCGGAGAGGTGGAGGATAAGACCGGGAAGCCGGGAGAACTTCTTCTGTCAACCCTGTCTGGCGGACTCAGACTTTTAGAGCCGCTCACATCGGAGCTCCTCCCGCGGATCTGCTGATTGGGTCAGTCTCCCCTTTTTTGAAAGATCTCCAGATCTCCAACGTATAAGTTCCTGTCATCCTCGGGAGTTTCCCCATAAAAATCATTGATGAATTCCACACTGATCTTGTACAGACCGGGCTTTATTCTTTTTTCAAAGCGATAAAATTCCCAATGATCTGAGGAGACCCATGCTCCCCCGACCATCTCCTCATTCAACCAAAGGACCATATAAGGCCAGTCACTCCCTCCCTTTTGTCCTTTCGCCGATATCCTGAAGAAAGTATCTCCTTCGGGAAGAGATGTTTCCAACCAACACCGGCCTTTGGAATAGAGGTGTCCATCTTGGGGTCCTTCCCAATCGGATTGAGAATACTGGCGCACAATCTCTTCAGTTAAATCCTCTCTTTCAGAGCCAGAGAGTGAGCGATCATCCAACTTCAACTTGCCCACACCAATGCCCAGTGCGCGTGAATCCGAAGTGCCCAGAACGTCCGAAGGTCTCCATGTCCTGCTGACCTCAAAAAACAAAATGATATTGCTGCCGAACTCATGGGACAGGTCATATCGGAATTCATGCCATAAGCGATCTCTCAGGACAATGCCACCCAACAGCGTTTTCCTCATAGTCTGAGGGCTCAAGTCAAATATCTTTACCTGGACTGGATCTCCCTGGATGTCCGGATGCGAAGCGATCACGGGTATCGTCAAAAAGGGCCTTATGACATTCACTGTCACACCAGCTGTCTTCCCGGTCCATCGGAATTCCTGTCCATCCATTTTTTCAACTTGATAAAGACCAAATTCCTGAAGAAGACCGAATCTTTCTGTTCTTTCAGGGATAGAAAGCGTGTAAAAAGAATTCCAAATATGAATGGAGGCAAATATCACGATAAAAAGACCGATCATGATCTTTAGGGGTGTCTTTATTGCTTCAACTGGTCTCCTCGTAGGTGACATCGAATACAAAATGCCCACGAGCAGCCAAAACGTGAGTTGAATCTCAAAACTCAACGTATGGGCTCCAAAAAGAAAAATAACGAACATGGCCACTAATCCAGAGGAAACACCGGCGTTCAAATGGAAGAGCTCAGATTCGCGCGACCCTCCGAAATGAGACCGATGGATCTGTTTGAGAATGCCAATAAATATCCATAAGAAAAAAAACAATCCGATCAACCCTAATTCAGATGCAACGTGTAAATAGAAGTTACCTGAAGTATCAACGAGCAAGTCATGAGAAGATGTGTGTGCGTAAAAGGAGAAAGGAGCAATGGGGACAATGTTATATTTTTTATAGACATTCGGTAATTCACAGGTGAACGAGCCCACCCCTACGCCACTTACAGGAAAATCCTTGATCATATGGAGGGCCGAAGGCCACAACAGCTGCCTCCCGCGCAAGATATCATCTTTCCAACTTGACCGTGATACGGAATCGACGTTTTTGGTGAGCCTCTTATACAGGGGTCCCTTCTTAGAAACGCCAACCCAGTAGGCAACGAATATCAAGATAAATACAGAAGAAAAGATAAAAATCAGCCGTTTTTTCTCTAAGAGGCGTCTATCCCGGCGTCTACCAGTGACCGCTATCAGCGCGAAGAGAATAAAAAAAACCGAAGATGAGATCAGACCCAGAAAACCACTCCTTGAGCCCACATAGGGAGTCAGGCCAATGCCTCCCAATGCGGCAAGCAGCATCACCGCCTTCATGCTTTTTTTGGCGGAAAATACTGAAGCGAAAAATACAGGGACTGTCAGGGCTATGTATACCCCAAGAGAATTGGGGTCTGTGAAAAGTGCATTGACGCGATTGAGGTCCACAAAAAAACCGGTGTTTCCCAATTTGATGTCTCTAAACGCCTGATAAAATCCAAAGACAAAAGAGAGAATCGTCGCGCTCGCAAGATAAAAAACGGCCTTTTGAATTGTGTCTCTAGCTTTTAGGATATTGATGATCACTATGAACCAAATGAATCCGGCTAAATAATTCAAAGAATCGAACACCACCCTTCTGATCGCTTCACCCGAACTTACATCCAAAACATTCACAGCAAGCTCTTGGATTGAAGTCATGAATAGAGGAAAAAAGTTTGTGTACCGCCAGAGAGTGATCAGGGCTGAGAGGAAAATGACACTCGAGGCTCCAAGAATGGGGAGGAACAGCGGATTAGCTCTCTCTAAACGTGCAGGTCGTGTGGCCCGATGGATCAAAAAACCTAAGACATAGGCATAAAATACATAAACCAGAGGGTTAAATCCTCCGAGCCTGAAGAAATAAGGCAGACTGCCGCTCACAGGAATCAAAAATAAAAGCAAAAATGTGCCAGTGCGGAGAGAAACGATGGTGCACACAGCTGTCATAAGAACGATGGGGAGGAGCGCGCATTGAAAAGCGAAAATATGGGGCACGTATTTGTAGTAAAGAAAACAGTACGCTTGCACATAGAAGAGGATTCCGATAATCCATAGGAGCTGTTTTCTAGGAGTTGACCTTTCTTCCGGTGAAGGATTTGCGCAGGACATCACTCATAAAATATCTTGACTATATCCCTATGTCAATCCAATCCATACAACGAACAGATCCTCGAAACATCCTTCCCATGAAACAACAGTGTAGGGCATGCACACGATCTTTCCTCTCACACAATCAGAACACTCAATAACAGACTAAACATTCAAACCATCAGGGAACTCAGGATGATAACCGTTTAAAGTAAGCATTTCCAAATCCGTGATCGTATGAACACAAGTGGCATTATTGAGTGTCCCAATTGTGTGGTGGAGAAAACCGTGAGAAGGGCTGGACGGGCATGGCACATCTCCCATGGGAGATGTGAGGGAAGCCCGGATCCGAGCGAAGTTTCCTCGCTGGGGAAACTGAGCGTGTTTTCGCAATCACCAATTGGGACACTCGGATAGCATTCATCACGGATTTGGAAATACTTCCCCGTTTAAATAATGATTGGAAGCGTCGATGGGGATGGGATATAATACATCACTCAAGTTCTGGTTCTTTCTTATTCATTCTATGGACATACAGCAAAAAAAAAGCAAAAAAACCTCTGTGTCCATCAGTCCACAAAAAAAGATCTTAACTCTCCTGATCCTGATAGTTACTGATCTAATCGTCGTGCTTTTAAGTTATGCGCTGGCATATTTTGTAAGGGATGGCGTCCTCCCTCGATTCCTCGCGAAATTCAGCTCTGTCCCTCTTCCAGGTTTTGGACATTTCCTCAAATATTTCTATGTTGCTGGAATATGGACAATCATATTCGCCTACGAAAAACTCTACATAAAAAGATTTCAATTCTGGAAAGAAGTCAATATTCTGGTGAAAAGCACAACGATCGCCTCTTCAATGATCATGATCATGATCTTTATTGCCAGAAGGCAGATATCCTTTTCAAGAACTGTTATCGTATTAGCCTGGCTGATAAGTTTATTCCTTTTTCCCTTGTCTCGATTCCTGGTAAAAAAATTATTGGTGCAAACCAACCTTTGGAAAAAGAAGCTTATAATTATTGGAGTACAAGAACAAAGCTTGAGATTGCTCGATAACATCAACAAGAATATGACTATGGGCTATGAGGTCCTGGGTTTTTTGGATGATGACCCATTGAAGATTGGGAAAAGTTATCTGGGTGTTCAGGTGCTGGGACCGATCTCTCAACTTGAACAGATCACAGAAAGTTCCGGGTCCAAAGATATCGTCATCGCCACTCCCCATCTTCCAAGAAAAAACCTCAAAGAACTCTTGTTCAAATGCGAAAACCTTTGTGACTCCATGTGGCTCATTCCACGGAGCGGGGATTTTATTACAGAAGGTGTGGACATCGAAGTGTTCGGAGATGTTCTATCCCTGTGTATAAAAAAGAATTTGAAAAAGCCATGGAACAGAATGATCAAAGGTTTCTTCGATCTCGCTCTAACGCTCGTCACAATTATTTTTTCACTTCCACTCTTCATGATCATCGCTCTAGCCATAAAGCTGGATTCAAAGGGGCCAGTTATCTATGTGCAAAAGAGGATTGGGGAAAAAAACAGAGAGTTTGACCTTTATAAATTTCGCTCAATGTACACAGATGGGGATAAAAAACTAAAGGCGTATTTCAATACGCGGCCTGAAGTGCAAAAGGAATGGATCAAATACAAAAAACTCAAAAACCAGGATCCGAGAGTAACACCTGTCGGAAGGTTTTTAAGGAAATTCAGCTTGGATGAACTCCCTCAACTTTACAACGTGCTCCAAAGAAAAATGAGCCTCATCGGCCCAAGACCTTACTTACCGGAAGAATTGGCGGACAAAGAGACTTTTAGGAAAAAAATCGCTTTGGTCAAGCCGGGGATTACAGGCCTTTGGCAGATCAGAGGAAGGTCAGACCTGCCATTTGACGAAAGGGTCGCTATCGACGAATACTACATCCGGAATTGGTCGCTTTGGCTCGATATCACGATATTGATCGAAAGTCTGAAAGTCTGGCTCACGCAAAAAGGGGCTTACTGATCGGGTCACTCCTCCTGTCCATAGGGGCCAATGATCATCACGGATTTGATGAAAAGATTTCTATCTTCTCCCGTTTCCCTATTAAAAGCATCATTATCAAAAAAGATGCGGACATTGGCAGATTCTGCGTGCTCCAAAGAGAAATCAAGGCGAAAATCCTGAAAGACATTCGTCGTCTTCAAACTGCCGATCTTTGACCCTCCGATCTGGACTTTAACGCGGGGAAACTCTCCATCGGCCTCTGTACCCTTACAATAAATGAAAAGACGATATCGACCTTGCGGAAAAGATACAGGAGCGGATTCTACGACCCCATTGGTAAACATGACTATTGATTCTCCATCATGGCTTGTTGTGACCTGCCCGCCATTAAAATTGAAAATATCCAGCTCGGGAATTCTGTATTTGAAATAGAGTCTCCCCCACACGCCCACAAACTTTGCCTCCCTGATAATTGTAAATTCCTCCTGCAATATTCTCTCAAGCTCACTGCCGATCGCAGACACCTCGTCGTGTCCCTGCAACACCCAAACACCATATCCTGTAAAATTGGCGGCCGAATCTGAGGACACGATCTCTCGTAAGCTATCTTCCGTAAGTCGGACAATATTAACGGGGTAATTCAATCGGCCGAATTAATACTTATAATACCATGCTTTCTGATGGCTTACCGGAAAATTGCAGGGGTTGTTTTTGGCCACAAATGTGGCCACCTCCCGCCATTGCTGCTTAAAGGCATGCGTGTAGTAGTTTTTATCGATGAACAGATCCTTGCCAGAAATTATGAGGACGACTATGAATAAAGAGATCCTCAGGGAATCAAACCTTACTGATTCGATGCCCATGGCGATGGCAACGAGTATTGCAGGCAGAGTGACTATTGTGTATCTCTCGTGCAATATGGGAATTCTCACCAGAGAAAAAATATAGGGCACCAAATAGGACACGATGATCCAGATGAGGATCACAGAAAAACTGAGGCTTAAGTTGTCCGTAATCCCCTTTTTCTCGCGCTTGGAGAGAAAAAAGCTATTGAGCGTGTTGATTAAGAAAAAAAGGATCATCAGGAGAAACAGATAGATCAAGATTTTTTGCCCATCGAAATAATTCCTGAAATAATCGACGAAGAAGTGGCTGTTGGGCTTTGAGATCCACATTTTTTTAAAGCGCCTGAACTTAAAGAATGTTGGGATCCAATGCACATAAAGCAAAAAGAGGATCACCCAAGATAAGCCGAAATGTTTGAGAAGTTTTTGCTTATTATCTCGTTTCTCTATCAACCAAAAAACACCTACGGTTAAACCCTGTGCAGCCAGAACGGCAAATCCATAATAGTGCGTGTAGACCAACAAAAAAGTCGTTATCACATAGAAGATGCTGTTTCGGATCGAAGGATCCTTAATCGTTTTTATCAGAAAATAATAAGATAAAACTGCGAACAAAAAGGCAAAACAGTATGATCTCGCCTCCTGCGAATAATACAGGTGGAAATAATTCACTGCCGTCAACAGGCTAGCACCAATGCCGACCCTCCTGTTATAGATCTCCCTCCCAAGGGCATACATAGCTGCAACGCCACAAACTCCAGTCGCTGCAGAGAGGAAGCGCGCGGCAAAGTCATTATAAGCAAAGAACTTAGACCAATAATGGATAAGCACATAGTGAAAAGGAGGATGGAGTTCAAACCTTATCAATCCTTTTAAGACTTACCCGAGGCTCAAGCTGGGATCGGACAAATTCATCGTAATGATCTCATCCAGCCAAAGGCTCTGAACCGTTAGCCCTTTGAATCTTAAAAAGGCTCCTGTCAAGAGTATAAAAAGCAATATGGCCTTGTGCTGTGTTATAAACACGAAAGACTTGATGATTGATTTGATCAAATTCGATCCCATGACCGAAAATCCTGTTCACTCGTGCTTTTATACAACCGCTCAACAGACGTGAAAACTGGATGAAGTATGTCTTCAATGTATTGCTATCGCTCCACCGGGAATCCATTCACGAGAGGCTATCTTGGAATACTTTCCTCAGAATTGCAAAAGTTTCTTTAGCCGTTTTTTCTCCAGAAAAAATCTTTGCCCGCTCACTCCCTCTTCGGACAAGATCTTCGCGCAAGTCATCCTCCTCCAGCACTCGGAGGATAGCCTGCTCCAGGTCCTCCTCTCTGGTTGGATCGAACAAAACGCCGGCATCCCCTACCAATTCAGACAGGGCTGACCTATTGGATACCACAACCGGGCATCCACACGACATGGCTTCCAAAACGGGCAGGCCAAACCCTTCATAAAACGAAGGATAGACAAATATTTCTGCGGCGTTATAGATACAGGGTAAATCTTCATCCGGAATATACCCAAGAACCATAACATCCTCTTTCAATTTCAGTTCTTCGATTTTTTCAAAAATGCTCTGATAATACCATCCTCTAGGTCCGCACAAAACCAGCTTCCCTTCAAACAGGCCTTTCTTTTTCAGAGCGCCAAAAACAGAAATGAGCATGGTGATGTTTTTTCTCGGCTCCAACGTCCCCACATTTAAAATAAATGGGCCGCTCAATCCATACCTCTTCCTAATCCTGTTGATCCGATGTTCATCATGCATGACCTGATATCGATCAGCCGCGGCCAACCGAACGACATGGATTTTTTCTTCTGGGATCTTTAGAAGCTCGATAATTTCCTTTTTTGAAAATTCAGATATGGTTAGGAAAGCTTTCGCTTTTTTCTTGACCAAAGGGAGAAGAGTTTTCAGGTAGAGAAGAAACAGTTTGTCTACATTTTCAGGATATCTTATAAAGCTCATATCCAGAAAAGTCACAACATTCGGGCAATGGGACAGTATGGGCGTTAAAAAGGATGGTGAGAACAGGATATCTATTCCGTTTCTCCTGAGATGGATCGGCAAAATGATCTGCATCCAAAAGATATCTTTCAATCCGTTTAGAAACCGTATCGCAAAATTTCTTTTTTTATGCAGGTCCAACACACTTGGTCTCTGGCTGAAAAACAGGAAAAGAGAATTTTCATCCTCCAATGTCTCCTTCCAGGTTTCGATAATATTGCGCACAAACACACCCGTTCCCGCGATATTCTTGTAATAAGCCGATGCTTCTATTCCTATTCGCACGATTCCGCCGTTAAGTCCTCAGGAGTTATACACACGCATATAGACTTGAAGAGTCTTTTCTGCCGTTTTTTCCCAGGAAAAATCTCCGGCCCTCTGAATCCCCCACTGGGAAAGATGCCTGCATAACTTCGGATCACCGAGAAGCCATTTCATTTTTTCTCTCATAATATCCACATTCATCGGGTCAAACAACAATTCCTCACGATTTATAATCTCGGGGATCGAGGTGGAACGCGATGCGATTACAGGAGTTCCACAGGACAACGCTTCCAAAACAGGCAAGCCAAAACCTTCGTAAAGGGAAGGATAGACAAACAGGTCGGCTGTGGAGTAAAGGGCAGAAAGATCGTTTTTTTCAATCAAACCAGGCAAAAGCACGTCCGTCGATATCCCTAATTCCTCTATCGATCGGACCACATCTGTCACTGCGCCTCTCTTTATTAATTTTTTTGTTAAGGGAACATTTCCGCCAAGCACTAACTTATGCTGGATATTGTACTCATTTTTGAGAGAAGCAAAGGCCCGGAGCAGATTCCCAACATTTTTTCTGATATCATATCCCCCGATATAGAGAATAAACCTCTCGGGCAAATTGTATTTCTTCTTGACGGCTTCCAGCTTCAACCTGTCATCGATGGGACGGAATGCCTCATTCACTGCAAGAGGGATCACAGAGATTTTTTCCCGAGGTATGCCTGTAAATTTTGTGATTTCCCTGGATGAATATTCCGAATCGGTGATAAAAAAATCCGCCTTTTTTACGGAGTGCGCGGTATACATATGGTAGAACCGCCGGAAAAAACCACCCTTATAAACGGGAAATTGATAAAGAGCCATATCATGAATGGTCGCGACATTTCTTGTCCTTTTGGAAAAGCCTGACGCAGAATACGGAATGTGGTAAACATCGACTTTGTGCTTTTTCAACCTTAAAGACATTGTCTGCTCCCAGAAAAACTCCTTCAAAAGATCGTTGGGGAAGGGCAATACAGAACCTTGGCTGACCAGCATGTTCGCGGGCAAAAAGTTCAAAGCCGATCCATCTTTATCAGATAAAAACAAGATATACTCGTTATTCTTGTCAATTCGACCGAGCGCCTTTATGAGTTGGGCTGTATAGATACCTATCCCCACCGGAATATATTTCAGGAAAAAACAGTTTATTCCAATTCTCATTTATCTCTCATCTCATTTCCACTTTTCCTCTGACAATTCTTTTAAATAATGCCAAGTCTTCTTCCGGAAAAACTTTAAGCATTAGAAGTATCACAAAATATAAAACAGTTGCTATGGTCACAAGCAAAAAAAGGTTTATATTTTTAAAAAAGTAGACAAAAATTCCCATCAACGCCCCTGAAACGACCGGCCTCCACAAGTATCTCGGTAATGAGATTTTTTGTAAATATTTCGCAATAAATAAAAAATAAAGGACAAATCCGACAGTTTCTGTGGCCAATGTCGCTATGGCCGCACCGATCGTGCTGTATCTCGGGATCAAAATCAGGTTGAGAACAATATTCAACACAGCGTTTATTCCGGAGACTTTTGCAATAACCACTTGTCTGTCGATCGAACCAAAAACATTCCCGAATAAATACGTGATAAACATCAGGACGGCCACCCAAATGAGAATCCTAAGAGTGATAATCGACGGGATGAATCCCTCGCCGTAAATGAGCAAAATGATCTTTTCTGCGAGAATCGTCACTCCCACCGCTATAGGAAAACCGATTATTATCAGATATTTGAACGCCTTCTCCAGAGCTATCTTCAGAGAATCTTTAGATGATACATAATACCTGGAAATAATGGGAAAAAGCGCATTGACAAAAGCTACGGGGAATATTTGTAACGCGAAAATCAGCTTGTAAGCGGCATTGTACCACCCTACAGGAGCATCCCCCTTTAAGAAAGACAGCATGACTGTGTCCACCTGGAAATAAATGACAACAAAAATATAGACCAATCCGAAGGGGAAAGCCGCCTTAACGAGTTTTTTCCAAAATTCCCAATCTGTCTCGATGGTCGGCTTGACAATTATCTTGACTGTCAAGAAAAAACTCATCAGCACATTGATGACACTCCCCGCCAAAAGAGCCAAAACCACTTCCCGCAGCCCATATCCTAAAATCAGCGCCAAGATCCCAAATCCTGACGAAACAAGCCTTTCAAGGATAACAGTTACCGATTCTAGCTCCATCCTCTCAAACGCATTAAAAAGAGAATTGATCAATCTTGCCATGGAGTTCAGAACAACAGATAAACCGATGATATACACAGCAAAGGTGGTTTCTTCGGGATAGTTCATCAGGCTGATTACGCCAATAATCAACCCGATGGTGCCAACAGAAAGAAGAAACTTGATGAGAATGACATTGCTCAGATATTTTTTTGCTTTCTCCCTATGCCTTGCGACCTCCCTGATCATCAGTTCTCGCAAACCCAGCTCTGAAAAGACTACAAGCA
Source organism: uncultured Eubacteriales bacterium (assembly GCA_964406575.1). Lineage (GTDB taxonomy): Bacteria > Acidobacteriota > Aminicenantia > Aminicenantales > Aminicenantaceae > WTAW01. Next base: position 19,005 of record CAYOSH010000024.1, on the reverse strand, counting down.
ATCCACAGAATGAAAGGGCAAACGAATATCTTCCGAGGCCCACATCTCCCAAATATTTTGCGATAAAAACAATGAGGGCAAACGAGAGCAGCCTACTGATTAACTGTCCAACCGTGATGGCTAAAGCATTTTTGGATAGGGTTCTCAAAGAACTGAGGGGATTATTTTTTTCCATTATTTTTTTCTTTACCAAGATATATCATTTTTTCATAAGTATTTTAAGCCGAATCATCAGAAAAACCTTGAAACAACGTGATGAAAGATAAAACAGCCTCGATGATGAAGTTCAATGAGACCAAGAGGACACAACCCAGATAAGATTGACAAATATCTTACCAAGTGTTAATAGATAGAGAAAAAAATATCCTTGGCTCAAATAACAACAAATTTTGGAATATTCATGGCTGCCGAAAATACAATAAAGAGGTAACCGAATGGAAGCAAAAAGCTTCGAACTCATCGATTATTTAAAGATCATTCAAGGAAAAAAATGGATCATCCTCGCCGGAACGATTCTCCTGGTCGTAATAACGGGAGTAGTCAGTTTCTCGTTGAAGCCGGTTTACGAGATCGATTGTATTATCCAACCCGGCATGTTCTACTCCCAGTCCAGGGATGGGGGTTCAAATAAATTCGCTGTCGAGCATCCCATTCAAATCGCAGACAAACTGAGACATGGGTCTTATAATGCTTTGCTGGCCTCAGACCTCAAGATCGAGGAACGTGAAATCCCGGACATTATGGCAGTGAATATCAGGAACACAAATTTAGTCCACATCTGGCTCAAAAAGAGCGATGTCGATCTGGGGAAAAAGGCCTTAGATCTTTTGATCACCTATCTCAAGGAAGAGATGGATGCAAAAATCGATGTTGAGATCGACAATATCGACACTTTGATCAAGACCGATGAGATCGAAAAGGAAAGGTCTGCCAAGGAAATCGAAATCTTGAAAAGCAAGCTGAAAATTTTCGGACAGAGAGAGAAAGACATTCTGAAAGAAATGGAATCCGTGAAATTTAAGATTCAGGAGCTGGAGAAGGAACAGCTGAAAATTCTCAGAAAAGAGAGCAGGAGTGAAGCAGAGAGTATAGGGATGTTGCTATTCTCCAATGAAATTCAGCAGAGTTTGCGTTACTATGACATCCTTAACGAAAAACTCAGCAAAGAGAGAAAGGGCGAAGCAGATATCCAGTCGAGGATCCAGAAGGAGTCATCCAACATGGCGAAGCTGGACACAACCATTGCCAATTTAAATGAAAGAAAAGGTTATATCGACTATACCAAAGTGATCAAAGCACCGACACGCTCGATCAATCCCGTGTTCCCAAAAAAGAGGTTGAATATTGTCTTGGCCTTCATTCTCGGGTTTATGATCTTCACCATGGTGGCTTTCTTCATGGATTACTTTGAAAAGAGTCATCAATGACTCATCTTTGAGCAGAGCTTCGTTCATAGACTTCAAGAGTTTTTTTTGCTGTATTTTCCCAATTGAAGCCTTTTGCCCTTTGCAATCCCCTCTCTTTCAAATCTTTCCGTAGGGGAGCATTCATCATAACCTGCGAGACCGCCCGACTGATCTCTTCCTCATTACCGGGATTCACCAGCAGAGCAGCCTCCGCAACAACTTCGGGCAACGATGTCACGTCTGATGTGATGACCGGGCACCCACACGCCATCGCCTCTAACGGCGGAAAACCAAATCCTTCAAACACCGATGGGTACACAAAGACCTCGGCAGCACTGTAGAGATAGGGCAAGTCCTCCTCGAGTACGTACCCTGTAAAAATAATGTCCTCCGCATACTTGGAATTGTTTATCTCTCTGATGACCTTTTCCGCTAAAAAATCTTTATGCCCTCCCAGAACCAGATTAAATTTCATCGGCTCGTGCTCCCTCAATTTCTCGAACGCTTTGATCAATTGTGAGAGATTTTTCCTGAGGTTGATCCGGCTGAGGGAAAAAATGTACTTGTTTAAAATGCCGTACTTCTTTAAGATCCTCTCGAATTTTTCCGAGCGAGTGATGGGCCGAAAAAGCGAGGAAACGCCGTAGGGTGTGACAACGATTTTGCCAGGATCGACCTTATAAAGATTCACAATGTCCATCTTCGTGTAATCAGACCCGGTGATGATCGTGTCAGCCTTTTTTGCGTTGAGTGGCACCAGGATCCTGGACCGGAATCTCTCGAACACGCTAAAACTCTGCGGAACACGTGAAAACGCTAGGTCATGGATTGTGACGACCAATTTGCCTCTGTGCGCAAACGGAGCGATGTACTGCACATGGAGTAAGTCCAAGGCGTCGCTGAAGGTCTGTTTTGCCAGAGAAAGAGGGATGCGTATCAGGGGGGATCTGGGCTTCAGGACTCTCAAAGAAAAATTGTCCACATCTTCCAAAGTTTTATAAAAGGGATGGTCTGGATTCGTGACATAAAGGATATACTCATTGTGCCGGTCGACATTGATCAATCCTCCGATCAGCCCCCGAACATAGGTGCAATTGCCCGTCCCATCCCGTTCCGCTGCATGAGCATCTATCCCAATTGTTTTCATTTATCTCCCGTAAGAATTGGCTGGCCCGACCATTTGTCTCAATGTTCCTGAGCAACTTTTATCCCGGCTACGCTCAGAGCAAGAAATGCCCAGGTGAAAGGGATCCACAGTCCGTTCGTGGCCAAGTATGAGATAAACAGAGTTAAAACTCCCCCGAACAGTGCAAAATTAATGATTTGGAAATCAGGATCCACTGTGGGGATATTTTTAATGTTGAACCTCACATATTTAGCAAGGAAAAGGATAAACACTATCAGCCCGATCACACCCGTGTCATTGAGAAGATTCACCACAATGCTGTAGGTGTATTCACGATTTGTGAACAGAGAAAGCCCCTCCTCAACCATTTCGTCATACTCATCACTCCCCTCCTCTATGATCGGATTCCCCGGTCCATTCCCGATAATCGGGTTTTTCAAAAAGGATTTTATCGCATATTTTGTTGTCGCTAAACGCGGGAGCACAAAACGGGTCGAGGGGTCTAATTTCACAGTCAGGCGCTCTCTGATTATAGAGCTTAGGGATGGCGAAAAGGATAAAAAGAGCACGACCATGAAGAGAGACAGAAAGGAAAGTTTGTACAGCACGTCGAACTTCACGTTTTTGAGTCTCATAATATTCCTGCTCAAGACCATGATGACCAGCGCAACTAGGACTGCCACCCAGCTTGCACGGACGAAACTGAAGAAAAGTCCGATCAGAGACAGAATCATCCCTCCTAGATAGAGATTCTTTTTTTTATGTGGATGGGACGAATAGAGGATGAGAAAAAATAACGTGTAAAATGCGGCAATAGCTCCATACCAATCGGGCTCCACAAAGGTTCCGTAGGGTCTTCCCCATGGTGAGTTCAAGTATGCCTGTTGCATGATCCCGGAATGACCGATCGGCAATCCCGTCCCCAGATACATATTGCTCATCCCGGCTATCACTTGATATAGACCATAGGATATCTCCGTCAATCCGATGAACAGCATCAAATTGAAGGCTCGAAGAAAAATCCTTTTTGAGGTCACACAGTTGATCACGACATAATACAAAAGGGCTAACCCCAAAAGAAGGATACTGATTTTCAAGCCTCTGCTCAGTGAAGTAGAATTCTTGAGAGCCAGGAAATTGATCCCGATATACATCCAGAGAAAAATATCTAAAGGTGTTCTTTCCAAATTGAGCTTCCGGAATACGAACAAAAGAACCAGAGCGACCAGGGCGATGGATGCGATTACTAGACTGGATCTTATCCGGGCTCCCAAGACGAGGAACGAAAAGACATCCGCCTCGAAAAAAAGAGTGAGCAAAATCAAATATACGGCGATTTCCCTCTTTAAAAGAAAGGCTATAAGGCTTACGAAAAATCCAACGGCCCCCGCTACGAGGAGGGGTTTGAAGGAGAGCAAGATTCCCGCAAAGAGGGCAATACCGATAACGGCGAAGAATATGATCTTTTTATTGAATCTTATTTGATCTCTTTCTCCATCTCTCATTGAATCATTCATAGCGTCTGGGATGCCTTTTTTCCTGAATCAGCTATTCCTATAATCTAAAAAGACAGAAGCTGTTCGATTTCCTCCGATAAAGCTAACAGAGATAATTAAAACTTAACTGCCAACAAAATTCAACGACTTTAGTAAGCATCCTTATTTCCGTGATACGGGCATTAGACGCAAAAAAGAGCGAGTCACTGTCCTTATGAGTCGGATGGTTGTGGGGGGGGGGGGGGTTGGATATGGCTAAGGCGGATGAGTTTTCGCTCATAAAAGTCTTATCCGGAGGAACCTCAGTCATGAATTCTACGGAGTTGCCAGTTTGATCTCAGGCTGTTCGACTTTAGGCTTGATAATAACGGGAAGTCATATTAAAATATGAGTTTAAATATCCTTTCAAAAAATGATCCCTTTGATTCGAAATGCATAAAAATTAAGGCTTATCAGTTTGATTTAATAATTTTATATGGAACACGTTATAATATGAGAGAAATTGGCCTTTAAATGAAAATATCAATCGTCGGATCACGCGGATATCCATATGTCTACAGCGGCTTTGAAACATTTGTGAAGGAGTTGTCCGAGAGGCTCGTCCATAGCGGACATGACATCACCGTCTACTGCCATCGCAACTTGTTCAAAACACGCCCCAAAATTGTGAACAATATTCATTTGGTCTATATCCCGACCATCGAGAAAAAAATATTGAGTCAATTCATCCATTCTTTCCAGGCCATGCTCCATGCCTGTTTAAGAAAAAATGACATCATCCTGGTCGTTAATCCAGCCAATGGACCATTCGGAGTTTTTGCTAAGATTTTCCGCAAAAAAACAGCGATCAATGTGGACGGAGTGGAGTGGATGAGGCCAAAATGGAAAGGATTGGGACAAAAATATTTTTACTGGGCCTCCAGAATGGCCACCCGATTGTATGATGAGGTCATAACCGACTCTGTTGAAATGCAAAAAATTTATGAAAAGGAATTCAACAGCACTTCGACTTATATTGCCTATGGCGCCAGCATCCAGGAGTCAAAAAACCCTGCTTACCTCAGGAAAAGAGATTTGGATGAGCGGCAATACTACCTCATTGTCGGCAGGCTCATTCCAGATAACAATGTCGATGTGATCATTCGAGAATTCATTAAAACCGATTCACCCAGAAAGTTAGTCATTGTGGGCGATGTGCCGTACAGAGACATTTTTGCCCAAAGTATAAAAGAGAGCGGAGATCCACGGCTTATTTTTACGGGATATATCCGTGACCAGGACGAGCTAGGGGAGTTATACAATCAAAGCTATGCTTACTTTCACGGCCATGAATTCGGCGGCACGAATCCGTCCCTGCTCAAAGCTCTTGCCCATAGCAGTGCCGTGTGCGCTCTGGACTCTGTGTTTAACCGGGAAGTTTTAAAGAATGGGGAATACGGGCTTTTTTTCTCAAAAAATCCCGATAATCTGAAAAATGTCATTTGTCAGATGGAAGATCATCCGGAACGCCTCGAGGAATTGAGGGAAAAATCGATACAGAGGATCCGTGAACATTATACTTGGGAAAAGATCACCGGCCAGTATGTGGAACTCTTCAAGAAAATGACCGGGGCTAGCTGATGCAAAACCTTCGAAAATCCTACATGTATTTAAAACTCTCTATCGACCTCTTTATATTGGCTAGCTCTTTTTTCATCTCATCTTTTTTAGCGAAATATCGTGTAAATCCGGAAGTCCGATTCCTCGATATTGAACCTGAGGAAATCGTTCTGTTCATTGTCTTTTACCTGATCTGGTATTTTTCCGCCAAAGCCTCTGGACTGTATGACGAATTCCGCTCGCGGACAACCAGTTTTGAACTTATTGCTGTTTTTAAATGCGCTTCGATCCAATTCATATCCGCCGTTTTTATCCTATTTATGTTCAAGACTCTTGCGATATCGAGGTTCTTCGTTGTCGCCTATTTCCTTCTTCAACTGATATTGATATCCCTGTGGAAACTCGGATTGCGCATTCTATTGATACGGATAAGGAAAAGAGGGCGCAACCTGCGGAGTATGCTGATTGTGGGTGCTGGAGAGGTGGGGAGAGCCTTTCACAAAACAATCCTTTTATATCCTCAGATGGGCTATTTTTTGATCGGCTTTCTGGATGACCGGGATCAACCCGACCTTGGGCATGATTATCTGGGGACCCTTGATAGGCTCGAGGACGTTCTTCAAAATGAAGGCGTGGATGAGGTGATCATCGCCTTACCCAATGATGCCTTAGACCGGATCGATCAAGTCATTTCTTGCTGTGAAAAATTTCCAATCAATGTGAGGATTATCCCCGATTATTTCCGGTTCTTCGCTCCCCGATTCAATGTCTCCATTGTTGGAGACTTCCCCATCATCTCCATAAGGGCAAACCCTCTTGGGGAAATGCACTTGCGTCTCTTAAAAAGATCCTTTGATATGGCGGTCGGTACTCTCTGTTTTGCTTTTATATTTTTTTGGCTATGGCCGATCCTGGCGATAATTGTAAAGCTCTCATCGCCAGGCCCTGTTTTTTTCAAACAGGAAAGATGGGGGCGAAAAAATAAAAGAATCATCTGCTACAAGTTCCGCACCATGGTCAAAGACAGCAGGGATGTGGATGATAACGGACAATACATCCAGGCAACAAAGAATGACTCACGCGTCACTCCCACCGGCAGATTTTTGCGGAAAACAAATCTAGACGAGCTGCCTCAATTCCTGAACGTCTTGAAAGGAGAGATGTCGATCGTGGGCCCACGCCCTCATCCGACTCCGCTCAATCTTGAATCCAAAGATAATATCCATCATTACATGCTGCGGCATCTTGTGAAACCAGGCATCACCGGCTGGGCACAGGTCAATGGCTACCGCGGAGAAACACGGGACCCAAACTTGATGCAAAAACGAGTGGAGCATGACATCTGGTATATCGAAAACTGGTCCTTTTGGCTAGACATTCAGATTATTCTTATGACTATATGGAAGATGTTCACTGGAAATCCCGAAGCTTATTAGGATGAAATATTACAGCTTGGTAAGGTGATTATTTTGAAGAGGAATGTGCTTGTTACGTTGTAAGGAATTGGGTAGACAAAATCTTCGTATTAATAACATTTTGGATCGGATGGCCAAAGAGTATTCGTAGCGGTTTAGACAGTGTCGCCTATGTGGAAATGTCGTCATTATGAATAATACAAAAATCGTTATCGGAGGAGGGGTTGCAGGAGTTTCATTGGCTTACAAACTTCTGCAGGCCGGAATAGATGATGTGGTCATCATAGAAAAAGAGAGAGAATTGGGTGGATTAGCCAGGACGTTCGAATTCGATGGTTTTGTCTTTGATTTAGGTCCCCACCGATTCTACACGGATGATCAAGAGGTATTCGACTTTATCATGGATATTCTGGGTAAGGATTATGTAAAGGTGGCAAGAGCTTCCGCTCTGCACATCTTTAACAAATATTATCATTGGCCTTTTGAGCTGCGAGATGCTGTAAAACTTCCTCCTGGCTTTGCCTTCTTCAGTTTTTTGGATCTGCTATTTAAAAAGGGACGTCCCGAAGTAACGTTTGCAGACTTCGTGTTGAACAGATACGGAAAAACCCTCCTGTATAAATTTTTTGATCCCTATTACACTAAGGCCCTAAAAGTGCCCTGTTCTGAGATTCACAGGGATTATGCCAGTGCCGGAGTCGACCGGGCGGTTATCGATAAGCGGATTAAGGTGGACAATCTTTTTTCACTGATCAAATCCGCTTTCAAAAAGAAACTCAAGACCCATTTCATATGCCCTGATGGAGGCATTAGAACTTTTATCAACAGAATTGAACAAAGGATCAAACAGCTGGGAGGCCGTGTTATATGTAATGCTCAGGTTACAAAAGTCCACATGACCGATCATAAGATCACAAAGCTTGAGGTAGGAAATCATGTTTTCGATGTTGACGAGTTATTCTGGTCCGCTCCCATCCCTGGGATTCTGGAGCTTCTAAATATTGAAGATGTACCAAAACTTAATTATCTCAGTACGATTTTTTATTTCTATGCCATTGACAGACCTCCCCTGATTGATCATCAGTGGATTTATTATGCAGGTGCGAAGACCCTATTTAGCCGGGGAAGTATAACAACCTTATTTAATGAAGGCTATGCGCCCCCTGGAAAGCATGGGATATGCATCGAGCTACCTATGCTTCCTGGGGATCCCCTGCTGGATGATCCCCTGAAAAAAGACGCAGCGATCAGGGAACACATGATGAAAGCCGGACTGATTGAGAGCTATGACGATATCCGGGCAGGGTACGTCCAGGCTGTGCATAATACTTACCCGATATACTCTCTTCAATACAGAGAGGACCTCGATAATATCTTCGCTCGGATAAGATCAGTATGTCACAATGTTCATATGTTTGGCCGGTGCGGTTATTTTTGGTATAACAATATGGACCATTCCATCAGGATGTCTCTAGACATTGCGGCAGCAGTTTCCAGCGGGACAAGCGTTGAGGACTTTGAAAGAGATTTCTCGAAGGGATAGCATGCGCATTTTAATCACTGGCAGCACCGGGCTGCTAGCCAAAGGCTTTTTTGAAACCGCATCCGATACATCAAGTGTGCTCGGTATCCATCTCGGGGACTATGCGGTCGAGAATCCTCTTGGTCATCATCAGATCCTGGATGTGTGTGATGAAGAGGCTCTAGAATCGTTCTTCTCACAATATGCATTTGATTGCGTGATCCATGCAGCAGGCCTAGCTTCGGTTGACTACATCGAGGAAAATCCTGAGGAAGGTTACAGATCCAATCTTCTTGGCACACAGAATGTGGCGCGATGCTGTAAGAAATACGGGGCCTATCTGGTCTACATCTCGACCAACGCGGTATTCGACGGGAAGAGAGCGCCATACCGGGAGGGCGATCGAACTGCCCCTATCCACCAGTACGGTCGCATCAAACTCGCCTGTGAGGAAGCGATCCGAGAGGAGGGGGGGGAAGTCTGTATTGTCCGTCCCATCCATATGTATGGTTGGAATTATGCCGCTAGTCGGCCTAATTTCGTGACCTGGATCTACAACAAACTTTTGAATGGTGAAGGTATCCGGCTGGTTGACGATGTCACCGAGAATCCTCTTTATAATCTCCAGTGTGGCCGAGCTTTGTGGACGGTTCTCCAGAAAAGGCCTTCCGGTATTTTTCATTTTGCAGGGGCAGATCGTGTAAATCGATACCAATTGGGGATTCAGGTCGCCTCAACGTTTGGACTAGACGCATCTCTGATTGAGGCTGTAAAGAGTTCCTTCTTCCAGAACATTGTAGTCAGACCTTCAGATACATCTTTTGTTACAGACCGCATGGAGAAGGAACTAGGGATTAAGGCAATGTCTTTAGCTGATGGTCTTGATCACATGAAGGCGGTTCTGTATCATAATAAATCGCATATTTGAATCTGGCTGATTTTGGTCTAATCTAAATGTTGTCATAAACAGAACAAGAAAGATTTCGGCTTTGGTGCACGATATCTGGAATATTGAAAATTGGTCCTTTTGTCTAGATATTCAAATTACTCTTAGAACTATTTGTAAAAAGTTTGCTGGGAATCCCGAAGCTCATAAGGATGAGAGAATGAAACACATGCGATTTGAGGAATTCACGATGTGCGAATCGTTAAT
>CAYOSH010000024.1:0-9188 GCA_964406575.1 uncultured Eubacteriales bacterium | reverse complement strand
ATGAGAGAATGAAACACATGCGATTTGAGGAATTCACGATGTGCGAATCGTTAATTGGATTTGATATGATTTTTTTTAGGCAGTCCTCTATTTTTCTATAAATTATTTGTTTCAATCTGCGATATTTTCTTAGAATTTAAACCGTGCTTGAAACAAAGGCATTAAATGGAAAAGAGCGAATCAAGAGCATTTGACCTCGATATTCTTATCATTGCCAAAGGAGCAGGGATTACATTTGTCGGTATGATAATCGGCTCGGGCTTGAGATATATCTTTCATGTTATCGTCGCCAGGAATCTGGGGCCAGAGCTTTTTGGACTTTTTTTTCTGGGCTTTGCCACATTTAAGATTGCAAGTATATTAGCAGAACTAGGGCTGCCAAACGGAGTTGTTCGATACGTCGCTATTTTTAATGGACAAAATGATAAAAAAAGAGTCAAAGGGATCATTAAAGCCTCACGAAATCTTGGACTTCAAACAAGTATAATTGTCAGCGTATTACTCTTCCTGTTTTCGAAACCAATCGCATCACTTCTCTTTCATGCTCCCCAAGTAGCCTCCATAATAAGATTTTTTTCTATTTCCATACCCTTTGCAACGCTAACGACAATATTCATTTTTGCTACTCAAGGCTTTAAGTTAATGCAATATAGGGTTCTCGTGAGAGAAATTTTCGAACCCTTCACCCGAATTATGCTGCTTTTTATATTGACTAATATTACTAGGAAGCTATATGGAGTTCTCGCCGCTTATTTAATCCCCTCAATCATTGGGACTTATATTTCATTCTTATATTTAAAAAAAGTCTTTCCCGAAATCAAGCAAAAGAGTGTCAGAGCCGTTTTGGAGATCCAGAAGCTCTTGCATTTTTCTTTACCTCTACTTTTTGTCCAATTTTTTGGTTTAATTATTCTCTGGATAGACACATTGATGCTCGGTTTTTATAAATCTACAGCAGAAGTCGGTATATACGGAGCTGCCCAAAGAACAGCTCTGATAGGCAGTCTGATTGGCACATCATTCGGTGCTATATTCGCACCTATTATATCCGATTTATTTAACAGGAACGAATTTGAAAAACTCAGAATCTATTTTCAAATGGTTGCCAAGTGGATCTTTTCCATTAGCTTCCCTACTCTTCTCCTAATAGTCCTATTATCCAAACAGATCTTGAGATTCTTTGGGCAAGACTTCACAGAAGGTTCTTCAAGCCTGATCATACTAAGCCTGGGGTGGATCATCTATTCTGCTGTTGGCTCTGTGGGACAGATGATCATCATGTCAGGAAGGCAAAAACTCCATCTCATCAATATGATAGTCGTTCTATTTAGCAATATCATCCTGAATTTAATATTCATTCCACACTATGGGATGATAGGAGCTGCTCTGGGAACATCAATTTCCATCGCCCTTTTTAATGTTATCGAACTTTGTCAGGTATATCTGCTTTTTAAAATCCAGCCCTACAGGCCAGATTTCGTAAAACCAATGCTTGCAGGGATCTTTTCATTTATAATTCAGTGGTTGTTGACTCACTATGTCTTCATTGAGTATAATTTTTTGACTCTCGCTTTGACAATTTTTATCTTTCCAATCACGTATGTTTTTTTTATAGTAATTTTTAAATTTCAGGAAGAGGATAAAATCGTTCAAAGGGAGATAAAGGAAAGAGTTTTCTCCCACAAGATGCCAAAGGAAAATTTTTGAAAATATAATTCTTTAAAAACGAGAACATATGACCGATGTAATCCTAGTTAAGCTCGAGCCAGATTTTGGATCGCATAAATTTGCACCTCCTTTTGGAATTCTCTACCTTGCTGATTCTTTGGAGAAAAGAGGATTTAAAGTCAAATTGATACACGGATCGGGAAACAAAGCCAATATTGCTAGCATTATCAGTAGCCTTGAGAGAGAGAATCCAATATTTATTGGATTCTCCGCCTTTACGAGCTCAAGTCTCATCCCCACGAAGCGGGCATCCATAGAAATAAAGAAAAGGGTTAAAACACCTGTAATCTGGGGAGGTTTACATTCCACGATGCTTCCTGAGCAGACATTACAGAATGACTTCATCGATATCATCGCCATAGGAGAAGGTGAAGAGACTATCGTTGAATTAGCCGAGTGTATAAAGAATGATCATCTGAACCAAAACCAATTAAAAAACATTAAAGGAGTGGGATTCAAAAAAAACGGGAAACTACACATAAATGAGCCCAGGCCTTTTTTAAAAAATTTAGATGATTACTCCCCTGCCTGGCATCTTTTGGATATCGAAAAATACCTGTATGCAGGAAAAAATTTCTACACTGAAATTGGATCAAAGTTGAGAGGAAACCGAGTGTCGGCCATGATCACGAGCCGAGGTTGTCCCTGGCAATGCGGATATTGTTATAATCAAGCCGTCAACAAAAGGAGATTCAGGTTCAAATCTGCCCAGAAAGTTGCGGAAGAAATCGATTATTTGAAAAAATTCGGAGTTTCCACGATCATTTTCGAAGACGACAATTTCTTTGCTAGCAAGAACAGAGCCTTGGAAATCATTCGAGCCATGAATATTCCTTGGTCTTCCACGATAAGGGCCGATTATGTTGCAAAATGGGGAGAAGAATTTGTGAAGGAATTGACTGAGAACCAATGTCTCGAGCTACGGATAGGTGCAGAGTCAGGATCCCAGAGAACGTTGGATCTAATAAAGAAAGATCTAAAAATCGAACAAATCAAAAAAACTGTGGAATTATGTTCCAAATATGACATCAAGACTTTATTAAATTTCATGATCGGGATTCCTGGAGAACACTGGACCGATGTCGTAGAGACGCTCAGCTTTATGGATGAATTGGAAAAGATAAGTGCGCATGTTTCTATAGGATCTCCTGCAATCTACATCCCTTGGCCTGGAACGTTTCTAAGCAGAGTCGCTGAGGAAAAAGGATTTCATCTCCCTAATACTCTGGAGGGATGGGCAAATACCTGGGCTCAAAGGATCAAAATTGCGCCTTATATGGATAGAAGAATAAAATTCATCGGTTATTACAAGAGCATCGCAAGAAAAGAGTTCAAAGATTTGCCCGTTCCCATTTTTGCTAATTGGTTAAAACGGATTGCTAAATGGAGATGGAAAAGAAGATTTTTTCGGTATCCGCTCGACTATTATATTCCCGCATTTTTTCTAAGAACACTGAGAAGAATTGGCTTTAAAGGAGTATCGAGAGCACTGTATGATTAAATTTCAAATTCATTTTTAATGAGGAGTCTTCTAAGAGCAGAAAATTCTTTTTAAGGGAATTAAGGAGAATCCTGATAAGCTCATAGGTTCAGAGAATGACAAAAACCGAAAATAATCAGCCGTCCTCTTTGTTTCTATCCAATCTCATTTCAGCACTTTATTCAGGAATTCTTGTGGGATTAATTCTATCCTATTTTGAATCGCTTTACCTTCTCTTTGTTGTGGGTAATTTCCTAATCGACATCCCCTCTTTTGCAGAGGCAGTCCTCGCCTATTCCGTTCTAGGTGGACTGTTTGGCATTCTGGCTTCTTTTATCTTTTACTTTTTGATTAGAAAAAAAATTGAAAGGCAGCAAGAGAATCTGACATCTTTCTACTTTTCTCTTTATATTGGAATCGGATTTTTTTTGGAAATCTTCATCTATCTGACAGATATTTATCCCTATGGGGGAACGAACAAAGGTTCGTTAAAAACTCTATCTCTAATAGCCATAGCAGGATTCCTCTGTCTCGTTTTAATGCCAATAATTTATCATGTCCAAAAAAGAGTGCGTATCCGCTTCAGATCGAATACAGCTTTTTGGAGATTTAGTTTTTCTTTAATTTCGATATTCATCTTTCTCTCTTTTCTTGGACTGGAACAAGTCAACATCCTGATTGAAAAAAACAAGATACAAACAAAGAAGACTGTATCCCGTAAAAATCTTCCCAATATTACCCTGATTTTAGTTGATGCTTTGCGGCCAGACCATTTAACATGCTATGGTTATCCATTGTCCACATCCCCGCAGATTGATTCTCTCGCATCTCAAGGGATATTATTCAAATCAGTTTTGGCAACTTCTAACTGGTCGGTACCAACCCATGCCTCTCTTTTTACAGGTTTATATCCTTCAAGCCACGGGGCCTACTCTCTTTTTTCGGTTTTAGACGATCACATACCAACTTTGGCAGAAATCTTGTCGAAGAACTCCTATTACACTTTAAGTTTGTACGGCAATCTCCTTCTCGATGAAGTATCCGGGATGAACAGAGGATTCGACATGGCCCTTGGCGTTGAGCTAGATCGAAGGACATCTTATACACTCGAGAGAATATATGCAAAATTTCTCAAAAAGACACCTCTCTCTGAAGAGATCGTAAAAATTGCCCAAAAATGGATCGACCATTGTGTCACACTCAACCTTCCCAGCTTTGTCTTTATTAATCTGTTCGAAGTGCATGCTCCTTATTCGCCAAAGGAACCCTATTTTTCAGATCTATTAACAACTATCGCAACAGATAAAGTCAATTTGGATTTGGTGAACCAATTCGGATATTTGCCCTCGTCTCGAAAAGAAAAACTTGAAATGTTATCGCAATTTTCCCGATCAGATCTTGAGTATTTAGCTAGAATGTATGACAGCAATATAAAATACACGGATATACTTATAGGAAAATTGATTAAGAATCAAAAAGTGAAAGGACGGTTTACAAATACTCTGAATATAATAACAGCTGATCATGGAGAATTTCTCGGAGAACACGGATTCATTGGTCACCTTACGCCTAAATTGTACAATCCTGGATTAAAAATTCCTCTGATAATGATCTATCCCGAAAAATTAATTCCTCGAGCTCTGGATCGCTTCGTCTCCCAGGTCGATATCTTTCCTACGGTGCTCACACTCCTCGGCATGAAAAGCCAGATTCCTCGAGTGATTCAAGGAAGTAACCTCTTCTCTAAGGAAGAATCCGGGGACGCTATTGCTGAATTTTGGGATGATGCGAACGAAAAGTTCACGAGAGCCATCATTTCGAAAGAATACAAGTTGATTGTGCATGATGACCAAAACTGTGAATTGTACAATCTGGGAAGAGATCCAGAGGAAAGCGACAATCTCGCTGAAGAAATGCCGATGAAGGCAAATGAAATGCGTGAAAAATTAAATGTTCGGATAAACTCTTTTAAGCAATTCAGAAAAAAAATTGATAATCGCAAAATAAAACAACTGAAAGAACTGTTAAAAAGCCTGAGCTATATCGACTAGGATCTAATCAGAATGCCTGATCAAAAACAAGAAACTCAGAGCACAAACCCCCTCAAAAGGCACAAAGCAATTATTCCTATTCTCCTGTTGGCATTGTCGCTGAGATTGCTCTATTGTCTTGTATTGTATCCTCCACTTTTATCCAACACAGGTGAAGAATTGGGATGGACGATGGAAGGAAAATTGGCTGTTGACCCTTATGATAAGATCGCAAAAAATATCATTTCCGGAAGAGGCTATATCAGTGATAGCTATCACATTGACTATGAAAGATTGCCTTTGTACATCTATTTTCTTGTCGCTGTGTACAGAATATGGGGCATGGAACAATGGAAACTCCAGGTCATCCAATCTTTATTGGATACGATCTCTTGCTTTATCATTTATTTGATTTCGTTGAGAATCTTCAAAGATAAAAAGGCTGCACTACTTGCTGCCCTAGCTTACGCCCTCTACTTCAAGATGATCCAAGTGGTAACCTCTCCGATGACAGAAACTCTGTATATTCTTTTATTGCTCATCTATTTATATTTCTTTCTTCTCTCCCTCAAAAAATATAAGTTTGCCTTCCTCTCCGGAGTCGTCCTGGGCGCGATAACCCTGTGTAAGCCCGTTACCCTGATATTTCCGGCAGCAGCCGGCATCTATTATATTGCCAAACTGAAAAGAAATTCCATCAAAACAACCGTATTGATGTTTTCTGGTTTCCTCTTGTTAATCACACCACTCTATGTACGAAATTATCTCTGGGAGGGAAAAGTGTTTTTCTCTACCGGTGCAGGCAAAATGCTATATTTGGGGACAGCTATCGATTACTCAAAAAATTTTCGCAGCGAAGAATTCAGGCTCTTAAAAGATATCAGTAGTAAGTATTCTTATCCTTATATTCCTGAAATTGACAGACATTTAACAAAAATTGCCGTAGAAAGAATACGTCGTAATCCTTTGGGATACATAAAAAGAATCTTTCATCGTATCTATCTGTTCTGGGCATATCCAGATTTTTCAACACAGATGATGGCCATCAAAACAGGATTGGTTTCCCTTTTCAATCTGATTGTGATTCTACTGGCTATACTTGGGCTCTATTCTGCCAAAAAAAAGCGTGTTCCTTATCAACCTTTTCTCTTGTTTTCGGCCTATTTTTATATCATCTACATTCTGATATATGCTTATTCGAGATACTCCTTGCCTTTATTTCCAATTTTATTTATCTTCAGTTCGTACACTCTTATGGGCTTCTTGAGAAAGATTTTTCCTTCCAGTCATAGAATTGATGATGCAGATTTACTTGAAGACAAATGATAAAATCAAAATTGGGAATTCAATACCATAGACCTTGAGATGGACTACTGTGTCATTATTCCCGCAAAAAATAAAGGGAGCAGCACTAGCTAAATTTTCGAAAATTTAAGGATGAAGACACTTAAAAATTTGAACACGCTCGCGTCATACCGAACCGTATCCTCTCCACTCAAAATAATGACCAACTTCATGAAATATAACATCAACCCGCGGCGATCGAAGCCATATTTGCCCAGGGCCATGAGCATTTATGTCACCTACAAATGCAATATACGCTGTCAAATGTGCAGCATTTGGAAGACACGAGGCATACAGAAATCAAATGCCGAATTGACTTTAAGCGAGCTGGATGAAATTCTCTCAGATTCTCTCTTTTCCAAACTCGAATACATCAACATCAATGGTGGCGAACCAAACCTGAGAGATGATCTTCCAGAAATTGCAGAGCTCTTTGTGGAAAAATTCCCCCGGCTACAAACCATCACTATGAACTCGAATGGTCTGCCTCCCCATCGGGCCCATGCAAATGTGGAAGCTATTGGACGAATATGCCAAAAAAACAATATCAGATTTTCTGTAAGTATCTCACTCCACGATCTAGGCAGAAACTATGACCAAATAGCAGGGATTCCAGACGCCTATCAAAAAGTTCTAGAAACGTTGAATCGACTGAAAAGAATACAGGATTCTCTTCCCTTTTATCTCGGCATAAATTGTGTCATCACTGATCTGAATTTAGATAATCTTCCCAGGTTAAAAGAATGGAGCGAAACAGAACAAATTCCAATAAACTTCACTCTGGGAGAAGTTCGGGAGCGTTTTCACAATCTGGACACAGATGTTATGAAAGAAATAAAGACAGGTAAGAAGGCTGATTTAGTGATATTTCTGAGATCGCTATCTAAGAACAAGTCTCTTTTCAATCAACATGCTTATCGGTATCAGCAGTTGGCCGATATAATCGAGTCAAAAACATCACGAAAAATATCCTGTCACTACGCAATGGGTGGAGTCATACTCGGGTCAGAAGGGGATCTTTACTATTGTAAAGACAGCAAATCCATAGGAAACTGTCGGAAGCAGCAAGCAAGCTCCCTCTACTTTTCCAAAGACAACCTCAAGTACAGAAAAAAGGAGCTGATTCAAACAAAATGCAAGTCATGCCCGCCCAACACGTTTAACCGGATTGAACTTGAAAAGGATCTTTTAAAATACTTGAAGTTTTTGATACGTCGACATTCTAATTCTTAAAATAAGAATGGGAGTCATAATTCTTCGTTGATTGCAAAGCAGATTAAATATCTTTACAGTATGCGCAAAAACCAGTGGGAGCCCAGATCTGCACTGAAGAAACTTCAGACAAATAAACTGAGGAACCTCATTAATCACGCCTACACCTATGTTCCTTTTTACAAACAACTTTTTGACTCTAACAACATCAAACCGGATGATATCCGCCAGTTGGAAGACCTGAAAAGGATTCCGATATCAACAAAAAAGCATATCCAGGAGGCACCCCTCGACGACATAACTTCTCAAATTCATCCACGGTCCCGATGTGTGCGAATCACTACAAGCGGTTCTTCAGGTATCCCTTTAGAGCTCTTTTACGAAAAGAATGATTTTTCATGTCTCAATATGAATTGGCTGAGGCCTCTGCTGGCTCATGATGTCAAGCCATGGCACAGAAAAATGGAAATCACGGGCCCACACAATATTTCAACAAAGAAAGGTTGGTACAACTATCTCGGTCTGTGGAAGAGTCGGGCCATTTCTGTTTTTGAGATACCGCAAGATTGGCTTGATCTTCTGATCGACTATAAACCTGATATCCTCTATGGCTACTCCGGATCTCTAAAATTGTTGGCCCAGCACATAAAAAAGCTTGAACTTCCCCATCCCAATCCCCTGTTTATTTTCGGAGTTTCAGACTTAGTGGACGAAGAATGTCGAGAGTTGGTATATTCAACATTCCAGACAAAACTCATCGATCTGTATGGATCGGCAGAAGCGGGTTGTATCGCCTGGGAATGTCCAGAATGTGAAGGATATCATATCAACATCGATACTGTTATTGTTGAGTTCCTGAAAAGCACAGAATCAAATTCAATAGAAAACGAAGGACGAGTTATCATCACAAACCTTCATTCCTATGCCATGCCGATTATAAGATACGATCTTGGTGACATCGGAGCCTTGAGTGATAAAAAGTCGACCTGCGGACGTGAACTTCCGCTCATGAAAGTTATCGAAGGTAGAGCCGATTCATTCTTGGTTCTCCCCTCGGGTAATCGCCTGTCTCCTATGTTCTTCTTTGGCATCATGAAGTCTATCGAAGGAATTTCTCAATGGAGAATCCATCAAGACTTCACATCTGATATTTCCGTATTGGTCGTTCCCTCAAATGAAATTTCACCCCAGACAATTCCCTCAATAAAAAAGAAAATTATGGAGAATATCAGTGAAGAGCTAGCAGTAGATATCAAAATCGTCGATAACATTCCTCCTGATCGATCGGGAAAATTGAGGGCCGTCATTTCTAAAGTGAGGCAATTCTGATATATTTCAGATCACTGCTGTCCTGTTAAAAAATGCAAAAGTCTTGTAAGTTATTGAAAATAATA
>CAYOSH010000023.1:64480-66941 GCA_964406575.1 uncultured Eubacteriales bacterium | reverse complement strand
ATGTATACCCCTCTACTTATAGGTTTAATAAGAATTATTCAACCCAAGAGAGAAGTTGTCAAGTCAAGATTAATTATTTGCCGATCATTCGCTATTTTGGACCAAAAATGGCGAAAAACTTGTCATTCTTGCTAGCTGTATTGATGAGGAAAGGTATTGTAAAATAAGGATTTCAGGAGAACCAGCGGGGGGATTCGAACCCTCGACCCACTGATTACGAATCAGTTTCCAGCAGAAACCATAAGTTGTTGAAAATAAACGTAAAGTATCGTTTCTTCAGAAACAGTGCATTGTTTCTGTTTAGTTTCTGTTGGTTCTTTTATGTTCTTTTTAGTTCTCTTATGGACACTATATGGACACCAGGATCCCTTTGCGCCCTTGGTTTACTACCTTAGCGCTTCTTGTGCCTTAATAGGTAGTTCGATAAGAACAAAATAGGATTCCGGATAGAGATAATCTTCACCAGATTCGTCAATTACTCTCAGATATCCTTCATCGGCTGCATCATTATCGAATATAACTTGATAAATCTTTCGCTTTTCCAGGTCCTCGCAGTCCTTATTCTCTACACAAAGGGCAAAACGCTTTTTTTTTGCTTTATTCACCATATTACTAATCCAAAAATCGTTTTATTTTCATCTTCTTTTTGCCTATACCGTGGGCTTCATACCAGTGTACCTCAGCATTGCGAATTCTTCCGCTCTTAAGACGTATTTTTACAATCCCCTTCATTTTTCGCCACCGTCCAATGCCAAATTGTTTCTGAAGCCGCATGATATCACGGATTTTTCCACCAATGGCAATAGTTTCAATATCATAAATCTCATCGATTATCTCAAAATGCATGAATATTCACAAAAGTAAGCAATATCGTATCAATATCCAACCTTTATTGCAATCGATACATTTGACTAAGAAATTTTAAGAAATTCGAAGCATCACCAGGGAAAAAGAAAGCCAGCGGGGGGAATCGAACCCTCGACCTACTGATTACGAATCAGTTTCCACAGAAACAATTAAGTTGTTGAAAACAAACGTAAAGTATTGTTTCTGCAGAAACAATGTTTTGTTTCTGTTTAGTTTCTGTTAGTTCTTTTAGGTCCTCTTTAGTTCTCTTATGGACACTATTTGGACACTAGCTACTTTTTTGTTTCGAATATTTTCTCTTGGTTATCTCCAGATTTGCATCTTTCCATATGAGGAGGAATTTCTCATAATGTTTGAGAAAGTGAGTATATTTTGCGCATACTATCGCTAGGAAATATCATGATGATTCGAATTTAGCAGATGATTGAAGCTGTTCAATGCTAGAAAGTTTTGATATATTAAATGCATAGAATTGGATTTCACTATGAATGCCACGCTTAAATTGCCGAAAGAAAAGATTGAAGAATTTTGTCTGCGCTGGAAGGTTGTTGAATTTTCACTATTCGGCTCCGTTTTGCGCGATGATTTCGATCTTGATAGCGACGTAGACATTTTAGTGAGCCTTTCTGAAGACGCGGATCTGGATTTATTTGACTGGACCACAATGATAGAGGAATTAGAGAAAATCTTTGGGCGAGAAGTCGACTTGGTGGAGAAGAGCACTTTAAGGAATCCTTTCCGTCGCCATGCAATCTTGACCAATAGAGAGGTCATCTATGCATCTTGATGATAAAGACGCAGGCTACTTGTGGGATATGCTGGATTCAGCACAAACGATCAACAATTTTGTATCCGGCGTCAGCTTTAGTCAATACTTACAGGATAGAAAACTCCAATTGGCGGTTGAGCGGGCAATTGAAATTATCGGGGAAGCTGCTCGACGTGTATCTAAGGTTTTTCAAGACGCACACTCTGATATTCCATGGCAGAACATAATCGCCCAGCGTAATGTTTTGGCCCATGAATACGGGGAAATCAAGCAAGAACTTATTTGGAAAGTTGCGACTGTGCGTATTCCGGAGCTGATCGCTGCACTTGAGCCTTTAGTACCGCCTTCGCCATCGTGAGTCAGTCTCTAAAATTCAGTTTAATACTCTAATTCCGTCAACTCGTTCATCCAACTAAAAAGAGCTGCTTTCTGACAAGCATGGACTTAGCAAAGCAGCCATGTATTTTTCCGATGAGTTTTGCGAAGTGAAGGCCTAAGGGCGAAAGGGTAATTTCAGCGGAAAAATCAGATCTGGTTCTTAATGAAAACGAGAGCCAGCGGGGGGAATCGAACCCTCGACCTACTGATTACGAATCAGTTGCTCTACCGGCTGAGCTACGCTGGCTCAGTGAGCGTCGTTTAAAGATAGATAGAAAATAATCAAAACCACGGAAAGTGTCAAGGTACAATCATTCTTCCTAAGTGAACCTGCGTTTGGGACCATCTTTTCGATAAGACCCATACTCCATTTCGATCCCGAAGAGATGTCAAAATCCGGAGATATTCCCCCAGATCCCAAAGATACAAAACCAGATACGAATCATT
>CAYOSH010000023.1:0-64380 GCA_964406575.1 uncultured Eubacteriales bacterium | reverse complement strand
TGCGAACGTGCGAATTATTTGACTCCGACTCAGTGAAGAATTAAACTATGGCTCTTAGAAAGTGAAAAATGATCATCAAAAGACTGGAACTCCAGGGATTCAAATCCTTCTCCGAAAGAACCAAGATCCTCTTCCATCCAGGGATCACGGCTATCGTTGGCCCCAACGGAACGGGTAAAAGCAACATCGTCGATGCCCTCCTCTGGGTTTTGAGTGGCAAGCGCCTGAAAGCCCTCAGGGGGGAAAGAGGCAGTGACATCATCTTCAACGGGAACACAAAGGCTCCGCCGATGAGCATGGCAGACGTCAGTCTCGTCCTGGGAGAGGGCGACGAAGATCTCATCATCAACCACCGTTTTTTCCGTTCGGGTGAGGGCGAGTATCGAATGGACGGTAAGGTCGTCAGGCTTAAAGACATCCAGGACCAGCTCTGGAAAAAGGCCATTTCTGAAACAGAATATTTTGTCATCGAACAAGGCGCCATCGGCCTCTTCCTCTCATCGAAGCCACTTGAAAAAAGACAGCTCCTCGAGGAGGCGGCCGGCACAGCCTTCTACAAGGATAAAAAAAGGCAGGCAGAGAAAAAGCTGGAAAACAGCGAACAGAATATGGAACGGCTGGAAGATATCATCGCAGAGGTCGAGAGAGGAACAAACGCATTAAAAAGACAGGCCAGCTCCGCTATTCGATACCGAAAATTGAGGGAAACCATCCGGGAGCACACGCTCTATCTTTTCCGCAAGAAAATTCACGGCCTTGAAAAAAGTCAGGAAGAAACAGTCCTCAGCTACAGAAAAAGCAGGGAGCAGGAGCAGGACCTTCTTGCGAGTTTAAAATCTGAGGAAAGGCTCCTGGCAACAAAACGAAACGAGGTCTGGGAGATCGAGAAATCCAACAAACAAGAAAAAGAACGATTTTTTGCCCTCAAAACACAACTCTCACACCTGGAATCCGACCAGGACAGGGAAGAAAAACGCATCGATTATTTTGCAGAAAACAGGGCGAAGGCCAAAAAGGATATCGCGGAGCTCCATAAAGAAAAAAGTGCACTGGAGGAGGAAAAAACAGCTTCAGAAAATATGCTTGACAGCTTGAATCGTGTACTTGAAGAAAAACAGAAAGAGCTGGGAGCGATCTCTCAGGACACTCAAGTCACGGATGACGATCTGGAGAACAAACAAAAAAAAATCGAGTCCTTACGCAATGAGCTTCTTCAAAAACTCGCCACCCAGACAGAGATCAAAAATGATGCAAGCAGGTTTGAAAAAGAGATCGAACTGATCTTGCGTCAGGAAGAAAAACTTAAATCCCAGGTCGATGGTGAAAAATCCCTTTCCAAAGAAAAAGATACGGCAATCAAGCAAAACACTGTGGATATTGAGCAGCTTCAGGAAGACATTAAAAAGAGATCAGAAGAGACCACAAATACGCAGGCAGCTTACGAAGCACTCGCTTCCGAGATCGAGAAATTTCAGGAGCGACTCGACGAGCTGAACAAAGAAAAGGACAGAAATGTCCATCATCTGGAGAGTTTGAAAAAACTGGAGGAGAAGGAACGCAGCGAAGGTTCAACGGCTCGAATCCCCGGTGCACTGGGGATCCTCGCGGACCTAATCGAAACAGATCCCGAACACGCAGTCCTCATCGATGTCTTCTGGAAAGAAGAAGCAAAGGCAAGTCTTGTCTCGGCCAACGATTTTCTGAAGAATCTCGAGCAACACAAGCCGGCTGGCAACTATTTTCTGCTCTCCTCCCATAGGAGGAGCTCTGTCCCCGAGGGAGTCGATAAAGACCCGAGAGTCATTGGATTCCTCAAAGCCGCTATCCGACCAGACCCAAAGATCACAGATTCGTTCCCCCAATTTGAGGACGCCGTCATCGTCAATAACGTCAAAAGCGCAGTCGAAATATGGTTAAAATTCCCCACGATCAACGCCGTCACTCTGCAGGGTGAGCTTCTTTGCGCATCGGGACTCATGAAGCTGGGGCCGAAAAAAGAGGGTGTATTCTCTTTAAGCCAGGAAATACGAGCACTGGAAGAGACCGTCGAGGGGATCGAGGCACAAATCGCACCCCTGACACAGAGACTCGAAGAGAAACTCCAGATCCAGGAAGATCTCAAAGAAAAGATACAAGAGACATCCGCGCATCTGATGACAATCGAGCGCATAATCGACGAGAAGGAGAAAGAAAACACATACAGTCAATCCGAGTCTCAGAAGATCGAATCCACTATCGCTCTTCTCAAAACAGAGCTCGATATCCTGCTCAAGGAGAAAAAGGACAAAAACGCAAAGCTGAAGACACTCATAAAGACGATAAAGGAATTGGAAGAGAGCGAGGAGATATTAAAGAAGGATGTTCAAACAGAGGAAGAAAATCTAGCGCGTCTTCGAGGAAAAATCGGCCAGAAGAGAAAACACTTTTTCGAACTCCAATCGGCTGCGGACATCACCCGAGAAAAGATAAACAACACGCAATCCCAGATCCGAGCTCTCTCACACAGGATGCAAGCTATCGAATCCAAAACGAAAAGCCTCGAAGAAGAGGTCAGGCTTTCCGAGGTCGAGGAGAAAAAATCTAGGGCGCGGATCCAAGATCTCTCATCACAAGTGTCTAAACTGGAAAAAAAGATCGCAGAACAGAAAGCCCAAGAGATTCACCATGAGACCCGATTCAAAACAGCACAGGAGGAGCAGCGGGATATGGAAAAAAGGCTGGAAGAACGGCGTGAAGTTTATGAGACCAAAAAAGAAGAAAGAGTGCAGTGGGAGATCAAGAAAGCGGAGAGAGACCGGGATATCGTCAATTGTGAGGACTCCTGCTGGCAAGAGCTCAAAAAAACCCTGGAGGAAGTCAAAAAGGAAGTTCCTCTGGAATCTCTTCCCGAATTTAACGTCGAGGAATACCTGATAAAAGCCAAGGAAAAACTCCAAACATTCAAGGCCGTAAATTTAATGGCTGAGGAAGAATATCTCATTCAGAAAGAGCGCCACGATTTTCTCACCCAACAACGTGATGACCTTCGCGATTCCATCGACTCGACCAAAGAAGCCATACGAAAAATCGATCAGGAGAGCAAAACACAGTTCTTGGACGCACTGCACGAAGTGAACAAGAACTTCAAAGATGTGTTCTCCATTCTGTTCGAAGGAGGCCATGCAGAGCTCAAACTTGCCGACCCGAATTTACCCCTGGAAAGTGGCGTAGAGATCGTCGCCCAACCCCCGGGAAAGAAGGTTCAGACCTTAAGCCTCCTTTCTGGAGGGGAGAAAACTTTGACCAGTTTGGCCTTCTTTTTTGCCCTCTTCCGGTACAAACCCACCCCATTCTGCATCCTCGACGAAGTGGATGCGGCATTGGATGAAACAAATCTCATCAGGTTCCTCAACCTGATGAGACGGATCAAGGACCAGACCCAGTTTATTATCATCACACATAATTTTAAAACCATGGAAGTTGCTGACTATATCTACGGAACTTCCATGGGTGAACCGAATATCACCACGATCTATGCCATGAAGATGGAAAAAAAGACACAGAAAAATCCCTGATGAAAATACAGCTCTTTGTTCCACCCGGAGGCTATTTTGCCGAAAGATGGACCAAAGGCTCCTCTATGCCGCCCCTGGGCCTTCTTTACATCGCCGCTGTCCTGGAAAAGGAGGGACATGAGGTCCGTATCGTCCCAGCGGATGTCTTGGCGCTCAGCTGGGATCAAATCGCCAAAGAGATCCAGGAGTTCGAGGCAGACCTTATCGGCGTTACGTCTACAACAGAGAATCGATTCCAGAGTTTCGATCTCATCAAGCTGGCAAAGAATAAACGCCCTGAAGCGCTGACCGTCATGGGGGGACCCCACGCCTCGATGGCCGCTGAGGATTGCCTGGCGCACATCCCCGAGCTGGATATCGTCGTCATAGGTGAAGGCGAAGAGACTACGCGTGAACTCTGCCGTGCCCTGGAAGGCAAAGAAGCCAAGGAGGCTCTGCTTCCGATAAAAGGGATCTCATTCAGGATAAACGGAGAGGTCCGGTCGAATTCTCCTCGCCCTCCCATAAAAGACCTGGACTCGCTCCCCCGCCCCGCCTATCATCTCATCCCATTCGAAAAATACAATTTTCGCTTTGAAGTCCCGGATCAGGGACAACTCCCTGCGGTCAACATGATGTCCAGCCGGGGGTGTCCGTTCGACTGCAACTTCTGCGCCACCCCTATAAACTGGGGCCGTGTTGTGAGGATGAGGAGTGCGGAGAACATCATCGAAGAGATCGAATTTCTGATCAAAGAATACGGAGTGAAGGTCATTTTTTTCTTTGATGACACATTCAACACAAATCCAAAGCGTGTGCATACAATCTGTGACCTGATCCTTGAGCGAAACCTGAATATTTTTTTCAAATGTGATGTCAGGATCGACCTGATCGATAAGCCATTGCTCATAAAGATGAAAAAAGCAGGACTGTTCCATCTCTCTTTCGGAATAGAGGCGGGTTCTGAACGCGTCAGGAATGAAATCGTCAACAAGAAGATCGATGCGGACGATTTCCACCATTTGGTGGAGTGGTGCAACGAACTGGATATCATCCCCAATGCCTTCTTCATCTTCAGCCACCCCACAGAGACCTGGGAAGAGGCCCAAGAGACCATCCAGATCATCGAACAGTACAAAGGAAAGATCGAGGCAAGCATCGCTATCCTTCACATCTACCCGGGGACTCCGCTCGAAAAAACAGCCAAAGAGATGGGAGTGTTACCTGACAATTTCACCTGGACGAAAAAGTACCGTTCAGGAATCATCACCTTGCCGGCCGCACAAGGGGATGTGCCGCTGTTTATCGATAAGCTCACCTGGGCACAGATCAGTGAACTCGTCTTCCGCTGGTCGTTGAGCGGGGGGCAAGTTTCGATCCTCCGGAAGATCCCCCGGATATTTATCAACATACATTCACTGGGGGATATCAAGCGTTACAGCATCATGGCCTTCGTGTATCTCAAACTGACGCTCAAAAAAATTTTCAAAAAAGTGGTTGAAACTTCCCGTTCAAACTGAAAAAATATATCCCACAATTTGTACGGGAAAAAAATGAGTTTCGGATTTCGGAATCCCGGTTTTGGACTTTGAAGTGAGGAGGGATCATGTCGTCATACCTTTACATCATTCTGGCCTATTTGCTCGTTTTGACCGCGTTTAATTTCTACAGGGCCCGCCGCATCAAAACCCAGGACGATTTTATGGTGGCCGGTCGAAGCCTCAAAACCTCAGTAATGGTCTTTACCCTCATCTGCACCTGGATCGGTTCCGGCACGTTTATCGCCGGCGCTGAATTTGCTGCACAGGCGGGTTTTTCAGCCATCTGGCTCGCAGCAGGAGCCTGGGTGGGCATTCTCGTCATCTTTTTCCTTGCCGCAAAAATCAGGACATTCGGCCAGTACACGATCGGTGATATCCTCGAAGAACGCTACGGACCAGCGGCACGGATATTCGGCGCCATTGCCATTATCATATCCTTTACGGCTATTGTCTCCTACCAGTTTGTCGCCGGTGGATTTATTCTGAATGTCGCCACAGACGGTGCGATCCCGGAATCAACGGGGATTATCATCGCTGCACTCTTTGTTATCCTTTTTACAACCCTCGGTGGAATGATGGCCATTGCCTACACGGACCTGCCCAACGGGATC
This sequence comes from uncultured Eubacteriales bacterium, assembly GCA_964406575.1. Classification (GTDB taxonomy): domain Bacteria; phylum Acidobacteriota; class Aminicenantia; order Aminicenantales; family Aminicenantaceae; genus WTAW01. Next base: position 58,695 of record CAYOSH010000023.1, on the reverse strand, counting down.
ATCATCGTCCTGGCATGTATTCTTGCTGTGCCCTTTGTCTATCTTGCTGCAGGAGGATTTGAACAGGCCACAAAGGTCCTAGACCCAGGTTATTTTGCCGCTGTGAACGAACAGTTTGGCGCACACCCTACACTCAAAGTCGCAGGTTACTTCCTTGCCACCATGTTCCTTCTCATGGGAGTACAGAGCATGTATCAGAAGTTTTACAGCGCCAAAACACCCAAAGACGCCAGGAGAGCGGCGATCTGGTGGACTGTCGGTACGGTATTAGTCGAAACAGTCGTCGTCGTTATCGCTGTATTTGCCTACAGCAAACTGAAAGATCAGATCGACCTGACAATTCCCAGAGAAGGCGGAAAGATCGTCTTACTGGCGGCCAGAAATCTTGTCCCAGCTCCGGTCGGCATACTTCTTTTGGGGGCAGCGTGTGCGGTTGTGATATCGACAGGAATGAATTACCTCCTCTCGCCCTCGACAAACATCATGCGCGACATCTATCAGCGCTTTCTCAACAAAGACGCTAGACAGAGCACGATGGTCGCCCTTCAGAAAATTTGTGTCGTTATTCTGGGAGTCATTGCTTTTTTTCTAGCAATTCGAATGAAATCCGTGCTCAGCATGGCGATCTTTGCTTACACGATATATGGTGTATCCATAACACCTGCGCTCATCGCCGCCTTAGCATGGAAAAGAGCGACAAAGCTGGGGGGATTGGTCTCCATCATCTCCGGAACTTTTGTGACAATCTTCCTGAGGGTCATGGTAGAGATCCTGCCACCCGAGATGGTTCCGGAAGGCGATCCCTGGGGAATCCCCATTATATTTCCGGGATTGGTTGTTTCCATCGGCACGCTGATCATCGTCAGTCTTCTGACCAAAAAACCATCTCCTGAAGAGATGGCAAAATTTTTTCCGAAAAAAGAGGCCGCTGCCGGCAATTCGCGATAATCAGACTTTGAAAATTTCTTACGCTGTGCAATTCATTGATGAAATAAATCCAGATCAAGGAGTTGCCTTTTGCCTTATCTGATCACGATCTTGGTGTATCTCCTCGTTTTGTTTGTCTTCGGGCTTCGGATCGTCAAGCGATTAAAGAATAAAGAAGATTTCCTTATTGCAGGAAGGTCTCTCACCGCTCCGGTCCTTGTGGGGACCCTGCTGGCCACATGGATGGGATCAGGGGACATCTTTAGCGTTTCTGATCTCAGTTACAACCATGGATTTTCCTCTCTCATCGGAAGCAGTGGCGGCTGGTTGGGAATCATTATCGTCTTTTTTATTGCCGGCAGGGTCAGACGCTTCGGACAATTCACTGTCCCCGACATATTGGAAGCCAGGTACAACAAATGGGCTCGAATCCTTGCCACCTTCACGACAATCATTGCATACGTAACTATCGTCAGTTATCAGTTTCGCGGAGGCGGTTGGGTCCTCAACATCATCACCGAGGGAAGGATCCAGGAGAAACACGCCATGGCTTTAGTGGCCTTCTTCGTCATCATTTATACTCTTCTCGCTGGGATGCTATCTGTGGCGTATCTGGATATCTTCAATGGGATCTTGATGATCACAGCCATCTTCATCTCAGTGCCTTTCCTGATCCACCATGTGGGGGGGATGGACTATATCGTGGCCAATGTCACACCTCGAAGTAATCCCATTTTGGGAAACATGACTCTGCTCCAAGCCATGGGCTATTTTGTCCCGACCCTTCTTCTCGCATTGGGTAACGGAAACATGTATCAACGGTTTTTTTCGGCCAAAGATGAAAAGGAAGCTAAAAAATCTGTGATCGGCTGGGTCATAGGAGTGATTCTTTTGGGAATAGCGCTCCAGAGCCTGGCAGTGATAGGAAGCAGTTATTTTAAGGGCCTGGAAGCTAAGGAAGCGGGAAAGATCATCCTTCTCGTCGCTCACAAAGGAGTCCCTGTGGCCGTGGGATGTGCTCTGATCGCCGCTGTTGTGGCCATAATCATCTCGACGGCCAACAGTTTTCTTCTCGTTCCCGCAACAAATGTTGTGCGGGATATCTACCAAAGGTTCATCAACCCTGATTTACCCGACAAACAGATGATTCTTTTCTCAAGGATTGTGGTTGTCGTTCTGGGGATCATATCGTTCTCTTTGATCTCATTTTTCCCGCGTATACTAGACGCAGCCTACGCCGCCTACACCATTTACGGGGCAGGGATCACTCCAGCCCTCATCGCTGTCTTTTTCTGGAAGAGGGCGACGGTTTCGGGGGGTGTCCTCTCCATTCTGGGAGGACTGAGTGTGACCGTGATCTGGCAGGTCATAAACAAGATCCAGGGACATCTTCCCTTAGGTATTCCAGCCGTTTATCCTGCTTTGATCTGTTCATTGGCTCTTCTTTTTGGTGTTAGCCTTCTCACACCGAAACCTGGAGAAGAGAAGTGGAGACCTTTCTTCTCCTAGCCTGAACTATTCATAAAAAATGTCGATTATGAATAATCCGGAGATAAATGATAAAGTAAGAGAATCAGACATTGTACGCAAGAAAGATAAATCAGGTTTATGGATCACGGGAAAAGCAAAAACAATAATTTTAAAGGAGTAGAGATGAAAACAGGAATCGTGAAAGGCCGGCGTTACCTGGAACACAATATGGGTGATTTTCACCCGGAGAGCCCAAAAAGGCTTGAAGCTATATACAGGATGATCGAAGAGGAGGCCTTTTCCCCCTTGCTCGATATAGAGCCACGAATGGCGTCCGAGGAAGAGATCCAATGGGTTCACACGGCCTCCTATTTCCAAAAGATCAAAGCGACCTCCGGAAAAGAAAGAGTGGTCCTGGACCCGGATACATCCACATCCGCCCGCTCGTATGAGGTGGCCCTCCTTGCTGCAGGAGGAGTGTTGAAGGCGGCCGAAATGATCATTCAGGGGAAGGTCAAAAACGGTTTTGCTTTTGTCAGGCCTCCGGGACACCACGCAGAGGCCTCCAGAGCGATGGGATTTTGCCTTTTCAATAATGTAGCGGTCGGTGCCGAATTCCTGCTGAAAAAACACGGCCTCCAACGGATTCTGATCATCGACTGGGACCTGCACCATGGGAACGGTACGCAAAATTCCTTTTACGACAGGAACGATGTGCTGTACTTTTCGACTCATCAATACCCTCACTATCCGGGGACGGGTCATTGGAGCGAGCTGGGTGAAGGAAAAGGAGAGGGCTACACGATCAACGTCCCGCTGTCTCCAGGAAAAACAGACAGCGATTATTTATACATTTATAAAAAGCTCCTCTCTCCCATTGCAGAGAAGTTCCGCCCTGATTTTATCCTGGTCTCTGCGGGTTTCGACATCTACCAGGGAGATCCACTGGGAGGGATGAGAATAACGGCGGAGGGGTTTGGTGCCCTCGCTCATTCGCTCATGGGACTTGCCGAAAAACACGGCAAAGAGAGGATCCTTTTTGTGCTCGAAGGGGGCTATAACCTCCAAGGGCTTAGCACGGGCAGCCGAGAGGTCCTCTTCCAATTGAGCGGACAAAAAGAATCCCCGGCGATTCAACCCCAAGCTTCTCCGGATACACAGCGTGAACTCAAGCCCATTTTTGAACAACTGAAAAAATTTTATCCTGTCACTCCTTGATTCAGTAAAATATTGATGATTCGCTCGGGGAGCCGGCCCTATATAAAAAAGGGGACAGTCCTTTTTGTCACCTTTTTATGTCTCGATTCCAGTGTTTACACTATATGTCTATAATAAAGACAGGCCGTCATCTATAAAGGACAAAAATCCAAGAATAGAACACACTCACAGGGCAGCTCAAGTTGGCATAACAATTGCATTATTCCAGAGTGTGAAAGAGCGAGAAGGAGATCAAAAATGAAATATCTCAAAGGTTTGGCAATCCTTCTTCTCCTCTTTGCTGCCATTTCACACGCAGAAGACCAAGAATACACCAACAATTCCTTCGCTCGTCTGAGCTATGTGAAAGGGAATGCTTTTGTACAGAGGTCCTCGGAGCTTGCTTATGAGGAAGGCATGGTGAACATGCCTATTGCTGAAGGTGACAGAGTGGGAACGACTGAAGGCCGTGTGGAGGTCTATTTTGCAAAAAGCAAATATATCCGCCTCGATAACGACACGAAGCTCGATTTCATCTATCTACCCAAAAAAGGAAACGATCTCACTCAAATTCGAATCTGGTCGGGTCATGTTTATCTCAGCGTGAATTCGCTCGCACGCGAAAAAAGCTTCGAAATTCACACTGCAGATGTTTCCATTTATGTGCTGGATGAAGGACTGTACAGGATCGATGTGAGAGAAAATCAGGAAACAGAGATCTTTGTCTTCAGCGGTTTGATCGAGGCTGCGGGAGAGTCGGGTTCGGTTCTCGTGAAAGAATCACAGAGATTAGAAGCCATCAAGGGTCATTTCACATCAAGCCCTATTCGATTCCATGCTGTGGCGGAAGATAGTTTTGACAGATGGAACGAAACCAGAGATATGGCTTCGAAAGAACATTCGGCCCAGAGCTATCTTCCCGATGAACTGGAAGACTATGAGGGAGAACTGCAGGCTTATGGGGAATGGGCCTATGTCGAACCTTATGGCTATGTTTGGATTCCTGGCGGGTTGGAGCATCAATGGCGGCCATACAACCACGGCCGGTGGATCTGGATCTCGACGTGCGGATGGACTTGGCTCCCCTATGAACCTTGGGGATGGGTCACAGCCCACTTCGGCCGCTGGCATTGGCGTGTGGGGATCGGCTGGTACTGGATCCCTACGACGGGCTGGGGTCCGGGCTGGGTCAGCTGGTACTGGGGATACGATACTTACGGATGGGCTCCATTGAGCTATTATGGATACCCTGGGGTTGTCATCAACAATGTGTATTACAGCCGGTATTCAGACCCTGTTTACCCCTATTATTCAAACTCACTCACGGTGATTCGAAAATCACAGCTCCAGTCTCCGGACATCTCTCGGGTGGCACTCGACCAGGAATCGGTCTCAAGAATCGGGAAAATCAACCTGTCCAAGAATGCGCCTGCAGAGAAGCCTGAGAACCGAGTGATATCTGTCGAAAAATTGAGCGGAAATAAGGTTTTCCTCCACAAGAATGAGAAATTTCTTGACTCTAAAGAACCCCTGCGCGGTTCGCAAACTTCGCTCAAAGCACCCGAAGCGTTCACCCAATACGGGACTAAATCTAAGGTTATAAGAGAAGCGATTCCTTCTCAGGAAGACGATAAGATACAAAATAGAGTAGGCTATCCCTCATCTCCCAGAATCACCCTCAAAAAGTATGGCGAAGAGGACCAACGCGGAAGCACCAAATCCCCGGTCAGCGGATTCATTGACTACATCTCGAAGGGAAGCAGCACTTCGGATAGACTCAAAGGCTCCCGAGAACCAGAGCACAATGCCTCCTCCGGGACAGACGCAATCAATCCGCAATCGTCATCAGAAACGAAATCGAAATCGAGCTCAGTGAGATCATCCCGAGGGTCTTCGTCACGGCAGACATCCAAGAAATCCACATCGCCTTCGAAAAAGACGACATCTTCTTCCTCACCCAAATCGAGCTCAAACAAAGCGAAAAAGAAGAAGTGATCATATAAATAAAAGAAAAGGCAAAAATGAAAGCCATTTGCAGAGAAAAATCAAACAACCTGAGATGCAGGAATCACTCGATTTTTCTCTAGCGCTCAACATTTATTTCTCCAGCCCCCGGTCCGTTCTCTTACAGAGCGGACCTCTCGTTGTCGGACCGTTTGGGAAATGGTCCCTACACGCTAAACAAATAATCCAAATACGATGGTGGGCCTATTCCCCGAATGGACCGCATGGAGGACCGTTTGGGAAACGGTCCCTACATTTGAAACGGGAAGAAGGGGAATTTCATCTTCGAAAACACAAATCTGATCAAATGAGACACTCTTCATCAAGGATTTGGAGGTAGCGAGTTTAATTCTCTTCTTTTTTCTTGAGGACCTCGTAGTAGTCAAGGGTCAACATATGATCTTCATGGGAGCAGAAACGGTTGGGCTCTGTCCCCGGGATAAAAACTTCACGGAAGGGAAAAAGGCAGAATGGAGTAGAAAGCAGACCCGTTTTTCGGTCGATATCCACAAAGGATAGATTGGGCGGGACTTCGAACTCTTCTTCCACAAGCTCTTCGCCGTTTTCTTCGGCCATTTTTTCTTCCTGATCGATGATCCTCTGGAAAAAATCCATCCAGATGGGAAGCGCTGCCACCGAACCCGCCATCCTATCTCCGATGGGAATTCGGCCTTCTTCGTAGCCGACCCAAACTCCCGCGCAGAGAGAAGGAGAAAAGCCGATGAACCAGGCGTCTGAATAATCATCCGTGGTTCCTGTTTTTCCGGCCAAAGGCTTTTTCATCCATTTTGCAGCCTGAGCTGTCCCCCTTTGCACAACTCCCTGGAGCATGCTGGTCATTATGTAAGCGATTTGCGGAGAGATGACTTCTTCGGATTCGACTCTGGCTTCTTCCAAAACATTCCCCTCTTTATCTTCAATGTGGGTGATAAAATAGGGTTTTATCCGTATCCCTTTGTTGGGAAAGGTTGAAAAGCCGGAGACGAGCTCGATAAGCCTGATCTCGAATGCTCCCAATGCCAAAGAGGGATATGGGTAAATCGTCGATGTGATCCCGAATTTTTTACAATAATCAACACCTAGTTGTGGGGAAATGTAATTTAAGATCTTTGCTGTGACGATATTTCTGGATTCTTCCAAACCCCAACGCAGGGTTACAGCACCTTTGTATTGGAGATCGTAGTTGGATGGGGACCAGATATCTCCCGACCATTGATCTTTAAAATCTGTGGGCTCATCCACGATCACAGTCGCAGGAGTATAGCCATTTTCGAGGGCGGCTGTGTAGAGGAAGGGTTTTACGACCGAACCCGATTGCCTCAGGGCTTGGGTGGCTTGATTAAACTTGAGCCGGTCGAACGAATAACCCCCGACCATCGCTTTAATCTGACCTGTGTGCGGATCGATGGCGAGGAAAGCCCCTTCCAGAAGAGGTTCCTGGTCCAAGGAAGCAGAGATCTCTTTTTTTTCTTCATCTATGCTGTTCAATTTGATGTGGATGATATCTCCTTTCTTCAGGAGTGTCTGGAGATTGTTGGATTTGGTCCAGGCGATATCCTTATTGCTTATTGTCCCCACATAGTTCTTGACCTTGACTTCTGCATTTCCTCTTTCTACAGAAAGAACCACAGCTTCCACGATCTGGTCTTTTTCAAGGGAAGGCTTAAGCCAGCTCTTGAGCAAAGTTTCGCCGGATTCAGCGTCCCTGAAAGGCTCTGTAAGGTCCGCCAGATTCTCCACCTCTTTATCCAGGAGGTTGATCTTATCTTTCCTCCAACCCAATCTTTTATCCAGAACATGAAGGTGCTTGACCAGAGCCTGCTCCGCATAACTCTGGTATTCTTTGTTCAGAGTCGTGTAGACTTTCAATCCCTGTGTATAGAGGGCATCAGCACCATAGTTCTGCTCCAGATATTTCCGGACCTCCTCCTTGAAATATGCCGCAAACCCGGACACGCCGCGGTACAGAGGAAGGACACCCAGGGGAGCTTTTTTGGCTACCTCCCCCTCTTCTTGTGTGATGTACTTTTCCTCAATCAACCGATTGATCACGTGGTTGCGCCGTTGTAGCGTACCTTCAGGATTCCTGTAAGGTGAGTAGAGACTGGGCCCTCGAAAAATCCCTGTAATCATAGCGGCTTCCTCGAGATTGAGCTCAGAGGCCGGCTTACCAAAATAAAGTTGCGAAGCCGTTTCCACGCCGTAAGCACCATGACCCAGATTAAACTGATTGCAGTACAGAGTGAGAATCTCCTGCTTCGTATAATTCCGCTCGATCTTGAGGGCAAGCATGACTTCTTTCAGCTTCCGGCGGATTGTTTGTTTCCGATGGAGAAATAGCTCTCGAGCTAGCTGCTGGCTGATCGTGCTGCCCCCGTGCAACTTTCTGGGTGTCAGGATGAGTCTGACGTCTTCTTTAAGCGCACGCAACATACCTAAAAAATCGATTCCTCTGTGGCTGTAGAACCTGGGATCTTCTGTGGCGACAATAGCCTTGATCATTATTTCAGGAATATCCTCGTATGGTACCTCTATGCGCTTCTCGATCGCATATTCCCCAATAACCTCATCATTATCCGCATAGATATACGTGATAATGCTCGGCTCAAACTCTTCCAACAGAGTGATGGAGGGCAAATTCTGGAGGATGGCCTTATAGCTCCCAACAACCCCACCGAGCATTATGATAAAGAGCACGCACAAAACCCAAATAGTTTTTTTGACAAATTCTTTCCGAGAGAAAGTTTTGAGCCTTAGCTTTTTCAGTTTGAAATTTTTTATTTTAGGCTTTTTTATGTGGATGATGAATCTATTCAACACAATCTAAATATAACAAAAAACAGTATTCTGGTCTAGATTTCCCTTTTTTCGGTCAGATCGGGGATCTGACCCTACAACGTAAATGGAATCGGTCCGCTCGGGAAGCGGACCCTACATAAAAAAGGATCAAGATATTACGGATACAAGGAATTCCAGCGTGATTCTTCCTATCTCTTCGGAGATTTGTTCGACAGGCTGGGCTGCATCGATGTGATGGATATTTTCTCCCTGCAAGCTCTTAAAGAGCTGCCTCACCTTCACCAGATAGTCCTCACGTTCGAAGAGCATGTCTTTCTTCCCTCTATCTGCGATGCGCTCCAGCCCTTGACCGGCATCCACATCCATGATGAAGACCAAATCCGGCTTGACGACAAACTCTTCATTCCTTAGGCGTATCGATTCGGGATCGATCCCTTTGGCTCCTTGATAGGCAATGGTCGAATAATAGTATCTGTCCAAGATGATTACTTTTTTCTTATCGATCGCAGGCTTCAGGTTCTTTCTGACATTTTCCTCGCGGTCTTTCTGGAACAATGTCAACTCTTCCTCTGGAGTGAGAGAATCGGTGAACTTGGCTTTCCTCTTGATCTCCCGTCCCCACCTGCCCTGTGAAGGCTCCCGGTAATAAACGACTTCATACCCGAGTTTTTTGAGTGTATTCAATAAAATCTCAGCTTGTGTGGTTTTTCCGGCTCCGTCTATGCCTTCAAAAACGATCAATACACCCTGCCTTAGCTTTTTCATCTTTCCTTCAGAAAACAATCAGCAATGAATGGATATTATGATAATCCGTGAGAGCTAAAAAGTAAAACGTGAATCACAGGACATGGCCGATCTCTGACAGAAAGCTATTCGAGCATATCTTTGTCCTGCTGAGCTGTTGTCTGCGTCTGTGCAACGATTTGATAAATTTGTAGTTTTAATAAAGTTATCTGAATTGTTCACCCAGGGAGATAGACAGACATTCACGGCCTGCTTGCTAGGACGATAGATTTTGAGCTTCCGCCTGATGCAACGCTCAAAAACTGCTTTTATGAATAACTTAGAGGTCTGAGATTGATATTTATTTAGCTGTGTGATAATTTAATCTATACATTCGGAGGTAAAAAAAATGAAAAAAACTTTGATCATTGCCACAATCAGTTTTTTTCTCGGGATTTTTCTCGCAGGCTTGATATTTATCTATTCTCCCGAAAAAAACTATCCAGATAATCTCGCTGAGCCCAAGACATCTCCATCATTATCATCTAACCTGTTTGCATCTTCGCGTGCGCAAGCCGTAGAGCAATTGAATTTTGTTACGATCGCAGAAAGGGCTGCGCCCGCAGTCGTTAGCGTCACTGCAGAGAGAGTCGAAACACGAAGGGTTCAAGGTTTTTTTGATGATTCTCCATTCAACGATTTTTGGGACAGATTCTTCTTCGGCACACCTCGCGGTCGTCCCGACAGAGAACAGGAGTTCCGTTCGGCCGCACAGGGAACAGGTTTTTTCGTCAGCCAGGATGGCTATATCGTGACCAATAATCATATCGTCGAAAACGCAGTCAAGGTTGATATTTTAACTCTCCAAGGAAAGAATTATGAGGCAGAAATTGTGGGGACAGACCCAAGAACCGACCTGGCTCTCTTGAAGGTCGACGACGATAATCTGCCCTTCCTGAACCTGGGAGACTCGTCCGTATTGAAAGTAGGCGAATGGGTCCTCGCCGTGGGGAATCCTCTGGGCTTGTCGCATACAGTGACCGCGGGAATCGTCAGCGCAATGGGAAGACAACTGGGCGGAGGAGGAGTTCCGGATTATCAAGATTTCATCCAGACAGATGCCTCCATCAATAGAGGAAACAGTGGTGGCCCTCTCATCGACATGAAAGGGGATGTCGTCGGGATCAACAGCATGATCATATCCCCTTCTGGCGGGAACATTGGGATAGGACTGGCAATCCCCACGAGCTTAGCTACAGGAGTTATCAAGCAGCTCAAAGATAAAGGAAGAGTCGTCAGGGGTTACCTAGGTGTTACGATTTACCCGGTCACAGACGATTACGTAAAACTTCTCAACTTGAAATCCAAAAAAGGGGCTGTGGTGAATACGGTGGAACCGGGAACTCCAGCCGAAAAGGCCGGCCTGAAACCTTACGATGTCATCGTAGCGTTGAATGGAAAACCTATCAAGGACAACAATGATGTGAGATTCAGGATCGCTGACATCGAGCCGGGATCAAAAGTGGATCTCACGATTATCCGCGATGGCAAAGAGGAAAAAGTGAGCGTGAAAATCGCAGAGCTGGATACAGAACTAGAGACCGCCAAAAAGGTTTCTCCTGAAAAGGATATAGGGATCACGGTCCAGGAGATGACACCGCAAATTGCACGCCGATATGGTTTTAAAACCGAGGAGGGCCTTATTATCACAGAGGTCAAGCAATACAGCGAGGCATACAGACGAGGCCTGGAGAAATATGACATCATCATTGAAGTCAACAGAAAACCTGTAAGCAGAACAAGCGATCTGGAAAAGGAGATAAAAAAGACCGACCCGGGAGAACCTATCATGTTCCGTATCGTTAGAGAGAGAGACGGACAATCTCAGGAATCGATCGTGACCCTGAGGATACCTGAATGAGGATTGCCAAAGTTCATTCTTTAGGCAACGACTTTTTGATCCTCGAAGAAGAAGAGGCAAAAAAAACAACTGAAAAAGGTGCTCTCGCCCGGCAGATTTGTGACCGGCATACAGGAATCGGCGGCAATGGACTCGTCTTCATATCCATTAAAAACAGAGAAAAGGGGGATGTTCATTTCAGGATATTCAACGCTGACGGCACTGAGGCAGAGATTTCTGGAAACGGGTTAAGATGTGCGGCCGCTTACCTTTACTATCAGAAAAAGATCACATCTCCACGAATCCTTTTCTCTACTAAAGTGGGCAAAAGAGAATGCGAATCCATCGAACGAAATGACAATTTTTTCAAAATCAAAATAGACATGGGGATCCCCAAATTTAGCGCCGAAGACATTCCTTTCGATGACGGTTCATCACATGAAACGATCATGGACTACCCCCTCTCTATCCAGAAGAAAATCTATAAGATCACTCTGGTGTCTTTGGGAAATCCTCACTGTGGTATTTTTGTGGATCGTTTCCCCTCGCGTATCGAATGGCATCAGATTGGATATGAAATCGAATTTCATCCTTTTTTCCCCAAAAGAATCAATATCGAATTTATCAGAGTGTTGAACAGACAGGATATTGAAGTTCTCTTTTGGGAAAGAGGTGTCGGAGAGACTCTTTCTTCAGGAAGTGGCTCATGTGCAGCTACGGTTGCGTCGATCCTGAAAGACCTGACAGATAGGAAAGTCAACGTGAAGACTTCCACTGGGAACTTGACCGTGGAATGGGATAGCGAGAGGGTATTTCAAACCGGGCCGGCGGCCATTGTGCTCGAAGGCACTTACCTGGTGTACTAGAAGGAGAAAGTAACACCGAGCCCGAAGATCGATGCATTAAGATTGTATGTTTCTGTTAAAGGAAATCCAAAATTTGTGCTTGTCTTTTGGGTCTCTTTTCCATGCGCATAAGCGTAGACAAAATTAATCTCGATACTGCCTGACCTGTACCCGATCCCGCCAATAAATGTCAGTTTATCCACATCGATGTTGTTTATACTGAGATTTTCCGGTGGTGTCGCAGCTTTATCTAAACCTATGCCCCCTCGGAGAAACACACCGGCAGGGATCATATACTCCAGGCCTAAGCGCATGATCAATATGTCTTGAAAATTCATTTCCTCCACTTCCATCATATCTCCGCCACCGGGCAGATCTTTGATAACCTTTTCGACTTTATCCAGTGTGGACCACATGGTGTATTGGGCACTGGTGGACAAAATGAGCCTATTCGATATCTTGTACATGAATCCCAGCTCAAGGTCCCATGGAAGATGAAATGATGTCTCCGAATCAGCCCCGAATTGAACATTGCCCAATTCCGGAACTGCAACAGTTAAAATTGTTTTCCCTGTCAATGTCATCTTAGCGGGCCCACGAATGCTCAAACCCAGTCGCCAGCGGTCGCTGGGCTTGTACATAAAACCCAAGCTTGCCGATAAGGATGAACCGCTCTCCTCCGATTCAAAATGGCCCGCCTCCTCTGTCTCTGTGTTCAGATCGAACACTCCATGGTAGAGATTGATGTTTATACCCAATGAGAACTTGTCACTGATCTGAAAGGATAGAGATGGGGTGTACGAGATAACTCCCAGATAAGAGCTCATCGAAAAACCGAGGTCTCTTGCACTCCAGTCCACTCCTCCACCGGCATAGGGGACAAATATCCCGAACCCCAAAGTCAGCTTTTGTGCTGCCTTATACGTGATGAAAAACTGTGGGATCGAGGTGTTATTCTGACTCTTGGCGGACACAGAATTCTGGACCTTATACTGGTGAGTGGGCATGATGTACACACCGTTGACTGAAAAATTCAACCGCTTATTCTGCAGGATGAGGCCGGCCGGATTGTAGTAGATCCCGCTGGGATCATCGGCAATCCCCACAAATGCCGCCCCGAGGGCCAGGGCTCTTATACCAATCAATGTGTTGTTCCAACCTCCTGACCAGAGACTGGTTGTCAACAATAGAAGCGGCAAAGAGATAACAATTATTTTTTTCCCCAACATTTCCTCCTCTGTGAACTCCCTTTTTAAGTATATAATTTTGTTGGTTTTGTCAATAAGCAAATGGGAAGAGTAAGCATCCATATTTCCGTGATAAGGGAATTAGACGCAAAAAAGAGCGAGTCACTGTTCTTATGAATCGGATGGTGGTGGGTGGGGGGGTCTTCGACGAATATGGACTGTGAGGAGCTCCTGCTATTATCATTTGACTTGAGAGCATCATGGAAATAAGGATGCTTCCATGGAAAGGGGAGACGATGTCGCCCAGTTCAAGGTATCGGTCAGCCGGGGAGCTGCCCCTGCATAATCCAGGATCTGGGGAAAGACTCTACATCAGTTGTTTTGGGGACTTGGCAACGGGATCGACAAGGGCCTCCTTGAGGACTTCGCCGATATCTTTTACAAAAATGAACTCGATGTCTTTTGTTATTTTTTTCGGGATATCGATCAAATCCTTTTTATTGGGCTTAGGAAGAATGAATCTTTTCACACCAGCGCGTTGCGCTGCGAGGACTTTTTCCTTTATCCCCCCGACCGGAAGGACATTACCCGTGAGCGTGATCTCCCCCGTCATGGCCACATCCCACCTGGCTTTTTTTCGTGTGCATATCGAAATCAAAGATGTCGCCATAGTCACTCCTGCGGATGGGCCATCCTTGGGAATCGCTCCCTCCGGGATATGAATGTGAAAATCATTTTGAGAGAAAATTCGCCCATCAATACCTAGCTCTTTGGCGTGGGCTCTCGCAAAACTCAGAGCGGCCTGCGCCGACTCTTTCATGACATCCCCCAAAGATCCTGTGAGAGTGAGCGCCCCTTTGCCCTTCATCTTTGTGGCCTCCACAAAGAGAAGCTCGCCGCCCGCTGCTGTCCAGGCCACACCTGTGGCCACTCCCACGCGATTTTCCTTCTGCAATTGATCCCTGAATATTTTGGGCGGTCCGAGGTAGGTCTCGCAATTTTGTGAGGTGATCCTGGCCAAGGTTTTTTTCCCTTCGGCAACTTTTCGCGCCACCTTCCTGCAGATCGATCCAATTTCCCGCTCCAAATTCCTGACTCCGGCTTCGCGCGTGTACAGAGAAATGATTTTCTGGATCGCACCCTTGCTGAATGAGATCAACTTTGCGTTGAGTGCGTTTTCCCTGATCTGTTTAGGAACCAGATGTCGCAGAGCGATCTGTAATTTTTCCTCCTCCGTGTACCCGGGAAGTTGAAGGATCTCCATCCTATCGCGGAACGCCGGCTGGATGGGGTCCAATAGGTTGGCAGTCGTAATGAACATAACTTGAGACAGGTCGTAGGGAACACCCAGATAATGGTCTCGGAAGGAAAAATTCTGCTCGGGGTCTAGGACCTCCAGCAGGGCAGAGGACGGGTCTCCCCTGAAATCCGCGCCGATCTTATCCACTTCATCCATCATGAAGACAGGATTGTTCGATCCGCACCGTCTTAATCCTTGGACAATCCGACCCGGCATGGCTCCGACATATGTCCTTCGGTGTCCTCTTATTTCTGCCTCATCCCTCACTCCTCCTAATGAGATCCGGATGAACTTTCGCCCCAAAGCTCTGGCTATGGACCTTCCCAATGAGGTCTTCCCCACTCCTGGAGGCCCCACAAAACAAAGGATAGGACCCTTTATTGTCTTCGAGAGCTTTCGAACGCCCAAATACTCCAGAATCCTCTCTTTCACTTTATCCAGGCCATAATGATCCTCGTCGAGTATCCCTTTGGCACTCCGCAGGTCCAAGTTGTCTCTTGTGGTCTTGTTCCATGGAAGCGCAAACATCCAGTCCAGATAGTTGCGGACAACGGCCGTTTCTGCCGATTCCGGGTGCATCTGGGAGAGACGAATGATCTGTTTCTCGAGTTCCTCCCGGACTTCTTGCGCGACTTTGAGCTTTTTCAACTTGTCTTGGTATCCCTGGACCTCCTCCTGGATCTCGGTCCCCTCTCCCAGCTCTTTTTGAATGGCTTTAATCTGCTGACGCAGAAAATATTGTTTTTGCAGCTTATCCATTTCGCCCTTAGCTTCGCTGCTGATCTTGGATTGGACATTTAAAAGCTCCAGTTCCTTAGTCAAAAATTCATAGACCTTTTTTAGCCGGAGAAAAGGATCCAATATTTCCAACAGCTCCTGTGCCTCATGGACTTTCAGTTCTAAGTTGGCTGCCGCCAAATCCGCCAGCCTTCCCGGTTCATCCACGTTCGCTGCCAGGATCATCACTTCAGGAGGAATATTTTTTCCCAGGGTAGACGCCTTGTCCAACCCTTCTCTGACATTTCTGATGAGAGCTTCGCTCTGGATCGATTTCTCGAGCTCCTCCGGTTCTTGAAGCACCTTTATTCTCGCTGAATAATATGGCTTCTCTTCATTAAGGCTCTGCAACTTTGCCCGGACAATTCCCTGGGCAAGAATTCTCACTCTCCCATCGGGAAGCTTCAGCATGCGCATAACCAGAGCCACTGTCCCGATTTCGTAAGCATCTTCCTTCTTGGGATCCTCAATCTCCATATCCTTTTGGGTGAGCAGAAGAATCATTCTGTGTGAAGACAGAGCTTGATCGATAGCCTCTTTTGATTTCTCTCTCCCGACGAACAGCGGGACGACCATATAGGGAAAAACGACAATATCCCTCAGCATAAGCACGGGCATCTCTTTGGGAATATTGAGTTTCTGGCCATCATCTTCGACGACATTTTCAAATTCATTTTCCAAATCATCATCTTTTTTCGCCATCTTTTCTCTCCATTTTTTCTTCAGGTTTACGGATCTTCAAGACAACCTGTCTGTCTTTTTTCCTCCTTACTTTCTTGAATTGGATTGTCAAAACACCGTTTTCAAGCAATGCTTTTGTTCTTTCCGGTTGAACGGCATTCGGGAGAAAAATAAATCTTCTAAAGGGACCGTATTCCCGCTCAAGTCTCAGGTATTTGATGCGTTCCGCAGAAAGGGTTTCCTTTTTCAGCCCCTTGATCTCGATGCGATTGCCGTAAAAGACGAGATGGATATCCTTCTGCTCAACACCGGGAAGTTCCACTTCAACTGTGATATCGGTCTCGTTCTCTGCAACATCTACACACGGCACCCAGCTCTCATCCAGGCCGAGAAGGTCTTTCTTCTTGAGAAACACCTCTCCAGCGATCTTGTTGATCTCTGCCTCGATCTTAATGATCCTTGATACCGGCCTTATCTTTCTGGACATCTATGCACTCATGGATTAAAATTTAAAAAACACGGATAGCAGGGGGGCACATTTCTTTTATGCTATTCTGAATTCTGACTTCTGCGCTCTGATGAAAACTCTGTATTCTGATTTCTGATTTAAAAAGGTTACTTCTCTTTTAGCAGTGTCTCCAACTCTTTTTTAAACTCCAATACATCCTTAAAATCCCTATACACTGAAGCAAACCTTACGTATGCGACTTTATCCAAAGCTTTTAATCTTGCCATGACAAATTGACCGATATCATCCGTTTTAATCTCTTTCTCCGGCTTTTCTTGAAGGCTTGTCTCGATCTCTTCCACAATCTCTTCCAATTTTGCTACGGGAACAGGCCTTTTCTCGCATGCCTTGAGAAGCCCTGCCATGATCTTTTCACTCTCGAATCGCTGGCGCCTCCCATCCTTTTTAACAACCATGTAGGGGATTTCTTCGATCTTTTCATACGTGGTGAACCTCTTTTCACAGGAAAGGCACTCCCTGCGGCGGCGGATAGTCAGACCGTTCTTGCTTTCCCGTGAATCGATGACTTTGCTCTCTTCGTAATCACAGTAAGGGCATCTCATTGTTCTGAATCTTCTCCTAATTTCTTTATCTGAAGCAGGGAAATCCCTTCCTTGGATAATATAGCATAACCTATCAAACAAGTCACCACAAGCTGAACCGCGTGCATGACAATCGAGAGGCTCACAGCTAAGTTGGATTCAACATTCAGAAAAGATGTCAACCCCAGCTTGCTGAAATAATGAAATCCGCCGACCATGCCTGGAGTGGGGATGGAAGCCCCGATACCAGTCAGAAAAACGAAGGGAAACGTCGAAAAAAACGGAACATCGATGTTGTATGCAAGCAGGAAAATCCAGTAGAAAAGAGTTATTCCCAGCCATACGACTACAGACAGGAGGACGTAAACAAACAGGTTTCCTACAGAATGAAAAAACTTCAATCCCTCTATGAACTCCTCAAGAATCTTCAGTATTCTCTCAGAAATCTTTTTAGAGAATGGCTTAAGGATAAAGGTGAAAACAAGGAGGGCTTTTTGCTTGAAAAAATAGATGGCCAGAATTAGGAGCAGCAGAAAGATTGCGATGGAAATCCCGAATATTCCCCACAGTGAGAGGAATGAATACGCGTCTGCCTCCGCATTGTAATATGATGGAAAAAGAGGCCTGGACACCAAATAAAGACCCAGCAGCATCGAACAGGTGATGATATCGAAGATCCTCTCGACAACTACTGTTCCGATCAGAAAGCCTTTTTTGATGCCTTCCTTCTGGGCAAGATAAAGAGGCTTGACAAGCTCCCCTAGCCTGCCGGGAAAAATAAAATTGACCGTGAATCCAACGGCGTTGGCAGCGAATCGATTATACAGGCTAACGCCCTTCTTTTCATATTTGATCAGGTATTGCCAGCGGATGGCGCGCGTTAAAAGATGGCTAGGGGCGAGCAGTAGAACCAGAATGAAATATTTGAGGTTGACATTCGTTAAGTTACTCAGAACATCATTCCAATTGACACTTTTGAAGAAGAAAAAGAGAAAAATGGCTGTCAACAAGAATATAATGCCGAGACGAACCCATGTTTTTTTCATTTGATGCGAAATGTTATCATCATCCCCTTAGACTGTCAAACCATCTCTACTCGGAATAATGGGGCCGTGTTCTCAAGAGGTCTGAGTGCACAAATGAGAGAATGGGAGAACGAAACATGAAAGCATTGGGGTTCTCCATATTTCAACCGGTAGGATCATATTCCAAACTTTACATTTTTTTGGAAGCATCCTTATTTCCGTGATGCTCTCAAGTCAAATGATCATAGCAGGAGCTCCTCACAGTCCATATTCGTCGAAGACCCCCCTACCCCTCCACCATCCGACTCATAAGGACAGTGATTCCCTCTTTTTTACCTCTGATGCCCTTATCACGGAAATAAGGATGCTTACCATTTTTTTCAAAGAATTGACTTTTTCTTTGAAAACACAGAGAATGGAACACTCAAAAAAAAGAAATCACCGATCATCTGAATGGAAAACTCCACCGTGCTGCATTTGTTAGCCATCATAGGTCTGTATGGAGGGACCTATGTTGTTTGCCTCATCAGCGGCTTTATTCCCATCGTCAACGCAGAGCTCTTTCTCATATGGATATCTTTATCCATCACGAAACCTGAATTCATTCCCGTACTTCTTTTGGCTTCAGCTGGCCAAATGACCGCAAAAGCTGTCATGTATTTCTCAGGAAAAGGAGTCATTAAGATTTCGAAAAAGCGATATGAAAAGAAGATCGCAGAGATCGAAGCCAAGATGAAAAAGTGGGAGTCAAAGATCGATATCTTCATTTTTTTGAGTGCGTTTACAGGATTCCCCCCATTTTATGTGGTGGCAGTGTTGTCTGGTATGACAAACGTTAATTTCGTTCGGTTTTTTATTGCGGGTTTGCTGGGCCGGACCCTACGATTCGGGCTCGTCATGTATTTCCCACACCTGTTCAAAGAACTGATCAGCCGATAAAGGACCTTTTCCCCAAACAGCCAAAAGTGCTGCCTTGAAAAAACAGGGCAGATTCGCTATCATGTCGCTGCTGCTGGGAAGTCGTCCAACGGCAGGACACATGACTCTGGATCATGGAATCGGGGTTCGAATCCCTGCTTCCCAGCCACTCCTATAATTGATTTATTATCAACAAGTTACAGGGATATTGAAAGCCCTTGTGACCAAATCCCTATTTTAAGCTGAGGATATCAATCTTATTCAGCTTCTATTAAGCTCGTCTGCGACATCCTTTCTCAATTTCTAAGGGTATACTAAAAGGCGCCACCAACCTCCTTGACAGGTTTTAATGAAAGGAAACAGAAATAAACCTTCAAGATAACGGCTGAAGATCTGTGAGCAAATTCAATATTGATACGGCTCGTATTTTTTTGTGCATGCGAAAGCTTTCCTCACCGGCGTGAATAATATCCAAACTCTGAAGATTTAAATCTTTAAGAGCCATCCTTATGGAGGGAGTGATCTTCGGCGAACTTGTTCGCTTGATTTCGAAGCCCAACCGCTTTCGCCCTCTAACAATGAGCAGATCCAATTCAGCACCGCTATGGGTTGCCCAAAAAAAACACTCGTCTGTTGAAGCTCCCAGTCGTCTGATGACTTGCTCTAAAACGAAACCTTCCCAGGATGCACCTATTTTAGGATGTCCTTCCAAATCCTTTAAGGACCTTAAATTAAGAAGAGAATGAAGGACGCCACTGTCTTTTAAATAGACTTTAGGAGCCTTCACCTGTCGTTTCTTGATGTTTTCATGCCACGGTGGAAACTGGCGGACCACGAGTGCCGAAGACAAAAGGTCGAGATAATTCCGGACCGTCGTATCAGCAACACCAAAAGACCGCGCAAACTCCGAAGCATTCCATGTTTGACCATGGTAATGAGCTAGCATTGTCCAGAAGCGATGCAGTGTAACAGATCTAATTGTAATTCCCAATTGAGGCAAATCCCTCTCCAAAAAGGTGCGGATGAATCCCCTCCTCCACTCAAAACTATTATCATGAGAGCGGGCCAAGTAGGACCTTGGAAATCCTCCTCTTAACCAAAGTCGATTGTGATTGGAAACGCCGACTTCATCCAATGAAAATCCATTCAATTCATGATAGTAAATGCGCCCAGCGAGAGACTCTGCACTTTGACGAAGCAGTTCTGGTGAAGCACTCCCAAGGATGAGAAATCTTGCAGGTCGTCGAGGACGATCTGCTAAAACCCGGAGAACAGGAAAAAGATCCGGATAACGTTGAATTTCATCTATCACAACGAGCTCCTTCAGTTCTTTCAGCACAAGCATAGGATCGGAGAGCCGGGAAAAATCCTCCGGGTTTTCCAGATCAAAGTATGAATAAGATCCTCTTTTTTTGCCAATAATCATGCGTGCCAGGGTCGTCTTCCCGACCTGGCGGGCTCCCACTATGCCCACAATAGGATATTTTCTGAACAATTTATGAATGGTTTGGAGCTCTTTTTCTCTTTTTATCATAAAAAAAATAATACCTTGATATTTCGGTGATGTCAACAGAGATTTCATGGTACATCAAAGAGGTTTAGGCAGCGAAAAGAGTTCCGGGGGCGGGATTCGAACTGGTATGTAGGTACAACCTGCGAGGGATTTTAAGTCCCTTGCGTCCATCGTACAAAGTGTATTAGACAGGCTTGTGACCATTTTGTGACCATTTAAAGTCAAAAAAAACAAAACAATATCAAAACATACGAAACAATAGAAAAAAATGAAATTTCGCGCTTTCAATCACTTGGGGCACAATTGCTTGATATTAAACAACTTAGAAAAACAGGGGGTCACGAATCCCTGCTTCACAGCCACTCTGTTGAGCCTGTCTTCTCCTGGAATTCCTCAGTATTGTCTTTCAACCGTATTACCGAAGCTTCAACGTATTTCAGTCGAATATGTAACGTAATTGAACATGGGAAGATATTTATTAAAAATGCTTTTGTTTAGAGAAAGGTGAGCAGAATAGATATATTTCGCACAATAGTGTCGGGAAAAATATGAAGTTAAGCAGAGACTTTTTACTTCAACTCTTTCCGTTTGAGTTCTTTTATGATTTTTGTACTTGCCCAAAAGACATCGGCGCCCTGGCCATAAGTCGGCTGATCATAAAAACCCATCAGCATTTCTTCAAATTCACTTTTCGTCTTGGGATCCTTCTCCCCTGTATATCGCCAGCTTACAAAAAAGAGATATTTACCGTCAGGTGAGAAACTTGGAAACCAATCTGTGCTTCTTGAATTGACTTCAGCTCCTAAATTTTGTGGCTCAGTCCAAGTCCCATCCTCTTTCTTGAAAGTCACATAAAGGTCTTCCTGTCCCACACCATCATCTCTTCCATTGATTGTTAATATGGCATATGTTTCATCGGGAGAAAAACGGGGCGCAATCTGGAAAAAATCGGAGTTGAAAGGATAAGGCAATCTATCCGGTATGGAATAAGCGTTACCTTTCCATTTGCTTGAATAATTAACGAAGAATAATTTCCCAACTGAATCCCGCTTTCTGACCGTGAAATAAATAGTCTTATCTGCCAAAACACAACCTATGTATTCATCACCGGTGCTGTTAATCGATGTCCCGAGATTGCTCGGTTCACCCCACCCGTTTTTAGTCCTGTCTACAATCCAAATATCGGTATCTTTCGGCTCACCTTTATTCTTCAGTGGGCGATCCGAGTCAAAATAAATTCTATTTCCATCTTTGGAGAACATGAATCCTCCGTCTTCATATTGACCAGAAAAAGGAGCGACTTCCGGCTTACCCCACTTGCCATCAACACGTCTAATCACCCATATAATCGCATGAGGTTTACCCCATATTCTGAAATATATCTCGTTACCATCCATTGGAATTGCCGGTCCGTAATCATCATGAAGACCTGTTGAAACGATCCCCAGTGCGAAAATCTCTGGAATCGTTCCGGGAGGCTTTTGGCCGAGATAAGGGCCTTTGAGAACAGGGGAATCATCAATCTCCTCTTGGGCATAAAAAAATTCAGCGGCTAAAATAACAATCACGAGGATAACCCACAAGTTCTTCTTACATTTCATTTAGTATTCCTATCCTGGATTATTCACAAAAGCTATTCATATCGAAGGTTGACGACGGGATTGGCGTGTGCTGCTTTGATGCTGTGATAGCTGGCAGTCAAAAAGGCAACAAGGATAGCACCGATTGCCGTAGCTCCTAGCATGAGCGGATTTATCCCCGTCTTGTAAGCAAATTTCCCTAACCACATGTCGATAAAAACCAGTGATACAGGGATGGCGATCACAATCGCCAGAACAATCAGGAAAAAGATTTCCCGAAACATGATCAAAACGATCTGGGTGGCCGAAGCACCCAGGACTTTACGCAAAGCCACTTCTTTGGTCCTCCTGATTGATGTGAACGAGGAAAGCCCCAAAAGGCCTAGCAAGGAGAGGATAATGCAGATGTAGGAGAAGATTTCGACCAAGCGATTCTGTCTGCGGTCAGCATCATACAATCGATCAAAGGACTCATCCAGAAAAGAAAAGACAAACGGCCGATTGGGATTGAATTTGTTCCATCTGTCTTCCAGCCATCTCATGGTATTTGTCAAAGGTTGGCCTTTCAATCTGACCATTAAGTTGCTTGGCACGCTGCCTGGCAAATTGTTTTCAGGGCCGCGGATCATCCGGATGAGTATGGGCTCGATCTTATTGTGGAGCGAGGCAAAATGAAAATCCTTTACGACACCGATCACATGGCCGTCGGTATGGGTGCCCTGAGTGATACGTTTTCCGATAGGATTGTCCCAACCCATGAAACGGACCAGAGTTTCGTTGACGATAATCCCTTTTTGAGGATCGGTGGAAAAGCCAGGATCAAAGTCGCGCCCTTCCACAATCTCAGCTCCCAATGTCTGAATAAAATCGAATCCGGCCCAGAGGACCCAAAAATTGTGATCCTCCATGCCATCCCTGCCTTCAAACTTATAAAGGCCTGTTGTGGGAGTGCCGGGCTGCCCGATCCCCGTAGCAACCGAGATGATATCCGGGTGCTGGATAAGTTCCTGCTTGAATGCCGCTATTTTTTGGATGACATCATTGTCCCGTAACCTGATCGATATGACATTCTCTTTCTTGAAACCCAGATCCCGATTGCGCATGAATTCAATCTGGCGGCTCATAAACAGGGTAATGATGATAACTCCGATGGAGATAACGAACTGGAATGTGACCAGAATTCGTCGGATCCGTACTTCTGCTCTGCTGGAGCTGAATCCGACCGATACGGCGGTCACAGAACGTATAGAAGAGAGATAAAAAGCGGGATAGATACCAGATACGATCCCGATGAGGAGAAAAAGTCCTAAAACGGCTGCAATCAAGACAGGATTGAACAGCATTCTATTATCAAGGTTGAGATCCAGGAGCTGATTGAGCGGCGTCAAGGACAGCAGAACCGCCCCATAGGCAAATACCATAGCAATGAAAGACACCAAGAGGGATTCACCCAGAAGCTGGAAGACTAGATCCTTTTTTCCCGATCCCAACACTTTTTTCATCCCGATCTCCCGGACTCGAGTGGAAGAACGGGCAGTGGCCATGTTCACATAATTGACGCATGCCAAAACAAGGATGAATATGCCGATGAAGAAAAACGCGTAAAGATAAGATCTGTTCCCCAACGGCATTTCGAATCTGAAACCGACCGTGTTGTAGTGGATATCCTTCAATTTCAGGAATATGAGTTTGTAAACCTGCCCGTATGATTCTTCATCAATTTTGCAGTATTTTTCATAAAAAGCGGGATATTTTTCATAAAAATTGGCAAGGTCATATCGTTCAGGCAGCATAACATAGGTATAATCAGAAGGCTCGTACATCGACACTCCCACACTTTGCTGGTCTGTTTGCCAGCTCGAGTAAGAGATGATTCCTTCTATGGGAATATGAGAGTTTCGTGGTGGATCTTTTATCACTCCTGTCACTTGAAGATCGTCTTGGTTCTCGACCTGGATGACCTTTCTCAGTGGATCTTCATCGCCGAAATACCTTTGAGCTAGAGTTTCTGTCAGCACAATAGAGTTAGGATCCTTGAGACAGGTTTCTATATCTCCCTGGAGGAGTGGATAGGTGAATACTCTGAGTATACTCGCGTCTGCAAAAACAATCTTATCCTGGTAAAGCCGCTTGTCACCATATACGAACAACATTTCCGGCAGCGGAAAAATGCGTACGAATTCTTCAATCTCCGGGAATTCCTCCTTGAGTCTCGGACCGAGAGCAGGAGAGGCAACAGCGTACAGTAGAGGCCTACCAGATGTTACATAATTAGAGCTGATCCGGTAGATTCGGTCGGCATTCTCATGGTGTTGGTCATATGTCAATTCATTTCTCAGGAATAAGATGATGATCATGCAGCAGGCGATTCCCGTTGAAAGCCCTAGAAAATTCAGAAAATAATGGAACTTATCTCTTTTTATGAGGCGTGAGGTAAAAAACAGATAGTTTTTAAACATAATGATACTCCATACGAATTGATGTTTAAAGTATGAGAGGATGGATTTAAAGGCCTGCATCCTGTACCAAAGACGGGCTCGGGCTGTGCCCTCTTCTTCGGCTATGTTGCGGTAGACTTCTTCCAGATCGCCGATAGTGGAAAAGATCCCTTGGTCAGGAAAAAACCGTTTAAGAAGGCGCTCTGCGAGGCGTGGTGGTCCAGGTATGGGCTTTTTTTTCATTTTTTTTCCGCGGATAGGAAGAGCCGGGGTATATCATCCCACATATTCTCTTGAAGCTTTTTAATATCGAGCAGGGCTTTGATGCCCTCCCGGGTAAGCTTGTACATTCGTTTGCTGCGGCCGCCCCTTTTTTGCGTGGGCTCTGACAGATAAGAGGTCAGATACCGTTTTTGGACAAGACGTTCCAATGTTACAAAGGTGGCGCCGAAGGACCAGATTTTCCCTGTAATTTCGTTCACCTGGTCACGAATGGTCACAGCATAAGCGCTGTCCTGAAGCCTCCAGATGGCAAGCAGAAACAGCTCCTCGGGCCTGGATAAAAGTTTCATTTTGAGCCTCTCATCGGTATTTCACCTAAAAAATAAAACAAATAATCCGCTTTGTCAAGCATTTTTTGTTTTATTTTTTAGGTAAAATTAATTCAGCTCAATATTTCGTTCATATTGAAAGAGCTGACTCTCCTTTTTTCTGATACTGAAAAATCGATTTTTTTGGCTACAACATTTAGAGGCAAGTAAAGTTCATTTCTTCAAGCTCTTCGAATTCTAATCGAGAGGCTTCGCGAATTATCAAAGAGAAGTTAGACGTGCGACTTTCCTTTCCTACAGGTCTTCGTGGAGACAGAATGGACAAAGAAATGATCCACGCCCTACACAAGGCTGGGACAGTAATGATCGCTTATGCAGTAGAGAGTGCAAGCCTAAGGATCCAGCAGTTGATCAAGAAGAACCTCAATTTAAACAGGATCAGCGAGACTATCAAGGACACAGTTCGTCAAGGAATATTCACACACGCTTTTTTTATGCTCGGTTTCCCGACAGAAACCGAAGATGAAATGAATATGACAATTTATTTTGCATTGCGCACCAAGCTCCATACTGCAAGTTTTTTCATTGTTACTCCCTTTAAAGGGACCGAACTTTGGGAATTTATCCCAGAAGAACTGAAGAAAAAAGTGACAGAAAAATGGTTCAGTTTTCACGGTGGCTATATAAACATAAGTGAAGTGCCGACACACCGTTTGATGGCCAAAAGACAACAGGCCTATCTCAAGTTCTATCTCAACCCCAAACGCATTGCACGGATCGTGTATCGCCATCCCGACAAGAGCTTTTTACCTGAAGCCCTGCTTATACTTTTGCGCCAATCTCGGACAAAGCCAATCACAAACTGATCTGCATACGTGAAGCAAAAAAGGAAGAGGAATCCTAACCTGAGAATTTACCCTGATTGGCCTGTCAAGGCCGCTTTTCTTTTTACTCTTGAAGATTCCTCTGAATCGGTCCGCCTGGACAGCGGGATTTCCTGAGGAGAAAAACAGGCAGAAGCTCCAAACCTCTTTTTAATGAATTCCGGAACACGAAATGGATCCAAAATAAACCTCAGCATGAGCGTTAGGCCGTTTGCAAACGCCAGGGCAACAGGATGGATAGAAAGCACTCTTGCACGAACAGATATGTCAGGAAAATCCGATCCAAGCATAGTATATGCCAGCACTCTGTGCGTTCCATCGGCCACTTGCCCACAGAGATGTTCGGCACGTGCTATCCAGGGAACTTTTTTTCCTCCTCGGAAATTGAGAACATAAATCGGAGGGGGGTCCCAACCTCCTTTTATAATGCTCTCAAGGATGCTTTGGATAGGTTCGAGCCATGCTTCCAATCCAATGGGCAAGTTTTCAGCCAAAGCAAACCTCTCTGCGGATGACAGCCTGGAATCCCGATGTTTGGGAAAGACTGCGTCCACGATCTTCCGTGCCGTTGTCTCCCGTGCAAAGAGGAACAGCCGGTTCAGGGGGTGACTCGGCAATCCCAGGTAGATCTGGATATTCTCTTCCGCAAAGAACCTCAACGGAACAATCCCCTCTCTGGGAGAAGACCCAAAGACCGAAAGGGCAAGCCTCAGAGCCAGGGTCGGACCTCTATGAGAGGCTACTTCTTGTTTTTGGATCCTGCCTCTTTCTAGAGTTCGGTAGTCCTGCATCACCAGGGATTTTGGAATTCGAGGCAGGGGGTCAAGTGGATCTATCTTCATCATCCGCGCCTGAAAAATTCAATAAGGGCCGCAGGATAGAGCCTGAACAGAGCCTTCCGTTCATTCAGGTAGGGAGACCAGCAATCTCCGCAGTTGTGGTAGCGCACATTCCTGAGAGCCTCATACAATCCATCCCTCAGAATATTTTTTGGTGTGAAGTCCGCACCGTGGGGGATACAGGGAATGACGTCTCCATTGGGATCGATATGGAAGTAAAAATTACCGGCCATACACTTTGAATATTCCTCGCTCTGGATGGTATTCCGGGTGAGGTCAGGCCAGTCCAACGCTTTACGGTAAGAATTTGCAGAGAACATGATCCCCCGTCCCTGTTTCTTCCAATTTACCATCTGGAGGTGAAACGTCTTTATTTGTTCTGGAGAGAGAGCTATTTTTCGGGCTTGGTCATCGTAATATTTCACTCCGAATTTTATGGGCTGAGCGTTCATCTTCATTCCTTTGCTCTCACAGAATGTCAGCATCGGTTCCAGGTCCTCGAGGTTTTTCCGGCAAAGAGCCATGTTGACATAGGTCTTGAGACCTCTTTCCAAAGCAAAGTCGATAGTTTTCATCGCGCCTTCATGGGCTCCCTCACCACGCATGTAGTCGTTGACCTCCGGACGGAGAGAATCTAGGCTTACGACGACCTCCTTGAGTGGGGCCAGGAGTTCTGGATTTGAAGCGATCCTCATGCCGTTGGTGACTGTCGAGGTGATCATTCCCAAATTCCTTGCTTCCCAGCAGAGCTCAGAGAAATCTGGCTTTATTGTCGGTTCGCCCCCCTGGAACTTGATGCGTATAGTGCCCATCCGCCGAAGTTCGCGAAGCACTACCCGCCATTGATCAGTTGTCATGAGTGGCGTTGCCACTTCCGGGCATCGGCAGTAAATACACCGCTGGTCACAAGAGTTCCAAATTTGGGCGGCGACTTCATAAGGGCGCACCTTATTGAGATAGTATCTCAAAAAACGTAAACCGACCTTAAGCTGCCGGACTTTCATCATATCTTTCCTTTTTTCCCCCTAAAGGACCCAGCAGAGAGGGGATCTTTTTGAGTGACAGGAGCGAAACCAGGGCGAGTGCTGAATAGCGACAGGTCGCAAAACTCAATCTCATGAAGCCGAGCTTTTCCTCTAAATGCTTTGTAAGGGAAAAAACCAGCAGAAAGGCCGAAAAGGTAAAAACCGCCAGAAGCAAAAAAAGGCACGGCCAGTATCGGGTCATCAGGAGAAAAGCAGCTGTAACCACAGTGGATAATCCAAGCCACGAGATCCAGGTGAACTGCCAGAGGCGAATGAATCTTGCCATTCTCCAACCCCATGGAGGATCCGGGTGAACAGGAGAATTCACAAGTTCATTCATATAACTCGCTCCGCGTCTCCGTCTAAACTTTAAAAATTCGCGTGGTGTATGCGGAACTCTGATTTCATAGGCTATGGCCCTGCGGCTTACCCGTACCCGGTAGCCACGCGCGCTGATATCGAGTCCGAGATGAATATCCTCGGCTATGGCATCCTGAGCTATTGAGAGAAACATGTTCCGGTTTATGGCATAGCACACACCCGAAATTCCGGCACTCGAGAACATCTCTCCCTCCAACCACCAGACAGTGTTCAGAATCATCCAATGGATCCGCTCTTCGAGGAGTTTGCTCTTGGGCTTCACTGTGGCTCCAACCAAAGCAGTCTCAGGATCACTCGTTAGGGCGTGGACAAGCTCCTTGATACAAGAAGGCTCCAACCGCGAGTCCGCATCGGTGAAAACGATGATCTCCTCCCCCGGATTTCTCAGCACATGATTGACTTGGTCCACTTTGCTTCGGGATCCGCTCAAGCAGATAAGTTTGATTCTTTTTCCTCTAGAGATCTCCATCTTTACAAAATCCACGGTTCTATCTTCCGACCCCCCATCGACAACAACCATTTTTATCCGATCTTGTGGATAATCACTAAACTCGATATCCTTGATTTTATCCACAATACTGCTTTCTTCATTCAGGGTGGGAATAACAACCGCGATTTTTGGGTAATGCACGGAGGCCTTGGGGGAATGAGCTTTGAGGAAAACAAACAGCCTGAGAATCGACATGTAGCCGAACGTCGATAGCCAGAGCAGGGCAGATGAAATGATACACAGTGCTAAAAATATCTTATCAGTCATGAAATGAGCTAGACATCAGAGTCGTATATCTTATATTTTCATTTTTTCTCATGTCAATCATTTTTTAAGATCGATGATTTGTCCATTCAAGAAAAGCTCTTGCTGGGAGGGGATTCTTTTGATGCACACGGATTGCATGGGCCAAGGAGTAAAGACCGCTGCACTGGGGAATCAAGTCGCTAGATATTTTAAATGCAAAATTGTGATAAAATTCACCATATGAATCATCCCTAATGGCTATTGACCCGTTCAAAGGCTGGCCTGATACTTTAAGAGAAGATTGCAGAAGACTGGCCTGCACTTATGGTTTATAGAGTTGAGCACTGTTGCCCATAACGAAATAAAAGTATCGAGATATGAATCTGGTGGGAGAGCCGGGAAAAAGAGAGACTGAAAATGGCTAAGATTCTAGTGGTCGAGGACGATCTTGTCAGCGCCGAGATGGTCAAGATCCGGCTGGCGAAACGAGGCTATAAAGTGCTAGTCGCCCAGACCGGAGAGGACGGAATTCGTCTTGCCCGGGAAGAGATGCCCGACCTCATCCTGATGGATATGCTCCTTCCCGGAATCCATGGGCTCGACGCCACGATACAGCTGAAAAAGGATCCGCAGACAAAAAAGATTCCCGTTTTTGCGCTCACAAGCATGAATTCACCCGAATTTATCAAAGCTTGCTATCAGGACGGGATCTGCGTTTTTTTGAGAAAGCCCTATGATTTTAAGGAGCTCCTGGCAAATATCCAAAGATATGTAGGGGAAGACAGGGAAACAACATGGAAGGTCATGATCATCAATGACAATCCTGACCTCACTGCGATGATGACAGCAAGTCTGAAAAAACATCGCTTCGAAGTGATATCCGCACCTGAGGGTATGATCCGAGTGGACGATATCCGGAAAAAAAGGCTTGATCTGATACTGCTGGACATCGACATGCTCGAGGATTGGGGGATCACTGTGTTTAAGATACTGAAAAGATCAGATGCGACAATGTCTATCCCGATTGTCCTCATGGCGAATCAATTGAGCCCGGAGGAGCTCAGAGAGATGGCCGCACAACTGGGGGCTGATGCATTTATCTCAAAATCTTCAGAATTCGAAGAGGCAATTCCCAAGATCAAAAAAATTTTCGGGGCAGAATAGTCCCTTATTGTCTTCCGAATTAATTCAGTCTGTTGTCCCCTTGTTTTTCTCATAAAATCACCCCTCAAATCACCGCAAAGGGCGATTGACCCACAAAAACGCTGATGTATCATTTGATTGAAAATGGAAAAAAAACGAGTGTTCTGTTCGTCTGTGGAAATTCCTTTCTTCCCCTATGTCACCCGACTAAATTTTCCAGAAGAGGCGACACAAATGGACACTACCTGAAAGGAGGTCTCCAGTGACAGTCTTGGGCAATTTTGTGAAGAAATCTGATGATAAAAACAGGGAATCTTCCCCAGAAAAGAACGAATTCAACAACACCAAAGCTCCGGTGAACAACATGGCTAAAATACTTTTATTAGACTTCGAGGAAAAAGATCTTAAGTTTTTCAGAGACAAAGATTTTGATATCGACCGAAAAGAAACAAACTGGAAGTCCTCCAGCATCGAAAGCTTGCACATCCCAAAAAACTGCCGGCTCATTCTCTATCAAGCCAACAACAAGAGCACCATCAGCAGCGCCCACGCCAGAGATTCCGAGAAATTTAAACACGTAGTCAACAAGGGAGGAGCAGTTGTCTGTTTCATCGGTCAGTGCGAGAGATTTCACCTGACGAATTTCGTGGGGAAAGTCCCCAAGTTGGAATTGAAAAAGTACCACACTCCACTTTTGGTCACGCCTATCCGAGAAGATCCATTCGCGCCGATTTTCGAGCATTTTGGACGGTCCATTAAAGATGCCAGGAAGCTATTTCCGGACGCAATGGCAGCCGGTGCTAAAGTCGACTTGAAATCTTGGGATCCGAACTCTGACGGCGAGTTGCAAGTCCTAGCTACGAGTTCAGACGGTTATCCGATATCGGCTGTTATCAGGAACGGTAAGGGATATTATCTCTTCCTCCCCTGGTTTGGAGAGGAGAATATTCGCGTGGCAGAATACATTCTCGCTGAAATGTACCCCAAATTGGAAACCGAAGAGCCTGAGGTTCCTGAATTGCCAGAAGAGCCAGATGTTCCTGCCGAAACAGGAGGAAACTGGTTAGAGAAGGAAGAATATGCCTTCCCTGGACTCCAAGAACTTTATAAAGAAAAGGAAGAAGCGCGTAAAAAATTCGAGCAGACGGTCGCAAAGATCGACGCAAAAATAGAGGACCTGAAAGAGAAGAAACAAGCCCCCTTCCAAAAGATGCTCATCGCAGAGGGTGAAGAACTGACAAAAGCCGTAGTAAGAGCGCTGGAATACGTCGGATGGAAACGCGTTGTT
Source organism: uncultured Eubacteriales bacterium (assembly GCA_964406575.1). Taxonomy (GTDB): domain Bacteria; phylum Acidobacteriota; class Aminicenantia; order Aminicenantales; family Aminicenantaceae; genus WTAW01. The sequence continues at coordinate 27,514 of CAYOSH010000023.1, read as the reverse complement.
AACGTACACGAGTACTGGAAAAATGTGGTCCGGGATAGGGAAGAAGACATTTGGCTGCTCGAAGACGACACCAGTCCCATTGAAGAGACGATCAAAACTGATTATGTTTTCCTGGTAAACGTCAAGGCGAGCACTAACCCGGCTAAAGATGACGACTGTGCCACCCTTCAGAAGTACAAGGGCAGACGAATGCAGGAATTCAACAACACCAAGATGAAATCCATTCTGATCGGCAATTATTATCTCGATAAAGAAGCCAAGCTCCGGAAAAACCCATACACTGAAGAACAGATATCCGATGTGGAAAAAGACGGAAATGGCGTGTTGACGACACATGAGCTGTTCAAAGCCGTAAAAGCCATTATGGAAAACAAGATCAAAAAAGAAGAGATACAGAAGCAGATGCAGGCGCAGCAAGGCCTGATCCAATTTAATTTTAGCGTCAAGAAGTAGAGAGAGCCCCCTCGCTGAACGGGCCACACATTATAGGAGTTAACCAACAGAGAGCAGGGACCGTTCCCAAAACGGTCCGTTCGGAAAACGGCCCCTCCATCAAATCAGCTGGGCTGTGCCCCCTCATTTCATCAGGGCAGTGTCGACAATCCGGCCTTCCGATTCATATTTCAGGACATTGAGTTTTTTCATGTAATTCTTAACCACATCGTACAAGAACATCCCCGTTTCGACTTGCTCGAATGGCACCAACTTCATGGAAGTCAGGAAATTCAGCAACAACTCATCAAGAACAACCCAGTATAGCCCTTCCGGGTTGATCGGCTCGCCGTGGATGCGGATGGATGCAGGATCGATGCGGCTTATTTTCCCCTCTAAAAGCTCTTCCTCTGTTACGGCTGGTTTGGACGAATCGTAGGCAAAAGTGATGCCTGAGGCCTGAAGAGAGAGCTCATCCGTGTATTCGACCACCATCGTCGAGAATTCGAGGCCAGCCAGCACCTGGGCTCCGGCCAGAAGCGCCACTTCCACCTTGGAGTTGAGGCCAGAGATCGGATCGTATCCATAGGGAACTGCGCGAAGAATGTCATTGCCCACAACTCTCCCTTTGCTGATCTTTTGAGCAATATAGCCATTGGCCTCAAACGCGATCAGGGGATACCCGCCCGGAAGCTGTAATCCGCTGTTCACCACGACATCCCGCAGAGCATCTGTGACCAGGTTCCCGAGAGCTGTGTCCCTGTTGGGATCATCGGGCCCGCTTTTCTCTTCCAAGTTCCATTTGGCTGTGGCCACCCGCTCGGTGTAGACCTTGCCGAACCTCGGATCTGTCTCAATCCCGATCTTGAGCTCCTTCAATTGTTTGAGCAGATGCGAGTCCTTTTTGATTTCCGGGGTGATCTCGTGCAATCTGTAATCGAGGACTTCCACTCGACCGCTTCCTCGATCGAAATTCACCTTGAGCTCTCCCAAGTATCTGCTGAAAGCACCTGCCTGGAGGATGATCTTTCCGTTCACGATCTCCGGTTTGGAGATAAGATCGTGGGAATGCCCACCCACAATGATGTCGATGCCGGGAACTTGTGATAGCCCATACTCATCCTGGAGTTTACCCAGATGAGACAGACAGATCACGACATCACAACCACAGCTTCGCAGGATCTGGGCGGATCTTCCGGCAGCTTCATACGGATCGCGGAGCATGGCATTGACTTCGGCGGAATAATTGAAAGGGTCTGTGGTAACGACTCCAACCAATCCGATACGCAGGCCATTCCTGGTGACGATCATGTGCGACCGGACAAACTGTCTGAGCGGATGCGCTTTAGGCAATTTGACATTTGCACAGAGGGTGGGCAGCGTGATGGGGCTTCCGCCAGAAGTGATCCCAGCCAGGATGCCAGCCAGGTTATCGGGTCCCAGGTCGAACTCATGGTTCCCTAGGCACCAGGCATCATACATCCCTTCCATCATCTTTAACTCGGCATAGCCCAAATACTTGTTGAAAGCAAAAGTTCCCACGAAGGCGTCTCCGGCATGAAGAGCAAGGATGTTTCCCCCGTTGGCGTGCCGCGCTTTTTCGATCAAGTGCGAGACCCTGGCGATACCCCCCCATTTGTCCGGCCCATAGGGAAAAAGGTGCGAATGTGTGTCGTTAGTGTGCAAGATCACCAGCTCTTGAGCTGAACAGAGAACATGAACAGAAAGCAGAAGGACGAACAGGGTAAGTGTTCCTAAAATTTTTTTTGTCATGTTTACCTCCTTTTAATTTCCTATTGCAAATAGGTTTTTGCTCGATTGTATATGTTTGTTATCAAATCAATCCTAATGTAATTCTGGACGGATGGAGAGTTGTTAAAAAGATGTTAAGAAGTTGTCAAGAGTTGGTTAAAAGTGAGCTCGATGCAGATAAATAAGAATTAGTCTTTACATAGAGGATCCATTCCATAATAATTCTCTATTGGATAACAATTATGAAATCTGTCCTGAAAAATATTCTGACTGTTTTGATATTGATTGGACCTCAAAGTTTCGTTCCTTTATCAGCCCAGAGGGGGCTCCTGCCTGCCTTTGGTCTCGAGGCCAATGAACTGTGCCTCCATCGGCTGGCTCAGCCTGGAACATCGTTCATTAAGGCTGGCCGGAAGTTCGCTGTTCTGGGCGATGAAAGCGGGGCTTTTGAAGCCTGGGCCTATCCCCTTAAGCTCTTCCGAAGCTTTACGTTTTCATTCTTATTGGCTGACTCGACTCACCCAATTCTTGGAAAAGAAATCGTGAGGGACATCCGTGTCACACCTGAGGCCACAACTCTGACCTATACATACCAGTCTTTCACCGTAAAAGCCACCTATGTCACCCCCATCAAGGAGGCTGGATGTTTTATTCTCCTCGATGTGGATGCGACAGAACCGCTCACCATTGTCTGCAGTTTTCTGCCGGTGCTGCAGCCCATGTGGCCGGCTGGATTGGGCGGACAGTATGCCCACTGGGACAGTTCCCTCAAAGCCTACATCATCTCTGAGCCCACACGAAAAAATCATGGAATTGTCGGGTCCCCTGCAGCATCAGGGATATCCTACACGCCGGCGCATATGCTTTCCGATATGCCATATGAGTTCAAGATCGAAATTCCGGACCCCCAGGCAGTCAAAAATAGATATATCCCGATCTTTTGTGCAGGTGGCAAAGGAAAGAGAGAGGACATTTTAAAGGTCTATAAGAGTCTGCAGGAGAACACTGAACAACTCTATCAAGACAATGTCACATACTATCGCGCACTCAGAGAGAACACGCTGAGGGTAATAACGCCCGATCTCCAGCTCAATCTCGCCTTCGAATGGGCAAAACTCGTCTATGACAGCCTGATGGTGGAGAACCCGGATCTAGGACTGGGCTTAATCGCAGGATTAGGGCCTTCTGCCACCAGCGGACGCCCTGGATTCGGCTGGTTTTTTGGAGGAGATGCCTACATCAACTCCTTCAGCATCTTGAGCTATGGGGGCTTTGACAGTGTGCATCATGCTCTCCATTTCACACAAAAATGGCAACGCCAGGATGGAAAAATGGCCCATGAACTCTCCCAGGCAGCTGCCTATATCAATTGGTGGGAAGACTATCCTTACGGTTACATCCATGGGGATACCACACCGTATTACATCGCCGCCATGGAGGAATACGTCCAAAAAACGGGAGATGTGGATTTTATAAGGGAAAGTTGGGATTCCTTAGAGCGGGCGTACGACTGGTGCTTATCCACGGATGCCAACGGTGATGGACTGATGGACAACAAAGAGGCCGGTTTAGGCGCGCTAGAATACGGGGCGCTCACAGGGATCGCCACCGATATCTACCTCGCTGCCGTCTGGACAAGAGCCGCGCAGGCTATGCAACATCTCGCAGACATTTTAGGAAAAAAATCACTCAGTGCCGCGGCAGTTGCACATTTTCAAAAAGCCAAAAAGGCGTTCGAGACAAAATTCTGGGATGAGGAAAACCATTTCTACACCTACGCCTTCAACGCAGAGGGGCAGCAAGTCAAAGAAATTTCCCCGTGGAATGCCGTCAGTCTCATGTGGGACTACGGCACTCCCGAAAAAAGCGGATCTTCTCTTCAGAAATTGTGCTCATCAGAGTTGATGACAGACTGGGGAATCCGGAGCATTTCCAATAAAAGCCACCACTTCCAGCCCCTGAATTACAATTATGGCGCGGTCTGGCCTTTTATCAGCAGTTGGGTCAATGCCGCTCTCTACGCCCATCACATGCCCCTTCAAGGCTTCAACCTCCTCAAAGCGACTTCAGATCACACATTTGTGCGCACGTTGGGCAGTATTACGGAGGTCATCTCCGGATCCCTCAACGTATCCCCTCAGGAGTCCGTGGCCCATCAAGGATTCTCTTCAGCAGGGGTCGTTCTTCCCTTCGTGCGGGGATTGCTGGGTTTGGAGGGCGATGCCCTCGAGAGAAAAGTGCTGTTCGCCCCACAATTTCCTGCCGATTGGGAGCAGGTTTCCATAGACAACTTCAAGATCGGGAAAGCGGCATTTTCTTTCAAGATCAAAAAGAATTCAGAATCGCTGATCGTTCGTATGCGATCTGAAAATGCTGAGCGATACACACTGCAATTCGCCCCAGCTCTAGCCATAGGAACACATGTCCGATCGATCACTTGCGACGGGCAGTCCATCCCTTTTGAGGCAAAAACTTTCTCTCAAGTCATACAGCCTGTCTCGCTTATTCCTCTAAATAACACATCCCACCAGATCGAGGTCAAGTTCTCTCCCACTGTGGAATTGTTGCCTGTGATTACCCAATCACGAGTGGGCGATCCGAACAAAGGACTCAAGATCATTCATGTGGGAAGAGAAAACGATAAGATTGATATCCATGTGGAAGGATTGGCAGGTGAGACATACGCGCTATTCCTCAGAAATGCGGAGTTTGTGAAGGATGTCACAGGGGCTGAGCTCAAAGACAATACGTTAAAAATGGTGATCCCCGATACTCAAACAGGCGGTTTCGTGGATCACCATATAACCATCCATCTTCGCTGAGATTGAGTAGATCATGAGAGACGTTGAATGCACACGAAAAAGGGGACAGATCGCAGGAGAAGAGTAAAAATGCTGTTTCGGTCAAAATCTCCAAATCTTCTGATCTTTATTGTGGCGAGTTCATTGTTGACCTCCTCTTGTGTGAAAAAAGAGGCTTTTTCTGTCTATCGATTCATCGATCACTTTTCCGAAGACAATATCCTCCTCAGCCCATTCCAAGATATGGCTGCAGACCCGGAGGGATTCAAGGATATGAATCCTGTCCTATATGACATCGCTGACAAATATCCACTTATGGATTCAGGGTCGGGAAAGAACCCCCTTCTTCTAAAGAAAAAAATGAAAATAGGGACTGTGGACATCAACACACTGCTGGCACCTCCGAACAGTCATTACAAGTTTCCGGTCAGGATCCCCTCAAATTCTATTCTTGAATTCGTTTACGGCATCAGACGCGATGATGAACTCCTTGAAAGAGGAAAAGGAAGTAGAAACGTAACTTTTGCAATCCTTATAGAGACCCAAGATTTAAAAAAAGAAATATTTGTTAATACCCTGAATCTGGGACCGACGCAGTCTCTTGTTTTTAGGTACAAAAAGATCGACCTCTCGGAATTTGCCAAAAAAGATGTGGTCTTATATTTCCAGACGAGAGGGAACAGAAAGGCTCTCGCCGGCTGGTTTAATCCCGTGTTGTATGTGCCGCAGCAGGAAACAAAAAACATCATTCTTGTGTCTTTGGATACCCTGCGTGCCGACCACGTGAGTTTTTATGGATATCCAAGAGAAACGACTCCAAATATCGACGAGATGGCCAAAGATTCTGTCGTGTTTCTGAACACATTTTCCTCATCGCCATGGACCCTTCCCTCCCATGTCTCGCTGATGACAGCGATGAACTGTATCAACCATGGAATTTATCACAATGATCAGAAAATAGATCCTGCAATCCTGACATTGGCAGATGTCTTGAGAGAACATTCCTATTTCAACGGGGCGATTACAGGTGGTGGTTTTGTCAGCGGTTCGTACGGATTCAACAAGGGCTTCGATAGCTATCATGTGCGCGGGGATATCAACGCACCAGACCAGGCCGAGAAAATATGCAGGGCGTCTCTGGACTGGATCCAAAGACATAAAGACCGGAATTTCTTCCTTTTTGTTCACACGTATCAGATCCACAGTCCCTATGTTTCGCCTGCGCCCTACAATGAAGCTTTTCTATCCGGGCATTCCGCCGTTAAGCAGTTCGATCTGCATAATTACAGATTCTATCAAGAGAACCGGTATAGCCCGCCGGCCACTGAAGACATCGGACAGAATATCATCGACATTTATGACGGCGGGATCCTTTACACTGATGAAGTTTTGATCAAGACTTTGATCGAAGAACTCAAAACACTCAACCTCTATGATAACACGATGGTCATCATCCTCTCAGACCATGGAGAAGAATTCTACGAACACAAGGCATGGGCCCATGGTCACAGTGTCTATAATGAAATTATAAAAGTTCCTTTGATCATTAAATTCTTCGATTCAGATTATGCGGGCAATAAAATCAAAAAATATGCACGTCTCATCGATGTCATGCCGACCATCCTCGACGCCTTAAACATCAAATATCCGGATCAGTATGCGGATGGAGAGAACCTGCTCAGCCTCATAAATAACAACAATACTGGAGTTGAGGAGAGGATTTTCCTCTCTGAATTATCCACAGACCCTATAGATGGAAAAATTCCCAAAAAGACAGCCATAAACCGGGGACAAAATAAACTGATCATGAATGATGAATTTACGCCTCAAAACTACGCTTATTTCACCACTCCTCCCCCAAAGATAGAAAAATTTGAAATCTATGATATTCAGGCTGACCCTAATGAGAAAACAAATTTCGCTTTATCAGATCCTGATCTGACCAGCCAATTGATAAAATTTTTGGAAATCCACTTCATAAAAAAGTGCGACTGGAGCTCCACGAATACAGAGAACCTGGATGAAATCCGGGAACAATTGCGGGCTTTGGGATATATAAAATAGCCAAACTGTCCACCATCGCACACCAGGTGTTTCCCTACCGAACACACATCATCACTCCATAAAAATCAACTCCAAAATTTCTCTTGAGCAATTTTCTGCAAAAGTCACAAATTTCTCGGCGATACGGACTCTAACACCCCTATTTTTATTCAGATCTCCTTGAATTGAGGATGTTGAGCGCAGGAGATGGGTTGACAGCTGCTGATAATTGTTTTCTTATAAAAAAAATGGCATAGGACTTGCATAGGGGTATTTGCTATGGCTGGCGTGCTGGTCCTCTTTGTCGCTCTTCTTACAATCAGTTATCAGGCCATAAAAGCAGCCGTGACCAACCCAGTGGAGGCTCTGCGCTATGAATAAACGGGGTCGTGTTTCGACATTTGACATAAGAAGTCACCTTTCTCCTATAATGAAGACATCCAAAGTCAATCAAAGCAATAAAGCACCGGATGTTCACAGACAATCCCCTAAGAATTTGCACAAAGGCACTGATTTAGACTTAACGATTCACCAATAAGGCGTGTAAAATACACGAGGAGGTACCAATGAGAGAAGTTGTCCTTCAAATCCCAACCCTTGAGTCCGAGCAAAACATCGACATCGAAGTGAAGATCAACGGCAAAAAGCGTACCATGCGCTACCGTGTAGAGATCGTGGAGTGGGAAACGTTTCAAGACATGAAAGAGGACAGGGTGGCGGTGATCCGGCATGTGATCAAGGAGCATGAGAAAAACTGGCAGTTGATCCAGATCGGTGTGCCCACAGACACGCACATCCCGATCATGTTCCGGGAGAAAGAAGGGGGTTATATTCCACGAGCTTAACATATCTCTTTAGGACATGGCTCCACTACCAAATATTGAGAGGATTCGCTTCAAACTCAGATTACAGAGTAAACTATGCTGAGAAATTATCTTAAGGTCGCTTTCAGAAATATTCTCAAACACAAAGCGTATTCTCTCATCAATATTTTAGGCCTCGCTTTAGGCATGGCTTGTTTTCTTTTGATCATCTTCTTCATTCGGTTCGAAAACAGCACCGATAATTTCCATAAAAACCGGAAGAATATTTATCAAGTCCTCCGTATCAACAATTACACAGATTCCACAGAAAGAAAGGCGATTACAGGAGCGCCCCTGGCGCCACTTCTCCTGGAAAACTTCGCTGCCATCACACGTGCAGTCAGGTTCACAAATTTCCGGAGCGAACTTGTAAGCTATGGAGAAAAACGGTTTGTCGAGAGGCGTTTTTTTTTCGCTGATGCTGAGGTCCTCGATGTATTTACTTTTCCCTTGCTCCAGGGAAATCCCCAAACAGCGCTTCAAGAGCCTTTTTCGGTGGTGATCACTACGGAAACAGCTTACAAATATTTCGGCGATGAAGACCCGATCAACAAAATTCTGAATTACAACCTGGGCGGACAAAAATATGATTTTCAAGTCACCGGTGTGTTGGCTCCGATTCCCCTGAATTCCCATATCCAATTCGACTTTCTTGCCTCCTATACGAGCCTCTCTTCCATAGCCGGCGAATACTTTATGACAAAACACTGGGACAGTCCCACTTGGACCTACATCCAGCTGCCCGAAGGCTATAATCCGGAGGAGATGAATCGACTGTTGCCCGCCTTTACAGAAAAATATGTGGATAAGTGGAGTTATTCGTCCATCAGTCATGAACTCCTGCCGCTCAAAGACGTTTACTTCCACTCTCCCGGCCCCCCCATCGGTGAGAGAGGCAATTTCCAGTTCCTGTTTGTGCTGAGTGCAATTTCTGTCTTCATCCTGTTGATCGCTTGCATCAACTTCATGAACCTGGCCACAGCTCGCTCTGGTTCTCGCGCGAAAGAGATCGGGATACGGAAGGTCATCGGCGCTCAAAGAGCGCAGCTGGTGCAGCAGTTCATCGGCGAATCCGTGTGCTACAGCTTTTTTGCTCTCATCTTTGCCATCATACTGGTTGAGATCTTCCTTCCCACCTTCAATCGATTCATCGGGAAAAGTTTATCCATACACTACACCCAAAACATCGGTTATATACTTGCCTTGTTCGCTACAGCCATTATCGTCGGCATTCTATCCGGTAGCTATCCCGCCTTTTTTCTCTCTTCGTTCAAACCCGCGACAATCTTCAAAGATACCCTTAAAGCCAGAGGCTTTTCCAACATTATCAGAAAAACCCTTGTTGTCGGCCAGTTCGTGATCTCCATAGCACTTATCACATGCATAATCTTGATAGGCCGCCAGATCCAATTCATGAGGAATATGGAACTGGGATTTAACAAAAATTCCATTATCACCATTCCTATTCGAGACAGGGCTGTCAGGCAGAGATACGAAATTCTCAAGAACAAATGGCTGCAGAACCCGAACATCCTCGCAGTTGCAGCCTCCTCCATGGAACCCGGGGTGACATCACAGAACGGGATCAACATCACTGCCAGAGGTATTAAGGACATGGACACAGGGATCATTTATGTGGACTACGATTATGTCCGTACACTGGAGATTAACCTGGCCCGCGGCAGGGATTTTGCAAGAAATATCTCCTCAGATGCAGAGGGAGCGCTCTTAATGAACCAGGCCATGGTCGAACGATTGGGATGGCAAGACGGGGTCGGCGAACAAGTGGAATTGTTCTTCAAGGAAGGGGGGAAAAAAATCCCTATGTACCAAACTGTCGTCGTGGGAATCGTCAATGATTTTAATTTCCGAGACCTGACCACACCGATGCAGCCAGTATTGATAAAGATCGATCCCAGGCGGTACAACTACATTTTTGCCCGCATCAACAGCAACATGATTACCACCTCTATCGACTATTTGAGAAGCACGTGGAAAGAGTTTCCGTTCGACCAGCCCTTTGAGTTCACATTTCTGTCTGATGATATGAACAAAGTGTACAGGCGAATCGAGAATTTTTCATCCGTGGCGCGGTATGGAACTTTTTTTGCCATATTCATCGCCTGTATGGGGCTTTTCGCTTTGTCCTCTTTCACCGCAGAAAAACGAACCAAAGAGATCGGCATTCGAAAGATACTCGGAGCAACAGCTCCCGGGCTGGTCAGATTGATCAGCAAAGAATTCCTGGCGCTTGTGGCGCTGGCGAACATAATTGCTTGGCCTGTAGCTTATTATGCCATGAATCAGTGGCTTCAGAACTTCGCATATCGTACCTCCATAGAGTTCTGGATATTTCTATTAGCTGCAGGCCTGGCATTCCTCATAGCGCTGTTTACGGTCAGCTATCAGGCGATCAAGACGGCACTCGCCAATCCCGTAGATTCTCTTCGGTATGAATGATTCTTAATCCTGGAGATAAATAGAAGTTAATATGCTAAAAAATTACTTAACAATCACCCTGCGCTACATCCAGAGAAACAAAGCATTTTCCTTTATTAACATCGCCGGTCTGGCCATCGGCATGGCCTGCTGTATTGTCATCGTCAATTACATCGTCTTCGAAAGCAGTTATGACCGCTTTCATAAAAATGCAAGCCACATTTACCGCGTGAACACGCTCCTCGAATTTAGCGGCCGCGGGGGAAAACTCGCCTCCACGAACCACCCCATTGGCCCCTATCTCGAGGACAATTATCCCGAAGTTTTAGATTCAACAAGATTGCGCCGGTACATGCACGGCCAGATCCTTGTGGAATACGAAGAAAACAAGTTTTTCGAAAACAGGATATACTATGCCGACGATTCTGTTTTTGATGTTTTCACCTACCCCATGATCGTCGGCGACCCAAAAACGGCTTTAAAATCACCTCATTCCATTGTTCTGACAGAGAGCATCGCGAGAAAATATTTCGGCGCGGACTATCCCATAGGAAAAATTCTCAGGTTGGATAACAAAGAGGATTACAAAGTCACTGGGGTGATCAAAGATACTCCCAGGAACACACATTTTCCATTCAATATGCTGCTTTCTTTCAAATCCTTTTATGTGAGCAATCCGAGGCTCAAAGGAAATTGGTTGGGTGATTTCGAGGTCCACACATACATCCTCCTTAAAGAGGACTATGATACCAAAGATCTCGAGATAAAGCTCCCTGCCGTCGTCGAGAAAAACCTGGGAAACATCTTAAAGGCCATTGGGGGAAATGTGGAATACTCGCTCCAGCCCCTTACGGATATCCATCTCCATTCAGACCTGCTGAATGAGCCTACTGCTCAAAGTAATATATCGTACATCTATGCCTTCTCTGCCATCGCTCTTTTTATTCTCCTCATCGCTTGTTTTAACTTCATGAACCTCTCCACAGCCCGGTCAGTCAAACGCGCGAAAGAAGTGGGAATGAGAAAAGTCCTCGGAGCGAACAAAAAAAAATTGGTCTGTCAATTCCTGGGTGAGTCCCTTATCCTCAGCGCACTCGCCTTCATCATCGCCGCGGGCCTTGCAGAGATGTCCCTTCCCATCATCAGATCCCTCACTTCTGCTGGTCTAAACATCTTTTTCACAAATATCCCACTTTTTGTTCTGATATCGGTGGGGTTTGTGTTTGTTGTGGGATTTGTTGCGGGGAGCTATCCCGCATTCTTCCTCTCCGCGTTTAAACCTGTCAGCGTGTTGAAGGGCACTTTAAGAACCGGACCGGCAAGCTACCGTTTCCGCAGCATTCTTGTTGTCTTTCAATTTGCTATTTCTGTCTTCCTCATCATAAGCACGATCATCGTTTTTAATCAGATCAGGTTCATGAAAAACAGAAACCTCGGCTTCGATAAAGAACACATCGTTTTTATACAGATTTTGGATGATTCTATTCAGGCTTCGACCGAAACCATCAAAGAAGAGCTGTTGAAAATCCCTGGAGTCATCCGCGCGTCTGCCGTCTCGCATGTGCCCGGTCATGGAGCCATGCATAACGCCTTTGTCCCCGAAGGTTTTTCCATCGAGGAATCTCAGATGATGGGGAGAATCAGCGTTGACTCCGATTTTCTCACAACTTTTGGCATCGAACTAGTTAGAGGACGAAATTTCTCTCCTGAATTTTCGACAGATGTTACGGATTCCATCCTTATCAATGAAACGGCTGCAGAAAAAATTGGATGGGTTGACCCTCTTGGGAAAAAGATCTCAGAACTGCTTGAAAAGCCTGTGCCGAGAACTGTGATTGGTGTTGTGAAGGACTTCCATACCGATTCCTTGCACAATCCCCTCGAGCCCATCTGTATAGACCAAAATCCGGACAATTTCAGTTACATTGCAGTCCGGCTCAGCCCCGGTTACATTTCTGGGACGATGACACTATTAGAGAAAAAATGGAAAGACCTGGACCCGACCGGCACCTTTGATTACGCTTTTCTCGATGACAGCCTCGATGGGCAGTATCGAGCGGAAGAAAGACTGGGTAAGATTTTCACCTACTTTAGCATGCTCGCCATATTCATCGCCTGTCTCGGCCTGTTTGGCTTAGCCTCATTCACTGCAGAACAGAAGACAAAGGAGATCGGGATCCGTAAAGTGCTCGGTGCACCACTTTCTGGAATCGTTGTTTTGCTGTCCAAGGAATTCACAAAATGGATCATCGCAGCCAACCTTTTCGCCTGGCCCATCGCCTATTTCCTGATGCAAAAATGGTTACAGAATTTCGCTTTCCGTATCTCCATCGGCATCGGGTCATTTCTTCTTGCCGCATCCTTTGCATTATTAATCGCTTTGCTCACTGTAAGCTATCAGTCCCTCAAAGCCGCTCTGGCCAATCCCATCGAATCTCTCCGTTACGAATGACTCCATAATCAAACGTCAGAGATAAGTCAATCGAAAAATTAAACAAAATTGCTTTTTGACTTCGTAAGCATCCTTATTCCCGTGATTAGGGCATTAGACGCAAAAAAGAGCGAGTCACTGTCCTTATGAGTCGGATGGTGGTGGGTGGGGGAGACTTCGACGAATATGGACTGTGACGAGCTCCTGCGATTATTATTTGACTTGAGAGCATCACGGAAATAAGTGTGCTTCCTTTGATTTCTAAAATGCAGAACACCTTTCACGGATAAAAACATAAGGCCAGTTCCCCTTAATGCAGGCTCCAATGGCTGAAATCCTCTTTAGGGAGGAACCGATCCCCGTTCTGTCCGTCAACATATACGGTCAGCCAGGGAGCTGACTTTACATCACGGGAAGACGACGGCCTATCGAAAAAGGACTGGCTCCCTCCTTAAAGGCTCAGCAGAGAGGAGTTATGTGGACAACGTGAGAGAGCGGGGGGCATCTGAGACCGTAATGGTTTTTCCGGTCGAGGCCGCTTCCACAGCTGCCAGTGCCACTTGCAATGACCGCCGGCCATCCTCCAGAGTGCATTCCACAGGAGTGTTATTGAGGATGGAATCTAGGAAATGTTGCCACATCGCGCGATATGAGGCCTTATAATCGCCGCCTAGGCGTGCCTGACGAATTCCTGCGGGCAATTCCTTGAAAAAACCGCCCATTCTCTTCACCCGGCTTTTTACCTCCCCCGCATAGCTCTGGAGGGGGATGAATTCCATACCATCAAAACGATGCAAAGAAGCACGAAGTACACATTCCTCACCAAAAATTTCCATTTCGAGTCGATCAGGTAGGAAATCCGAAAAGACACAATTTAAAAATATGCCATCCTCTGTCTGCGCAGTAACAACGGAGGGTTCATCATCAATGGCCTCTGTCGAATGACTCATGGCAGAGACCTTTTGCAGATCTTTTTGAAGAAAAAAGTGCCATAGATCGTAGAAATGAGAGCCGTTTTCGACGATGTTTCCTCCTCCCATTTTGCGATGCAGCCTCCACTCGGGGATATATCGGTTGCGGTGACCGGTGGAAAAGATCACTTGAATCATTTTCACTTCACCGAGAGTCCCTTTTTGTATAATCTCTTTCGTTTTACGCACAAGGCGGTGCCAGCGCTTGTTGTAACCGACCATGATTTTTCTATCCACGTAGTCCGCACGTTCTATAAGTTTGTCAGCTTCATCGAGAGACATGGTGAGAGGTTTCTCTATTAACACATGTTTTCCAGCGCCCATCGCATCCAGGGCCACTTCCGCATGGGATGGGAGAGGCACGCAGACGGCAACCACAGCCACATCAGAGTCCTCTAGCAGCTTTTTGTGTATCGCATAGGCTCTCTCGATCCCGAACTTATTCTTGGCTCGATCCAGTTTCTCCTGATCGACATCGGCGATAGCGATCACTTCGACATTTTTCAAAGAAACAAGTGTCGGGAGATGCCGCCCCATCGCTACCTTGCCGCACCCGATCACCCCCACCTTCACAGTCTGTTGTGCCTGTGACATCTTAAGGCCTCCTAAATCCCATTAAACACAAGATTCTTGAATGGGTTCATTCTATTTTATTAAGTATTCAAAATTAAGTCGTTGAATCAAATGACCTCAATGCCACCACAGCATCAAGATTGTTTCCGCAAATCCTCTAAATCTCAGAGGGTGAGGTGAAAAAATGAGACTCAGCGATCGTTTCGATACTCAACGCCCCCCCTTCGAAGGCATAGGAACACCAGGCGCACTGATCGATTTTTTGATAATCCCTCCTGAATTGCCGGCGGAGTCCCCTTAAGGCAGATCCCCACCAGATATCTTTAAACCTGCGGCTGGCGAAATCACCCACGGTGTAGTCATCATGGGGGTCATAGGTGCAGGGAGAGATCTTCCCATCCCAATGGATGATCGGATTGTTCCACAACGCTTTGCAGGGATTGTGTGTGCGCCGGATGCGCTGTCCCTTTGTGTCATACTTGAAACGCTGATAGAAAGGCTCCTCTGGAAGAAATTCCTTATCTTCCTCTTGGACAAACTCACAGTGGGGATTGAGTGTTTTTATGGTGAGGGCGTCCACACCCAAAGATTTTGCAAAATCTCTCAGTTTTGGTATTTCATGCTCATTATGCTTCATGGCGATGAAGCGGAAATTAATGTAGGGCGCCTGCGAGTGGTACGTCCGTTTGGCTTTTACAACATTCCGGATGCCTTGAAGGAGCGTGCTCAGTTCTCCTTTCTGGCGGTATCTCTCATATGTTTCCTGTGTGATGCCATCCACAGCGAAAATCAATGTATCCAATCCCGATTCCACCACGCGTTCCGCATTCTCCGGCTTGGTAAAAATGTGACCGTTTGTGCTGGAAACAAGCTTCAAGCCTCTCCCTTTGGCATAAGAGATCATCTCATAAACATCAGGATTCAAAAAGGGTTCTCCCCAATCCCACAGGATGATCAGGAACACATACTCTCCCACTTCATCGATAAACCTGCGGAACAGATCCGGATCCATGTGCCCCTTTGGTCGTCTTAGACCTTCGGTGACCGGACATAGGAGGCATTTCAGGTTGCAGAGATTTGTAGGTTCGACCTGAAGATGTGTGGGCCACCCCCACGGCTTTTCTGGCTTGAACAAAAGAGAACTTTCAACGAAAAGCCAGTTCATGACTTTTTTAAAAGGAACCTTATGAAAATGGTAAAGGATCCCATCGCACTCGATCTCCAACTTACGTGTTAGGAGCGCTTTATAAATCCTGCGGGCTTTTACGACAATTTGATCGCGCATGTGCTCTCCGATCTTTACCTATGAGTGCCGGGTGATAGCAATTTTCTCTAAGAGAGTCCTAGTATAATGAAATGACGCAGGAGTTTGTCAAGAAAAAACCGTGCTGTTCACCAGCGAACACCCCCTGTTTCACGAGCGTACATTCAGAATTCCACCCAGATCAACGTTTCTCGTCGTTCCCCTGAAAGCAGGAATGGCATATTTATTGCAAAGTGTATAGGATGAAATAATACAGAATACAAGAGGATGTAATGTTCAAGCACTATGTCACTGTGATTTTGAGGAACATCAGAAGGCATCGAGGTTATTCCTTCATCAATATCACCGGCCTCGCTATCGGAATAGCCAGCTGTATACTGATTATGCTCTTCGTCCAGAGTGAAATGACTTATGACCGATTCCACGAAAAGGCGAGCCAAATCTACAGGGTTCCTCTCCGCTTCAATGTCGGAACAAACCATTTTGACTGTGCCCTGGCCCCCTCCCCTCTTGCAGAAGCTATGGTTAAAGATTTTCCTGAAGTCACAGCCTCCACACGACTGTACAAGCAATTCCGGACAGGAAATGTCTATGTCCGGTACGAAGACAAACAGTTCATGGAAGAACAGTTTGTCTGGGCAGACCCCTCGGTTTTTAACGTGTTCACGATTCCGCTCATCGAAGGAGACGCCAATTCTGCCCTTAAGGAACAAAACTCGGTCGTAATGACGCCTGCCATAGCCAAAAAATATTTCGGGAGCGCTGACCCATTGGGGAAGATGATCATTTTGGAAGATGGGACACCCTACCAAGTGACAGGAATCGCCAAGCCTCTTCCAGAGAACTCCCACTTTCATTTTGATTTCCTGGCATCCTTTGCAACACTTAAAAAAAGTCGAGATCCTGACTGGTATGACACAGCTGTTTATACGTATATTCTCGTCCAACACAATGTATCTGCTGGTCAAATTGAAGCCAAATTCCCAGAATTTTCGCGCAAGTATTATGAGCCCATAGTAAAAAGGGCTATGGGCATTTCTTACGATAAATTCATTGAATCCGGAAATTTCATCGGCTTTTTCCTGCAACCGCTGCTGGACATTCATCTGCAATCGAAAGTGGAAAATGAATTCGAGCCCCCGGGGAGCATCAACACAATTTACGTATTTGCTGCTATCGCTTTTATCATACTCATCGTTGCCTGTATCAATTTCATCAACCTGGCCACAGCGAGGTCCACCCGAAGAGCGAAGGAAGTGGGCATCCGCAAAGTGGTGGGGTCGACCCGGCGGCAGCTCATCAGGCAATTCCTGACCGAATCCATCGTGTTTTCCTCCGTTGCCGTATTCATGGCGTTGATTCTTGTTGAGATGTTCCTTCCTCTATTCAATAGCCTCGTAGGAAAAAACTATTCCGAATCCAGTTATATGAGTTGGCAATTTCTGTTGGGACTTTTTTTCGGAGCGGTAATGATAGGTGTGACGGCTGGCGTCTACCCCGCTTTTCTCCTCGTCTCATTCCAACCGGTGGATGTGATAAAGGGAAAACTCCGATCCGGAGTTAAAGGACGTCAATTCAGGCGTGCGCTCGTTGTTTTTCAGTTTGTCGCGTCCATCGTTCTCTTTATCAGCACTTTCGTGATATACAGTCAATTGCGCTACGCCAGGAATAAAAACCTGGGGTTTGATAAGGAGCACGTCGTTATCATCCAGGGCGCACGAAAGCTCGGCACAGAAGGAATGGCATTCAAAGAAAAACTCAAACAGAACCCAAATATCTTAAACGCCACTTACACCGATTCCCTTCCACAGATGCTCCTCGAAATCAAGGTTTTTCAAAAAACGGGAGAAAACAGCAACGTGAACCACACGCTGGTGACCCTCTCTGCCGACTATGACTTTATAGACACATACAAGATCAAGTTGATGAAGGGGCGTCCTTTCATCAAAATGTATTCCACGGATTCTTCCTCTGTTATTCTGAATGAGGCCGCTGTTCAGGCACTCGACATTCAATCTCCTCTTGAAGAGCGTTTGCTTCTCACAGAATTCGGGAACAAACCGTACACGGTTATTGGGATCATGGAAGATATTCACCTGGAATCTCTTCATTTCAACATTCGGCCCATGGCCACTATTCTTATCGAAAACCGGCCAGTGATGTATCTGTCCGTCAGAATCCACCCGGGAAAAGTGGAAGAGACGATCCGTTTTATGGAGAAGCTGTGGTCACAATTCGTGCCAGGACAACCCCTGGATTATATCTTCTTCGACGACCACTTCGGACAGTTGTACGCCACCGAGATCCAATCAGGGAAGACATTCACAGCTTTTGCTGCGCTGGCCATCATCATCGCAAGCTTAGGGCTTTTCGGTCTGGCCTCTTACGTGACCACACAGAGAACAAAAGAGATCGGTATTCGGAAGGTCCTCGGAGCCTCTATCCCAGGGATCATTCTTCTGCTGAACAGGGAATTCCTTGTGAAAGTGCTGATCGCCAATCTGATAGCCTGGCCAGCAGCTTATTTTGCCATGAGCAAATGGCTCCAAAACTTTGCCTACAGGGCGAGCATCGCTCTCTGGTGGTTTGTGGCATCGGCAGTGCTCGCGCTTGTCATCTCGGTGTTGACGGTGAGTTATCAGACGATCAGTGCCGCCAGGACAAATCCTGTCGATTCTTTGAGATACGAATGAAAATCTTTGAGACACAAGTGGAAAGGTGATTATCATGTTTAAAAGTTACCTGCATATCGCCTTGAGGAACCTCAAAAAACACAAAGGCTATACATTCATAAACATTCTGGGTCTGGCCATAGGAATGGCCTGCTGCATTCTGATTACGTCATACGTCCTCTACGAGCTCAGTTATGACCAATATCACAAGAATGCCAACAGGATCTACCGCCTCAAATGCGACGCCCAGATCGGGGGAAACCATCTCCATCTTCCTAAATCAAGCCCGCCCATGGCAGAGTATATGGTCGAGAACTTCCCGGAAGTCTCGAACGCCGTCCGGATCAGAGAGCTGGGAAATGTTCCTGTCAAATACAGAGAAAACCTCTATTATGAGGACAGAATTTTCTTTGCAGACAATTCCATTTTTGACATATTCACTTTTCCCCT
Source organism: uncultured Eubacteriales bacterium (assembly GCA_964406575.1). GTDB lineage: Bacteria > Acidobacteriota > Aminicenantia > Aminicenantales > Aminicenantaceae > WTAW01. Next base: position 8,823 of record CAYOSH010000023.1, on the reverse strand, counting down.
TCTCAAAGGCAATCCCGAGACAGCATTAACAACGGCGTACTCAGCCGTGCTCACCGAGGATGCGGCCAGAAAATATTTTGGCGATGAAGATCCCATCGGCAAGGTTTTGATTGTCGACGAAGATTCTGATTTCACCGTCACCGGCGTCGTTTCCAACGTACCCAGGAATTCTCATTTTGTCTTCGATATGCTCTGCTCCTTCGAAACCTACGCCCAAAACAATCGTCTGAGTATGGTCATCTGGATCTCCCTCAACAACTACACCTACATTCTGCTCGAGAAAGGATATGAGCCCGGGGCGCTCGAGCAAAAATTTCCCGCCATGATCGAAAAAAACGCGGGATACATGCTTAAAGCTGTAAAAGGAGACATCACGCTGACTCTCCAGCCTCTCACCAGTATCCATCTCCACTCCCGGTTGGAGCAGGAGATTTCCGCGACCGGCAGTATCGCCAATGTCTACATCTTCTCTGTCATAGCAATATTCATTCTGTTTATCGCCTGTTTGAACTTTATGAATCTATCCACAGCCCGCTCAGCAAGAAGAGCCCAAGAAGTCGGAATGCGGAAAGTGCTCGGCGCTCACAAAGCGAGGATCATCCGCCAGTTTATCAGTGAATCTCTCATCTACAGTTCTATCGGGTGCGTCGTCGCGCTGTTATTCGTGGAACTCGTCCTTCCCCTCTTCCGCACTGTGTCAGGGATTGCCTTGAGTATCAAAAATCTTGAAAATCTATGGCTCATTCCCGGGCTCATCGGCCTGACACTATTTGTTGGTCTGGTTGCCGGAAGCTACCCTGCTTTTTTCCTCTCTTCGTTCCAGCCCATTCGAGTGCTCAAAGGGAGTCTAAGGGAAGGCACAGCCAGCGCCCGCTTCCGTGGCGTTCTGGTCGTTGTTCAGTTTACGATATCGATCGTCCTCATCATCGGTACGATCATCATTTTCAGCCAGCTCAATTATATGAGAAACACCGCCCTCGGTTTCGAAAAAGAGCAGATTCTGATTATTCCGATCAGCGATGAATCCACTGTGGAATCTCTAGCTCCCTTGAAGGAAGAACTCAAAAATTACCCCGGGATCATAAATGTCGCGGCATCCTCCCATGTGCCCGGTCAGGCAACGTATTACAATCCCTTTCTCCCCGAAGGATTCACCAGAGACGAAATGCCGTGGATGGGACAGCTCAATGTGGATTGCGATTTTATCCCAACTGTGGGGATCCACCTTTTAGCCGGACGGAATTTCTCCTCAGTGCTCAAAACAGACCAAAAGCTATCGGTCATCATCAACGAGACAGCAGCCAAGAGATTCGGGTGGGAAGAACCCATCGGAAAGACCATTGGCAGATTTACAAGCAGCACGGCGATGATGAAGACAACAGTCATTGGCGTAGTTAAAGACTTCCACATCGAATCTCTTCACAAGGAGATCGGACCTCTGCTCATCACGAATAATCCGGAATGGCTCAACTCTTTATCCGTAAGAATCAGCCCGCAAAATATCCCGGAGACCCTGGGCTTCTTGAGCGAAAAATGGAGGCAGCACAATCCCCTTCGCCCATTCCAATACTCTTTTCTTGACGATTCTTTCGATGCCCAGTACAGAGCGGATGAGAGATTGAGCAAGATCTTTTCCTATTTCTCGATCCTGGCCATACTTATAGCCTGCCTGGGCCTGTTCGGATTGGCCTCCTATACGGCCGAGCAGCGAACAAAAGAGATCGGCATACGCAAAGTGCTCGGGGCTTCCATCTCAGGCATTATGAAGCTGCTGACGGAAGAATTCAGCAAGTGGATTCTTTTTGCCAATATCATTGCCTGGCCCGTGGCTTATTTCGCAATGAGCAAATGGCTCCAGGGATTTGCGTATAGGACGAGCATAGAATTTATAACCTTTTTGTTGTCTGCCGCTATTGCGCTCATCATCGCACTATTGACCGTAAGCTATCAAGCCTTGAAGGCAGCAAAGGCAAACCCCGTGAAATCTTTGCGTTACGAATAATTTTCGTATTTTTCAACTATAAAATTATCCTCCTCCAAACCCGAAAAACATTTCCGCAAGGTGAACTTTATTGTAGAAATTTCCGTTTACTCTTAATGTACTGCTCCAGTAAGTCCGATGCTAATTGTACAGATGAAAAAGATAGATAATGGTGTCAGCATGATTTAATAGTCATTCAGAAAAAGCGGAGAGAAACATGTTTAAAAATTACATTAAAACAGCACTCCGGAATATTCGGCGAAACAAGCTGTATTCCCTGCTGAATATAGTGGGATTGTCCATCGGTATAGCTTGCTGTCTCATGATCTTGCTTTATGTCCAGGACGAGCTCAGTTACGACAGGTTCCACGCAAAGGCGAACCGCATCTACAGAGTGAGCACCATCATTGATCTCAAGGATCGCCACATGAATTTTGCCTCAACAGCACATGTCCAAGGACCTATGTTTAAAGAAGAGTTCCCGGAAATCGAAAACTATGTCCGCTTCAATTATTACGGATCTCGAAGAGTGATCCAGTACAAGGATCGATCGTTCACCGAGGAAAAATTCATCTGGGTCGACAATTCGATCTTTGAGGTCTTTTCCTTCAAACTGTTGAAGGGCAATCCTGAAGATGCCCTCGTCGAGCCCAATACGGTTGTCATCACTGAAGAAATGGCAGAGAAGTATTTTGGCAAGGAAGACCCCATAGGGAAAAACCTCCGCGTGCATAACGAAACGTTATACATGGTGACAGGGGTCATGGAAAACATTCCCATGAACGCGCTCTTCCGGCCCGACTTCTTTGCCTCTTTCAGCACACTCGACCTGAAGCCGACCGGAAATGCGGCCGAAGACCTGATGAGCCAAATAGACTATCTCACTTTTATACTCCTCAGAGAAGGGACCGATTACAAGCAGCTCGAAGGAAAGTTTGAGGGTTTTGTGCAGAGACACCTCGGGCCTCTTCTGGAGGCGTTCGATGGGAAAGCCAGATATGAACTCGATCCCCTCACACGAATTTATCTTCATTCGAACAGGCAGGGGGAACTGGAAAGGACCGGAGACATCACCTATGTTTATCTCTTTTCCGGAATCGGGATGTTTATCCTTCTTCTCGCCTGTTTGAATTTTATGAACCTCTCCACTGCCCGGTCAGCGAACAGAGCCAAAGAGGTCGGACTCCGAAAGGTTGTCGGCGCCCAAAGACGCCAGCTCATCAGACAATTCATCGGCGAATCCATGATTCTGACGTTCGTCGCCATTTTTTTAGCGCTGCTGCTCGTGGCCTTCTCCTTGCCGCTTTTCAACAGCATATCCGGAAAAGTGCTGACCATGGCTTATTTTACAAAGATCCAATTTATTGGTGGACTTATCGGCCTTTTTGTTTTTGTCAGCCTTATAGGTGGCAGTTACCCTGCATTCTTCCTCTCAGCCTTCCGCCCGGTCGAAGTATTGCAGGGCAGACTCAAGAAGGGCACAAAAAGTCCTTTTCTGAGAATCTCCCTTGTATCGCTCCAATTCACTGTCTCTATTGTGCTTATTATAGGGACTCTCATCGTTGACAAGCAGCTCGATTTCATGCGCAACAGAAAATTGGGATATGACAAAGACCATGTGATCGCACTCAGGATCAGGAATGAGGAAACCCAAAAAAAATACGAGACAATCAAGAATGAACTTTTGAAACATCCCAATATCTTGAGTGTCACGGCATCATCAAGCCTCCCCTTGGGAAGAAACAGCTTCAGTGCTCATCATGCTGTAGGCAAGCCCGAAAATGAGCTGACCATGCTGCATTCACAAATAGTGGATGAGGATTTCATCGATACATACAATATCAAAATCGTCAAAGGCCGGAACTTCTCCAAAGATTTTCCCACAGACCGTCAAGAGGCTGTGCTGATCAATGAAGCGGCCGTGCAAAAATTGGGATGGCACGACAATCCTTTGGGCCAGCAGATCGAGGTTTTTCTCTCCCTCGATAAGCGCAAACGATACAGAGTGATCGGTGTTGTTCAAAATTACCATTTCGAATCCTTGCATAAAGAGATAGACCCTCTTATCCTGTACAACAGCAATCCCCATGGAGGAAATTATTACCGCATATCCATGCGGATTTCACCGGAGCGCATTCAGGAAACAGTGGCATTCGTCAAATCCAAATGGAATGAGTTTGATTCCCAGTATCCTCTTGAGTACGTTTTTTTGGATGAAGAGTACGGCAGGCTGTACAGAGATGAAGAACGTCTGGGCCAGCTTTTTGGATATTTTACTGTGCTGGCGATTCTTATCGGTTGTTTGGGTCTCTTCGGCTTGAGCGCGTTCAGCGCTGAACAGCGCACAAAGGAGATCGGCATCCGGAAAGTGCTCGGCGCATCCATTCCGGGTGTGATTCTGCTGCTGGTCAAAGAATTCACCAAATGGGTGGCGGTGGCCGTGCTAATCGCCTGGCCGGTGGGCTACACTATCATGAATACGTGGCTGCAGAATTTCGCCTACAGGATACACTTAGAATTCAGCACATTCCTGTTGGCCGCAATGATCGCCCTGCTGATTTCCATCATCACGGTCATCTATCAGGCCTCTAAAGCGGCGCTGGCCAATCCTATCGACTCTCTGAGGTATGAGTGACAGGATAGATTCCGATTTATCCCCAAAAGGGCTTTGCTTTCGCTGAATGATATCAGCATATGACTAAAGAGTCAATTTTACCCCACTTTTCATTATAGAGCCTTGTACTCTATAGGCTTGAGTGTATAAGGTTCAACAGGTTTACTTCCGAATATTTGGAATTTTTTAAAGACAGAATACGTCTACAGATGGGTTGCAAAAAATCGCCCAATTTTTTGTATGAATGCCACAAAGAGGAAAATGGAAGAAAAAAGAGGATTAATTCTTCACTTTCAGGCGAAGTGGCACAGCATCCGATAGAGCTGGCTGTCCAGAATCTGTGGCAACAATCGACACCCAATACGGACACGATTGAACGTCTTCTTTCTCTGATGCAATACGTAGGAGGCCTGATCCGTTTCCATAGTCAAGGAAAGAAATAAATGGAGTCTCTTTTTCCAAAGATAACGTTATGGCCTGGCCTTCGGGGGATGATCGGTGGGCGCATCAGACCCGTCTGGATTTCTGAAATGGCTGCCGGAGTAAACATCATACCAGTAGAAGAAGAAGGTTGCGACCTTCTTGGATTTGATTTTGGGCAGAGATTGGATCGTCTGGCTCGACAAGAGAGGTCCCACATCAACAAAAAGAACAAAAGCGCAGAGCCCCCCCTTATGTTGACTTGGTCAATAGGCGGTGGTATAAATTATGCAGCCTTCGTCTTGATATGGAGCTTGAAATAATACGTTTCTTAGTGATATGCCTAGACCATCAACATCCAACCTTATTCCAATCTTATAATAATCCCGACGCTATTTAACAAACAATGAGAACAGGAGAGAGGAAGATATAATTTGATGATAAAGAAATCGATTTACATAATCATGACAGTCCTGATAATTTGCATTTTTCTTATCGTGTATTTCCATAAGAAAAAAGAATCCGATGTTATTCAAACGACAGGAATGGTTGAAGGTATTGAAGTGAATCTTTCTCCCAAAGTAGCAGGTAAAATCATCTATATCTGTTGCAAAGAGGGAGATGAGGTCAAAGAAGGGGATACTATCATTAGGCTCGAAAGTGAAGATCTCAAAGCCTCTTTAGAAGAAGCGATTTCAGGCGTCGAAATAGCAAAAGCGGATATATCTTCATCAGAATCTTCTGTAGAGAGTGCAAAAGCCAACATCAAAAATGTCGAAGGAGAAATTGCGGCGGCAGAGGCCGATGTCAATAAAGCCCAGGTTCAAATGGAAGAAGCCAATAGGGAAATGGACAGGTCTGCTCGCCTCTATAAGGAAGGAATAATTTCTCAAGAAGAAAATGACATAGCCAAGAGCAAATATGATATTTCAGCTGCTGATTATGAAGCTTCAAAATCAAGACTTGTGTCGACATTCTCACGAAGAGATGCTGCTGCCGCACAATTGAATAGTGCGAGAAATCAGCTAAACCTTAAAAAGGCTGTCTTAAAACAGGCGGAGACCTCTGTTTCATTTGCTCAGGCCAAGTTCGATGATACGACGATCAAAGCTCCCATCTCAGGGACTGTCGTATATAAAGCAATGGAAAGCGGTGAGACGGTGAGCTTTGGGGGGACAATTTTGACCCTCGTGGATTTGCATAATCTTTTTGTCAGGGTGGATGTAGATGAAAGCAAGATAGGAGACATCACGCTCAATGGGGCAGCGACTGTAAAAGCCTCCTTTTTACAGGAGCAATTGTTTAAGGGAAAAATCGTTGAAATCGGAAGATATGCTGATTTCGCAACGCAAAGAGACGTTGTCAGAGGGAGACAAGACATAAAAACTTTTAGAGTTAAGATAGCTCTGGAAAACTCTAATGGATTTCTTAAACCAGGCATGACTGTCGACGTGGAAGTCCCTAGAAGATAGACGATGACTCAAAAAACGAACGCGGTTGAAGTTTTCAAATTAACGAAGAAATTTGGATCTCTTGTTGCGGTGGATAACATAAGCTTTAGCGTCGTGGAAGGTGAGATATTCGGATTTCTCGGACCAAACGGGGCTGGCAAAACCACCCTTATTAGAATGCTGACCACATTGCTTAAACCTACGAGCGGAACTGCCAGGGTGGCATGCTTGGATGTGTTGAAAGAGGCCGATAAAGTAAGGCTTGAGATCGGAGTCGTTCCCCAGGCGATGACGAGCGACCTCGATCTCACGGGTTATGAAAACATGGATGTCTATGGACGTTTTTACAGTATTCCGTCCAAGGAAAGAAAGGAAAAGATTGAGGAGCTTCTTCAAACTGTCGGACTTTGGGCTAGATCTCACGACCTTGTCGCGACGTATTCGGGTGGCATGAGGAGAAGGCTTGAAATTGCCAGGGTTCTTATTCATCACCCAAAAATACTCTTTTTGGATGAACCGACTATCGGGCTTGATCCCCAATCTAGGCTGGTCGTTTGGGATTTTCTCAGAAATCTTATAGAGAAGGATTCCATAACAATTTTTATAACAACCCATTATATGGAAGAGGCAGAAACTTTATGCAACAGGGTCGGTATTATAGACTCAGGCAAAATAATTGCCCTCGGGAGTCCTGATGAATTAAAAAAACAGATCAGGGGCAATGACATAGTTTCTTTGATTCTTGAAAACGTATCCGAAAAAATTATGGAAGGAACTCGAAAAATTTCATCTGTCCACAATGTAAATAGCGAAGGGAACACCATTAGAGTTTACGTCGACAGTGGAGCACAGAATCTTCTTGAGATTTTGGATGAGATCAAATCATTAGGAGGAAAAGTGCTCTCTGTCAATATCCGTGAGCAGTCTCTTGAGGATGTCTTTATCCATTATACAGGCAAGTCTATAAGGGAAGAAGAGGCTAAAAAAGTGAGCTTTTTAACCGGAGCCGGAATCCCTCCGAAAAGAAGGTTCTAATGCGAGAGTATAAATGAATTTATTCCGATTGTCTGCCGTGATAGACAGGGACTTGAAAAAATTCAGAAGAAATATCGCTGTTGTCGCTATGAGTATTCTGATGCCTATTCTCTATCTTACTGTTTTTGGGAATTCGTTCCAGGGGAAGTTGCGAAGACTTCCGCTGGCTGTTGTCAATCAGGATTCTGGGACATATGCACGTATGCTGATGGATAATCTGAGAGCTTTGGAAGCCGGGCCTGCAACCATCACTATTTTTGATTTAAGTAATGAAACTGAGGCTGTGGACGGCATCAGGCAGGGCCTATATAAAGCGGCACTTATTATCCCGGCTAATTTCAGTAAAAATATTATCCAAAAAGCCAGGCCAGGTATAGGGCTTTTTCTTGATAATACCGATGGCATATCTTCTGAGGTCATAAGAGGGTCTATCAGCAGCGCTCTGGCATCCATTGCTTCCGATTATATACCTGTAAGGGAACCGGCAGGTCAAACCTACCTGAGAGAGATAGACCTTTACAAAAAGGTCGATTATTACCAGTCCCTTGTCCCCGGTGTGGTGATCATGGCCATTTTTTTGGGCACGTTGACAACAGGCGCTTTTAATCTTGTGATGGACAGGTTTCTTGGCGTGGATGAGAGTTACTTGCTCACTCCGTTATCCAAAATGGATATTGTATCCGGTCTTATCCTGAGCGGATTAACCATTACGACAATCATCGCCAGCATAATTCTTGTTGTCGGCATGTTCATGACAAATATGTCATTTGCGAAAAGCGTTGGCCAATACACAGGCGTTTTGCTCATTATCATTCTGACAACGCTAAGTCTGCTCAGCCTGATGTTCGTCATTTTAGGCAGGTTCAAACATCCGAGGATTGTCGGCTTATTAAGCGGATTTATGAATGTCATTCTCTTTTTCCCGAGCGGCGCAGTATATCCGATTGACAGTTTCCCAGATTGGCTCAAGGCGTTTGCCAAAGTCAATCCTGAGGCCCATTCTGTTCATGCCTTGAAAGCATTGCTCTTTAAAGGAGCTTCGCTCGGGAGTATTGGAGCGGATATCCTTTTTCTTGCGATTTTTACAGGTGTCTTGATGACAATCGCGATAATGACCTTTAAAAGAACTCTATAGTCCCTTTTCCGCAATAAACAACACAAGTTTCTTCAGCTTTTCGGGAAAGGAATCATATTAATCAAAACAAAAGCTAATGAATTGTCTTTGGGAGCCCTTTGCTTTTATTGGCAGCGCTACGGGGATTCGAACCCCGGTTTGATGGCTGAGAACCACCCGTCCTAGTCCCCTAGACGATAGCGCCACC
>CAYOSH010000022.1:0-68347 GCA_964406575.1 uncultured Eubacteriales bacterium | reverse complement strand
GCTTTTTTATTCAGCCAAAACTAAAAATTAGTTCCTTAAGCGATTATTGGGGTTATAACAGTAAATTGACAATCTTCATCTCATCGTATATCTATTAAAAGTGGAGGCTTTTGGTGAGACAAAAAAAAATCCTTGTTATTGCATCGTTTTTTCTGATGGCTATTGCTATCGGTGTTTACTGGTTTTTTCTGAGACCGATAAAGGAGAAAAAATCAGCCCAGGTAACCTCTAAATCTTTTCAATCTTTATTGAAGCCGTTGGATATTGAGAACATGAATATCATCATGTTCACAATCGATACGCTTCGTGCGGACCATCTGGAATGTTATGGCTACAGAGGAGTCAAAACCCCCCAAATTAACAGGATGGCAGAAGAAGGGATCCTCTTTCAATACAACATCGTCGCAACACCGCTCACTCTTCCTTCCCATTCCTCCATTATGACGGGAACCTATCCCTTGTATCACGGCGTTCGAGATAACGGGGGTTTTTACCTTGATGAGAGCCATACGACTTTCGCTGAAGCGATGAAAAGCCAGGGTTATGCAACGGCAGCCTTTGTTGCCGCTTTCGTGCTCGATTCGAGGTGGGGGCTCGATCAGGGTTTTGATTATTACTACGATAACTTCGATCTCACCAAGTATAAAACCGTCAGCCTGGATTCGGTCCAGAGGAGGGGAGACGAGGTTCTGAATGAAGTCTATCGATGGCTTGGAGAAAACGGGCAGCAGAAGTTCTTTGCCTGGATTCATCTTTATGACCCTCATACGCCCTATGATCCGCCTGAGCCCTACAAATCCCAGTACGGAGGAAAACGATATAGGCTTTACGATGGTGAGATTGCTTACGTGGACCAGTTGATGGGAGAATTCCGGGCTTATATGGAAGAAAATGGGTTGTGGGAGAAGACATTGATCATATTGACTGCAGACCACGGGGAGAGTCTCGGAGAGCATGAAGAGAGTGCACACGGTTTTTTCCTCTACGATTCGGATGTCAGGGTTCCTCTGATCGTAAGGCTCCCTGGAGGCGAACAGGCGGGACGCACAATAACAAATCAGGTGAGAAGCATAGATATCATGCCCACGGTCTTGAATGCTGTGGGCGGAAACATCCCCGAAAGTGTTCAGGGGGAAAGTTTCTTACCGCTTATTTTGGGACAGAAGGAGGAGACGGAACGTATTGCTTACAGCGAAACATACTGGCCTAGGTTCCACTACGGATGGAGTGAATTGAAATTCGTGCGCAAAGGTCCGTATAAATTCATCGATGCCCCTAAACCCGAGTTGTATGATGTCTATGAAAATCCTGCTGAGACAGAAAATATGGTCAACCTGAGAGCTTCGCAAGGCAATGAAATGAAAAGGGAACTGGAGGCAATAATCGCCCAATATTCCCGAGAAGGTGTGGAAGACCTCGAACCTCAAAAGATCGACGACGACTCTTTGATAAAGCTGCAGGCTCTTGGCTACATTAACTCATTCCGGGCATCTGAGAAAGGCAGAGGAGACCACCTTGCAGACCCCAAAGACAGGATCAAACTCTACAACGACATCAAACTGGCACAGCTTTTGGTCACCGAAGAAAAGACAGAACAGGCCGAAAACGCGATAAAGAAGGTACTGGAGAGGGATCCCTCTGTGCTGGAAGCCAGGTATATCCTCGGCAATATATTTTCCAAACAGGAAAAGTACGAAGAGGCTATCGAAGAGTACAAAAAAGCACTTTCCGTTGACCCGGAATATTACGATGCCATATTCGGCATAGCGCTGGCCTATAAGAAATCCGGGAAAATAGAAGAAGCGATCATCGGCTTCAATCGCCTGATCGCTATCGATCCCAAGGATACAAAGCCACACTTCCACCTTGGGGATTTATACGAACTGCAAGGCGATCTGGATGAGGCCATTGCGCATCTGAGAACTGCTGTAACTCTGGACCCTGAAAGTCCAGCCTTCCACAATAATTTGGGAGCTCTTTATCTTAAAAAGAAGATGTATGCAGAGGCTGAGAAAGAGATCCGGACCGCTCTCAGCTTCGAAAGGAGCGTCCCTTTACAGAACGCCCATTTCAATCTGGGATTGCTTCATGAGGAGAGAGGGGAAATCTCTTTGGCCATCCAGGAATACCAAAAGGAGCAGGAAACCAGTCCCTTTAACCATAAGCCTGATTTCAATCTCGGTCTGTTGTACACAAAGACAAAAGAACTGGACAAGTCAATCAAAGAATTCGAGAGCTGCATCCAGAAGAATGAGAAATTTCCGGATGCCTACGTGTTTCTAGCAAAAGCGAACATGGACAACGGGAAGGACCTGATCGAAGCGGCCGAGCTGGCGGAGAAAGGGCTGAGCCTCAATCCAGAGAAGAACGTGGCGATCCTGGGCCACTTTGTTTTGGCTGATATATACAACAGGTTAGGAAGGTCAGCAGAATCGCGCCAGCATGTTGAAAGAGCAAGACAGTTGCAGAACAGCACCTGATAAATGGCCTTTGGTTAAGGACTCAAAAAGCGACATAAATCCCCCGGGAGCTCCAAACCTTCCAGCTTAAGCGAGACACCACCCTTCCTTCAGAAAATAAACTTGATTTTTGGAAGTGGGGAATCGAACTTGCCATTTCCATCGACATCTACAAAGATAGATTTGTATTCACAATAAACGAAGGCTCCGGCGCTCGGACGGACATAGCTGAAAATATCATCACGCTTCAAGAACCATTCTTCCATTGGAGGGAGGTTTTTGCGGATGATCTGGCGCGTGCGAGCAAGGATGGAATCTCGGCGCTGCGGTTCCATGACAATTGCGCTCAAATGGTCACTCAACAGGCTGGGCGGCTTTTACGCATTTAAGGCAGCCCTTGCCTAGTTAGTGGATGCGCGACCCTTCACGTACTTGCCGTACCAGTCCAGATAGCGCTCATAAAGATCCTTGATGTAGGACGGCTTCCCGATCCCGTGAAACTCGCCGGGGTACACGACGAGTAGTGTCACACGCCCCAGTCGTTTGAGCGCCTGATAGAGCTGCTCCGAATTGAGGATGGGGACATTCCAATCCTTCTCCCCTCCCACGATGAGCGTTGGGGTCGTCACGTTCTCCACATAGTTGAAAGGCGAGAGCTTTTCCCAAATCTTTCGATTCTCCTCTTTCCAGGGAACACCGAGCTCGTACTCCCACCACCGCTGGTACTCGTCATGGCCATAGTTGGCGACATAAAGCGTAGATCCGGCGCCAGTGATGGCGGCCTTGAATCGGCCGGTCTTGACGATAACGTGGTTGGTCAACAATCCGCCATAGGACCATCCGCCTACCCCTAGTCGATCGGGATCGGCAAAACCTCGCTCGATGACATAGTCGACCGAGGCTAAGACGTCCTCGTAATCCTTCTCACCCCATGATTTCCAGATGCCCAGGGAAAAATCCTGGCCGTAGCCTGAAGAGCCACGCGGATTGGGGAGGACGACCACATAGCCGTCAGCAGCAAAGAGCTGAGCTTGGAAGTTGAAGCCGTAATCGTATTGGGAGACAGGCCCGCCATGTATACGGAGCAGAGCGGGGTAGCGAAAGCTCGGATCGAATGCCGGCGGCTTCACCATAAAGGCTTCTATTTCGGTTCCGTCCTTGCTCTTGAACCGGATCTCCTCGACGGCTCCAAGCCGAACCTCGGAAAGGAGCTTCTGGTTGGCATGAGAGAGCTGCTTCAATACACCTCTTGTGTAGATAAAAACCTCAGGAGGGAGATGGGGCCCTGTAACGAGGGCGGCGATCGTACCATCCTTACCGATCTCGAATTCATTGATGATTTGAGAGCCGGTAACGAGCCGTTCCACAGTGCCTCCTCCCGCTGGAATGCAAGCCAGCTGACGCTCACCGCTATCTTCGAGAACGAAGCAAATCGACTCTCCGTCCAGGGAGAAACGGGGATTCGACATATGCCGGTCCAGCTTCTCGGTGAGCACATTGGCTTCACCACCCTTAGAGGAGACCACCGCCAGGTGAGGCGTAGCGTACACCAACGCGTCCATGTCGGTGATCGAGATGTAAGCGATGGACTTGCCGTCGGGGCTCCAGGTGGGCGAGCTATCGGCCCCAGGATTATGGGTCACCTGCAGCAGGGTTTTCCCTTGATCCGGATTGTCCGCCGCAACAACCCATATGTCGGTGTTATAGTTATGGTCGGGCTCATCGGTGCGGTTACTGACGAAGGCCACGGACTTGCCGTCCGGCGACCAAACTGGAGCACTATCATCGAAATCACCGGATGTAATTTGAGTCGTCGTCTTGGACTCCACATCGAAGACATAGAGGTGGGTCCGGCGACGATCCAGATAGCCAATGTAGTCCTGCTTGAACTGAAGGCGATCGATCACCCAGGGTTTGGGTGTTTCCTTCTTGTCATCGCCGTTGTCGTCCTTTATTTCTCTGGGCTTCGGATCCTGAAGAGTTAGCAGTAACCTGCCGCCGTCCGGAGACCAATCGTAGGATTTCACTCCCTGGGCGACCTCGGTGAGCTGTACAGAATCTCCACCCTTTCGGAACAGCGTCCAGACTTGGGCCTTGCCACCGTCTCGAGCCGCGAGGAAAGACAAATATTTCCCGTCCGGACTCCACCGCGGCCGTGAGGCGGAGCTTCCTTTTGCCGTCATCGGTATCGCCTCACCACCCTCAACTGGCATCATCCAGATTCGGCTCTCGCTCTCGTCTTCCTCGAGGTCCATAGTGGATACGACAAAGGCGACCCACTTCCCATCGGGACTGATTTGCGGATCAGAGACGCGTTGGATTCGGAAATAATCGTCGACGGTCAAATTTCGGGCGTCACGATCTTCCTGCCCGAATGCGGCCGCGCAAGCCAATCCCAGGACGAGAGCTAAACTTAGAAAACGATAAAACACTTTCTTCATTGATGGCTCCCTTTTCATATGATCTTTAAATGCATTTTATGTATACGCTCGGTAGAAGCTGTATCGTTTCACGCAAATCACTAAATTGTCAACAATTTTGTATGCAATGAGGATGCTTCTTTCCCTGATAAATCACCTGAATTCTTGCCAAAAATAATGTAAGATATACCGAATAATGCAAGATATTCTGAATAATGTATGATATACAATGATGAAGGAGGAACAATGTTAGAAACGAAAAGACCGAAGCTGGACATGCTGGCTGAATCGTTCATCGATCAGATTGTTTCTGAAGCATTGGATGTTCTGGGAAAAACGGGCGTGCTCATAGAGAACGATGAAGCGTTGCGGCTTCTAGCAGACGCAGGATGCGAATGTAAAGAGCGAACGGTGTTGTTCAAGGAAAACCTAGTCGAAAAGTCCCTGAAAACCGCGCCTCATTCCATCAAAGTCTATGACCGCAGCGGCGATCTGGCGATGAATCTGGAAGGCGATGCGATTCACTTTGATCCGGGCTCCGGAGCTTTGACGATTTTGGATCCGGTTACATTGGAAGAAAGAGATCCGGTTACCAAGGATCTCATCCGTTTTGCGATATTGATCGATGCCCTCCCCAACATTGCGGCACAGAGTACAGAGATGATTTCCACCGATGTCCCTCAAGCCATGCAGGACAGGTATCGGTTATATATCGGACTGCAGTTCAGCAAGAAACCGGTCGTGACTGGTACTTTTGCTTTGGAGAGTTTTGAGATCATGAAAGATATGCTTGTCTCAGTCCGGGGGAGTGAAAAAGCCCTTAGAGATAAGCCTCTGGCAATCTTTGACTGCTGTCCCTCAGCTCCTTTGAAATGGAGCAACTTGACTTGTCAGGATCTCATCGATGCATCTAAGGCTGGGATTCCCGCCGAACTGATATCTATGCCCTTGACCGGAGCCACGTCTCCGGTAACGCTGGCCGGCGCATTGGTGCAATTGACTGCCGAAAACCTGAGTGGTATTGTCATTCACCAGTTAGCCCATCCGGGATCGCCGATCATTTTTGGGGGTTCGCCCGCAGCGTTTGATATGCGGAAAGGAACGACACCTATGGGAGCTGTGGAGACAATGATGATCGATGCTGCTTATGTTCAGATCGGGAAACATCTGGGGCTTCCCACTCATGCCTATATGGGACTTTCCGACGCTAAAATCGTCGACGGACAGGCGGGTTTGGAGACAGGGATGGGAGCGCTCGTTGCAGCTCTAGCGGGTGCGAACGTCATCTCGGGTCCGGGTATGCTGAATTTCGAGAGCTGTCAGAGTCTGGAAAAACTCGTTCTGGATAACGAGATCTGCGGCATGGCTCTTCGAATGGTCAGGGGTATCGAAGCCCGGGGAGATCGATTGGGCGGGGATCTGTACGGGGATATTTACGATGGCAAACATTTTTTGACTTCGAAAGAGACGCTTCGGTGGTATCGTGAGGAAATGTATCAGGCCGGTGTTGTGATTGACCGCGATACATATGATGTCTGGACGAGTCATGGGAAAAAGAGCGCATGGAATCGGGCGTGCGAGGAAGTCGAGAGAGTCATGAGGTCCTACACAGTGGAACCGCTAT
Organism: uncultured Eubacteriales bacterium; assembly: GCA_964406575.1. Taxonomy (GTDB): domain Bacteria; phylum Acidobacteriota; class Aminicenantia; order Aminicenantales; family Aminicenantaceae; genus WTAW01. Next base: position 61,844 of record CAYOSH010000022.1, on the reverse strand, counting down.
CGGACGATTCGCTCAAGGCACTGATGAGCATCATGAAGGACGATGCCAAGCGAATGGGCATCGATCTGCCTCCTTTGGAACGAGGTTAATGGTTGTGAAACGTTTTTAGTAAATGACAGCCAAGTTTGGTTGGTCTTAAACACCACAGGTCGCTGGTTCGACTTCTTTTTTTTTCAGGGTGTTTACCTTTGCCTCAACATCAGGCTGACGGTCGTTGATTTCCAGTGATTTCTCCCATGCAGCCAGGGCTTCATCCCATATCCCCAAGTGGTAAAAACATTCTCCTATTGAATTCAGAAGGTTTGAATTTATCCCATACTGGGAGAGAGCCTTGTTGTAGAGGGCAATGGCCTGATCGAATTCCCCCAGAGCCTGATGGGAGTTTCCCAAAAGAAGATAGAGTTGATAAGGAACCTCGGACACATCAGAGAAAGCCATCAGTACCTGCTTAACCTGTTGGTATTTTTTTTGAACAGAATAGACTTGGGCCAGGTTCAGGGCAAAATCTAAGGAATCGGGTTTCTTCCGGAAAGCTTCCTCTAATCTGGCCTGTGCTTTATTGACTTCGCCCTTGCTTAACAGCTGCTTTCCCAGCAGGAAGGAATAGACAGGGTCATCTGGGGGCGGCAGTGTTTTGGTATGAATCCAGGGGCGGGGGAAATCTGAGACAGAGGAAATCCCGAAATTCTCTTCCTCAGAAAGGATTTCCTGTTCACCATCCCACAACCCAACATGAAGGCGGTAGTAGTCTGGAGGAAATTCCTGGAGAGAGAATTCCTGTTTAAAATTCACCCCTCCTTCATATTGGCTGACTTTTTGGGTGAAATTTAAAAACGGCTCATCGTCTTTGAAAAATTCATATTTCAACTGACCTTTTTGCCTCAAATCATAAGATAATCCAGTGATCTGGAAAGCCAGGAAGAGTGTATCTTGTGGACGGAAGATATTTTTAGGTTGATGAAGGATTTGATAAGAGCCTAATTTGAAGGCCTTAAGATTCTGCGCCTCAGGAGAGGCCTGATCCATCTTATAACCTAATACCAAAGAACTCATGCCCAGTGCGGAATTTTCCTCAGGAATGATAATATCCTTTTCAACTGTGGTGAATTCTTTAGAGACTTCATTCTTTATGATGAGCGAAAATTTGTAGGAGCCAGCAACCAAAGGGAACATATCATAAATAGCGAAGGGCTTGTAGGCGATGCTTTTAAGCTGGTCTTCATCCAATTCTATAGAAATGGGGCCTTCATATTGATAAATTGTTTTTCCCTCTGAATCGGAAACATTTCCGTTGACTTTTAAATGGGTGGAATATTTATCTTGATACTGCTGCAATGAAAATTTCATGATTTCCACAACATAGTGAACAAAATAAACTCCTGGAGGATTTTGAAGGATTTTGATCGAAGAATCATTGTTTATGTAATTGGTCGAATATTCCACTTCCACTCTGTCTTTATAAGCCAAAAACGTCTGGGCATATTTGTCCTTCAATTCCTTTTGGGGAACGGTATAAATATTCTGGATCAGCATATCAGAAGCCAACGAGGGGCGGCCATATAGGGTTGATTCTCCGGGAATAAGGGAAAGAGAAACTTTGGCCAGGCTGGGATTTATTTTCCTTAAAGCCTGGAAAGCTTGGACATAATCCGCATGGTCGCCATAATAGGATGTGAGCAGTGCCTTAGGGCCATCGGCACTGGGGCTGTATAAAACATACTCTCCCACCCCATCTTTCTGATAAAAAATCAGATTGAACCCGGAGGGAAGACCGTATTGGGTTAAACCTTGATAAAACCAGACTTCACTGTTATATATCTGAGTTTCGCCGGTGTAATGATCGATACCCCTGGGTTCACCAAGAATGATATAAATCCTTCCCCGGTCGGTTTTCCAGCCGGGCCAGGGGACATCTCTCCCGAAATGAAAATTGGCATAATTGATGCGGCGATAATGCTCTTCCTTGAATTCATTTTCTGGCGTTCCAGACGTTGGATCCCTGTGTTTCCAAAATGCTTCCATAAAAAAATCTCTTTCTCGATCTGTCTGAAGCTGGAGAAAAACCTCTTTCTCTAGAGGCGTGATAATATAGTTTACCTCCTCTTCCAGCCAGTTTTTAAATCGGGGAGGGAGTTCGCCTTCTGATTTGACTCCGGATGAAACCTCCAGCGAGAAAGCCAGTAAAGATAGGAACAGAATGACTATGCTTTTTTTTATTATATTCATTCTTCCGTCATTTTATTGAGCTTATCTCACTTATTTATCTCACTCAAATTCATAAATCATTGTATTATCAATATTAGAGAAATTGCAAATGAGTGAACTCCTTCATGGAATTAGTGATGCTTTGGTCTTTTTACTTCCAGCCAGAACTCACGATATTCAGATGGGTTGAATATTACAACAACCGCGGCTCCCATGAGGCCATGGATAATGTCACACCCAGCGATAAATATTTCGGCAACCACCAGGAAATCCCGGAACATAGAAAAAAGAAAAAAAATTAAATCTACAAAGATTTTTTTTATATTGACAATGCCAATTTTATAAAATAATCTAAAAACATAAGCAAAGGATTTTGATGAAAAGAATCTTATTTTTCCAATGAAAAAAGAAAATAAGAGACAAATTCTATCATCAATGCGCAAAAAAAATAAAAGGAGGAGAATAATGAGAAGAACAATCGTATCAATGATCGCTATTGTTGCAGTTTTTTTACTCATGGGTAGTATGAGCTATGCTCAGATAAGAACCGGAAGCATAAAAGGGACGGTCGCAGATACAGAAGGAGAGTTTTTGCCGGGCGCCACAGTCGAACTATCAGGTGAGAAGCTTATGGGGGGCCTGCGTTCTATTATAACTAATGATGAAGGGAAGTTCAGGTTTCCAAACCTTATGCCTGGAGAATATGAGGTAACCGTTACAATGGAAGGCTTCCAGACTGCCAAAAGAACAAAACTCAAGGTAGACATTGGTGGAACGACTACAGTGGATGTGATCTTAAATTTGGCCAGCTTAGAGGAGACCGTCACAGTATCAGCGGAATCTCCCATGGTGGATGTGCAAAAGTCGGAACTCTCCACCAATATCAACTCAGAACTGATGGAGGTCCTCCCAATGCGCCGTTTTACCTTTTTCGATTATGTGGGAACAACGCCAGGCATCTCAAGCTCATCAGGAGACCACTCGAATAATTGGCAATCGGCCATGGGATCTAGTGACACCGCAAACACCTATTACTTTGAAGGGGTAGAAACCACCAATCCAGAAAACGCAGGTTCCTGGTTATGGGCGAATCCCGATCAGATCGAAGAAATAGATGTTATCGTATCAGGAGCTCCGGCTGAATATGGAAACTTTCAGGGTATGGTTGTCAACCTCGTCAGCAAAACTGGTTCCAATACATTTAGTGGCAATCTCAATTTTTATTATCGTGCAAACTGGTTAACAGGAAATAATACACCCGACGAAGAATTTCCTTTCTATGTCGATGCGTATAGAGAGCTTACTGGTACCATAGGGGGTCCCATAATAAAGGATAAACTCTGGTTTTTTCTTGCCGGACAGGTCATGACTGATAGATCGGTTGGAGTGGGGGCCGATCCGGCTTTTGGAGCTGCAAAATATCGCCTAAATACTACGTTCGGGAGACTTGACTGGCAGATCAATAAAAATAATAAGTTCACCTTTTCATGTGACGTCAACTGGTATAGATGGGAAGATACGCCTAATGCATATACTTCTTATGAAGCCGTGTCGTCTGAACAATCCTGGAATCCTCTACCAAGCGCCTCCTGGACTTCAATCCTCAGTCAAAATACATTCTTTGAGATCAAATATAGCGGATGGTGGGTTACTCTCTTAACTAGAGCTGCAGATGGAGACATGGTAACTCCTCAACATTATGATGCTGCAACTGGGATAACTTCAGGAAACTCTAGATGGTGGGGTGACTGGCCCACCGGCCAGCATCAAATCCAGGGCACAGTTTCCCATTTTGCTGACGATTTTCTCCTGGGCGACCACGAATTCAAATTTGGGGTTATTTACAACCACAGCTGGGCTGGATGGAAATGGGGCTACCACAGCAACGTGTATTATTACGATTGGGATGGGTATCCTTATTATGCTTATTTTATGCTGCCAGAAGAATATGGAGGAGTTGCCAACAGAATCAGTGCCTTTCTCGACGATAGTTGGGTTATTCATAACCGCTTAACCTTGAACTTGGGTGTCAGATTTGATCGCACTCGAGGCGGCTACCCCGAGTACAGTAAACTGGATGAAAACGCAAATCCAACAGGAGAAACATTTCCGGCGGATATGGACCTTCTCAGATGGGATACATTTTCGCCACGGCTGGGACTTGTTTACCAATTGACTGCGGATAGGAAAACAATATTGAAAGCAAGCTATGGTCGGTATTATGGCCATATGCTTCTGAATGTCTTTTATAGTAGCGCCCCATCGAAATCCGATAGATACTGGTATGGATACAACTGGGACACAGGTGAATACGATTATCTATGGCAACACATAGATCCCATTGCTAATAGAGGGTTTGACCGGAATATGAAAAATCCGTATTCTGACGAATTTTCCGTAGGAATTGAAAGGGAAATATTCCCTGAATTCTCTCTTTCTTTAACTGGTATCTATAAGGAATCAAAGGATATTGTCACCACGCAGAATACTGGTGGAGAATATGAGCTTATAGATTACTATGATGAATATGGGGACCAAGTCATTCAGGTCTACAATCAGACAAACAGCACTGATGACAATTTCTATGTAACCACCAATCCAGGTAATTCTTCTAATTATAAAGCGTTAATTTTAGCTTTCAGGAAGCGCCTCTCCAACAACTGGCAGGTGGATGGGAGTTTGACCTTGTCTAAGTCACGGGAGTACCCCGTTGGCTTTAGCGATCCGAACAATTTAATCAATATGTACGGAGTCCCGGGCTATTATGACCGGGAATATCAGTTCAAGATCAGTGGAACCTATATCTTTCCTTATGGAATAATGCTCAGCGCCTATTTTTCTTATGAGCAAGGGAGACCTTTTAACCGCGAAGTAGCGGTACAGCTGAATCAGGGACGTCGAATGATAGCAGCTGAAGAAAGAGGCAGCCAAAGATATCCGAACCCCACATATTTGGATATGAGACTGGAAAAGGAATTTAGACTCTGGAAACAAACGAGATTAAAACTCTTGATAGACGTATGGAACATCTTTAATGCCGACTACTACTACTACGTCGCCGAAACTAATGCAGCCAGCGACGCCTACTTGGCACCATCAGGTTACGTTTTACCCAGGAGAGCTCAGTTAGGTATTCGTCTCGTTTTCTAAATAGCTCAAGCCGTTTACAAACAAAGGGGAAGCCCGCAAGCTTCCCCTTTTTTTTCAAGTTGTTTATGCAATAATAAATGTGCTATTAATCTTCAAAGAACATACAAATCCCCCTGGTGGAAAAGATATTTTATGTAATAAGATCCGCGTGTCCTTTTAGAGATGATTCTGAGCTAAAAAGAATTGGACCTATATATATGTTATACAGGAGATCAAAGGAATGAATTATCCAAAGCTGGAAATCAATCTGGGCAAACTGGAACACAATGCTCGTTTGGAACTTCAGAAGCTTGCCGAATATGGCGTGACGGTTATGGGAGTCAATAAAGTATTCAACGGCCTTTATGAAACGGCTGAAGCCATCGTGAAAGCGGGGATGGATGTTGTGGCTGAGTCCCGGATTTATAATTTAAGAAAATTGCAGAGCCTGAAATGCCAAAAATGTCTTCTGCGCACTCCATCTCCCGGAGAAATCGAAGAGGTCGTAAAATTTGCCGATATCTCTCTGAATTCTGAGGTCGAAGTAATACAGTCTCTATCAAAGGAGGCTGTTAAACAAAAACGGGCCCACCAAGTTCTTCTTATGGTTGATATGGGCGATATCCGCGAGGGCATATGGTTCGAAAATCGCAACTATCTGGAAGAAGCTGTAAAACAAATCCTGGAGCTACCTAACCTGGAGTTATATGGGTTGGGAACCAACTTTAACTGCTATGGAAGTGTTCTGCCTACTTTGGAGAACGGAAGGATGTTCGTCCGAATCGCGCGTGAGCTTGATGCCAAACTCGGGATAGAATTCAGATACCTATCTGGGGGAAACTGTACGAGTTATCACTTGATCGAGAAAGGAACATGGCCTGAGGGAATCAATCATCTTCGCATCGGCGCTTTGCATCAGTTCGGGATTGAGTATGTGGATGTCAAATATCTGGAGGGATTTTATCATTCAGATATGGATGTCAACCGAGTGGTTTCAAACCTGTACGTCCTGAAGGCAGAAATCATCGAAGTCAACCGTAAACCCACAGTTCCGTTCGGTGAACTCGGCTTCGACACTTTTATGAGGTCCAAAACTTTTGTTGACCGGGGAGACCGTAAACGTGCTCTTTTAGCTCTGGGGTATCAGGATGTCTCATCGGCAAATATCTGGCCTGTGGATCCAAAAATTGAAATTCTTGGGCAGACGTTCGATCATACGATAATCAACATCGAAAGCTCTGACAAAGATTATCGGGTCGGAGATCTCATCGCTTTTGAAGTCGACTACACAGGTTTACTTGCGGCCTGTACTTCTGAGAGTATAGAGACTGTATTCGTTACGCACTGAATAATCGCTAACACTATCGATTTTCTGTCAGAAGCAGCAGATTACCGTTGCGAGAGCCTGTGTATTTTCCTCTTTCGACACTGATTTCACCGTTAACCAGGACAAAATCCGTACCAGTACTATACTGCTTCGGATTTGCGTACGTGGCGTTATCCTTGATGGTTTTAGGATCGAACACAATCACATCCGCTTTGTATCCCTCCATGAGCAAACCTCTGTCCTTTAACTGGAGGAATTGGGCTGGGAGAGATGTCATTTTCCGGACGGCTTCTTCCAATCGCAAAACCTCCTCCTCTCGCACGTACTTACGAAGAACCCTTGCTTGACTGCCGAAACTCCGAGGATGGCCCGGTTTGGGGCTGTCTGCTTTGTCCGGTACCGGGTAAGCCCCTCCATCGCTGGAAAACATCAACCAGTCGTATGTCATCAATTTTTTCATGTCTTCGTCAGACAGCGCGCCACAGGAGAGGTACAGGTCAGGTTCTTCCACGACCAATTCAGCCGCTATGTCGAAAGCATCTCTCTGCTGTTCGAGTGCGAGGTCAGAGATGATTTTATCGATCAGGTGAGTGTTTTTCCTCGCGGCGACGACTGCATAGCTATCCCAACCCGACACGGCAACAGGGCTTGGATTGTGAGGAACTCCGAAGAGCACCGATTTCCTGATCTCGTCCCGTTTGGCTTTATCGGAAAGCGCTTTTTCGAGTTCTTCGATATATTGCCGTTTCAAATCGGCCCTTTCTTCTTCCGTCAACATTTCATTTTTCATTTTTTCTCTGAGTGCCGCAAATGGCTGCATCTCTTCGGGAAGCCGGAAGCACGACCAGCCGGAGTTAGTCGCAATAGCGATAAGAGGCCCTGTCGCAGCTTTATCGTAAGGATACATATCTGCTGTGATTGTGATCCCGTTGTCTCTTGCCTCATTGATCACTTGAATGACTTCGTCCATCATCCCCCAGTTATTCTTTCCGCAGATTTTAAGATGTGAGATATTGACCCGGACTCCTGTCTCTTTGGCAATCCTGATGCTCTCTCTGGTCGCGTCCGGTACGCGGGCCACTTCGTTTCTCTGGTGACTCGCATAAATGCCGCCAAATTCGGAGACAACATGCGTGACGGCAATAATCTCCTCTGTCGTCGCATACATGTCAGGGATATACTCAAGGCCCGTACTCATTCCCCAGGCTCCCTCTTGCATCCCCCGGCGCACGATGGCTTTCATTTCCTCAAGCTCCTGAGGAGTGGGGTCGCGCGGCTCATTGCCCAAAACGGCCTGCCGGACGTCACCAAATCCGATGAGATGAATCGCATTTGTACCTATGCCCTGGAGCTCCCATTCAGCTTTTGTCTCTGCAATATTGTAGGTGCCACCTCCGCAGTTGCCCGTTACAACGGTTGTTGTTCCCTGAATCAGGTAATTCAAATTCGCACATGACTCTTGTTCCCCCAAACCTCCATCGCAGTGCGTATGCATGTCGATGAATCCCGGAGAAGCTATGCGGTTCTCTGCGTCGATTGTGCGATGAGCCGTTTTCCCCGACAGGTCACCGACAGCGACAATTGTATCTCCGGATATGCCAATGTCTCCTTGAAAACCCGGTTTTCCCGAACCATCAACTATAGTCCCTTTCACAATCAGGATTTCGAAATCTTTCTTGACAGAACCACAGCATAAGAAAAGAAAACTCCAAGCTAAAAGACACCCGAAGAGGAAAAAACGTTTTCGCATAATTCTCCCTCGCTTTCTGTCGCATGGCCAAAAAAGGCTGCGATCTTAGATAAATGCACGAACACACTCACATCAAAAAATCGGTCATTTTCGATGACTGATCAAATTTTGATTTTTTCTCTGAACCGCCGGAGGGAGTTGATCTCGACTCCCAGTAGTTCTGCAATGTGGAACTTGGCCTCGATGCCCTTGACATAGTTGGGTGGGGGATTGATCAATCCCAGCTTGAGGTCCTCTCTGCGCTCAGACATCACGAGCGGATCGCTGAGTTCAATGAGTGAAAGGTTCAGTTTGCCAGCCACGTACTCTTTGGCTTCCTTGAGTCTCATACCCCGGGACATTTGCATGCGCGCCACCAGATCTCCGGCGGTGCGCATCCCGCCCATGCCCGACGCAATCGCGTGAGTCGCAGCCATGCCGAGAATGTCTCCCACGCCCACCTACAACCCGTCGAGACGCGTGATCTCAACCACGGCTTGGGACGCTCTCGAGACTGCATCAATAGGGACATAGGGCGTCACAGGTAATCCGCCGACCCCCATTCCCATGTTTGCGTGCACTGGAATGTTCGATTGTTCTACACAAAATTTAAGGAAGGTTACGACACGCGCGACATTCCATGCGCAGGTCTTGCTGGTATTCGTGTTAATAACGGGTCCGAAAATCGTGACTCCCGCCTTCTCTGCAAGCTGGACTTGTTGATGAGGATACAATCCCGCCAGTCTAATATCATCGTAAGTCAAGCCTCCATGCATCCCTAGGACAAATTCCCCCGACATGCCCATCTCCACACAAAGGTCCGGATACTTCCCCTTCAGGATCTCCACCGCCCGCAAAGCGGCTAGAAAGTCTGGATCACCGGCAGAACCTGTCGTATCGAAGTCGATGGCGTCCACGCCTGATTCATACAGCTCGCTGGCCACATAAACCATATCTTTGACCGCATACTCGATGGCTTCTTCATGCGCCTCTCTGGCTTCGTCGATTGTTCCCGAAGCCATGAGCTCGGATGGGTTCTGAACCGGACCCTCTGGCCGGTAGTACAGCCCTAGATTGGGCATGGCCCCGTAGAGTACAGGTACAGTTGTGACTAGTAGAGCTTGCTCCAGGACTGTCCGCTCATAGCTGATGACAGGCTTGACCGCTTTGAAGCTGTAATCGTTGTGACCGAGTTCTACTGTATCGGCACCCAGCATTCTTTCGAACAGTTGGAGCGATTGGGTCCTGTCGATCGGGGTGAGTGTGCGCTGGACTTCACCGCATGTCGAGTCATAAGTAAAAATGACTTCATTTCCCATTTCAACTCCAACTGGTCGCGATGGAGAGCTGTAGATGTCGAAGAGATGATCCAGCTCATTTTGTGTGAGGGCTGGGATTTTCCCCCTGTCGGCTGCATCTCGAGTTCCTTCTTCGAACTCTCGCTTCAATTCGTCTTCGGTGAGCTCCACAAGGGAACCATCTCCCATTCTTGTTCTGATTTTCTTCATTCCTTTTTCACCTCCTTTCTTTGTGGATTTTTTTATTTTTTTGTGTGTCTTTTAGCACACACTCATAAAAAAAATCGAATCTCTCTGTAAAAGTATCTTTTCTCTTATCCCATCGAACTCCTATCACAAGAATCTGTCATTGTTCGGTCTTTTTTCTTAATAGAGAGCCGCGATGCTGGTCGAAGTGTGTTTTCTGGTACTTCGTGATCTTCCACTCGGGAATATTGCATTTTTTGCAGCTCTGGAAATACCATTTATTCCGCAGCCATCGGGCGGCCCGGCTTTTTTTGGAATGCCGAATCAAAAAAGTCTCATTACAGTGAGTGGTGATCTCAGCAAGAGTTCCCTTTATCGTAAAGGCCTTGATCCCGTGCAGCAGACCGCCACGGGAGGGCCACAGTCTGATCTTTTCGAGCAGGATGAAGAAATCGACCTGCTTGCGGATGTACTTGTCTTTGATTTTTTTCTCAGCCATTTTACATTCGTATCTTCAATTTTTCAACTCTTACAAACAAAGATATCCTCTTGGCGGGGAGCCCGGGAGTCGCACCCGGCTTCATAGATTTAGGGTCTATGCGATCCGTCCGATCCGCCCCCCGTTTTTATCACTCAGACCATGGCGAACGGCCATGGCAAGCATTGCTGCAGCTCCCAATTGGAGAGGATCATGGATGAGGCGCTCTTCGACGAGACAACGAGCCTCATCACTCACGCCGAGCGGTATGCCGCAGGCTGCGATGATCGTCTCCGGTTTGATGTGTTCTGTATGGATAATATTCGAAGCTGGAGATGCATCATATAACAGGGTGTATCCTCCTAAGGAAGCTGTAAGATCTTCTTCCTCGCTTATGCTGAACTTGGACGAAAGGTCGTGCACTCTCTGACCGTTAATATCGAAAACACCTACTTTTGCCTCCAGTTTCTCGAGAGCCGCTAAGGCATGTTCTCCTACTCTTCCTGCGCCGATGAGAAGCACTTCTCGATCCTTAAGACCGCCGGCACAGGCATCTAAAGCATAGGCATAGCTCCATCCGGTCGCCGCGGCATTGTCGACGACGCGCTTCTGCATAAGGTTAATGGCAATAAAGCGGTTATCATCTGCTAAAAAGACGATCGTTGCGCCTTTTTCGATGCCTTCGGCCAGTCCTGCGGCATCACTGTTTGCCGTTATGAAACAAGGGCAGCCCAAGTATTCGATAATCCCTTCAACAGCCTGAGTGAATCCCTGGATAACTCCCTGACCTGCTGTGACCGGAATTACGGCAGCACTCTCAGAGCCGAAAGCACTACACAGGGTTTCTTCAGATAAACCGGCTGTTCGAGCCACGATCTGTCTCAGAGTAAGCCCGGTCTTCTGTGCGAGTTCGATGTCGTAGGCAGCGAGAGTCTCACTCATTCCTGAGATCAACTCACTGCTTAAACGCGTCATATCACACCAGTTCTTTCAGTCCTTACCAGAACAAAAGATCTTATTACAATCCCGGATGCGGGTCCGAACACTCTCGCAGTCCGAAAATTTGCCGAATTGTTTCCATAACGCGGTGATGTTTTTGGACGACCTCTGTTTTGGTTTTCCCGGTTAAAATCAAAGTCGCCACCCAACTCGGATGATCTGAGTCAAAATCCGTGAGAGCTTCGTCAGCTCCAAAAAAATTCTTTTGATAGCGAAGAGGTCGCGCCTCTGCCATGATATGTTCACCAGACAATTCTAATGTATCGGGATTCACTTTTATGTGCTCATAGATGACAGGCTTTTCCTCCATAATCAGTGAGATATCGGGCATTATACCTCTGTTGAATATGTCGTACAGGAGTTCCAGCATGTTGATGCCGGTTGATTTGAGCACAGCTGTCGGGGTCTGGCTGGGCAGGCGGGCATCGATTTCCAGGATCTTTAGCTCGTTATTGTGGCAAATGACTTCTATATCCATTATTCCTGTAAGGTGGATGGCCTCGGCAACGGCGACAGTGATTTCGTCGAATCTGTTAACGAAAGTTTCCGGCAAATCGGCTGGGGCGATAACTCTCTTGCAGTCGAAACTCCTGTCGACTTCGATGATCGTGGATTGCAGGGAGCGATAATTTCCATCGATGCCTACAATCTCCAGAGAGTATGAGGGACCCTCGAGAAACTCTTGGGTGATCCAATCGTTAGAAAATGTATTTCCCCGACGGAAGGAAATCAGGTCCTCTCTGTCGTAAATTTTAATAACTCCCTGGCTTCCGCTCGACTCTGAGGGCTTCAAAATCACTGGAAATCCGCAGTCAGGCCATGGTCGAGGTGCGGGAAGGCCTAACTCTCTAAAAAGCGAGTCCGATTTTTGTTTGGACGAAGTAACTGCATATGCCGCATCATCGAAAGCAAGCGGAAATCTTTTTCTTTTCGACAGGTCCTTCAAAGATTCGAGCGCCTTTTGATTTTCCAATGCCGGGATAATGAGGTCCATGTCCTTGAATATATCCGAGATATCCGGTGTGTCTTGCGTGACATCCGACTGGATGAAGGAATGGGCAAGGCCTCTCGCGGGAACGTCCGGATCCCGGTCAATGAGCAAAACCTGCCATCCCGCCTGATGCGCAAGATAAGCTGCCTCGACTCCCTGCAGCTTTCCACCGACGACAGCCACTCTCAAGCGGCCACCTCATAATTTGCCGAACGGCGAGCTAAGGCTGATTTTTCGGCATAAATCCATAGAGAATAATCTTGAGGCGCAGCCGCCTCCATCCCCATCTCATTGAGCAGGGGAGCCACACCTGGAACCGTGCGGGATCCCTCGTCTATGCCGAGAGAGGGCTGAGAAACGCCTGATAATCCAAGTCTTGGAGGGATCAGGGATGTGATCACATTCGCACCCGCTTCTAACCGCTCTTGGAGGAGATCAAGGCCGTCTACATCTAAAGAAGCAGGGATCAACCGGTCCGGGAACAAGAGGCGTAACACGGCGATAGTCATCAACTCTCTTAGCCGAGAAGGCGATTTTCTATCACACATTGGCGTCCCGATCTGGGGAACAAAACTCATCACTCTGGCCTGTTGAACGCCTAACGCCCGAATTACCTCCATGGATAATGCGATATCAGAGAGAGATTCTCCGACTCCTGTCAAAATTCCTTCTTCGATCAGGATTCCCAGCTGTTTCGCTAAAATTTTACCCGAGAGACGTGTGTCAAAATTTTGTTCCGGGCGGAGATAGGCGAATAGCTGTCGGTTGTGCGTTTCCTGATAACAGGCATACCAATCGACCCCTGCCCTAACAAACTCCGCTAGCACATCTTTTGTAACCACTCCTGGTGAGACCATGAGCGGTAGACCTGTTTCTGTCTTCACCTTATAAATCAGTGTCAGGAGAGAGTCGTGTTCGCCTTCACTCCTGCAGTAGAAGGGGTCTTCTCCCATGGTCAAATCGATCAAATGAACACCGGATTCCGCCAGCAGGCTAGCTGCTTCTAAGACCTCCGATTGGCTTTTTCTATACCGTAGCGCGAGCTTATTGGACGCCCGGGATGCACAGAATGTGCAATTATTCCGGCAGTATGTGGAAAAATAGACAAATCCGTAAAGAAAGACTTTGTTCCCAAAATGCTTGGCTCTTAGATACTGGGCTGTTTGAAAAACTCGGGATATCTTGTTCCCTTCCGTTAATCCAAGAAGATATGTGATTTCTGATGCGGATAGTGGTTTTCTTTGCAGAGATTTTTCCAGGATCTCTTCGAGTTTTGGGTATCGATCTCTCTCTGCCATAATGTTATGTCTGCGAATCTCACTCAAAAAAAAAGAAAGTGCGATCTATTTTGAACCGACCAGACGGAGGGCTTTCTCTACGGCATCGTTGGCGTCCTCACCGAAAGCATCGGCTCCGATCCTTTCGGCCCAGCGTTGGGTGACCGGGGCTCCGCCGACCATCGTTTTGAACCTGCTTTTAAGTCCGGATTCTTTCAGCTTTTCTTCCAGGGTTTTTTGCCCGATCATGGTTGTGGTCAGGAGGGCGCTCGTTCCGATAATATGCGCCTCGACTTCCAGGGCCTTATCGATAAATTTTTGTATTTCGACATCATGACCCAAGTCGTAAACCTCAAAACCGTTGACGCGAAGGAGAGAGATCACTAAGAATTTTCCGATATCGTGGATGTCTCCCTGCACTGTTCCTATGACGAACCTACCTCTTTTCTCTTGAGCAGACTCTGGCATCGATTCTGTAAGGATTTTATTTGCTGTCTTCATAGCCTCGGCTGCTTCGATGAGTTGCGGCAGGAAAATCTCCCCTCTACTGAAAAGATCTCCGATCTGAGTGATCCCTTCACGGAAGCCCTTTGTGATGAATTCAACCGGATCTAGACCTTCAGCGAGGCCCTTTCGTGCAACCTCCTCGGCTTTAGCCTTGTCATGGTTTAAAATCGATTGCTCGGCTTCTTTAAAAAACTCTTCTTTACTCATCATTCCATCTCCTGTTGTGTGAATAGAATCCTAACTCATCTCTTGATCACTCAAATTAAGAGAGCAAAATGTTCTCAAATGTTCAGTCGTTCTCCATCCAGGTAGATCAGGGCTCGGCCAACACGCTGGATATTTTGGAAATTTTCCCTGACCATAAGCAGTCTTTCCAATCCGAATCCAATGCCGATCCAGGGATCCGTGATTCCCCAATTCGAATCCAGTGGATGAGGGCCCATCGCTCCTGAGGCGACTTCGAAACCGGAAAGAACATCTATCGTTTCGCCGTAGACTTCGCTCCGATGAGAGACAAAACTGAATTTTGCGATATCGCTTGATTGCAAAATGATCGATGCGAGTTCCTCCAGTCTCTCTTTTCTTTTAGCTATCGGTAAGCCCAGTTCCACAAGATTGAGCATGGTGAATTCATTGATATGGTGTCGGCCTTTTGTATCCTTTCGGAAACATGGGCCCACTTCAAAGATCCTCACCGGTTTTTCCCATATGTTCACGAGCTCTCTCAGCAGAAAATAGAGATTGGGAGCCAGCATAGGTCTCAGGCATTTTTTTTCTTCGACCCAAAAAACCTGTTTGAACAGCTCGTGACCTGGCTCAATCGACATCTTTGCGAGGGAATCTTTGGCAATGAGAATCGGTGTGACAACCTGAACGAAGCCCTGTTTCACCAGCGTCTGTACAAGGAAATCTTCCAGTTCGCACAACCGAGGACGCCGGCGCTTTGTGCGCAAGACTTGGAGATTTTCTTGACTCTGACGAGCCAAATTTTGTTCGATCTTGAAGAAGTTTCTATTTCGTGTCTTAAGGTCAGGAAATTGTTTGCTGAGCAAGACCTCGGTCGCATTGAGTTCTCTCAATCGTTGCATCTGGCTGGTCGTCCAGCCATATTTTTTTGAAGGCATTGTTTGTCTAATGACTGGGGATGTCCCCATCATAGCTCTTTTTTTTTGTATAAACTAGTCAATTTTTTCTAAGGAAAGTCTATCTCGGGCAGCGAGGGCATGCCGTTTCTTTGCGCATCGGACAACATGATTTCCTTGAGCGCCTTTTGTATTTCTTTATCAGGAAGCGGCGCTAGATTCTTTTGCAGCAGGCTCTCCACCTCTTCTTTGGCCCGCGAAGAAATTGATTTTTTCCCCTTGGATACCCAGATGTCATAGGGATCCCGATCGATCAGCTTGGGAAATGTGTGTTCCTCTCTGTACCACTTTCTGGTGTGGGGCATAGAGAGGAACTGTGTGTCGGCTGCGAAATCTTTGAAAAGATCCAGAGCGATCGGATCATCGCGTTGCGCTATCCCTTCTATCAAACGGTATGCCATCCCGCAGATCTCATTGTCAATGACCAGTTTTTCCAGACTCTGGCACCTGATGAAATCCAGTATTCCTGCGCCGGAGATCACATTCACTCCTGAAAGTGCGGCCAGAATTATACCTATTCCAGTTTCAAATCCTCCCTGTGCATCATTGATCTTAGCATCGCTCATTCCCATGTAAGAGTGAGTCGGAAGACCGAGATGTTTTCCAATCTGAACGTAAGCGGAGTCGATCATCAAAGTTTCTATTGCGCCGATAGGAGTTGTCCCTTTCCTCATATCGAAACTCAAAGGACATCCGCCGAAGATCACTGGTGCGCCCTTTTTGGCGAGCTGACATATCAACAAACCGGACAGGTTTTCAGCCACATGTTGGACCAGCGTGCCTGTGATCGTGACGGGAGAAGTGGCTCCTGTCATCCCCATGGAAATCAATTCGGAGGGAATACCAGCCCTGGCGCTGTCGATCAAACTTTGGGCGGTCAAATTGCTCCATTTGAGAGGAGGGGAGGGGCAGGCATCGAAGATTGCCAGCGGTTTATCCGAAAGATTCTTTTCACTTCCCCGTACGGCCACGAGCATTCTGTGCATGGGCTCAAATCCTTCCACTCGAAAGGTTCCGGTGACAATGGGTTTTTTGGAAAATAAGAGGCCGATGTACAACCGGTAGCTGTCCGAAATGATCTCCGAGACATCACTGCTCAGAATTCCGGTACTCTGGAAGTGGAGATGCTCGAGGCAGTCAGTCAGATGGGTAAACCGGATCAGGTCGTCAGTGACAGCCTTCCTCTCCTGCTGTGTCTCGAAGTCCAGTATGGTGACAGCCACAGAGCCCGGGTTAAAATGGACTTCATCCTCCCCAATGAGATACTCTGTCTCTCCGTCCCTGTCATACATCTTAAGAGAGGCTGGCGTCGATGCAAGAGAATCTTCAACGAGCTGCGGGGTGATTCTTACTCTCTGGGAGGACGTATCGACTTTCATCCCCGCATCTCGAAGAAGCTCCAGCGCCTCTTCGTTCTCGATAAAAACACCCTGATTTTCGAGGATATCGTATGCCTCATCTATGATTTTTTGGATCAGTTCATTGCTCAAAAGTTCTAATTTTGGTCTTCGCGGTTCAATCATTTTTTTCCTCTAAATGATTTTCATTAAAAACTCAATCTGTAACATTATTTGGATGTGTTTTGGCTTCTTTGACGCCTGTTCTATTTTTTTGCCAACATTTTCGCTGCGCCCACCGCTGTGAGAGCATTCTCCGAATAGCCGTCAGCACCGATATCGTCAGCCCATTTTTGGTTGACAGGAGCTCCGCCCACCATGACTTTGAATCGTCCATAAAGGCCTTTTTCTTTGAGGCGCTCGATCAGCTTTTTTTGTCCGGTCATGGTCGTAGTCAGGAGCGCAGATAAACAGATCAGGTCAGCGTTCACTTCGTCCGCTTTTTCAATAAACTGGTCCAGCTTCACATCCGCTCCGAGATCGATGACATCGAATCCGTTTGCTGAGAGGATCGAAGCTACGAGGTTTTTACCGATATCGTGGATATCGCCCTCGACAGTTCCGATGACGACTTTTCCCTCGGATCGTGTGGTGATATGAGCTTTTTCCAGCTCGGGCTTCATGATCTCCATAGCGGCCTTCATGCATTCCGCGCTGGTGATCAACTCGGGCAAAAAATATTCCCCCTCTTCCCACAGACGTCCCACTTCTTGGATCCCCAGTATGTATCCCTGTTCGATGACCTCGTTGAGATCCATTTTTTCTGCGATCGCCTGTTGTGCCAGTTGTTCCGCTTCGTCTTTATTCCCTTCGACGATCGCCTTTTTGACCATTTCAAGAAACTTTTCATTACTCATTGTCTCTCCTCTCTTGTCATAGTAATCCTTGATTCTATTCCTCCCATCAGCAGGAGGTCAAGATGAATTCCGGAAAAATTAAGAAGTCTCAACCACGATTCCTCTTCGGTTTTGCAAAATCATTTTTCTCCTTCAATGCAAGCGATGGGGATAGTAAATTCAAGATTTCCTGTTCGTTTTGAGACTTGGTTCAGATTCTTTTCCAGCGTTGCGAAGATTTCTTTTTGCTCTGGAACGGGAAAAAGCCGTTTCCAGTCGTCCAAGAAGCCGTATCTGATCAGAGCATGACTAAAAAAAGTCGTCCCATCCAAGAAAGAAAGCTGGAAAGAGTCTTGATATGTCCCTGTGATTCGAAAACCTGCATGTGTCAGATACTCGCCGATCGTTTCCAGCGTCAACCTGTGTTCGATGTGCGCCCTGAGATCATCCATTCGATCTTCCCTGTGAAGCTCTTTCAATGTCTTCGCGAGGGCGAGATAAAATGTGTTCATATGTCCTTTGGGATTTGTTGTCAGGACGATCTGAGCTCCGCCTTTGGCCACTTTAAAACACTCTATAAAGACTTTTTGCGGGTCATCAAAATTATTAATTCCCAAGTTGGACACGATGAGATCAAAGGTGTTTTCCGGGAAAAACATGGAAGACGCATCCCCCTCGATGAGCTGTATATTCTTGATCTTTAACACATCCATCTTGTATTGAGTTCTCTCATGAGCGGCTTTAAGAGGGTCGATTCCAAAGACGGTCGAAGAATCTCCCAGCCTTTGTGCCAGTTCCAACAATGGGAAGCCTGAACCGAAACCGACATCAAGGACTTTGATCTTCGGCCTGAGCCGGACGTGATCCAGAAGCACAAATCCAAACGGAGCTGACCACAGCGGGAAATCATCCTGCGCAGAGAGAAGAGAGGAATCATTGTCTATCACAGGTGTTTCCTTTTCATTGCTTGTATTTCCAAATCCGTGATCGTATGAACATTCGTTAAATATCCATCACGGATTTGGAGATGGTACGTTTTCCATTCAAGACGACGTTTTCACAATCTCTGACATCCGTGCGATGTAGTCCGGGTCTGTTCCGCAACAGCCCCCAATGATGTCCGCACCGTTTGCGATGATCTGAGGGATGAATCGCAGATAGTCCTCCATCCCCTGAGAATAGGCGACCTCGCCCTCTTCGGAAAGGGAAGGTTTTCCCGCGTTGGCTTGGGCAATTATCGGCAGCGATGTTTTTTCCCGCATGATCTTCACCAGCTCGACCATCTCCGCACTGTTCAGAGTACAGTTGGATCCCACAACAGGGACGCCTTCTCTCTCCATGGCTTCAAGAAATTGATCGACACTGTTCCCCATCAGAGTGAAAAAGCCTTTGGGATGATGATTGAAGGTCATTGTCAAAAAGACCGGCAAATCCGAAGCTTTCCGTGCCCCCCGGAACGCACACAGGGCTTCAATCAGATCATATTGTGTCTCGATGAGGAGAAAGTCCACTTGTCCGGCTGTCAAGCCACGCGCCTGCTCGGCATAGGCCTCTTCAAATTCCTCCTCGGTGAACTCTCCGTGAGGCTTGAGGAATTTCCCTGTCGGCCCCATGCTTCCTCCAAGAAATCTTCCTTCCGGCTTCACTTCGTTTGCAATAAGTGCTGCCAAACGGTTGAGATCAAAGCATTTATTTTCCAAGTTGTAAGCCCGAAGCTTGATAGCCGTTCCTCCAAAACTGTTGGTCAGGACGGCGTCCGATCCTGCATCGTAATAACTTTTGTGGATTTTCTGAACGACATCCGGTTTTTCATCATTCCAGGACTCAGGACAGGCGCCCTGAGGAAAACCATTTTTAATAAGTTCGGTCCCGAATCCTCCATCAAGAAGAATTTTTCTCTTTTTGAGACGGTCGAGGATTGTTTGAGCCATTTTATTTCCTCCAATATACGAACATTTCAGGTTGTATTTCTATCATCGGTCAACGCTCGAACAACCGTTCGACCGATGGGAATAGCTCCTTTTTTGTATGGGGAAGGAACAGGGCGCCCGTGTATTCGTTGAAATATCCCGGCTCTATGTTCAATTCCAGATAGGTCATCATTCTTTCGAGTTCATTGACCCGGTCTCTGTTTTTTTCGGAAAGCAGGATGAGATGGGCTCCGAGGAGAGATGTGTTCCCCAAATAATGGAATTTGGCTCGCTCAAGGTCTGGCAAAAGGCCGATACGGACAGCGTTTTCAACATCCAGATTCTGCCCGAAACCGCCTGCGATATAAAAAGATTCGATTTGGTCGAAAGATAATCCGGCATGGTTGAGCAACAACGCACAGGCAGAAAAAACGGCGCCCTTGGTCCGGATGAGATTGGCAATATCATTTTCGGTGATCAAAAGATCTTTGCCCCAGAAGGTACGGGTGCCCCTTTCCACGAGAAATCCCTTACCGGCTTCTTTACCCACGAGCCTTCCGCCGATCTTTTCTGTGTTGAACTTTCCGTGGCGGTCCACACACCCATGAACGAACAGCTCAGCGAGAAGATCGATAAGTCCCGAACCGCATATTCCCTTTGGCTTTCCACCCCCTATGACTCTGTATTCAACTGTGCCGTCTTCTTTGATTTTTAACTTCTCGATCGCCCCTATTGCGGCAGGCATCCCACAACGAATGCTGCTGCCTTCGAACGCCGGACCTGCCGAACAGGCACAGCTCATGAGCCATTCTTTGTTGCCCAAAACCAATTCACCGTTTGTGCCGATATCGATGAAGACAGAAATCTTATCCACTTGGGACACGATGGGCGTACACAATAAACCCGCCAGAATATCTCCCCCGACATAACTTCCCACAGAAGGCGCAAAATGAACTCTCGCTTCCGCGTTCATTTTGAGATGAACGTCTCGCGCCCTCAAAATGGGCACACGGTTCAGTGTTGGCACATAAGGCTCTTCACGGATGTAACGTGGATCGAGCCCCAGCAAAAGATGGATCATCGTAGTGTTTCCGGTAAGAGAGGCATAATAGATATCCGAGTTTATTCCTCCAACCGCCTTCAAGGCTTTCTCAAGGAGATTGTTGATTGTCGATATGATCGATTCTTGGAGTTCCTGTAATCTTTCAGGCTTTTGGGCATAGTTGATTCGCGAGATGATGTCTTCGCCGCATCGGATCTGTTGGTTGTAGCTGGACGCAAATCCTAAAATCTTTCCGGTCAGAAGGTCGACAACTTGAAGCGTGACCGAGGTCGTACCGATATCACAAGCAATGCCGAGGAGATTTTTTTGAGGAGAGAGGGGCTCTACGTTGAGAATGGTGCATGACGGGCCGTCCCTGAAAAGGACGACTTCGACTTGGCCCTGTTGTTCTCGAACAGCATGGGCGAGCTTCTTCAACACCGAATATTCGCAATATACAGTGTCGAGGAGGGGCCGTTCTTTCTTAATTTTAGTCTCCAGTCTCTTTAAATCGCTGTAGTTGTCATCGAGAGTGGATACGGGAAGAGTCAGAGACAGCTTCTCAACAGGGGGGCTAACTGCGAGATCGGCGATAAGAACCTCTTTTTGATCCAACAGGGATCGCATATCACCGGGGATCTTCAGGGAAAGTTCCTGAAACTCAGGAAGCTCGACTGTGAGATCATCTTCAATCAAGGTCTGACAGGCCAAAACGAATCCCTGTTTACGGAGTTTTTCAGGGAGGAAAAGCGAAGGTTTGGTTGTGGTTGCTCCTTTGATAATCCTGACGATACAGTCACCACAGGTGCCCTTTCCCCCACAGGAGGTGCTCAATGGAATTCTCGCTTTGC
This sequence comes from uncultured Eubacteriales bacterium, assembly GCA_964406575.1. Taxonomy (GTDB): domain Bacteria; phylum Acidobacteriota; class Aminicenantia; order Aminicenantales; family Aminicenantaceae; genus WTAW01. The sequence goes on along the minus strand of CAYOSH010000022.1, from coordinate 40,540 downwards.
GGCAGGCATCAAGAAGACATGTCCCTGGGGGCACAATAATTTGAACTCCGAATGGCTGAAACTTAACCTTGTGGTTTGAACGGTCAGGGTCGGGTTTGATTCGAGCCGTATTCAATGATATTCATGCCTCCCGTGGTTCCCGATATTCCCACTTTTCATCGTTGATACATTTTATTTCCATGGCTGATAAAAGGCGCATCGATCTCAGGTCAGTTCTACGTTTTTCACAAACGAGGGGATGTCAGACGCCTCCTGACAGCCGACGATGACTTCCCATCCGGGGAGGTTCTCCTCCAAATCGCCGCTGATTTGAGAGACAAATCCGGGGATCACGATTTTCCTGGTCTTGACCTGCTGTTCTAGGTTGATCGTTTTGATGAATTTTGCGATGTTTTCTCCGACGAATTTACCGGCGGCCCAGGCTGTGAGCACAGATTGACCCTCTGTGTCACAGACGACCAAGTGAGCGGAGATTCCGGAGTTTTCAATTTCTCCGGAAACAATAAAGTAGGTCAAAGAAAAATTCGTTGTGACAAAGACCGGTGATTCCGGTGTCGGTTCGCCTATGGGATAGACTTTAGGGTCCACCTGGATAGGCTTCTGGGGATCCGTGTAGATGTTTTGACGCAGTGTTAGGAGCGCATAAAGCAGTGCCCTATTATATTCAGGAAGAGCGATTATGGATTCATACTTGCAAAGCAATGCTGCGGCCGTTGCGAACATATCAAATTCCGTTTCTGTATTTATTTGATGAAATAGGGGAAATCCAAAGGGTTTATAGGCCTTTTTAAGAGCGCTCCGTCTTAAAATTGTGTTCTGCTGGATTTGCATTCCTGTATTTTTTGACGTGAGATTCAATAGGATATCTTGGATTCCTGCCTGTTTCGTTTTTTCCACTTGTGCGGCTAGATCCTCATACGATTCTGAGTTCAAGATCAAGCTGCAGTTATAAATCTTTGCCAGGTCTATCCAATCATCTGAGATTGTTTTTTTCAGCAGGACGGCCACATGACTATCTTTGAGCAGCGAGGTTCCAGCCTTTAGTGTCTCGTATTCGGCACAGTCCAAGATAATTCCTTTTGTCGAGTTCTCTTTGACCAGGTGAATGGTTTTGAGGAATATATCCTTATCAGGGGAGTCATGAGTAATCAAGAATAAATCCGTTTTGAGCATCTCTCCGACTCTTTCCACTCTGTACTCTTCGATTTCTCGGATCTTTTGTTCAAGTGTGCTTTCTCCCTCAGAAGTGCGCAATTGGATAGCGATCCCCGTTTGGTGGAAAAATGTTTTTTCATGACGGAACATGACCGTTTCACTTCCCACCTCTAAAGGATGATCTTTTCCGATTTTTACCAATCGGATGGGAGGTTCGCTGGCAGCGCCAAGTGTAGATTTGGCTTCTTCAGAAGCGTGGGGGCACTCGCTGAGTTCGGCTTTCTTTTGGGCCAATTTCATGGCAAAGGCCATACATGTCGGGACTCCGCAATCACCGCAGTTGGTTTTAGGCAACAACTTAAAAATATCTAAACCGGATAAGGCCATTGTTAATCTCCTCCTCTGCCATCAAACATTTTCTCGACCTTCTTTTTCACTGCGGCCACAGCTTGAGGATGGTACATGATGAGTAGATCGGCTCCAGCAACGAGAAGGCTCATTGCCGTAGCAATCTCCCAGTACGCTCCCCGGAGGTCGACATTCCCCCAATCAGGATAATCCTGTTCAGGTGCACGAGTTTCCTTGACTCGAAAACTCTCATATCCGGGATTGATCAGCATGGGAAAGGCCATCATTTTGTCTCCAGCCAAAGCATCGATACGAATTCTCTCCATGATCGAGTATGTGTATTCGATGCCATATCCCAGTGCGCCCGTCAGAGGATCCATGACAATCTTTTCCGGCGGAAAACTCATCTCTGTCAAAAGGATGTTCAATTGTTTGGCGAGATTGACATCGATTGGCGTCTGCGTAACAAGAGTGTGATTGTAGGCAATACATGCGGCGGCAATTGTTTTATAGTTGTCTTTTTCCACATAGCTGATGAGACAGTTTTCTCCGGCAGTTGCTTCACAGACTTTTTTCATGACTTCATTGTTTTTCTCATAATAGCTGTGGCCAGTGATGATTAGAGGGACCCTCACACTTTCGAGCACCTGTTTGACGATTTCTACTGCCTCGTCAGCGCTTTTATTCCCTTTCTCCGGGTGTGTGCCTTCAAGTCGCACGCTTATGAGTTCTGCCCCATACTCATCCACACATTTCTTTGCCATTTCTCCAGGTTTTTCGATAACATCTCTGTAGTAGTCCATGAGCGACGAGGGATATTTTTCGGATTTTTTGTCAAAAACTTCCATGGCGATTAGGGGACGATGGGGAAACTCTCCTTCAAAAAAATGGAAGGGGAGGGCTGTGCTTCCACCGATTGTCACCGTATGGGAGCGGCTTCCTCCCTGCTCTGAGGTGGCACCGATAGTCACCTCAAGCACATGGCCTGCATTGAGTTCTTTGGGAACATCGAATTTCATTTGTGGCCCTGTCCTTTCATAAATCAAGTTTATTCATAAATTCATTGACCGCCTGATAGGCGGGTGAATTTGCCGAAATGTTATAGACAGGCATCCCGTCGCGGTCCATTTTGAGGAGTGCGGCGTCCTCCGGTATCACAGCTAACAGATGCAGTTCTTCTTGTTGAATGGCGCCCATTACGGTTTCCGTAAGATTTTCAGGAGCTCTGTTCAAGATCAGGAATCTCCTCCGCACACGCGTATCCAATTCTTCCAGCGTCTTGCTGATCCTCCCGGCTGTCTGTATTCCCCGGGGCGATGCGTCCGAGACGCTGAGAAGATAGTCGATGGCCTGTGTCGTCCTCCTGCTGAGGTGTTCCATGCCCGCCTCATTATCGATGACGACGTAATCATAATTTTCTCCCAGAGTTTTGAGAATATCCCGCAGAAGGTTGTTGGCATAACAATAGCAGCCCGGCCCTTCCGGCCGGCCCATGGCGATGAGGTCGAAATTTCGAGTCTCCACAAGGCTGGTCTGAATCTTGTACTCAAGAAATTGCTGTTTCGTCATGCCTGCGGGAAGGTTGTCCACGCTTTTTTTCATCTCCTCTCTTATGGCACCAACCGTGTCTCTGATTTTGACACCGAGAATATCGTTGAGATTGACATTGGAATCAGCGTCTACAGCCAGGATGGACCTCGATCTATTCTCGCTCAACCAACGGATAATGAGTGCAGCTAGAGTGGTTTTTCCTGTTCCTCCCTTTCCAGAGATGGCTATAGTCCTCATTTTCTTTGTGGCTCGATCAAAACAAAGGATCCATGGACAGAGCCGGATGGTTCTTTTTGGTTATGAATTCCAGAACTTCCTCTTCTGTCGTCGCCAAGGTATCATCGGCGATTCTGTCACAGAGATCCTCGATGCCATTCTGTTTACCGATCTCGCGAAGTATCGGTTCCAACTCTTCCTTGAGATTGCGGTTCATCCAAACAATACGCATGGCGCCCCCTTCGTGGCTGATGAATTTTTTACTGCCGATATAGTGCTTGCTATGACCGATGAATCCAGGGGTTTGCACTCCACCTCCCACTGTCCCTGCGAGTGTCGAGAATTTCATTCCGCTCGGTGTCATACCGGCGTAATCCCGGTAGACCACCATGATTCCGTTTGTCGAGGGCAGGATACAAGAGATGCACTCAAAGCAACCGCAGGATGTCATGGGGTCTTCGATCATGCTGTAGGCATTGAACCGTTCCAGTGTCTTGTGCGAGCTGTTGTAGACGAAAGTATTGATATCCTCCCACTGTCCTTTCCTTTCATCGATAGGAATCCCCTTTTTGATGGGTTGATTGGGTCCTGTGGGGTTGATCTGATAGGCCGCTTTCCCGTCGAGCCAGTTGTATGCACCGCACAATCCTGAGCGCTCCGGGGTGATAACGCAGACGTGATTCGGAGCAAAAGACTGACAGAGGGTGCAACTGTAGAACGTATCCACGGACTCGTCCGTCATATCCGCAAGGCGTGCATCCCTTTCATGATAAACTTTACGCGCCAGATCGATGAGTTCCAGGATCTCTTTCTCACGTGTGTAGATCTTGACCTGAACCTTGTCGACGATTTTTCCGAATTCTCCATGCAGCTTTGCATGGATGATAGAGCCAAAGTGCCGGAATTTGAATCCCTTAGCCTTGGCTTCCTTGCTGATGCGAGCCCAGTTGATGTCTCGTTGCCCCATATGGAAAACACCGTTCGCACAGTTGATAAAGTCATGGATCTGACGTTCCAGGATAGGTTCAAAATCAGGCTGCATTTGTCGGCCGGCCACATCGACCCAGATGGCCAGGGGAATTTGAACGCCCTCATCTAGATCATCGATCTCTGGACCGACCACCTCGATCTTGCCATCTTCGACTTCGTCTAAACTCTTGATTGCGAGGAACTCAAATCCGGGATTAGGCTGGCCTGCGAGTTCGACGTACATGTCGTCCTTTCGGACCCGTTCGCCCTGAAAGGCCGGACCGAAGGGAACAGGAATGGGAACCTTGGTGATGCTGATCTTCAGTCCTCTGACTTCGATCGCTTTGGCAACGATCTTGTCGTGGGAAACGGGGGAGACGACATGTTCATATGTGCAGATTCCTGTGGGAAGGATCTGGTCGATGTCTGTATCGGCGATGGTGGGAAAGCCGTAGTTGATGGCACCCGCCGCCTGGGCATGCTTTTCGTCATCCACAGGGCCGAGTGCGAGGACAAATGCAAAGACTCTGTTTTTATTGTAGCGCAACACGCGTTGAAAGTCTCCAGGCTGCGCACCTCCGAAAGAGAGAGCCACCCGCGTGGCAAATCCGAGCGCATGAATCGTTGCCGTGACATCATTGCCAAAAGGAACGAGACGGGTCTCCCAACCCATCTGGATGCCTTCCTCTCGGAGCTGTTGTGCCATGGATTTTCCTTCCGTTTCCGCAGACATAAAGACATAGAGATTCTTCTCCTGGAGTTCGCGCGCGATCTTGACAGCGATTTCATTGGTCGGGCAGTAACCCACACACGCGGCAAAACCGGGAGCCGTTCCGTCGACAAACTCTATACCTCTTTCTCTCATGATCACATCATTGGCCGCTCCCAGCCAGAGCTGGCTCTCTGAAGGATTCGGCGCTGTGAGATAGGGAAGGGGATTTGACGTGTATTTTATGGCCTCGATAATTTCATCGGCGAAAAGAGTTGCCATGCCTGCATCTAGTGTGTGGCCGAGATAAGGCAGCCATAAACTATCCTCAGGGATTTGAGGAAGAAGAATCTTCGCCTCCTCCAGCAGTTCTGTAAGTCCACCAAGAGTATCGATCTGCAATCCTAAAATGCCATAAGAAATGGGCAGATAATAACCTGTATTTGGAAATTCCACTTTTTCTTGAGTGCCTTTTTCTTTGATCGCTTGCTGCAGTTCGTTCTCAGCACGGGCAACCAACTTGTGGGCCCCCCGAATAGCTCTCGATGCGATGAGTTTTGACATCAGATTTCCTTTCCTTTTCTTTTAAATATCCAGTTCTCTTCTCATTTCCATGTCATAAAGGACTCGTTTTTTTGCCTTGCTGATGCCCAATTTTTGTCGTTTTTTATTGATATGGTCGATCATCAATCCGGCCATTTTTCCCGGATCTGGCTCAACGCCCCACATCCCGCCAAAGATGTTTTCATACTCTCTGAATACATGATCGCAGAACGGGCCGCTGCCAGAGATTGGAAGACCCACTCCGAATACAGTGAAGACTCCCGAGGAGACGAAATACTGTCCGATTGAAATGGCCTTCTCGCTCATCCATTCCGGTGCTGCTCCCGCAACGGGGAGGTCGCTGATATCTTCGCCGAGTCCGCCGATCTTTACCATCTCGGAGAGCGCGATCAAAATACGGCTGTTATCCACACAGGAACCCGAGTGAAGCACGGGAGGCATACCCACGGCCGAACACACTTCGGCTAGCCCTTTACCCGCATACTTTACCGCGGATTCAGGGACGAGCAAACCGGCTTTGGCACAGGCGATGGCCGAGCATCCAGTCTGCACGACCAGGATATCATTGGCGATGAGCTCTTCGACAAGATCGATGTGGATGCGGTCGTGAGTGACTTTGGGATTGCAACAACCCACGACTCCCGCGACTCCTTTAATCCGGCCGTTGATGACGTTGTCATTGAGAGGAGTGTAGGAGCCCCGAAATGATCCGCCGAGCATGTAATTGATGGCCTCGTGACTGAAGCCCGCGATCAGATCCATTTTCTCTTTGGGAATCTCGAATTTGCCTCTTTTCGGGAAATTCAAGACCGATAATTTTATGATCTCTCTGGCTGTTTGGAAAGCCCGTTCATGGGTAAAGCCAATGTGTTCGGCGCCTTCTATTTTTCCCTTTGGGGAGGTGGTGATGAGCTTTGTGTGGTAACATTTGCAAATCTCTGGCAATGAGGGCATGATGCACTGGACATCAACGATCATGGCTTCCACGGCTCCTGTGGCAATAGCCAGCTCCTGCTGGAGAATGTTGCCGGCAATGGGCAATCCATGCCGCAGAAGGATTTCATTAGCCGTACAGCAAATACCGCTCAGGTTTATCCCGGTGGCCCCTTGTGATTTGGCAAGCCCCAGGAGGTCTTTATCCTGAGATGCAAAGACCAAGGCTTCTGCCAGCACGGGCTCGTGACCGTGGACAACGATATTCACATCCGTTTCGGAGAGCACACCTAGGTTCACCTGCCCTCTGATAGGGGATGGGGTTCCGAAAAGAATATCCTGGAGTTCCGTCGCAATCATAGATCCGCCCCATCCGTCGGCCAGAGCAGCTCTTGCGCCTTGAAGCATTATGTTCTTGTGGTCTTGATCCACGCCCATGCTCGTGCGGTGCATCACTTCGACGATCTCCCTGTCAATTCCGCGAGGCACTATACCCAAGTCCCGCCACAGGGCTTGTCTTTTTTCAGGCGCAAGGCGAGTGAAAGACACGACCCCTTCCTGATTTCCAAAATTTGACAGCGCCTTTTGAGCGACTTCAAGAGCAATCTCTTCTTTTTCCCGGTTATCCGTAGGGATGTCCAGGACTTTGGCCACCTTCCTGAGCTTGCCCACATCTGTGATCGTGTATCCCGAATCAGGAGATTGCGCGGCTAACAGCAGTGTCTTGGCCACATCCCGCCCATGGTCGGAGTGGGCGGCCGCGCCTCCCGCAATCATGCGGGCAAAGTTCCTGGCGACAATAACTTCGGCCGTGGAACCGCAAACTCCTCTTTGAGGGCTTTTTCCTTTGGGATTGATCCGGCACGGCCCCATGTAGCAGTTATGGCAGCAGAGCCCGCTTTCTCCAAAACCGCACCGGGGCTTTTGTTGGTCCGACCGGTCCCAGACAGTTTCGATTCCTTCCTGGACATTTTTCTTCAGCAGTTGATGGTCTGTATTGTCCCTGCTTTTATCATCCATGATTTATTACCTCATCTCTTAACTCAAATTTCTTTTTAATACTATCCAGAAATCACTCCTCTGAGGAAGATATATTCCACGTAGTCTTCATCCGCGGAGCAAACGGCTCACCTCAGACAATGTATAAAAGATTTTTTCTGAAAGTTCAATCCGCAAAGAGCCAGTGCCACAGCTCGGGGTCAACAGGCATTTCTCCCAAATGAGGTGCTGGTCGATTCCCTTATTCGCCAAATGAGTTATTTTTTCTTTCAGCCGGGTTATTAAAGATTCGGGTGTCTCTCCGGCTATTTTTTCCGAGGTGGGCACTATTCCCCAGGCCAGTACACCTCCCTTCTCCAAGAATCTTTTCGTCTGTTCGTGATAATAGGCGATCGTGTCGCCAAATTCATAGGCATCAAAACTGATGATGTCCACGCCCGCATCAATCAAAAGAGGCCACTCTGTATTTCCACAACAGTGGGTCCCGACAAGAGCGCCATTTGCATGGACCGCTTCCACCACCTCGCTCAAGTCATGCACCACGGCTTCCCTCTGAACGCTGACATAAGTTGAGGAACCAAAGCCGGTGAGGATCGGCTCATCCACAAAGCATATCTGGCTGTATCCAAGAGGTCTGAATTTTTCCAAGAGCCACCTGGCTTTCATCGTAATCCCTTTAACGACAACATCCCTGTAGACCTCATTGTAGTAGAGTGCTCTTTTATTCTCATCGACAGTCGCCAGGCCAAATGTGACCGGACCGGTCACTTGGCTTTTGAAAAACAGGATGGACGAAGGCCGGTCTGCGACGAGTCTTTTTTCCATCTCATAGATTCCACGGCTGAATTCCTCGGATATCTTAAAGTGACCCAGGTCTTCTGCCATATAGCTCTCATAGAATCTTTCCAGCTCAGCTGTGGACTCCTCAGCAGTGTTGAAATACATTTTCTCTTTAGAGTCATCTATGACCACATTGGGAAATGCCTCACTGTATTGGGCTTCCATTTGTTCGCGGAAGTTGGTGTTCGGCAGTTGAGGCCAGATGGGGATCACCGGGATCGTCTCCATGATCAAATCGCAGGCTCTGGCCACATTCTTATGGGGGAAACTTCCGATTCCGGAAGCAAGACATTGTGGTTTAAAAGACATGTTTGACCTCCGAGAGTTAGATATCGACTCTATTATTTAAAATCAGCGTTCTTTTTATATCTTGTATTTAGCTCCTGATAATTTGTAAAAAAATGCTATTTATCCTCCGAATAAATGAATCCTATGTAAAATTTGGCTTATGACAGTCGCTCCAGATTCTTTAAAGATTGGTAAATGGCGTCAAATTCTCTGCTCAAGTTTTCATCAAGGAATTCTATGATCGGTTGCTGGGATTGGTCGGTCTCACGGATGATATCCCGATAGGAAACCGTCCCCAAAAGAAGTCCCTTAGGGAATTGGTTACGGATCCAATCCTCTTGTGTTTTGTCCTGGATTTTATTCCCGATGATGCCGAAAGACTCGACCCCGATTTCCCGTGCAAGCCTCAGGATTGTTTTTGCCGTCAATATGCTTCGGGATCCGGGCTCTACAATAATCAGCATTTTGTCTATCGACCGGGATGTCGCTCTTCCTAGATGCTCGATGCCTGCTTCCATATCCACGATAACGACTTCATCACGATTGAGAATAATCTCGGATAAGAGGCTCCGGAGAAGCACATTTTCCGGACACGCACAACCCGCCCCCCCTTTTTGGATAGCCCCCAAGATCAAAAGTTTTATGCCTTTGTGATCGATACAAAACGCATCCGGAATATCGCTCACGCTCGGATTCATTTTGAAAAGCTGGCCGAATTGACGGGGTTTCGCACCTGTTCTTTCCGTAATGAGTTGACGCTGTTTCGAGATCGGAATGACTGAGGTGACCTCATTCTCCGGGACGCCAATGGCTGAAGCAAGGTTGGAATCCGGATCAGCATCCACGGCCAAGACATGATAGCCATCTCTGCTGAAAAAATGGGCCAAAATACCTGCTATCGTTGTTTTTCCGGTCCCTCCTTTTCCCGTAACAGCAAATTTCATCGATGTTTCCTTTTCGTTTCTTCGTTTTTCAGAAGGCTTCTCACAAGAGTCACTGCAGATTCCGCTTCTTGCGCGTATCCGTCGGCTCCGATCTCATCGGCAAAGGATTGTGTGATGGGCGCCCCGCCGATAATTATTTTGACATTCTTTTTTAAGCGGGCGGATCTGATAGAACCTGTAACCTCTCTCATGTATGACATTGTTGTCGTAAGAAGTGCAGACATTCCCACGATATCTGGGCCTTCTTTCAGTGCCACCTCCAGAAAGGCTTCCTTGGGGACATCAATGCCTATGTCGATGACATCATATCCTTCCCTTTCCAGCGCGATCCTCACAACCATCTTCCCGATGTCATGGATGTCTCCTTTCACCGTGCCCAAAACTATTTTTCCCTGAGAGTATTCTGTGCCTTCGGTCAGAAATGGTTTGATGACGTCCATCGCTGATTTCATCGCTCTCGATGCGATCAAGACTTCGGGAATGAAGATTTCATTTGCCTTGAATTTTTTCCCGACAGCTTCCATTCCTTTGATCAGCCCCAAACTCAGGATTTTCTCAGGGGCAATATTCATAGAAAGTGCTTTTCTCAACGATTCTTTGACTGCAGAAGAATCTCCATGTTCCAAATTATTTGCGATCTCAAAAAGTATTTCCACTCTTACAACCTCACACGCCGATTCAAGCGGGTTTGTCCTGAAGTCACTTGACTATTCAAATAATCTAGCATTTTACTGTGCAGTTCGTCTAGCATTTTGGGATTAATTTTTGTATAATTATGCTAAACTAATAAATATAAAAATAAAATATCATGCAGCTTCAGAAAATCGTACCGGAAACGAAGTTTAAAATGCTTGCCGGTAAATACACAACTAAAACAGGATTGCCTCTCGTGCTCATCAATGCCAGCGGAGAAATTTTACACAGCAGTAAAAAATGCACGATATGCGAACAAACTTTTACGAGCAGGAACAGTGCTCTGATGAGCAATTGTCAATTGAAGATGTTGAAAGCTATTGAAGAAGCCTTCCGGTGGGGAGAGGGCTATATCACCTATTGTCCCCTTGGGCTGATCATGTTCGCCGTACCCATTGTTCTTAATAAAAAGCTCCTCGGAGGGTTTCTGAGCGGTTTTGCTATATTTCCGAAGATGAGGCAGGATTTTATCGATGAGCTGGCCCAGAATCTTGGGAGTTTTTGTGAGTCAGTGGACGAGCTAAAGCTCCGGGATTTGAAATTTAAAATATTTTCGCTCAAAAAAGTGAGGGAAAACGTTTCCTACCTTCTCACGCTCACCAGGAAATATCAGATCAATGATATGAATTTTCTCGAAGACAGAAAGGCCAAATACATCCAGCAATACAAAATCGCCAATTTCCTGGATGATCTGAAAAAAAACAGGCCCGATGTTGCTAGAAAGATTCTGGACAAACAGGAAGAGATCATTCAGAAGGTCAAACTCGGAGATAAAACAGGGGCAAGAGAGATTCTCAACGAATTCTTGGGTTCGATTTTTTTTGACAGCGGCATGAATTTTGAGATCATCAAGGTCCGAATCATCGAATTGGTTGTCATCATCTCAAGAACGGCTATAGAGGCAGGAGTGGATGCAAAAGACCTGATGGGATTGAACTACTCCTATTTTACGGAGCTGAATAGGGCGACTGATTTAGACGAACTGCTGTTCAAACTTAATGATATTCTGACCAATTTTATCACTAGAGTCTCAGCCACCAAAGAGAAGAAGAAAAAAATCAAGATCAGAAAAATGATCGACTATATCGATCAAAATTTTACCCGTAAGATAAAATCTGAAGAAGTCGCGTTGATTGGTGGCCTGAGCACGAGCAGATGTCTTCACCTTTTTAAGGAAGAGACAGGGGTATCGCTTTCGGATTACATTAAGAAGCTCAGAGTTGAGTATGGGAAATATCTTCTTCTGAATACGGATGTCAACATTGCAGATTGCGCGATCGAGGCTGGTTTTTTCGATCAGAGCCATTTTACAAAAACATTCAAGCAGATGGAGAAGAGCACACCGTCTCAATTTCGACGCAAATATAAGAAGCTGGACTGGCAAACCATAGATTCCGGCTGATTCCTCCGTCAATGAGTTGTTAAAACCTTGAGGGTTCTTTGAATGATCCTTAGAGAGTTTTGTGAAGAAGCACGTGTGCAAGAGCTTTCCCCAAAGCCCATAATCCATCCAGTTGAAGATGCTGATCGGCCGTTCTGTCGAAAAGGAATACCATCCGGGCGGGGAATTCCTCGTCCGCTAACCAGAGGAGCAGCCTGACAGGGAGCCGGGGGAAGAAAGGGAATTCAAAAGCACAATCGCCTCCATCCACTTTGGTGCCACCATAAGCCAGAGATAGCGAGCTAAAGTCATCTTCATTATGACTGAAGGCTTTTTCCAGTGCATCGCTCGGCATTTTATGGGATCCACGGAAAAACAGCGGGCCTGAAGGGAATTGAGTCACAGCCATCCACTTTCCGGTCAGAGGTAGGTCTTTTGCTCCGATGAGATAGTTGACGGTAACAAGTTGCACATAGAAGCTTGGAAATTGCTCCAGAATTGACTCGGCAAGCCGTACGCTTTTTTTTGCTGGGGAAATATCATAATCCCTGTTGAGGATTCTTAAACGATAACTTTGAGTCTGCGGATTATATTTTGACAGGCTTCGTCTCTCGACGTCGCAGACATCCAGTCCTCCAAGAGTGATCCAGAGGTCTTTACTGATCATTTGAATTCTGAAAACCAGAATGTGATATTGAAGCTACTTTTTTTTCTTCCGTTTTTTCAAGGAATCATTGCCGAGACACTGCTCCGCATAATTGCACCATTCGGCACATCCGAGATCGAGTTTTGGGTTGGGAATCCATGTGTTGCATTTTTTGCAGCGTCTTCGAACATCGTCTTTGAAAAATTCAGCGGTTGTCCGGCAAGCGGGACAATGAACCTCAAAAATATCTTCTTTTTTCCAGTGGCGTGTATCCTGTCCCGGACATTTCATCTTGTCATTATTTTATCTCTTTCGCTCTCTAATTTCAACGGGACCAAAGAGCATAATTTTAATGACTCTCATGGGAAGCATCCTTATTTCCGTGATGTTTTCAAGTCAAATGATAAAAGCAAGAGTTCGTCACAGTCCATATTCGTCGAAGACCCCCCCACCCGCCGCCATCCGATTCATAAGGACAGTGTCTCTCTCTTTTTTACGTCTAATGCTCTTATCACAGAAATAAGGATGTTTATCCTCTCATGATAGAAGTTGAAAAATTGGAAAGGAACAGTTATGATTTTTTACTCCATGGTCTTATGCATCCTTAGTCCGCTCGTCTTCAAAGAGTAGTTTCATGGTTCGACCTATATATAAAACGAGAGATGGAGGATAATATGAAACTTAAGGATAAGGTCGCTTTAATCACCGGGGGGAACTCCGGAATAGGCAAAGCCACAGCCATTCTTTTTGCCAAAGAGGGTGCGAGGGTATGTATTACGGGCCGCAATGAGAACAGATGTGAAGAAGTCGTCAAAGAAATCATTGATGGCGGCGGTCAGGCGATATACATTATCGCAGATATTCGGTTTCCCGATGAGTGCCAGAGTACTGTTGAGAAAACGATGAAGGCTTTTGAACGGCTGGATATTCTCTTTAACAATGCAGGAGTTTATTTCCCGAACACTGCAGTGGATTGTTCAGAAGAAGAATGGGATCTCACCATCGATATCAACCTTAAGGGGACATATCTGATGTCAAAATTCGCTCTCCCTCACATGATCGCCCAAAAGAGCGGCGTGATCATCAATAACGGTTCCGGATGGGGGATTGTGGGCGGCAACGAAGCCGTATCTTACTGTGCATCCAAAGGCGGTGTTGTTCTTTTAACAAAGGCCATGGCCCTAGATCACGCAAGACAGGGAATCCGTGTGAACTGCCTCTGTCCCGGTGATGTCGAAACCCCGATGCTCGGTGAAGATGCCCGGATGCGCGGAATGACATGGGAAGAATACCATGAGCAAGCTGTCGCGCAACGCCCGATGGGCCGGATCGGGACGCCCGGGGAAATCGCCAAAGCCGCACTCTTTCTTGCCTCTGACGACTCCACCTTCATGACAGGAGCAACGCTTGTTGTTGACGGAGGTGGGACGGCCGATTAACCGGATATCGGCGCACTCTAACCTCTATTTTGAAAGCAGAGTTGCTTCACTTTAACTTTTTCCTGCCAATTCAATAAATTGAATTCTCCAAATTTATGAACGAGGATCATGAAAAAAGCAGAGTATTTTGGAACCTCAACTCGGCATAGAATTCTTTGAAATCATTTCCAAGAAGATTGGCATACAACTTGCATTAAAACAAATTGAATTTTATCCAACACGCCAAAATTGCGATTGGATAAAAATAATATTAAAAAGGCTGTATTAGAGCTTGACAAAACTGATCAATTGTTCAAATAATGAATCAGAGTATGATACAGAGTTCCGCATTGTGGAACAAGTAGAATGGTATATGGGGAGATAAAATAAATATCTCAACTTTTCTAATCGCAAGCTTGAAGGAGGCAAAATGATTCTTAGAAGGATTTTCTTCAGGTCTATTCCATTTTTGATGGTTTTTCTTCTTTTAATGGTGAGTTTTTCCTCGGCCCAGCGGTTGACCGGAACCATTCGAGGCACTGTAAGAGATGATGCCGATGAGAATCTCCCGGGAGCAAGTGTAGAAATCCAGAGCCCGGATCTTATTGGCGGTGTCAAAGCTGATCTAACCTCTACGAGCGGTGTTTTTATATTTTCTGCGCTTCCCCCGGGAACATACGAAATGACCGTCTCATTGGCAGGATTCCAATCACTCAAGAGGGAAGATATTATCGTTTCTGTGGGAAAAACAGTCACCGTGGATGTCGTTCTGCAACAAGCAGCTGTTGAAGAAACAGTCACAGTTGTCGGAGAATCTCCGGTGATCGATGTCACTAAATCAGGGACAACTGCCAACTACAATCTTGATTTACTGCAGAATATCCCCAAAAGTCGTTTCACCTATATAGACATCATGCTCTGGGCTCCGGGTGTCTCAGCAAATGAAACGCAAGGAGAAGAATGGCATTCCTCTCTCGGATCGTCCTACTTTTCGGATTCGTACCTGGTTGATGGGGTTGACACATCTTTCGATTTCAACGGCACCACGTGGGTGTGGAACAATCCCGATATTTATCAGGAAGGTGAGATCATCTCCATCGGAGCCCCCGCAGAGTATGGGAATTTCCAGGGAGCCGTCATCAATGTCGTCACGAAATCGGGGAGCAATGATTTTCGAGGAGAGTTCAACACTTATCTCCTTCCTTCGAGTTTTGTCGGCAATAATGTGCCTGATGCAGAATACCCTTATAATGTCGATTACCAGAACGATTTCAGCTTAGAATTATCCGGACCTTTGAAGAAGGACACAATTTGGCTCTACAGTAATCTTCAGTGGAAGCGATCCGCCTATTCCCAACTGGGAACTCCACCAGAATTTCCTACAAAAGCTGATTATAAGAGAGGATTTCTAAAGCTAACCATGCAGCTCAACAAAAACAATAGACTGATGATATCGTATCAGCATGAAGTGTATGATCTGCCTGATGTCATCACGCCCGCTCAGCCCTACGACGCGGCTGCCTTGGAGCCCGGATGGTACCTTGTTCCCAACCTGCTCCTCACATCAGTTCTGAGCCAGGATGCAATTTTTGAGCTTAAATTAGGGGGATGGTTTGCCCATGACGAGTGGGTTCCACAGGATGGAAATCTGGATGAGTCTATCCATTATGATGCGGCAACGGGCTATTCCACGAACGGGATATGGGGCTGGACCAAGGCAGATGCTTCCAGAATCCAAGCCAACGCTACCCTCAGTTATTATGCAGATGATTTCATAGGCGGAAATCACGATTTTAAAGTCGGTGTCCAATTTACCCGAGGACATTATGCCGGTATCTACTCCTATTCAGGCGGTGTCGCCTATTATGATTATGATGGCTATCCCTATGCCGCATACTTCCAAAATCCTTACAACTACGGGGCCAGCGTCAACAGGCTCGGTGTGTTCGTGGATGATGCTTGGGCCATCGGCGACAGGTTGACAGTCAATTTGGGACTACGATTCGATCAACAATCCGGCGATATTTTCGATGTGGAAGAGATCGATGTGAATAGAAACCCAACTGGTAACACTATTGAAGGCGTATCGAATGTTATCTCTTGGAGTAACTGGTCACCAAGAGTGGGCCTAGTCTATCGGCTCACTTCCGATGCCAAGACTATTTTGAGAGCCACATACGGGCACTATTACGAAGGCTTATACCTGAGCACTTTTTTTTCACTTTCTCCCAGCTCGCAGCCCGTCTATGCCTACCTTTACAATTGGGATACGGAACAGTATGACATCTTTTCCTGGTCATGGGATCCACGCGGCGGAAGAGCCGTAGGCGATAATCTGAAAAGTAGCCTCTGCCAGCAGTTATCTGTGGGATTAAGCCGGGAATTAATTGCAGATTTCGGGCTGGAAATAACCTATGTCTACAAATACACCAAGGATTTTCTATCATGGTGGAATACGGCTGCCGAATTTGAAGCTGTGGACTACTACGATGAGTTTGCAGGAAAGACCATACAGGTCTGGAATCAGACAACTGATCCAGGCGATGATTTTCTCACCCTGATCAACCACCCAGACTACAAACAGAAATACCAAGGATTGTTTATCACACTGAATAAGCGGTTATCGAACAACTGGCAGTTGAGCTCATCTTTTGTCTACTCGAAAGCTTCTGGAGTATCATCGACGGGCCAATTGACTCAAGGGAACTTTTCAGGATTGAGGGATCCGAATGACCTCATCAACAACACTGGCTACGACGGACTGTTGCAAAGCGATCGAAGGTTCATGTTCAAGGTGCAGGGAACGTATCTTTTACCTTATGACTTCAGCGTGAGTGCCAGTTACACGGCGATGAGCGGAAAACCGATAGCAAGGACTATTTCTGTCACAGGAATGGATCAAGGAGCATTTTCGATCCTGGCAGAGCCAAGGGGTTCCACATATCACCTGGATGCTTGGAATCTTCTTGACCTGAGAATAGAAAAAGCGTTCAGGTACAAAGAGAGATTCAGCTTGAGGATCGCCGCGGATATATTCAATCTCTTTAACGAAGCGACGATGGTGGAAACTTTAACGACAAGAGGGACTGCAGAGGGCTTCATGCAGCCGGCTCGAATCATCCCCCCGCGAAGAGTGCAATTGGGAATTCGCTTGTCATTCTAGTGGAATCTGAGAGGAATATTCCGCAGAAAAACACCCGGAATTTAGATTGGAACCGATGACGTAGAGCGGGGATCGCTTTGTGCCCAAAAGCGACCTTTAACATTAAAAATGCGATGAGGAGGTGAGTCAAAGTGCATTTTAAGTTAAAAAACTTCCTGAGTCCTGTCTTATGGTTTTGCCTGATTGTTTTTCTCTTAGCCAATGTTTCGCCTCTTTTGTCCCTCCAGGCGTATACCCACTCTGAAGCGACAGATAAGGTCGATGCACTCTTTGAGAGTTGGGACAGAGTGGATTCCCCGGGTGCAGCACTCGGCATTTTTCAAGATGGAAGGATCGTATATGCCCGGGGATACGGCACGGCCAATCTCGAGTACAACATTCCCATCACCCCACAATCTGTCTTTCGGGTAGGTTCGGTCTCAAAACAGTTTACAGCCATGTGTATTGCTCTGCTCGCTGAGCAAGGAAAACTGTCTTTGGACGACGATATCCAAAAATTCCTTCCCGAGATGCATGCGTATATTCCTCCGGTGACCATCCGCCATCTGATTCACCACACGAGTGGGATACGCGATTACTTAGTTCTTCAGGCGCTGGCAGGGAGATCGGGAGGATATTTCTACACGTCTCCGGAGGTGATCGAACTCCTTGCCCGTCAGAGAGAGCTCAATTTTAAGCCGGGAGATAAATATTCCTATTCGAATTCAGGATATTTTCTGCTGGCAGAAATTGTTGGCCGTGCAAGCGGTATGAAGACTAGAGAATTTGCAAAGAAATATATCTTCGATCCACTCGGCATGACGAGCACTTATTTTCACGACGATATCAATGAGATCGTGAAGAATAGGGCATCGGGATATCTGCCTCTTGCAGAGGGAGGCTTTAAGATTCATATGACCCAGCTCGATATGATCGGCGATGGAGGAATTTACACGACGGTCGATGATTTCTTCAAGTGGGATCAGAATTTTTATACGAATAAACTGGGGAACAAGACCCGGGCGCTGATAGATTTGATAACCACCCCCGCTCGACTCAATGACGGGACAGCGATCGACTATGCATTTGGCCTAAGCATCAGCACATATAAAGGCCTGAAATTGATCAGCCATGGAGGCTCATTTGTCGGATATAAGGCGCACTATATCCAGTTCCCGGAACAGAAATTCTCTGTGGTGATTTTGTCCAATCTGGGTTCGTTCGAACCGGAAAGAATCGCAAGGAGGATTGCGGATGTGTATTTGGCCGACCAGTTTACAGAGTCTAAAGAGAAAGTTGAGAGAGAAGAAGGCCTCTCCCCCAAAACAAAACCGACTCTCAAGACGTTATCGACAGCGGCTCTTGCAGAATTTGTAGGCACCTATTATTCTGATGAGCTTGATGCCACGGCGATCTTAAAAATGAAAGATGATAAATTGTCTATGAAACTGGGAAGGCATGAGAGCTTCGTGGAAGCGATATCAACCGACGGTTTCATGGGCACTTATATGAACGACGATGCGTATGACCTGGGCACTTGCAGGATAGACTTTATCAGAGATGAGAGCAAAAGAGTTGTCGGCTTTGTAATGCAAGCCGATGAGATACGGAATCTGGGATTCAACAAAATTCTCTGAATGCTCAGTTAAAATTGGTTCTCTTCTATTTTTTCACGCCGCCTCTCACTCATTGAATTAATTAATGGAAGTCCCTTCAATTTATTCTGCTCGGCGCTGCGAAACTGCGCACGCTTGTGAATCACACACATGGATATTTTATAACTATTATCACCACTTCCTAAGTGACCTTCTATTGCTCATACAGTCCTCGCGCCCGACTCTATCGGGTTCCCTCATTACGTATTATGATTATCCCCCCTATCGCTTTAATTGGTCACTTTAACAAATGGAAAGAATTTTTTGACTAAAAGCGATTCACCCAGTACTCTGATCAAATTCAAAATATTTTTACTATTGCCGAAGGCTATTCTGCAAAGTACTGTCGAACTTTCGCCGCAATCTGGCGATCCGTCATCCTGTCAACTGTTTCAATACCTGCGATGCGTCCGCCCAGTTTGCTTTCTTCAAGACGTTTCTTCAGTTCGCCCTTTGCCTCACCAGGGCCAAATATCAGAATGGATTCCGCATCACGAAGACACGCAATTACCGCCTTGTAGTAAATGTTGAGATGTCCCGTAAACGTTCTCTGGCGGCTAGCATCTACCGGCACTTTCTGCGATTCATAGTGCCCCTTAAGAGGCGAATCACCAGAACGTTGGAGCTGTTTCTCAACCTTCGATACTATCAGTCCTATCTCTTCCCCTTTATCCGTAACAGCCACAATAATGGCCTTCCTATGGTCAATCCATAAACCCACTTTGGTTCTCATCGCGTTCTCCTTTGTCCCTAGCCTCACCTAACTATTAATATACAGCGTGCTGGATTTGATACAAATCTCCCTTCATTGACGTCGTATATTATTTGATTCCACCGAATATCCCTGCAAAATTGCAGTATTATCTTAAAATTATCCATATTAAATTACAAATCGCATATTCGACGGCCATAATATCCTTCCTGGGAGTGCCGATTGAACCTAGTAAATCCTACCCTAACAACTCGACCAATTGTAGCATTCTGTCCGAATCTGCTATCAATCTTAAGGCATCACTGATTTTCACAGAATCTAATTTTTTAATTGTAAAAACGTTTTGGGTATCCCTGAATCCTTTTCCTTCTTCACACGAGTCTTGATTTACCCACACAATATGGAAGAGAACCAGGAAATTTATTTGTCGCGACCGAGACGGTCTCTTGCCAGGCAGCGCAGTATTCATTCAAAATTAGTGGTCAGGGAGTTTTCGTTTCCTTAGATTTCCAGTGAAGGAAGGCAGGAATGCCTGCAATGAGGATGAGGAGACCGATGAGAGATTGAAGGGGTTGAGCCCAGATCGTGTTCAAAAAAACGCCGAGGTTGATCAAGACAAAAAGGATAGGCAAGACAGGATATCCCCATGATTTATAAGGGCGTGGGATTGTGGGCTGTTTGGAGCGCAGGATGATGACCGCCAAGCCGGTCGCAGCCCAGAATATGACAAGAGCGAAGACAACGTACTCGAACAGGTCTTGATAGGTTCCGGATAAGCAGAGAAGGGAAGACCAGATTCCCTGCCAGACGATGGCTTTTGTCGGAACCCTGTAACGGGGATGGACATAGCGCATACTCTTGAAGAAACAGCGGTCCTGTGCCATAGCGAAAAAAACTCTCGGTCCGTACAGGATGGATGCACTCAGACATCCGAAGATCGAAATCATGATCGTGCCCGAGATAAATAAAGTCGCTGTCTGTCCGAAGAGCTGCGTGGACGCCAGCTCCCCGATGCGGGCGACTCCTTTCATGCGCTCGACAGGTAAAGCCGTCACGTAGACCACGTTCACCAGAAAATAAATGAGGGTAACGCTCAGAGTCCCCAAGATCAAACCGCGGGGAATGTTTTTACCGGGATTCTTTATCTCTTCAGCGGCGCAGTTTACGCTATACCAGCCATCATAAGTCCAGAGAACGGCGATGAAAGCCAGTCCGAACAGTTTGATGCTGAAGGACATATCACCCGTAAACAGTCCCTCTGGGGAGGTGACTCCTGCTTTCGAGCCCAATGCCAGGCCAAGCACAATCAACACGGCCACTGCCGCAATCCGTAAGAATGTGAAAATATTCTGAACCATGATACCGCTTTTGATACCCAGGTAATTGACGGCAGACAAAAACAGGATAGAGGCCACGGCAATCAATTGTCCTGCAGATAAGGAATAATCGAGATTTAGAAGATGGAATTTCAAGAGATAGGTCTTTGTCGACAGGGCCGGGACAAAGTACCCGAAGTATTCCGCAAATCCGACGGCCAGGGCGGCAACGCCACCGCACTCGATCACCCAGAAAAATCCCCATCCGTAAAGAAAACCTGCCCAGCGACCGTACGCTTCCCGCAGATAGATGTACTGTCCTCCTGCCTGAGGATACATAGCTCCCAATTCCGCAAATGCCAGGGCTCCACTCATGGCGAAAAAGCCTCCCAGCAGCCAGACGATCAAGATCATGAGGGGTGAGGGGAGATACTCGGCAATGAAACCGGTCGTCATAAAAATTCCGGAGCCGACGATGGCCCCTATGACCAGAAATGTCGTATCCAGAAGGTTCATCTTTCGCAAGAGTTGAGACGAACCTTGAGTTGCCTGGTTACTCATTTGTGGATCTCCCTCAGGATGCGCTCCTTTATATCAGAGGACTGATAGGAAGTCAATTCAACGAAAAAGAGAAATTGTGGAAGCGTCACTAAATCCGTGATAAGCCACATTCGAGTGTCCGAAATAGTGATTTTAAAAACGAACAACGGGAATCCGATAGACTAATTGTAGGGACCGTTTCCCAAACGGTCCATTCGGGGAATGGACCCTACATCATAAGGAGCTGGCCCTTTATCACGGATAAAGAGAAACTTCTCGAATCAATGAACATGAGAGGAATTAATTGATTTGTAAACATGTGTTGATAATTCTATAATGATCAGAATCAGGAAAGGAAATAAGAAATGAGTAAATTTTATGATCTCCCGCAAATCAAGGATGTCTTAAAGAAACTTCAACCTGTCCAAGAAATAGAGGAAGGATTTGTGGCCTATTCCCAGGGCAAAGCCGTGATCCCTCCCGTGGGCGAGATGATCTTCAAAAAGCCTCCCGGTGATGTTCACATCAAGTACGGATATATCGTGGATGACGATTATTATGTCATTAAAATTGCCTCCGGATTCTTCGAAAGCCCCAGCTCGAATAGGTATACGAGTGACGGGCTTATTCTTCTCTTTAAAAAAGGAACAGGTGAGCTGGCTTGCGCACTGCTGGATGAGTGCCATCTGACGAACGTGCGTACCGCTGCCGCAGGTGCAGTCGTTGCCAAATACCTGGCTCCGAAACAGGTCGATCGTATAGGTATTGTGGGAGCAGGAACGCAGGGGCGCATGCAGCTTGAATTTTTAGCCCCTGTCATAGACTGCAAGGAAGTTATGGTGTGGGGAATGAATCAGAAAGAGATGGACGAATATAAAGCAGATATGGAGCCCGCAGGATACAATATCCGGACGACCTTGAAGACCGAGGATATCGCGGCACACTGCAATCTGATCGTCACGGCAACACCCTCGAAATCCCCCTTGTTGTCTGCCGATAAGGTCCATAAGGGAACGCATATTACCGCTATGGGATCCGATACTCCGGAGAAGAATGAGTTGGACCCGCGAATTCTTCAAAAAGCAGATATAGTCGTCGCTGACAGTATCAGCCAGTGTCTTTTGAGAGGCGAGATCCATCAAGCGCTCAAAGCCGGCGTACTAGAAAAAGAGCGGGTGGTGGAATTAGGGAATGTGATCGTCCATCCGGAGCTTCGGAGAACTGCCGAGGAACAGACCACGATTGCAGACCTGACAGGCGTTGCAGTCCAGGATATCCAGATCGCCAAGGCCGTCTATCATGCCTTAGAAATCATGGAATAGCTGGGTTTTACACGACGTAACCCGGTGACTCAACCTTAATGTCCCCATGTCCCTTGTTATGATGTGTGCTTGACAGAAAAAACATATTTCCTTTAATTTCTTCCGCTTTCCCCATGACTATTCATCTCGAGATTCCGGTGTCGGCGGTAAATCATTCCAGTTCAGGATTGTGTTCCAGACCAGTCGGAAGTCCGAGAGGGTCAGGTATCGGTGGATCGGATCGAAGTCATAGGCGACCACGCGTCCCTTGCCGCTGGGAATGTCCAGGATGGCCGGCTT
Organism: uncultured Eubacteriales bacterium; assembly: GCA_964406575.1. Lineage (GTDB taxonomy): Bacteria > Acidobacteriota > Aminicenantia > Aminicenantales > Aminicenantaceae > WTAW01. The sequence goes on along the minus strand of CAYOSH010000022.1, from coordinate 17,920 downwards.
GCCCATAATCTCACCCGCTCCCTTGATTCCGCCGCACAAAACGAGCGATTTCGTCGCCATTTCGGCTTTGTTCGAATTATCGTCGCTTTTGTCCTCTTCGTCGTCGGTCGGAATCTTCGTGCCCCACTGGAGGACGATTCGTCCTTCGTCGATGTGGCGTACACTATATAGGGGTCGATTCTCCCGAAAGGCGGAAGTGATTTCCGGATAGCCGTAGGCAAGTGGGTGATCCGGTCGCCGGAATCGCATCTGTAGCTCGCTGCCCGGTGTGTAGACATTATTTACACGGGCCCGGCCTACGTTCTTGGCGATACCGCCGTCTAGAGGCAGCTCAGAGGCGCCGCCGAGCGTTACCAGTACTCCGCCGCTGCGAACAAAGTCCTCGATGTGCTGGACTCCCTCCCAAGTAAGTCCTCCAGTGATGTCTTCCGAGGAAGTGGGAAACCCGAGGGTTGGATATTCCTCGGTCCGAGTGTAGGCGAGCGGGCTGTAAGTCGGGTCGATTCCGTTGATGATGCTTTTGAGACCGTCATCGGTATTCGGGAAGACGATGACATCGAATCGGTTCGCGAGGCCGCCAGCACGGACATCCTCGTCCATGATGAGCGTGTAGGGAACCTCCTCATCGTCGAACACCATGCGTAACCAGCCCGCCGACTGCGTATCGTTCCAGGTTTGAAGTAGAGCCAATCGGGGAAGATCGAGTCGGTGGCGGGAAACGTCGGGCGCTGAGGGTACGGCGACAACATCGATACCCAGCGAATCCGCTGCGCCTTGGAGAGCGGGTCGCAGTCCCGGCTGGTCGGCGATGACCCAGGAGCCGGCCGGGTACTCGGTGTCATCGACCGAAAAGGACTTCTCGACCACCTCTACATCGAAATTGGCGAGACGTACACTTGCAGCAAGAAGCCCCTCTTGGCCGGTATCTTTGATGAGGTAGAAACCACTGTCGCCCAGTACCTTTCCGGGGTAGGCGACGTCCTCGGTCAAGAGGTCGGCTTGGATGTCTCTCACGGTTACATCCTTGATGGCCGTGACCTCGACACCCAGGGTAAACGGAAGCGCCCATCCCACGTCGTCGTAAGGTTTGTAAGGCGTCTTGTCCATCGGGAACTTCTGGGCAATCAAGAGATCGTGAGCGTAGCTTCGATAAGGTTGATCCAAACGCACCAGGTAGGTTCCTGCTGCGAATCTGCCCTCTTTGACTTCGAAGGCATTGCGGCAACGTCTGACCTCGATCCCGTGAGAGCGCAGAAGGTTCACCATGACAGCCAGCCGCCTCCGATCGCGTTGTTCCTCCGGTATGGAGACCGCATAGGGCGGCTCGATCTCGCCCTTTTTCACCGCGTTTCGGCCGCGTCGCCAAAAGTTCCGCATCATATCGTCGGCATGAAGTGCCGTGTACTGAAGTGCCGAGAGCACGCCGGTCTGTTGATAGTTGACATTGTTACGGAGCGACCACTCGAAAGCCTTGGGCGGTGGCCAGGTTCGATACCACTCCGCCTCGGTCACCGGTTTTCCGAGGTACGTCTGGCGCTTCGGGTCGATACGCCGGTGCACTGTCTCGGCGGTGGCGTTGCCGAAGGTCTCGTAGCCCCGGCCGATGGCGTTGTGATTGGTTGCCACTGAATCGGCGTAAATGTGCGCCCAACCTTCCCCAAAACCCCAGGTCCAGACACCGGGCATGCCGAAGGAGGTCAGTGTCGCAACCTCGTGAAAGGCAATGGCGTGCCACTCTGTGGTTGTGATGGGATCGAGGTTCACGTTGTAAGGTCCGGTACCGGTCCAGATGCAAAGCAGAGGGATCGATTCATGAAGATCGTGAACGATTATGGGATGCCATTCTAAAAAAGTGTCCTGTGTTGCCCGGGTCAAAGCGAGCTTGCGCTGGATTCCGTCGCGGTTGTTATCGTGGAAAACGTACTTCCCCCAGTAGGGAGGCGAGCGGGGGGGAAGACGGTCGAAATCTGTTTTGCCTTTAAGGTACCTGTAAAACCAGTCGACAGCTCGGTCGCGGCCGTCCGGTTCAACGACCGGAATGATCAAAACGACCACTGCGTCTCGTATCGTTTTGATCAAAGGGGTTTCGGAGACCGCCAGACGGTAGGTTAGCTCCATGAGCATTTCCGGGCTTCCCGTCTCCGTGGAGTGGATTCCACCGAGGAGCATGTAGAAGGGCTTCTGCTCTGCAACGATCTTCTCCATAGTGGTCTCGTCCGTCCGTCGCGGATCGGCGAGCGCTGCCATGGCCTCGCGGGATGTGTCGAGTTTGGCCAGGCTGTCCCCCTCTCCCACGATGACCAGGAGGATATCGCGGCCCTCTTCGGTGCGACCGATGACTTCGACCCGAACCCGGTCTGAAGTATTGGCTAAGGTCCGATAGTAGGCATAGATCGTTTCAGTATTTGACAGCTCTCCCGGAGCACCGGCAATGTGTCCCAGGTGGTCGGTCGGCGAAGGAACCGTCGGGTGTTCGGGGACGTAAGAAACCCACGGCGAGACGAAGCGCTCTTCCGTCGTCGCTTCGGCGATGGCCGCTTGGGAGCCCGGTTCAGGTTTGTCCGGGGCCTGAGCCAAACCCGTGTCTGCCGTCAAAAGAACGAGAGCAAAAACTGCGATTGCAATGCCCTTTTTTTTCAATTTTATCCCTCCGATCTATCTGAATATATATATTATAATAATGAAATTCTACGGTAGAATCACGAAAAATTTGAAATAATCCAAGGAGCTTTTCTCTGTGAATTCTGAGGTTTCCTTATATTTCTTCTTTTGTCTTGATGTCTTCGCTGTGAATCCTATATCGAGCCACCGCTTAGAAATATTGTTTCCCCTGTTAAATAACTTGAGAGATCCGAAGCAAGAAAGAGGCAGAGATTCGCCACATCTTCCGGATCACCGATCCTGCCGAGGGGAATAGTCTTCAATATCTCCTCCTCAACTCCTTCGTTTCCCAAATGCTCATAGGTCATATCCGAATAAATCCATGCGGGCGCAACGCCATTTGCTCTGATATTATAAGCTCCTAGTTCTAATGCTATAGATCGTGTAAAGCCATTGAGAGCAGCTTTTGTTGCGACATAGGATGAAGAACCTGCCTCTCCTCGCCTGGAACATCGCGAGGAAATATTAATGATATTGCCGCGCTTTTGCTCCTTCATCACCGGAACCACTAAATTGGTGAAATTATACACTCCCGTTAAGTTAACATCTATAACCCGCTGCCAGGAATCGGGTGTGATATCACCGATATTTCCCAGTTCCCATATACCTGCATTGTTGACGAGAATATTTACTTTGTTGAACTGTCTGAGAGTATTTTCCAGTATCCTTTTGCAGTCGGCATAATTCGCAATATTGCCCTGCTCGACTAGAACTTCCACACCGTATTTTTCCGCTTCTTCCTTGAGCTCCTCAGCCGCAGTCTTATTTTTTGCGTAATTCACAACAACATTCGCTCCTGCCTGAGCAAACAGCAGCGCTATTGCCTTGCCCAGCCCCCGTGAACCTCCCGTTATGATGGCGGCCTGCCCCGATAGAGATATTGATATCCCATCTGAACACATGATAACTCCTTTTATGATTAAGATTTTTCTAAAGTTTAATTAGTGGTATATTTTAAAGGATTAAGATAGCTTAAATATAGAGAATCGCAAAGATAATTTCAATTGATTTTCTGGTTTTGGTATCTGCAAGTATTGATTTCTACCAGAGCATATCCATGTCCTTTCCCGCTATTGGTTTGAGTTTCTTGAATTTGAACCCTTTGCTTTCGCATTTCTTTAAAAAGTACAAGCACAATAGTGTAGCTTTTGGGGATGCTAACAGCTTTTGGAGGGAATTTGTATGGGGTGTTTTTATTTGTTAAGATCTATCTCAGTCTTATGTAGAAAAGAGATAAAGACCAAAACTCAATTATATGAACATCATAATCGCTAAGATGGTCGATTATGCCTTACACACAGGAGAATAAGCATGACAACTAAAAACCACTCACAACTCGATGTCCCTCAGCTGGTGCTGGAAGCACACGAAAGATGCCAGGAACACCTATCGCCTACACCGCTTGAATACTCTCGGTATCTCAGCGAGACGATCGAGGGGAAAGTGTGGCTCAAGTTAGACTCGATGCAGAGAACGGGTTCATTTAAGTTCCGGGGTGCCCTCAACAAGATCCTATCGCTCACCGAAGCAGAGCTAGACAAAGGGATAGTCTCGGTCTCAACCGGAAATTACGCCTTAGCAGTTGCCGAGGCGATGCGCATTCGAAAACGTCGCGCCACAATCTACGTGGCCAAAGATATTGACCCATCACGTCTGGCACAGTTGAGAGCCCATGGTTTGGATCTGGTCGTATATGGTGAAGCTGCTTGGGATGCGGAGAAGGAAGCTCGGCGTGTCGCCGAAAATAAAGACATGATCTATGTGTCTCCGTACAACGATCCCCTCGTGGTCGGCGGGCAGGGAACTTGTGGATACGAAATCTCTAAGCAACTTTCCGACGTGGAATCCGTCCTCTTCGCCTGCGGGGCCGGGGGATTGCTCACCGGATCGGCGGGGTGGCTAAAATCCCAGAACCCAAAGGTAGAAGCTTTTGGCGTTTCTCCAGAGAACTCCCCCGTGATGTATGAATCTATGCGAGCCAATAAAATCGTAGAGATGGAAACCTACCCAACCCTAGCTGATACCTGCGCGGGCGGCGTGGATCTCGACAGTATCACTCTCGATTTGTGCCAGCGATATATGGACGAGATTATGCTCATTACCGAAACAGAGATTGAAGCATCCATCCGTCTTTTGTTCGAGCAACATCGTCTGGTGGTCGAAGGATCAGGCGCGTTAAGTGTCGGCGGCCTTCTCAGACGGAAAGAATACTTCAAAGGAAAGAAAGTGGTCGCAGTTATTTGTGGGCGTAACATACCTCTGGAACTGTTCAAACGCATCATTGCGTAACCACAAATCAACAATCAGATAAGGAAGCTTGATCAGCTATTTTTGATCTCTGATGCCTGGGTTAGCGACCCCGTAAAGAACAAAGCGGCAGAAACATACAAATTCTTGGCCAAGATCACATCTTCCAGTTGAATGCTCTCCTCGGGTGAATGGGCATAATTCAGCTCGCCGGGCCCCCAAATGATCGAAGGGATTTTTGCTTCCCTGGAGATCAGAGCCGCATCCGTCCAGGCCGGGAAAACACCGAGAGATTCCGCCGGCAGCTCGTGCGCACGCAGAGCGTTTTGAGCCGCTCGAACGACAGGATGTTCCGGATCGATGGTTACCGGTCCATGCAGCATCGTGGCCATGCTGTCTGGAACGCGGAAGACTTCTGTTTTCAGCCCTGGCTGGGCTGATCGTATTTTTTCGAGCAGAATCTCGAGGTCTTCAAACACTTGCTCTATCGTTTCGGTGTTGACCCAGCGTCGGTCGAGCTTGATCTGACAATGCGCCGCTACGGTGCTCGGTTGGTCACCACCCTGAATAGTTCCGATATTTACCACCGGAAGGCCGAGAACAGGATCACGCCTCTTTTGGAATTCGGGAATAAGTTCTTTCTCAAGGAGCTGAACAAAATGAGCGGCTGCAGAAATGGCATTGATCCCGGATTCCGGAGTTCCTCCATGAGCGGCTTTTCCTTCGAATTCGACCACCAACCATTCCAATCCTTTATGTCCGATGGCGATTTGATTGTTGGTGGGTTCGCCCACAATCGAGGCATCGGCCTTGAAGCCGCTATTGACAAGATGTTCCGAGCCGAGGGTCTGTGTTTCTTCGTCAATGATGGCTGCCAACGTGACTTTACCGCAGGTCAGTATGCCTGATGTCTTCAAATGGACGAGAGCACCTGCCATCGCTGCCAAAGCGCCTTTCATGTCCGCTGTTCCCCGTCCGTAAAGCCTTCCTTCTTTTTTGACTGCGGCGAAGAGGTCCACCGGGCTTTTTTCATTGGGGGGGACGGTGTCGGTATGGCCGCATAGCAACAGATGCGGGCCTGCTTTCGCCCCTTCAACCGAAGCTAAGAGATTCGGGCGCCCGTCGCAGACCTCTGTGATGACTGTTTCGATGCCGTGAGAGCGCAGGTAATCATCGAGCTCCTGAACGACTTCCTTTTCTTGCTGCGGAATACCGGGATAGCTCCGTGCTTTGATCAATCGGATCAAAAGTTGAATGATCTCTGCATCGATGGAACGGGTGTCTTGAGTGCTTCCGGATCTTGTCATGGCTCCTCCTTCTTGTTTTGCTGCCGGTATGTTTCTATTTTATATCCCTGAAGAAAATTCTATCAAGGACATGGTTATTTTTATCTTGGTATGACAGGCAGTATTATTTTCGAGGGATGTTCGTCATCGTGAAAGATGGTCTGTTTGGCGCATATCCATTCCGAATCTGTGCCGAATGGATGGCCCGTGTTGGGATTCCGGTCGATGAGAGGAAAATAACTGCTGGTGATGGAGACCCTCAACCGATGCCCCTTTTTGAAGACATGGCTTGTGAACATCAGACCAATGGTGAATTTGTAAATGTGTCCCGGTGTCAGCAGTGAAGGTGCGGATTCGGATTCGCGATATCTCGCTCTGATCACGCCTGATAGGGGAGGGGAGATATTCTGGGAATAGCCATCTGGGTACACATCACTCACCTTCACGACAAAATCCGTGTCTTTCGCTGAAGAAGAGGCAAATATTTGCGCCTCTATCGGGCCTGTAACTTCCATATCTTTTTCAAGAAGATCTGAGGTATACACAAGAACGTCATTCCGCACTTCAATCGGCCTCAAGTCTCGAGCTCCCGGCTCCTCGAAAAAATAATCCGTAACCGGGTTGGAAGGATCGTATAGAAAACGGTCGGGGTCTTCTTCCTCGGGCTCCTCTTTAGAAAAAGTCCCATCACCCCAAATAGAGTTTGCCGAGCCGTCGCTGTGTAGATAGAATGCGGTGGGCTCTGCCCTAGATAACGGCCATTCCTTCTCGTTTCTCCACTCATTATCTCCCATGACGAACAACCGCACAGGCGGTTCTTCCATAATCCCGTTGCCGATATCTTTGAGCCAGTAGTCGAACCATCGGAGAGCAAGTGCATCGACGTCAATTATTGCCTGTGGCCCAAAGTCGAGATCTCCCGACTTCGAGGATTCACTGTTGCAGTGTGTCCAGGGTCCGATGATCAATTTCTGTCCTTTTTTTGCCGTCTCAGTTTTGCCATTAGCCTTCATCCCGAGATAATTGAAGATAGCCCCAGGTTGTCCGTAGCCGTCGTCGTACCATCCTGTCAGATTATATGCGGGGACACTCACATTCTTATGGAACTTTTCTATATTTGCAAAATCCCAGAAAGAGCCGTCATCGGGGTGAGCGATCCATTCATAATAGTAGGGGCAGAATTCTTTCAATAGAGGAAAATCGTTAAGGGGAAGATACTTCAGCCATTGCCATTTATTCGCTTCCCATGAGGGGAAATCCTCTTTTTGCGCGGCCGGATTTTTTTCCGGGCTTCTGTGTCGTTTCAAGTCCGGCAACCTGTCATACAGCCAGCCGATCCAGGAGAGGTCAAAGGTCCCGCCCAAATAAAAAAAATGTCTGGCATTGGCGAATGTACACTGAGGGAAAATCGCCCGCAAATGCGGCGGATCAGCTATTGCGGCGAGCCATTGCACGCCGCCGAGATAGGAACACCCAACCATCCCCACCTTTCCATCCACATAGGGGAGAGCCGCAGCCCATTCCACTGCATCATAGCCGTCGTCAGTTTCCTGCACATAAGGGAGGAATACACCCTCAGAGGAATAGCGGCCTCGCACGTCCTGGATGATGACCACATATCCCTTTTGGGCTGCGTGAACTGGGAAAAGAGAGTAATCCATGCCGTAACGGTCTTTATTATATGGTGTTCTGATGAGTATAGCCGGAAATTTTCCATCGGCATCAGGCCTATAAATATTTGAAAAAAGCCTGATTCCGTCTCTCATAGCATTGGGAACTCCTTTATCGATGATGACTTCATAAGGGCGATTTTCCGAAAGGGCAATCCCAGTCAAAATTAAGAAACAAGCCAAGAATAGATGACAAAATTTCTTTAGATGAATTTTGCTCGTTGACAATCTCATGGTTTTCCTCTCAGAGCTGTTAAACCCATATTAAGAACTGAATGAACCAAATATCTTATATCACATGTCGGAATGTTTTCATTAAGAAATTTTAAGTACAGGCCGGCCTAAACCGCTCCGGCGGGGAGCTCGATGGCCAGAGCTTCTTTTTTTTCAGAAATTTTTAACAAGATAGAAAAAATGAGACCCACAAATCCCAGGGAAGCGAACATGATCATTGTGTAGGTGTAGTCCCCTCCGGAAATATCCGTGATTTTCCCGGCCAGCCATGGCACAGCCGTCATCCCGATATTCTGGAGCAAAGTCATCAGGCCAAAGGCCGTACCCAGACGTTTCTCCTCGACAATGAGAGGGATGGTCGGCCACAGGGCTGCGGGGACGAGAGAGAATGAAAATCCGAGCATCACCATGGAAACCGCCGGATGGAGTGAAGTCAGACCGAGAAGGGCATGTGCGGGGACTAATAAAATCGATCCGATGATGATCATCGTAGCTCTCTTCCCGAATTTATCCACAAGAAAACCGAATAAGGGAGTAAAAACCATCGAGCCGATGACGACAAGGGATGTGTAAAATCCTCCCTTGACAGCGCTGAATCCAAATTTTGTCTGCAGGAATACTGTGGAGAATGCCGTAAAAGGAAAAATGGCTGAATAAAAAGTCATGCTGAGGATGGAGATGAACCAATAGGAAGGTTTGAACCGGAAGATATCCTGAATCACAAACTTTTCGCTCTTATCTCCTCTGTCTGGATCTCTAAAGCTTTTCTCGGATTTTTTATCAATTCCGGCATAGACGAGAAACAGAGCAAAACTGATGAACATGATGACAGATGAAATCCAAATGGAAAGCCGCCACGAACCGCTTAAAGCCTGGATGCGGGCAGAAGTGTTGTGGGCCGCGATCGTTCCGAGCCGGGCGATGGAGAGCGCCAGAGCAAAACCAAGGGCAAGCTCTTTGCTTTTGAACCACTTCGAAAGGATCTTTGTCTTCGTGATGAGAAGCGATTCCGCTCCAAGACCGAAAATAAATCTTCCCAGGAGCATCACCGGGAAAGAGGGGGCAGCCGCTGTGATCAGAACGCCGGTCGCACAAAGAGCTGTGAACAGATTCCCGGCCTTTCTGATGCCGATTTTATCCAGAAGAATTCCTCCCACCAGGACCATGATGAGATTGGGTAGGCTGTAATAGCTGAAAAGAAGCCCATACTGCGCGCGTGTGATCCCCATGTCGCTGATGATGTAAGAGGCTATGGGGCTCAGCGCATCAAAGGCATAGTAGGCGCCGAAAACCACAATGCCCATGATCAGCAGAACGCCCCACCTTAACTTGAATACAGCCTCTTCTGCTCGATTCTTCATTGATAACTTCTGATACACAAAATTTCAGAGTAGGCCGCCTTTGCCCTCTGACGAGTTCTTTTTCCTTCCATATATCAGGATTCCATCGATGCGATGATCTTGAGGAGCTCTGCGCTCAATCCTTGTGGCAAAGGCTCTGGCTCATGCGTCTTGAGGATATGTCTAGCTCTCTCGCGGGCCCAATCCCGGGCATCGTCTTTTTTCTCGATCCACTCGCTGTATGGGCGGCGGTCCATCAGTTTGGGAATCCAAAGCTCTCTCATGTGTTCCCGTGTGTGCCTCTGGGTGAGATACTGTCTTCCAGGCCCCACTTCGCGGATCGTGTCGAGAGCGAGAGTCTCTTTATTGACTGGTATGCCTTCCATCATTTTGCGGATGATTTCGAAGATTTCACAGTCCATGATCATCTGCTCGAAAGACCAGATGAGGCTTCCATTCAAGAGGCCCACACCGAGAAGCATGTCGGACATTGTGAGGGATGCCATCAGTGTGGAAAGGCTGTTCTCGATGCCTGCCTGCCAATTGGGTTCTTTGGCTCCCGTGGCGAAGGACCCCATAGAGAGAGGGATATTGTAAAAATCTGCAAGGACATTGGAAGCTGCTCCGAAGAGAAAATCTTCGGGGCCTCCACCCGTATAGGCACCCATCCGCAAGTCCATGGAGGTCTGAGCAGCCGCATAGAAGACAGGAGTTCCCGGATAGACGAGCTGGATCAATGCCAGAGCACTGAGAACCTCGGCGTTTCCCACAGCCAGAGCTCCCGCTAGGGTGGCAGGGCCGGTCGAGGCACAGGAGACCATAGTCATGAATCCTGTGGGCAAGCCGGCCGAAGCGGAAGCGAGTGCGGCTTCCAGGCTTCCGCCATCATGGGCAAGAGGGGAGAGGGAACATTCCATGAATGACAAAAGGGGGCGCTGCCGGAGTGCTGTCGATCCCCCCGCAATAAGAGAGGCCATCTCTATGGCTGCTTTCGCTTCTCTTTCGGAGTAAATGCTTTCTGTTTGGGCATGTTTGTTGGAGTTCTCCCATATGGCCTTCAGCTCGTAAAGGCTTCTCGTTTCAGGGGGACGATCCTGAGCAGAGACAGGAACCCACTGGAAAGCGACCTGTTCAAGGCAATCGGCCACACGAGCGATGTCTTCCACGTCTTTAAGACAGGAACGCCGCAATTCAGCGGTTTGGATATCTATCATCTCCACACCGCAGCCATCCGTTCCCACAAAGACATGGTTTCCGTCTAATGGCAGATCCAAGGCAGCATTTCTTGCCGCGAGGGTGAAAGCGGAAGGGGCGAGCTTGAGGCTTTCTTCGATCATTTCACCAGGGATTTTCACTACAGACGTTTCTTTATTTACTGAAGCTCCCAGCTTATGCCAAAGGTCCAACACCTTTGGAGACGGGAATTTGACGCCCACGGACTCTATGATATCCAGAGTTGCTGTGTGAATCTTGTAGATGTCCTCCGCACTCAAGATATTCAGGCTCAGGCGAGGATTTGTAATGGCTTTAACATGTCTTTTCACTCTCGATCTCTCCATTCATACGTTCAGGTGGCCAGGCTCTTTTCGAATACTTGGATAAGAGCTCCAAATGATTCTTCAGGGATGTTGTCTAATCTTCTGTTCCCTTGTCCCACAACAGGTTCCGATAGACACAGAGAGCGAAGCACAGCTTCTGTGACGGACTCCAAACCGGCTCTGATCATTGGGCTTAGCGACGAGTCATTCGCCACCGTGTAATCGAAAACCTTGGGTCCGTCGTCCTTCAGACTCATGGCGTTGGCGAGGGAGAATAGCACACAAGTGACTGAATCATTACTGTTTTTGATGGTGTTAGCACTCGGCAATGACACAACGACACTTGTGCTGACTTTTTTTATTTGGTGGGGGAGAAGGGGCATATCTGTGGCGAGGACAATAGTCAACGATCCCTTCTGTCTGTATCTCCTTTGTTTATCGTGATTCAAGTCTGCTCTATCGGATAACTCTGAGGTACCGTGATTTGAAGCGACCAGAGCGCCGACGGAAAATTGCTTGCCGCTGATGGAAAACAATCGTGAAGAGGTCCCGATGCCCCCTTTCCAGTCGAATGCGTGCAGGCCCAATCCCACACCTACGGAGCCCTCTTTGACCGAATGATTCGAGGCGTTCCGGAGGAGTTGAATGACATCTTTATCCTCTACCACAGATTCCTTCTGACCATTGAGGTAAGAATCGTCGATACTCAGGAGAACCGGAGGCCAAATCTCGGTACGGCCAAGCCGAAAGCCAAAAGAGAGCACTGCGTTATAGGAAATACCAAGGCTATAAGAATTGGTGAGCACGATGGGAGAATTCAAATAACAGAAATCTTCGGTGACAGCATATCCTGTGATTTCCTGTATATTCCTAAAAGGAAAGAATCCGAAGAAATATCTGTTTTCTTCATTCATATCCCCAGGAATAATTGCAGTCAATCCAGTCCTGATCATTTCCGTCAGTCCCGATGGATTATGAGTATCTCTCGAGACTGTGAGATGCCCAACCCTGATGTCTCCCACATCGACGATAGCATTTTTTTTGCCGCGGGGGTGAATCCAGGGAATTTTACCGATCAAGTGGAGCTTTTTTGATTCATTCAAAATAGCCATCCTTTAACCTGTTGTATTTTTTCATGATTCTCTTGACCTGGTCAAGAGGGAGGCCGTACGCGGTATTGCCGTCTCTTCCCACAACGGTTTGAGCGGCCGTCAGAGCGTTGATGATGGCTTCTTGAGTTGCTTCAACCGTTCCCTGATACAGGGGCGATATCCAGAAATCGCTCACCGACCTTATCTTATGGAATGATCCGGCAGGTTCTGCCGGAATTCTGTTGCCCGTCGAGAAGGCCAGGATGATGTCGCCACTTCCAGTTTGGGAAATCGCTCCCGTCTGCGCAAGGCCCAAAGCCACATGTTTGGCGATTTTTTTCAATTGGAAGGGAAGCAATGGGGCTGTGGTGGCTGCGATGAGAATGATGGATTTGGTCTTTCCCTCTTTATATCCATATCCCTTGATTTCTTTACCGACTGGTACACCATCGATACGCAGTTGATCGCGGTTTGCTGTGTTTGTCATAACAAGAACGCCCACAACGAATTTTTCTCCATTCAAGGCAACCATTCGAGATGAGGTCCCGATTCCTCCTTTGAAACCGAAGGAGGTCATTCCGGTGCCGCCGCCGACCGATCCTTCCTCGACAGGGCCGCTTTTGGCTTTTTTAATGGCGTTGAATACATCTTCTCTTGTGATCAAACGCCTCAGTGTATCGCTCAAAAAGTCGTCGAAACATTCGGCGACGACAGGTGTGAGCGTATTCGTGGAGTCCTTAGCGTCCAGACGAGTTTGTCTTAAATAATCTACTGCCGCAGTGTGTACGATCCCCACATTGTATGTTCCTGTAAGAAAGATCGGCGTTGACAGTTTGCCTGTTTCCTCGATGGGGGCGACACCTGTCATCTCTCCCCAGCCGTTCAAGCTGAAATAAGCCGCGCAGAGTTGTTCTTCCGTGATTCTTCCATCGTTGGGCAGGATGACCGTCACCCCGGTCCGTACGGCACCTTTACCATCTCCTACGGAAATGGTGGTGTGGCCGACTCTGACACCTTCGACATCCGTAATGGCATTCAGAGGCCCGGGCTCTAAATCACCTATAATGATCCCCATTTCCCTGGCTCTCAGCCTGCGATCTGGAGAAGAGCGGTCTGGATGGATAGAATCATTATTTCTCTGAAAGACAAGCTTAGAGGACATTAACGGAATTCCGCTCAAGGTGCTTTTGATAAAATTTCGTCGATTCATCGGATTATCTCCCTCCGATCGTCATATTCCGTGCTTTGCACGGATTTATATGATCGAACAATCAAGAATCATAGGTGCTCAGATATTCTCCAGTCAATCTAAGATTTGAATCGCACGTTTCAGGCATTCAATTGCTTTTTCTGTCAAAATGGCAGCTCCGTAGAGATTTATTGCTGTGGCCTAGTCGTTAATCAGGGCAGAGATATGCGCGGGGACCGCTTTGGATAGACCCTCGAGACTGTAGCCGCCTTCGAGGGCAGAAATGAGCCGTCCTTCAGCGTTGTCTTGCGCAATCTGAAGTAGAATCTGAGTTAATCTTTGGTAACCTGCGTCGGTGACTCTGAAACGCCCTAGAGGATCGCCGGTCCGTGAGTCGAATCCGGCAGAAATGAGCACGGCATCGGGTTTAAACGCATTGGCTGCAGGCCGCAGCTTGTTTTTAAAAGCATCGATCAGATCTTTGTCTCCGGACCCTGCGGGCAATGGCACATTAAGAGTTGTTCCTTTTCCCTCACCAATCCCGATCTCTTCGGCACTTCCTGTCCAAGGATACCAGGGCCATTGGTGGGTGCTGCAAAAGAACACGCTGCCGTCTTTGAAAAAAATGTCCTGTGTGCCGTTGCCGTGATGCACGTCCCAGTCGACGATAAGCACTTTTCCCAGCTTGTGTTTTTTCTGAAGATACCTGGCAGCAATAGCCACGTTGTTGAACAGACAGAAGCCCATTCCTCGGTCCTGAGAAGCATGATGCCCGGGTGGGCGGATGGCACAGAAGGCATTCTTTGCTCTTCCGGAGACGACCGCGTCGCACGCCGACAATAAGCCGCCGACCGCCCAAAGTGCAACTTCATAGGAATCCTTGCAGATGACCGTGTTCCCGGATTGGGTAGAAAGGTGCTCCGCTCCGCTCTCTGAATCCCGACGGACGGTGTCGATATACGCATCACTGTGAACCTGGCGAACCCATTCCAGTGAAGCAGCCCGCGGATGCGTTTCCTGCAAAACCGAAAGGAGCCGATTTTCGCGCAGTCCGTTTAGAATCGCTTTGAGGCGTTCAGGACTTTCTGGATGGAATAATCCCGTATCATGTTTGAAATACACCTCATTAAATACAAGGGATGTTCCGGAAGCGGTCGTTTCATACGCAAAAAAATGCTTTACAGGGATATAACCCAGCAAGGATCCCAAGCCGAACAAAAATTCCCGTCTTTTTATAAGCGGCCTATTGTCGTTCATGATCGCTCCTTTTGCTCTTGCGGCGGGGCGCTGAGTGCATATGATAGTGCCCGAGTCATTCTTTGGCTCCTGCGGCCTTGAGAATAGCTATATTCTCCGGCGTGCTAGCCGCCCGCATCAATGCCGTAGCTCCGCGGTCATCACGGGCATTGACATCTCCACCCGCATCGATCAGCATCTGCAGAACCTCAGGCTCGCCATCCGCAGCGAGCATCAAAGGTGTCACTCCTCCGCTAATCCGGATATTCGCATTGGCGCCGGCCTCAACAAGTGACCGGATTGTCGAAACAGACATGTCGTTTTCAGTCGTTAGCGCTTCGATCAAAACAGAGCGTCCGTCCACATCTCGTGCGTTAACGTCCGCTCCAGCATCGATCAATCGTTTTATAACCTCAACTGAGCCGCATATGGCCGCAAACATCATTGCGGTCACGTCATATGGGTCTCTCACATTCACGTCGGCGCCTGCATCGATCAAAGCCAATGCGATTTCGGAGTGCCCCCTTCGTGTGGCTTCCAAAAGAGGAGGGAGGCCCTCGTTCTTTTTATCGGGAGACATTCCGGCTGAGAGGAAGAGTCGAACAGCCTCGGTATTGCCTTGAATAATACAATCGGCATAATTTTTTTCGCTGAACGCTATGCCCATCTCACCCAATTGATGTTGATATGAGTTCTTCGGTTCAGTACAGTTTGAGAGTAATAGAGAAGCAATTCCTATCAAGGTGAAGATACGGTTTGTCATTTTGTCCTCTCACATGTGAATAGCAGGGGCATCGAACCTTTTCGCGGGCCAATGACTCGCCTTTGCAGCATCCGACCCGACTGACAACTCAACTCGTAAATATTCCAGATTAGATGAATATTACCGATTTTTTTAATAACATTCATCCAAAGGATATCTGGCGCTTTAATGGTTCATCTCGATTCAAAAGATGTTTACATGATATCATGAAGCTATACAATTGAATAACATATATCTGAAGATAAAAAAACAATTTTTCTTTGGAGAAGTCACTTGACAAAAGAAGCCACCCTTGAAATAATCGTTTCATAATACGAAACATTATCTTACAATGCGGAACGAAGAAATTAAAGCTCAAAATGATCACGAATCCGGTTTTGTGAATTCTCTTGCTAGGGGACTTTCGATACTGGAATCTTACGATGCCGCGAATCCCATCATGGGAATTTCTGAATTAGCCAGGAAGACCGGCCTCCCTAAAAGCACTGTCCACCGTCTTATCCAGACGTTGTGTGCTTTGAGATATGTTATCCCGGACGGCGCTTCAAACAAGTACATGCTAGGGCCTAAGGTCTTAGACCTCGGTTTTACTGTTCTGTCCAGCCTGGACCTCAGGGATGTGGCGGCGCCATATCTGCGCAAGCTGTCCAAACAATCGGGCGAGACTGTGAACCTGGCCATCCTTGACGGATGGCAACTGGTCTATGTGGAAAGATTGAAGACACAGAAAATTGTCAATATCAACCTGCATATTGGTTCACGATTAGAGTTATATAATACCTCGATGGGGCGAGTATTGGCCGCCTTTCAGAGCGAAGATTGGTTATCACAATATCTGGAATATCTCAAGTACATCCCAGAGGCAAGGAGGTATTTCCTCGATAGTGGAAAGATTTTTCACGGAATTCTCGCGGATGTCAAAGACAAAGGTTATGCCATTAATAATGAAGAACTTGCAGCCGGTCTGAGATCTGTGGCCGCTCCTGTTAAAAACAGGGAGGGAAAAGTTGTTGGAGCCGTCAATATTGCCGTGAGCTCGGGTCTTTTTTCGTTGGAGAGATTAAAAAAGGAATTGCTTCCGCCTCTTCTTGAAACAACTCAAGCGATTTCAGCGGCTCTTGGCTTTTAAGAGGCAGGAGGTTTGATCACATGACTGTGCAATACCCACACGGTAATGTTTTTTACCGAAACCTCCACCGGT
This sequence comes from uncultured Eubacteriales bacterium, assembly GCA_964406575.1. GTDB lineage: Bacteria > Acidobacteriota > Aminicenantia > Aminicenantales > Aminicenantaceae > WTAW01. The sequence continues at coordinate 1,464 of CAYOSH010000022.1, read as the reverse complement.
CGTTTCCGCTCATCAGCCATGGCAAGGGCGTCTATCTTTTTGACACTTCTGGAAAAAAATACCTGGACGCCAGCGGTGGTGCAGCTGTGGTCAATGTTGGACACGGCGTCAGGGAAATTGCCACGGCCATCTCTTCTCAGGCCCAGAAAGTCGGCTACATTAATGGGACCCAGTTCAGTCATTTCGCTGTGGAAACTCTTGCGACACTTGTATCGGAGTTTCTCCCATTCCCTGATGGAAAAGTCTATTTTTTGACGAGCGGCTCTGAAGCCGTCGAAGCTTCGATCAAACTGGCCCGGCAATACTGGGTCGAACGGGGACGGTCCTCCAAGTATCATGTGATCGCGAGGAAACCCAGCTATCATGGAAACACTTTGGCTGCTCTATCTTTGTCGGATAGAAGGCACTACAAAGATATTTATGGCCCGATGCTGATGAAAACCAGTATGGTCCCAGCTCCTTATTGCTACCGGTGTTTCTGTGGAGAGGTGTACCCCTCCTGCGGTATAAAATGTGCATTTGAACTGGAGAAGCAGATACAGGTCATCGGGGAAAAGAATGTTTCGGCATTTTTGACTGAGGTCATCGGTGGCGGTTCCACAGGGGCAGCGGTGCCTCCTCCGGAGTATTTCTCAGCAATTCGGAAGATTTGTGATCAGAATGAAATCCTATTGATTACCGATGAGATCATGACTGGAATCGGCCGTACGGGCGAGTGGCTCGCCTGCCATCACTTTGATTTAAAACCTGATATCATAATCATGGGGAAAGGCCTAACTAGTGGATACATCCCTCTCAGCGCTATCGCCGCCCCTAAAGAAATTGTCGACATCCTCTACAGCAAAGGCCGGAGTTTCATGCATGCGCAGACTTTCGCTCATCATCCGGTGGGATGTGCAGCTGGAGTAGCAACCCTAGATTATATAAAGAACAATAATCTGTTGCTAAAATGCAACACTAAGGGAACTTTGCTCAAAGAGACAATTTCTTCCATTTCTTCAGACAACGATGTTGGTGACATCCGGGGAAAGGGTTTACTCATCGGAATCGAGTTTGTTCAGGATAAAGATTCCAGATCGCCTTTTCCTCGGGAATTGGCTTATGCTGAAAAATTTGTCGCCAATGCTCTGAAGAAAGGGTTAGTTGTCTGGCCGAATGTGGGCCATGCTGATGGGATTAATGGTGACCTAATCCTGCTTGCTCCACCTTTCATAATCGAGCAGGAGGAGGTTTCTCTGATCAGTCGTGTGTTGAACGAGACGCTCGAGGAGATGAAACAGATACGTTAAGGAGGAATTATGGGAAAGAGTAAAGAGTTCAAAGTCACCTATACGACGTTGGACCCGTCCGGTCTGGAAGCTTTCCATGAACAGTATGATTTGGCTGTACGGGATTTGCGCAGTCACCTCGGACAATCCTACCCGATCTATATCGCGGGCAAAAAAATCACAGGTTTTGAAGAAT
>CAYOSH010000021.1:0-69117 GCA_964406575.1 uncultured Eubacteriales bacterium | reverse complement strand
ATTTGCAAAAAATATTACAGGGCGTTATAAAAGAGCAAGAGTGAAACCACAGGAAGGTATCGGTTTGATTGGGACCATCACGTATGATGTGATCCGCTCCGATTCTGGAGAGGTCTTTGCCGGCCTTGGGGGGATCCTTTACCAAGCAGCGGTTTGTTCTGCGTTGGCAAAGACTGTGTTTCTCTTCACCAATATCGGGGAAGGCATAGTAGACCGCGTGAAAAAAGCCGTAAGTCTCTGGCCTTCCCTCCGGTGGGCGGGGATCCAGCCTGTCCCCGGTCCTGGCAATCGAGTTCTTCTCCATTATCCGGAGAAAGGAGAGAGAAGGGAGATCCTCGAATCAGTGGTGCCCCCACTCGATCCCGATAAGGTTATCCAAAACTTGGACCAACTCCGCATGCTCATTCTCGTCTTCAATTCAGGGTTTGATATCGCTCTCGATAACTGGCGAAGAATCGTGGGCGCTTCCAGTTGTCCTCTTTGGCTGGATGTTCACTCGCTTGTTCTTTCAAGGGAACTGAATGTTCCTCGGACATATATCTCCAGCATCTCCTGGGAAAATTGGGCCGAGGGTGTGACCTATCTTCAGGCCAACAAAACAGAGTTGGCCTGTTTGATGGGTCAGGCCGGGAAAGAACTCGCTGAAGAGGGGATCAAACGATTCGGACAGAGAGCCTTTGACCTGGGCCTACGCGGCGTGTTCGTCACACTAGGAAGGGATGGCGTTTGGGTTTTAACTCCATTGAGAGCCCAAAGAATCGTCCCATCTCACTCCGGAGAGGTCGTGGATACCACAGGATGCGGAGATGTCTTTTGTGCGGTGACAGCAAACGAACTGTCGAGGGGGGTTGATCCCTTTTCTGCGGCGGAAGCCGGAGTTGAGCTTGCAGCTCAAGCCACCGCTGTCAAGGGTGTCGAAGAAACGTTCACCCTCGTTTCCAGAATTGCCAGACAGCCGTGAACACCTGATCCCTGTCCCTGAATGGATATCAAACTCCATTGGTTTCAGTTTAGCCGAATCAATGTTTGATCTCATAGGCTAAGCTCCCTATCGCCGCTTCTTCGGCCCTAGCCAATCTCAATTTTGAGATAGCGAAGATTCTGAAGGAAGCGGAGATTGTCATTACGATCGGGAGAAGGTATTTTGACCTGGAATCTAGCTGCAAGAAGGATGTCGAAGATATGGGACTTTGCACCAACCCAGAGCGCAATGGTGAACTGGGATTTTATGACAGGGGAGCTGAGTTTTGGATGAATAATATCACATATTTGCCTTTTGGGAAGATAAAATTTGTGTTAGAATAGTGTTCAATGGAGAAGGCAAAAGAACCCAAACACCCGTGTTTTTGCGAGTATCTGAAGATTAATCAAGTTATCTACAATCTAAAGACGACAGACAAAATCCAAGCGCTGGAAGAACTTTTGGATGTTCTTGTCAAGCTCAAAATCATAAAAAACAAAAAACCTGTCCTGACTCGGATAATCGATAGGGAACGTTTGGTCACCACAGCTATCGGACACGGAATCGCGCTTCCCCATGCCCGATTGGATACTGGGGGGCATATCGCAGTTGTTGTCGGCCGGTCCGAGTCCGGGATTGATTTTGATGCGGTCGATGGCAAAAAAGTCCACCTCATCATCCTTATCGTCTGGAATCCTTCTATTCCCGGACTTTTTAACCATCTGTTCGCCGGCCTGGCTCAGTTTTTGATCAAGCCGGATTTCAGAAGAAGGCTTTTTGAGGCGGAGAGCAAAAAAGAGCTATACAAACTACTCTGTGAGATCGAACTCACTCTCCTTCCTTCGGAGGATAAGATCATCCATCGCGCCGGACTTCTTTGGAAATTGCAGAAGATCGAGATTCAGAAAAAAAAGTCGAATAAGGCAAAGAAAAAAGAACTGCAGAAGCAGGCGAATTTGATCAGGGACGAGCTGGACGACGCCCTTTTGGACAGATTCGATAAGCTCATGGAGCGTTACGGATTTGCCGTAGCCGAATTGGAAGAAGGCGCTTGTCAAGGGTGTTTCATCAATGTGGCCACCGGGATGCGCTCAGCGATCGAAGGCAGCGATGATATCTATATCTGCGAGAACTGCGGGAAATACCTTGTAGCCAAGAAGAAGGCCAAATAGCACACACTCAATCGAGATCTCACATCCCAAATTTCCGAGTCAATTCTAAAATATCAAATTATCAGGTCCAGACTTACCTGTGAGATGTCTTGCATAAATTCCCACAATTCATGAACAAACATTCAAGCGTGAGATCCTATTCATAAGTTGGGGAGGCTTCTATGAGTTGTGCGCAAGTTGACTTTAGCGGACGGTCTGGGTTGCAAGAATAGCCGGCTTCAGGAGGCGGTAGACAGGGTAGGCCTGCGGGTTCCGTTGCCACTGGGGAACAATGTACTTATCAAAATAATTCCACACCAGGAGGCCGTCATCGCTTTCGGCTTCCAGAAGGTAAGCCGCCAGGTTGCCAAGGGGTTGTGCCGTGCGGATGAGGAGTGTGCCCTTGGGAAAGTCCTTTTTTTCGATGGTATATTCCCCTTTGACGGAATTCGGGCGGTGTCCTTGGTAGATCCTTTCCGCTCCTTTGACCTCTGTGATCTGGAAAAATTCCACCTCCAGGCTTACACGGTTAGTCAATTTTTCCACCAGGATCCCGTGTTGATGGAGCTTTGTGACGATATCTGCATCGGCAACTGTCATCAAGTAGGCAAAGGGGAATGGGATGCTGGTTTTTGGGTGATAGTCACAGTAATAGGGTATGGTATAAGTTCTCTCAATATCGGTTTTTTTGACCCTCGGCCAGCTTTGCGCATCGGGATTGACCTCCATCTCCCACCCCAGAATCGTCACAGGGTCCTTGAGGGGCTTTAGGTCGTAGCTTGTGGCAAACCTGTCCGATTCCGCAGGATTTAGGCCTTTTTGGATTGTCCGTTGGTCTGTCTCCTGGATGAGCTGCTGGATCTCATTGTTGTGGTTATAACAATAATCGAGCACTGTCCGGAGGAAAAAATAATTGCTGTACACTCGGGTTTTGTAATCGGCGTAGGCATAGTTTTCCAACAAAAGGGCCATCCTGTTCCGGAGGCCGATGTAATTTGTGATGTAGCGGGATTCAGGACCGGCCGGCTGCCAGCCTTTTTCCGGATCCCTAGGGTCCAAAAAATTCCCGTAGGGGATGGAGAGTGTGTTATATTTGTCCTTCAGAATTTTATTCACCCAGGGCATCATACTCTCCCTTATGTAGCTGATGATGGACAGGTCTCCGTTCGGGTTTAGGGGCCAGGCATAAGTGACCGGCTCTTTGTGGTAGGAGCCGTTGGTTGTGTGACAGTCGACAAGGAGGACGGGGTCCCACCGGTTGAGCACATTGCGGGCCAAACCCTGAACTTCGGGGCTCTCCATCTTGATGCCGTCCCTGTTCAGGTCGAGATTCTGGCCGTTGTACCGGATGCCAACGCCCTCTTCAGGACCGACCTGGTTTCTTCTGTTTGCCTTGCTGATCTTCTCATTCCCGTCTGCGTTGAAGATCGGTGCAATGAGGATGACAAGCCTGCCCAAATAAGGGCGGTCTCTGTCAAGAAGGATATCCCTGGCCAACATCAACGATGCCTCTTTCCCCTCAACTTCTCCCGCGTGTATATTGGCCTGGATGTAAACAACGAGCCTCTTGTCGTGCCGGAGTTCCAGTGGAGATGTTGGGGGGGGCGCCCCGATGACAAGGAGAGGAACGTCCCGCCCCTCCGTGCTCACGCAGAGAGTCTCCACCCGAAGGGAGGGGCTCAGCCCCTGGAGTGAGTTTATGAATGTTTGGACATCCGCATACTGAGACGTTGCGGTGAAATTGCTGGATTCAGCCACTGTTTTTAGCTCTTGATCGGCGGCTGCCGAAGGCAGAAACGAAAACGACATATGGACAGAGCTAAACAAAAGAGCAGCGAGCAAAAACACAGGGTTTTTTAATGTTTTCATTTGCAAGGTCCTTCCTGGTTTATTTCATGAATTGATGGATGAAAAGTGTATACAAGTTTAGATAAAATCGCAAGGCGAACTAGAGAATCGGTAAGGATCCTTATTTCCGTGATGCTCCTAAGTCAAATGTTAACAGCAGAAGGTCGTCACTGTCCATATTCGTCGAAGACCCCCCCACCCACCACCATCCGACTCATAAGGACAGTGACTCGCTCTTTTTTTCGTCTAATGTGTCTATCACGGAAAGAGGGATGCTTCCAGAGAATCGAATGAGAGAGTCCTGTTCCTCTTTAGAGTTCCCTTCCTGAATGGCATCTTCCCCATGAGGTTTATCGCACTTTGCATTTTTATCTCGTCTGATCGATAATATATAATCGAACACAGGAAACGCTCAGAAACTCAAAGTCTGCTTAAAAACAAAAGAATACGAACACAAAATGAGAAAAAAATGATGTTTTTTGGCGTGAGCGTAAAAAAAGAAGAGGCCCTCCGCGAAAAAATGGAACGCCTGGGAATTCGCGAAGAGGACCTTGTTGAGAAGTTTATCCGTTCCAGCGGACACGGCGGCCAGAAGGTCAACAAGACTTCGACATGTGTTTATCTGAAACACCTGCCCACAGAGATCGAAGTCAAATGCCAGAAAGAAAGATACCAGAGCCTGAACAGGTATCATGCACGAAAGATTCTGACTGACAAGATCGAAGCCCTGATCTTGGGCAAGGAGAGTGAAGAACAGCAAAGGATCGAAAAGATACGCCGCCAGAAGAGAAAACGTTCAAAAAGGGCCAAGATGAAGATTCTGGAGGCGAAGAAAAAACAGTCTCAGAAAAAAGCCGGTCGGCGTTTTCGTCCTTCAACTGAAGATATGGAACGCTGAGTCGGATCAGCATCAGTCTTTGCGAGGAGAGAACTCAGATATCTTTTTTGGGATTTTACCCGTCATCGCGGGAAAAAGGCAAGCTTTGAAAATGGATACTACAGAGCGGTTCGGGAGGCTCAGGGATCTGGGCTAGATCAAATGAAATAAAAATCCATGAATGTGACTTTGACCTTAAATTGGGAGAGGGTTCACAAAGCGAGTCTTAAAAGAGTATTCAGCAGCAGGTTCGTTCCCTTTTCCAGGTCGTCCCAATTGATCTTTTCTTGGGGGGAATGGCTGATTCCATCCTCACAGGGGATAAAGATCATCCCGACATCGGCGATGGCGGCCAAGATCTGCGCATCATGACCCGCCCCACTGGGCAGAGTCATGCAGGGATATCCCAGAGCTTCACACTCTTCCTTTAAGATGTTGATGATGTGTGATGGGATCGTAACAGGCTCTGTTCTGTCCACAACTTTGAATTGGAATTCCAAGCCCCTCGCGGATGCCGTTTCTTTAGCGAGGGAAAGCAAGCGTTGCTCCATATCCTGCAGTGTCTCTTTAGATGTGCTCCTGAAATCGAGAGAAAAATCCACACGGCCTGGCACTATGCTGAAACCTCCTGGATGAACGGCCACTTTTCCTACAGTCACCATACTTCCGTAATGTTGAGTGGCCACATATTGTGTGGCCTTGAGTGCAAAATCGGAAAGACCGAGGAATGCATCTTTCCGGAGCTCAAAAGGAGTTGTTCCTGCATGACTGGCCCTTCCCAAGAAACAGCACAAGCAGTAATTTTTTCCGGCGATGCAATCTACGATGCCAATGGGCTTCTCCTCTGTTTCCAACACGGGGCCCTGTTCGAGATGGAGTTCCAGAAAAAAGTCTACATCTGGTTTCTGTTTATGCGCGTCCATGATGCTGTCTATGGAGAATTCTGTGCTGCTGAGTATGTCTGCAAGGGGATGACCGAATTGTGTGCTACTCTCTTCCAGCATCTTCCGGTCGAGAAGGCCGACAAAGGCACGGCTTCCCAGGAAATCACCCACAAGATTTCCCTCTTCATCCGTGAACGAGGCCAATTCCAAGGGTTTTTTCAGCTTCAGGCCTTCCTTATTTATCCTTCGCAGGCATTCCAAACCTGCAAGCACTCCTGCTGAGCCGTCATACATACCGCCGTTAATGACTGTGTCGATGTGTGATCCCACCATTACTGCTTTTCCCGGAGCGTCGATGCGGCCGAAGATGTTTCCCGCTCCATCCTGGCCGTAGATCAACCCTGCGCCTTGGATCCTCTCCTTGAGCCAGGCGCGGGCCTCAAGGTCGGCTTTGCTGAAAGAAGGCCTGCTGATCCCTCCATTCGCGTCGCGTCCGATCTGACCCAATTCTTCAATCTCTCTTTTTAATCTGTCGATATTTATTTTCATGATAAAATTGTTATTCCTATTTGAGGAGTTCGACCATTTCCCGTACGGCTTTGTCCACGCCGACGATCGCAGAACGGGCGACGATGGAAAAACCTATGCTGAATTCTGTCAACTCAGGGATCTTGGCGATAGGGCCGACGTTCTTGTAATCCAGGCCGTGTCCGGCATGGACCTCCAGTCCCATCTTGTGTCCGAGTTCGGCGATTCTTCTGACTTCTGCTAGAGCTTTATCGCGTTTTTTTCCAGGTTTGAGCTCAGAATATCTGGCTGTGTTGATCTCGATCAAATTCGCACCTACATCCCGGCAGGCAGTGACCTGGTTGATATCGGGATCGACAAAAATACTCACCCTGATCCCTTCTTTTTGTAATGCCTGAATATGAATTTTCAGATGATCCTTGTTCCCCATTACATCCAGGCCTCCTTCAGTGGTCAGTTCCTCTTCCCTCTCAGGAACGAGAGAGACGAAATCGGGCTTTACATTCAGTGCGATGGCTTTCATCTCCTCAGTGGCGGCCATTTCGATGTTGAGTTTGGTTTTTATCGTCTGTCTAAACAGGGCCAAATCCCTTTCCTTGATATGCCGCCTGTCCCCTCTTATATGGCAGACAATCCCTTCTGCACCTGCCTGCTCTGCCAGGAGCGCCGCCAGCACAGGTTCAGGCTCATCGCTGCGCCGGGCTTCTCTTAGGGTGGCAAAATGATCCACGTTGACCGCAAGCTTCATATGTCCCTCCATGTTTTGAGTGAAGTGGAAACTTCAAACACACAAAGCAAAAAATACTTGAAGATTTATTTTAGTACAAAACAACAAACTTTTCACCTTTTGAGTTTGGCGGATAAGCATCCCTATTTCCGTGATAAGGGCATTGGAGGCTCTCCTTTCCCTCCGGTCAAGGAACCATGGCCGCTCAACCTTCAAACGGTTTTCTCCACCACATAATCTGATTTTTCGGAATTCTTTTCATGACGGATATAGAGATCATCCGATAAAACTTACTTGAGGTGCTTAGAGATGACAGTTGCCAATTGCTCGGCGTAACGTTCGATCTGCGTCTGATCGGGGCCTTCGATCATGATGCGTGCGAGGGGCTCTGTCCCTGAATACCGAACATTCAGGCGGCCGGAATTTGAGAGGAGGTTTTTTACGTCTTCAATGGCATTTACAATCTCGGGATATTCTTGGAAATCCCGTTTTTGGGACACAGGCACATTCTTGAGGATTTGCGGATACTCCTTAAATCCAGCTGTCAACGCGGAAAGAGTGGTGTCTTTTTCGGCCATGACTTCGAGCATCTTTATACTCGTGAGGATCCCGTCGCCCGTGGGGCAATCATCGAGAAAGATCGTATGTCCGGATTGTTCACCCCCCAGGTTCGCTTTGAGCTTCATCATTTCTTCGAGCACATATTTGTCGCCGACTTTTGTCCGGATAAGTTTCAGCCCGAACTCTTCCAAGCCTTTTTCCAGGCCCATATTGCTCATCGTAGTTGCCACCACTGTGTCTGTCTTCAGGCGGCGCTTTTCCTTCATGAATCGAGCGAGGACAAACAATGTGTGGTCCCCGTTCAAGATCCGTCCTCTTTCGTCGACCCACAGAGCCCTGTCCGCATCCCCATCATAGGCCACACCGATGTCCGCGCGTATCTCTACGACTTTTCTGGCCAAATTTTCAGGATAGAGGGACCCACACACTTTGTTGATATTCGTCCCATCAGGTGAAGCATTTATGGCTAAAACATCGAAACCCAGATCAGAAAATACCATGGGCGCAATGTGCGAACTGGCACCGTTGGAACAGTCAAGGACGACTTTTATTTTTCGGGGAAGCGGGACACGTTCAAATCCTCTTTCTAAAAACTGGATATAGTCTTGACTCAACGCGTTCTCAGTCGAAATGGCGATGTCCTTTCTTTGGACAGAACGACGCGACTCGATTATGGCTCTTTCCAGAATCTCTTCCCAGGTGTTCGCAATTTTTATTCCCTGAGGGGAGAAGATCTTAATGCCATTATCCTGATAGGGATTATGGGAAGCGGAGATCACAACCCCTGCTGAAAACGCATGTTTTTTCGTGAGGAAGGAGATCGCTGAGGTCGGGATGAGCCCCGCGGACACAACTTCTCCGCCAGAATCTTTGATCCCATGGAACAGCGCCTGCTCGATCCATTCCCCGGATTCCCTTGTATCTCGCCCGATGATCACATGGTGCGGTAATTGTTCGGCATCTAGCAATTTTATCAGTGCATATCCGAGATTATATACAGAGTTGTAATCTAGAGGATACTCTCCGGCAGTGGCTCTTATGCCGTCAGTGCCAAATAATTTTTCCGTGGTCATAATACTTCCTTTTCCTCAAAAAGAATTATTATACGGAAACGCGGGGATGATTCAAGTGGGAGCTTGGTTTTTCCTCTTTGTTTTTATCTCAGGTTTCTTCTCTGTCTCTGTGTTTTCCTCTTTGGTGACCTCTCCCTGGATGAGGAGTTTCACAAGGACCTTTGTGTCCGATCCCACGAGTTCCAAATCCGGATCGGGGAGGATGAGATCGGCCTCGACTTCTGTGGATTGCGTTAGTAGAGAGATGTCCACGGGTGTTGTTCGGACTTTGGCTGTATCCAAAACTTTGCTCTCAGGCCCTCTAACCAAAATCTCTGTGGGAACCAATTCGACCTTTTTCAGGATCAAACCCTCCTGGAGTTTTCCGATGATATTCGCTTCGATGGGCATAACGATCTCCCGTGCCCGTTCTAGTTCGATGTCCACTTGACGGGGGTAGATCTCTTTGATCTCCGCTCCGGCAGGAATACTGACCATGTTTTTATTCAAGGGATACTGTTTTTGATCGACGCTGGCTCTGGAAAGGTCCAGCACTGCGTGGACATTGGCTGCTGATATCTGGGGGATAAGACGGTTAGATGCTCTGATGGTCACGTTGAGACTTGGTTGGATTTTCTCCACCAACTCCATATGGGGCGGGATGTTGTAGAGTTCCAGGGGAACCGTTATGGTTTTCTCCGTGTACATCTTTTCCTCTGGAATGAGGGTCAGCCACAAAAGCAGGGCCATAATAAAGGAGAACAGTTTAAGGCCCCAATTTCTCAAGAATACGTTTCGTAGAAGTTTTATAATCATTATCTGAAATACTTTAAGAGGGCTTCTTTAAGCTGCTCTTTGCTAAGGCACCGTTTCAATTTCCCTTTTGTAGCCAGCGATACCGTCCCCACTTCTTCGGAGACAACGATAACAGCCGCATCCGTCTCTTGAGAAAGCCCAAGGGCTGCTAGGTGCCGTGTGCGCGTCTGGAATTCTTCGCCCAAATTGTGGACCGCGGGAAGAGGAAGAAGCGCACCTGCAGCCAGGATCTTGTTCCCGCGGATTATGACCGCCCCGTCATGGAGAGGCGAATGGGGAAAAAAGATGCTGACGATGAGGTCTTTGGAAAGTACCGCGTCGATATTTGTTCCTCTGTCTGCATAGCTCTTCAACGAGATTTCCTTCTCGATAGCGATGAGTGCGCCGATTTTTTTGGCAGAAAGATAATCCACAGCGAGGAAGAGGTCTTCCAGCCTGTCTTGGAAAGCTTTTCCAGAAGATGATTTTCGGAAAGACTGGGACCCAATTGTGGTCAAAAATCGCCGGATCTCTCCCTGGAAAAGGACGATGATCGCTATGATGGAGTAATTGATGAAGTTCTGGATGAGCCAATGGGAAGCGGTCAGGTTTCCCCAGCGCGTGATAAAAAAGAGAATTCCGACAATCGCGATCCCGATGGCCATCTGATAGGATTTTGTGTCTTTGATCAAACGGAAGAAGGAATAGAGGATGAATGTGATGAGAAGAATATCCAAGAAGTCACCGATCGTGAAGCGTTGGAGAGCATTGATGATATTAGTTAGCATGACTTCTCTTGAATTCTCCTCTGTGTGCGAAAAGTCCGGCTGCCCACATGTCGTCCAAAATGGCTTCAGCTACAAGAATCGCTCTTTTGATCGGAGCCACATCATGCACTCTCAGGATGTGTGCGCCCTGGATAACGCTGATCACTGCAGAGGCCAGAGTCCCTTCCTCTCGTTCTCTGGGAGGAACGTCCAAAATCTTTCCGATGAAGGATTTCCGGGAGATACCCACAAGAATGGGCTGGTCAAGAGTGGCAAAGTCGCTGAGATTTCTGATCAGAGTCAAGTTGTCCTCAAACCTCTTCCCGAATCCGATACCCGGGTCGAGGATGATATTCTCTTTTTTTATTCCATTCTTTATGGCAAGTTGTATCTGTTTTTCGAGGAAGGCCTTTATCTCCACGATCACGTTTTTATAGGTGGGCCGTCGCTGCATTGTTTTGGGGGTACCTTTCATGTGCATGAGAATAACAGGAGCATCAGTTTGAGCAGCGACAGAAAGCATCTTCGGGTCATTCCTGAGAGCGGTAACGTCATTGATGATGTTTGCGCCTTCTGCGAGTGCGGCTATTGCGACCTCAGATTTTGATGTATCCACAGAAATCAGGTTCCGGGTGTGTTTCCTCAACCCTGATATCACGGGCAGAACTCGCTTGAGCTCTACATCCGCCGGAACAGGGTCTGACCCAGGACGTGTACTTTCTCCGCCCACGTCGATAATGTTGGCCCCCTCGGAAAACATCCTCAATCCGTGTTCGATGGCCTTGTCCTTCTCAAAAAAAAGGCCACCATCTGAGAATGAATCGGGGGTAACGTTGAGGATCCCCATTATCCAGGTTCGACGACCCAGAATATAATTCTTATCGTTAACTTGGAGATTGTACTCTTTCCTCACTTTTATGCTTGAACCGGTTCCACCTTAGTTGGGGCTTTCGTTTTTTTGGAGACCTTCTTGGTATCCTTGGGTTTAGTTTCTTTTCTCTCGGAGGTTTTCGTTTTTTGTTTTTTCCCAAAGACGATGAGTTCGATCTCGTCCGAGTTCAAAACCTCTTTTTCGAGCAGAGCCTCAGCAATCTTGACCAATTTGTTCTTGTTCTTCTCTATAAGGTCCTTGGCTCGGTCGAAATTTCTGGTAATGATTTTTTTGACTTCTTCGTCGATGTGTTCTGATGTTTTTTCACTGAAATTCTTGTGCATGGTCAGGTCTTTACCCAAAAAGATCAGGTCATCCCGCTCACCGAATGTCAGTGGTCCCAGGTCAGACATCCCGTACTGGCAGACCATCTTTCGGGCGATTTCTGTTGCCTTTTCGAAATCGTTGGCTGCGCCTGTGGTCGATTTATTGAGGAACATATTCTCTGCCACGCGTCCGGCCATGAGCACAGACAGTTGTGCTTCGAGGTATGCCTTCGAATAGGTGTAACGGTCATCGAGCGGAAGCTGTTGGGTCACACCCAGTGCCATGCCCCGCGGGATGATGGTGACTTTGTGAATGGGGTCCGCTTCAGCAATCAAGGCCGTTAAAAGGGCATGTCCGGCTTCATGGTAGGCGGTGCTCTTTTTCTCCTCGTCGCTGATGATCATGCTCTTACGTTCAACGCCCATGAGGACTTTGTCCTTGGCGCTTTCCAGGTCCGGCATCATTACGCTTTCCTGGTTGTTTCTGGCTCCGAGAAGTGCCGCTTCATTCACGAGGTTAGCCAGGTCAGCCCCAGAAAATCCAGGGGTTGATCGGGCGAGAACGCTGAGATCCACATCCTTTGCCAACGGGATTTTCCTTACATGGACCTTGAGAATTTCTTCCCGGCCTTTGACATCGGGCATGTTGACCACGATTTGCCTGTCGAATCGTCCGGGTCGTAGCAGCGCTGAATCTAAAATATCCGGCCTGTTTGTGGCAGCGATTAGGATTACGCCTTCGTTGGAGTCAAATCCGTCCATTTCCACAAGGAGTTGGTTGAGGGTCTGTTCCCGCTCGTCGTGTCCGCCGCCGAGTCCGGCGCCTCTCTGCCGGCCAACGGCGTCTATCTCATCAATGAATATCAGGCAGGGAGCCTGCTTTTTCCCTTGGTCAAAAAGGTCTCTGACTCTGGAGGCTCCGACTCCGACAAACATCTCGACAAAGTCAGACCCACTGATGGAGAAGAAGGGCACACCGGCCTCTCCAGCCACAGCTCTCGCTAGAAGCGTTTTGCCCGTGCCTGGAGCTCCCACTAGAAGAACGCCTTTAGGGATGCGGCCTCCTAGCTTCTGGAATCTTTTTGGGTCTTTCAAGAATTCGATGATCTCTTGAAGCTCTTCTTTGGCTTCCTTCACTCCGGCCACATCCTGGAACGTCACCTTTTTCTGGACACCTGAGAAAAGTTTAGCGCGGCTTTTTCCGAATGAGAGGGCCTTGTTTCCTCCTGCCTGCATCTGGCGCATGAAAAATACCCAGAACAGAATGAGGAGGATGATCGGGAACCAGGTGAACAGGTAAGAGAACCAAGGGCTGCGGGATGTGTCTTTGACGACGATGCTCACTTTGTGTTCCCGGAGAATCTTCACGAAGTCGTCGAACTGGGTGGGGGATACTGACTTGAACTGGGAATTGTCCACATATTTTCCTTTGATCTGGTTTCCGCTGATGGTAACTTCTGAGACCTGGTCGGTTTCGACTTGGTCCATAAATTCACTGAAATTGACGTCTTTAATTGCCGCAGCTGGATTCTGAAACAGGCTCCAGAGCACGATGATGATGATGCCTGCAGCTACCCAGAAGAGCAGATTTTTATATGTTTTAACTGGTCCCTTCCGTCTTGGTTTGTCCATAGTACTTTTCCTCAATCATTTTAACACGATTTGTGAGAATTGTTAACAAAACTCTTCGGTTTTGTCGGAATTATTTCTCATATCAGGAAACAATTCCGGAACGGGCGAAGCTTCCATCTCTGAATACGCGCTTTGACCCATAATTATTCACCAATCTGTGCCATTCCACCGTCAAAAGGTATGGGCCGTTCCCCAAAGGGACCGTTTTCGGATGGAACGGGTTGACTGAAAACCTAACTTCTTGTAATATGTTACTCCCTCGGTGGGGCTGTAGTTCAATTGGGAGAACGCTTGACTGGCAGTCAAGAGGTCGTGGGTTCAAATCCCATCAGCTCCACCATCTGTTACCCAGTAAGGCCATGATTTTGATTTAGCATGAGTTAATTTAGCTGAGTCTTTTTAACACAATTTGTCCACATATTGACCACACAGATTTAATGGGCAAATCTATTTATAGTTGACTCTTCTCCCACAAATCCATATCCTGTTCTCAGCAACGAAGGGGAGGATGATAATTGATGTCCTAAATGCAATTCACAAGGTATCGGACAATCAAAGAAATTCAGAGGGGAAGAAATCTTTCTCAACTTTAAAAAAGAATTTAAGAAAGATCTAAAATCATGAACTTCATTCAAAACGAATTTTTAAACTTAACAGGATGATTTAACATGGAAGACTTATACACTTGCATCCTTTGTGATAGCGACAATATTACATCAGTTTGCCAACAAAACAATTTCTTCCAATGCAGCTCATGTGGACTCATTTTTGATAATCCTAGACCTTCTCTAAAAGAAATAGCTGATTATTACGCCAGTGAGCAGCAATATGTTCTTTGGCTATCACAAGAAGGAGAAAGAGACAAACTATGGGAACGACGCCTCAAACTCATTCAAAAATATGTTTCTTCGGGAGATCTCTTGGATGTAGGAACTGGAATAGGTCAATTCCTAGTACATGCGAGAAGGGCATTTGATGTTCTAGGAACAGAAATTTCTAAAGATGCGATAAAAATATCTCGAGAAAAATATGGCCTTGAAATCCTAGAAGGGAGTATTGAAAATATTTTTATCGATAGGAAGTTTGATGTCATTTCGCTTATTCACGTTTTAGAACATGTCCCGTTTCCGAGACAATTTATTGAATCTTGTTTACATTATTTAAAACCAAATGGGCACATTTTTATTGCCGTTCCCAATGATATTGAAAACATTAAAACTGTTTTAAAAAAAGTATATGCAAAAGTTTTTTATAAAGGAAATAAATACGGTAAAATTGGCCTTATGCGAATAGATTTAAAGAATAGCCAGAGAGAGATTCACTTATCACATTTTACTTCAAAAGTACTTTCCCATCTTCTAAAATCACTTAAAATGGAAATTTTAGAGGTTTCTCTTGATCCCTTTTCTGTTCATCGTGGCATCCAGAAATGGAAGCACCTCATTTTTTACTATTTATGTCGGTTGATCTATATTATATCTGGTCGAAATTTTTATGAAACAATATGGATTGTCGCTAGAAAAAATCCCTCAAATTGTGAAATTCCAGACTTCAATTGACGGATTTATACCATACCCACGCTTCAAGATTATCCGAGGCAACGGTCCCTCCGACGAATATTCAAGTACTGCTTGGACATAGCAAAGTGAACAAGACATAAAGGTACATTCAATCCTCAGAAGAACAGAAGAAAGAAGCCGTTGACCGGTAAACCAGTGGGACATGAGTCATTCAAACGCTTCTAGCTGATTGGTATGAAAGCACTTAAAAATTAAATCACTAATCCTGACCAAGATCTGTTGCCCCCATAGACTCAACTAGGCTAGGACAATCCGCACGCTAGTCTAGTGAACTTCACAAGCATATAGAGCCAGTTGACTCTTCCCTCACAAATCTATATCCTTATCTTAGCAACGAAGGGGACGATGATATCTCAGTGCCCTAAATGCAAAGAAGAGAATCCGGACGATTCTGTTTTCTGTACAAAATATGGTACTCAGATAAGTGAATCCGAGAAGAGGCCACTTCCCACTCAGACTATAGAAGCGCCCAAAGAAGAACTCACCTCAGGATCGACATTCGCAGGACGCTATCAGATCATTGAAGAATTGGGCAAAGGAGGAATGGGGAAGGTCTATGTTGCTGAGGATACTAAACTTGCCCGCAAAGTGGCAATTAAGGTATTGCCATTTGAAATGGCTGCCGACCCTGATCGACGGGAACGTTTCAAGCGTGAAGCTAAGGCCATAGCAGCATGGCAGCGGCGCATGAACAGGGGATAATCCATCGAGATCTAAAACCAGAGAATATCTTTATCACAAAAGAAGGACGAGTCAAGATCCTTGATTTTGGACTAGCCAAGCGTGAGACTCTGCAAAAACCGGGAAGTTTTGCAGAAGTGACAATGACCGAAACCACGGAACCAGGAATGATCATGGGCACGGTCGGTTATATGTCCTCTGAGCAGGTCCGCGGTCTGGATATAGACCATAGGTCGGATATATTTTCCTTCGGTACAATTTTTTACGAAATGCTCACAGGTCAAAGAGCTTTTCATGGTGAATCCCCTGCTGATACTATAAGCGCCATTCTTAAAGAAGATCCCATAGAGTTCTCAAAGATGAACCTGACTGTTTCTCCTTCCTTGGAGAGAATTGTCCGTCGGTGTCTCGAGAAACGTCCAGAGCAGCGCTTTCAATCAGCCCGGGATATTTCATTCACAATAGACTCACTCTCTGATTTGGCAGTAGAAACCTCATCAGATTTTATTAGAGACGATCGTCAGAAAAAGGTAGTCGTCCCCACAAAAGAGTCCTTTTTTGCAGAACGTGTACAAAAGACTTTTATTAAGAGTTTTTTATCATCACCTATCAGAGTCATCGCCTCAATCACAACGATATTAATTCTAGCTACGCTAGCCATCTGGATGATGCGTCCTTCACCTCTCTTGGGTTTCGGCGAGAGGGATTGGATTCTCATTGCCGATTTTCAACATCCAGATGACGAAGCCGATTTAGGACGCGCACTCTCATTAGCTCTAAGAGTGGGTCTCCAGGAATCGCACTATGTTAACGTAGTCTCTAACTCACGGATTGAAAGCACGTTGGAGCTGATGCAGAAGCCAAAAGATTCTTAGATAGATGGACCAATAGGGCGTGAGATCTGCCAGCGCGCTCAAATCAAAGGACTTCTTGTTCCAGCGCTCAGTGTGGTTGGGAACGATTATCTTTTAACTCTAAATGTTGTCGAGCCTGTTTCAGGTGACACAGTAGCTAGTTTTGCAGAGCGTTCTCCTAAAGATGGTAAATTGATCGACAGTCTCGATTCAATTATCCAACGTCTCCGTGAGGATTTGGGAGAATCTCTCAAAGCTTTACAGTCAGAAAGAAAGTCACTTGCCGCAGTTACCACAGGATCTCTAGAGGCTCTCAAACGATACTCTGAGGGGCAGAAAGCTTGGAACCAAGGGAGATATGAGGAAGCTGTGCAACACTACCAAGAAGCAGTGAAAATAGATAAGGACTTCGCGATGGCTTATGCAGCGCTAGGAAATGCTTATTCTTCTTACATTTATCACAAACTAGAAATCGCTAAACAAAACTACGAAGAGGCGCTTTCACGATTGGGCCGTGTTGGAGCATACGAAGAGTATATCATCCAGGCGCTATATTATGGCAGTTTGGGTCGTCAAGAAGATGCTATCCGTTTTTATAATCTGCACTTAGAGCGATATCCTGATGACAATACTGTGCTTTATAACTTGGGAAATATGTATAGAGCCATGGGAGATACTGCCATGGCAATTATCAAATACCAGGAAGCGCTTCGAATTGATCCTTTGGATAGAAAAATCTGATCTTGAAAATATCGATCACCTACAGCGTCCTATAATTTTAGGGGCTGCTTTAGAAACTCAAAAGGGTGAATACGAGAGAGCTCTGGAAACCCTTAAACCCATCTTGGCTATTCAACATGGCAAGAATCCTTTTCTTAGTAAATGTTTAGCAGAAGTATACCAAAGATTGGAGCGGTGGGATGAGGCTGCTGAAATGTACGAAGATGTGATCGCTGCGAAATGGATCAATTATGAGTCATTGATACCTTGGATTCTTTCTCACTATCAACTGAGTAGGATCTATGAGAAAGTTGGCAAAAGAACCAAAGCTATGGAATATTACCAGATTTTCCTCGCCCTCTGGAAGGATGTTGATGCGTGGATACCTGAGGTTGAAGATGCGAGGGAGAGTCTGGCGGGATTAGGACAATAATCGGAGGTGGGTCAGCATCAAACATGTAGCTGTGACAATCTTGTTGGCAAAAATTACAAATATAGGGGAAGATACTTATAAGCAAATTCGAAAAAATTATTGGATTATTTGCTGCACATTTCTTCTGGTGTTTTTCGGCGTGTGGTGTGTGTTGGAAACAAGAGGTTTAAAAATTCAAGCTAGCAAGCAATTGGCTGAGATGAGGAAACAATTCCAATTGGCCAACGTGAATTTATGCCAGAGTAAGGGTCTGGTGCGCGGCGGCCAAGAGGGCCTGCACTGGTACACCATAAGGACAGGCGGATTCGCAGTATCCGGCGCAGTTTTGGCATTTATCCGCTCTCGATGATCTCAGCGCCGCATATTTGGCCATTGCGAGCTTTTCTCGGCCTTGAGATACAAAGTAGTGGTCATAGCGCATGATGGTGTTGACCGGCACCTCATGAGGACAGTGCGGCTCGCACAGGCCACACGCATGGCGACAGTAGAGGCTGCCGCACTCCTTAGAATATGCAGACAAGAACTCCTTATCTTTATATCCAAGTCTTTTGCCCTCTATCTTTCAGTTAAGCTTTGTAAATCCAGTTCACCTGTCTTTTTGTCAAAAGGTGGGCATTGGATAGGATGATCACCGGGTATTTCTCCAACTGCTTCAAGGTCGCGTTGTCCTTCATCATCCGATTATCGCCGCTGAATATCACACCAAACTGAACTTTATATAGGCGTCAGAATTTGAAGAGTCAATCTTTTCCTAGATGAAAATTTTCAATTTTTTTCCCGTTCAAACGACTCAATTTGTGGTCAGGGTGAGTTGCAGATAAAGTCTATAAACCGATTTTATATTGGGGTAAATCTGTTTTTTTATCCATTTTTCTCTTATACTGGGATTTCATGTATGGAAGATACATCTGCATCTCTAAGTGTTCCATATATTTATTGAAAAACTCGAGTTTACGAAGGAGTGTTTAATGGATGAGAAGAAGATATTGATCGTTGACGACGATGAGGTTTTTTTAAAAATGCTAAGCAAGACGCTGGTATCTTCAGGGTATGCTGTTTCCCAGGCAACGAATGGGAAAGATGCGATCGAAATCGCAAAGAATTGGCGGCCCCATCTCATCATCCTCGATATCATGATGCCGGAGATGGACGGTGGAGAAACGGCTCTAGCCATTGAGAAAGAGCCTACTACGAAGAATATTCCCATCATATTTATGACCTCTCTTTTAAAGAAAGAGGATGAAGACAAATTGAGTTATTCACACAAGAGGAGTTATATGTCGAAGCCGTACGACAAGGACGAATTGCTCGCAGAGATCGCCAAGAAGTTATAAAGCATTCTCACCTTTGCAAAAAAGCACAAGATCATACCTCTTTATTCTCCTTAAACCCTTCCTTTTTTTTCACTTTTTTTAAGGAATATGGCATAGGAAGACTGTATTCCTTGGATTTTTGAACCGTCGCTGAAGATTTTTGAGCTGTGCAACACTTTTCGAAATTCGAGGTTTATGAATATGAGAGGAGGAGTCGGAATGGTAAAAATAACAAGGATGATTGGAGCTGTTGTTTTCTTTTTGATTTTTTCTTTGTCATTTTCTTTTGGACAGGAGAAAAAAACCATAGACGGAGCGCGTTTTGTCCACAATGGGAAAGAGGGAAAATGGGGAGAGGCACCTAAGATTTCTCTGGAATTCGTAAGGACCATTGGGGACATAGAATCCACAGATGACAATATTCTCTTCTACATGCCTACAGCGATGGCATTTGATGACGAGGGAAATATCTATGTCTTGGACGCGGGAAACCACAGAATCCAGAAATTCGATACGGATGGAAATTACATTGCGACGATCGGAAATCAGGGGCAGGGGCCCGGTGAGTTTCAGTATCCCCAATCCATCGATGTCGATCCCAATGGGATGCTGTACATTTCCGAGTCTGTGAATCGGAGAATTCAGGTCCTGACTCCTGAAGGAAAGGAGCAAAAGACCATTAAAATGGTCAACGATAGCGTCGGCCTCGTCCGGGTGTTCGGAAAGAATCAATTGCTCATGGGCGGCTCTGGCATGTTCAGCCTTGGTATGGGGATGATGGATGAGGATGAAAAGGCGCTCCCTAAGTTCTTGAAAGTGCTTAATATGGATGGAGAGATCCAGAATGAATTCGGAGATCAGCATGATTTCAAAGATTTTTTGATGAACAGGATGGGGAACCAATTCCACTTCATCCTGGATAGAGACGATAATATCTATGTGACTTTTGATTACCAGAACAGGATCGATAAATACGCTCCGGATGGGAAATTGCTCTGGCGGTCTGACAGAGAGCTGAACTACAGTACAGACCCGCCGAAAGCCAAAGGGGGCATCCAGAGAAGCGGGGGGAGAGTTTTAGTCGAACCTCCCGAAATGAACAGATGTTCCAGTGGAATCGCCGTAGACAGCAAAGGCAGAGTGTGGGTTGTTACGTTCAATAGACAGATCAAAGAGGACGAGCGGGTCCAGACGAACGTCCGAGCTACGATGAGCACAACAGGCGGCCGGTCGATGAATGTCTCTGTAGGTGGCAACACAGATGTGAAGGAGACGGATATGTTCCAGCTCGAAGTGTATAATTCCGAAGGCATGTTGCTGGGAGCTATTCCTGTGAAGCATTTTGTGGACGATATTTTTGTCCACGGGGATAAGATCTATCTGCTTGACAGAATGCGCGGCATGCAGTTTTTCGAATATAGAATTGCGGATAAGTAACATCCACCCGCGTTCTGAATTCATGCAGTTGCACTTCTAACCGGATTTTGATAGAAAAGGTGACAGTCCCCTTTTTCCAGGGGTAAAGAAAAAAGGTGACAGTCCCCTTTTCGGAGGAATCTAGGGTCCGTTCCCCGAACGGACAGTTAGGGAACCTCCCCGAAATTTTGGGATAAAGCCGCATGTCCCCTTCGTATTTCGTGAGGTGTAAGATGAAAAGCACTGCAACAAAATTGACCGTTGGCCTTTTTATATTAAGCGCTCTTTTGCTGATTTCTCTTTGTCAGAAGGATTCCGATCAGGAGCAGCAGATTATCCAAAACCTGCGAGCTTTTACCAAGCTCTATGGATATGTAAAATATTTTCACCCCAGCGACGAAGCCAGTGAGATGGATTGGGATAAATTCGCCATCTTTGGAGTTGAAAAAGTTAAGAATGCGAAAGATTCCAAAGAGCTGAAGAGTATTCTGGAGCGATTATTCTTGCCCATCGCTCCTACCTCCCAGATCCTTTTTGAAGATGAAAAACCCAGCCTCCCATTGTCCCTGCGATCCGACGACACTTCGGACCTGAAAGTTGTCGCCTGGCAGCATCAAGGGGTAGGATTCGGCTCCGTGAATTCCATCTATAGAAGTATCCGTTTAAACAGAAAAAATATTCTCATCGCTGGTATGGGTGCCGGAGTCCTGACTCAAGGGATGGAGGCCAAATCTCTTCGGGGAAAAGATATCAAACTGATAGCGGCCGTGAGAACGAAAATGAAGGGCGCAGGTCAGCAGGCACAGTTATGGCTACGTGTGGACAGAGAAGGCGGCACCATAGGTTTTTTCGACAACATGAACGATCGTCCTGTCCGTGCTGAAGAGTGGAGACAATACGAAATCTTGGGCAAGGTGGACAGTGACGCTACGGCGGTATTTTTCGGCGCTATTCTTGGGGGAAATGGACAGGCTTGGTTTGATGACTTTCAGGTGTTTGTTAAAGAGAATAACCAAAAGTGGCAACAGGTCGAAATCAACAATCCTGACTTCGAACTGGATGAAGTCGGAAAAATGCCACAATCTTGGAGCACACAAAACCAAGGTTACATTTACAAAATCCAAACAGAAAATGCCTACAGTGGTGGAAAATGCCTGCGTATGGAAAGCCGGTCAACGACCTATTCGGGAAAATTGTTCGACGCCTATCCTCAAGTGGGAGAAGTCATTCATAAGGAATTGGATGCGGGATTGTTGTGTTTAGTTCCGCTCGCGCTCTACAGCGATGAAAAAGGGACTTTGGGAGAGAACCAGAACTATCAGCATAATAAACTGATAGCTGAGATGAAGGCCCACGATTATGGAACGCAATCTGCGGATAATGAGTTTGTGCGCTTCGCGGATGTGGTCATCGCCTGGAACATATTCCAGCATTTTTATCCCTATTTTGATGTGGTCGATGTGGACTGGGATGGAGAGTTGACCAACGCGCTTCAAGACGCTCTTGACGACACGAACGAAGAAGATTTCTTTCAGACGCTCAGCCGTTTGGTCGCCAAACTTCAAGATGGGCATGGCAATGTCTATCACAGACTATTCATGGAACAGGCCGGGCTTCCCATAAGGCTCGGTTGGGTGGAAGGTCAAGTCGTGGTGACGGTATCGGAAGACCCAAACCATTTTCAACGGGGGGATGTTGTTCTCAGCATCGATGGCAAAAAAGCTGAGCAGGCTCTGTTGAATGCAGAGGAGTTGATTTCCGGCTCTCCGCAATGGAAAAGGTATAAATCTTTGATGCGCTTTGGGTATGGCAAGAAAGGAACCATGGTAAAACTTGAAGTTCAAAGGGGTGATGAAACCTTTGATATCGAGCTTGAGCGGAATTTTAAGAAAATGCTGACAGAACCAACCAAGCCCAGTATCCAAGCACTCGAGAACAACGTATACTATGTCAACTTCGATTTAGCCCCGTGGGATGAGATCGTTGTAAAGATCGATGCGCTGGCAAACGCTCGAGGAGTTATTTTCGACCTCCGGGGCTATCCAAAGGGAAATCACGAGATCATTTGCCACCTGTTGAAGGAAAAAGACACCTCCAATGCTTGGATGCAGATCCCCCAGATCATCTACCCGGATCAGGAAAACATTGTGGGTTTTCAAAAAATGGGTTGGAACCTTGTGCAAAAAGAACCACATCTGAATGGAAAAGTTGTCTTTATCACGGATGGCCGAGCCATAAGCTATGCGGAGTCTTTTCTAAGTTTTGTTGAATACTACAAGCTTGGGGAAATTGTGGGGGGGGCCACTGCAGGCACGAACGGCAACGTCAATCCTTTTATTCTTCCGGGAGAGTTCCAAATTACATGGACCGGCATGAGAGTGCTCAAACATGATGGTTCGCAGCACCACCTGATCGGCATCCTGCCAACAGTCCCCGCGATACGCACGGTGCAAGGTGTCAGGGAGGGACGAGATGAGCTTTTTGAAAAGGCGTTGGAGGTCATTGGTGAGATTAAATAAATTGAGGAGCGGAAAATAGTCATATGCAAAAAACTGAACGTGTTGCGAATGGCCAGAGGCTTCTATCTATCGATGCTTTACGCGGGCTTATTATGGTGCTTATGACTGTGGATCATGCCAATTATTTTGTGGTGCGCATGCACCCCACGGGAGAATTCTGGGGGATTCCCCTTCCTCAATACGAGAGTGCTTGGGCTTTCCTGACCCGATTTATTACTCAACCGTGCGCCCCTGGTTTTTTCTTTCTGATGGGTGTCGGTATGGTTCTTTTTGCCGAATCGTGACGGAAACGAGGTTGGGCCGAAGGCCGCATTTCACGCCACTTCCTTATCCGCGGTCTCATCCTCATCGGGCTGCAATTTTTCGTCGAGAATTCCGCATGGCTGTTCGGCCCGGCGCGCGCGCTCCATCCTCCAGGCGGTGGCGGCCAAGTCTGGCTACATTTCGGTGTGCTATACGGCCTGGGCATAGCTATGATCAGCTGGGCTCTATTCATACGATTCAAGTCCGGTCTCATTCTAGGCTAGAGCCTGGGAACGATCTTTTTGACCCAATGGCTCACTCCCGACCCGAGCCAGGCTGACCGGCTTTTTTCTCCTCTCCTGCGGATGACTCTTATACCGGGCCAAACGGGTCCCCTTCAGGTTTTTTACCCAGCGATTCCCTGGCTGGGCTGTGTTGGATTTGGCCTCATTTTTGGGAAGTGGATTTTGCGCGATAGCGCTCAAGCCTTCCGTAGGGCTTTTCTTTTATCTTTGCCACCTCTATGTGTTCGCTATTATCGGACTCTTCTTCGCCCCCCAAGGAACAGGTATTCCTCTGATGTATGTTTTCTGGTTCTTGGGCCTATTGTTCCTTTATCCCTTGTGTCACAAGTACAGCAATTTCAAGCAGAAAAAGCCCCCGGAATCCATATGGCATTTCTTTTAATCTTTACAAACCTATAACAAACTTTTAACAACTTCTTAGCAACTTTCTCTCTCATCACCCTTAAATTGGAACTAGATTCTATGTTTAAAGGAGGCAGAAATGAGAGGGACACAAACAAAAAAAGCACAGAGAGGTGTTACTTGTCTGACTTTACGATTGTCTTTAATGCTTAGCCTTCTTATATTTTCGTCATTTTCTTATGCTCAGATAAATTCCGATCACACAGAATCATTTAATCTGGACAACCAAAAAGTCCAGTATGCAATGGAATTTTCATTAAAAAGACAGGTGAAAGCGCACAATGCTTTGAACATGGTCGGGTATAAGACCACCGCTGCAAGGATTCCAATGGAATATATGGAGCGCGAATCTTTTCAATTGAAAAGTGGGATGGAGAAAAAATTAACCGATATCCAGAGGATAGATCTTCAAAAACCTCCCTTGAATCAAGGGAAACTTGTCGGCGAGTTTGTGGCAGGAGGAGTTCTGGGATTGGCTGCTGGAATAGGAGCTGCTTATATCGGCGCAGGAATAACCTATGATGGGACCTGGTTTAGTGATCTCCCGGGTGCAATCATTGGATTCAGTCTTGCTTATCCTCTGGGATGTGCACTGGGCGTGTATACCGTTGGAAATCTCGGGCATGATACCGGCTCATTTGGATCGGCTTTGGGTGCTGCCTATGGGGGAATTCTGCTGGGATCCGTTGGTGCATGGGCCCTCTCTTATGTATCGCGGACCGCGGCTGTTTTGGCAGTCCTTGCCACTCCACCTTTGCTTGCCACTTTTGCCTTTAACAAATCAAGGAGGTATAAAAATCTACAAGCGGCGCCTGCATCCTTGTTGAATTTCAAAGACGGCACAATGAATCTGGAATTTCCGGCAGTTTGTATTCTTCCCAGTTCATCTGGTGCTAGCAAGGTAGTTTGGCTGATGAATCTGGCATCTGTCGAGTTTTAATAAACTCTATTCACAAGCCCAGTTCTTCGATGATGTGACTCGCACCGGAAAATTTCTCAGTGACGAAGAGCACATACCGGATGTCGACACTGATCGTCCGCTGCAACTCTGGAACCTCATAATAATCTGCCGTCACGCTCTCGTAGGTCATATCGAAGATGATGCCGATCTGCTCACCTCTGGCATTGAGTGTGGGGGAACCCGAGTTGCCTCCTGTGACACTTGTCGTATTCAAAAAACAGGCAGGGATGTCCTTAAGGTTCTTATCGGCGTAACGGCCGAAGTCTTTGGATTTGTAGAGCTCTTTGAGCTTATCAGGAACTCGAAAAGGGAATTCTCCAGTGTCTTTTTCTATAACCCCGCCCAGTGTCGTTTGTGGCAGGTAATAAACCGCATCCCTTGGAGTGTACCCATCGATGAATCCATAGGTGAAACGTATGGTCGAGTTGGCGTCCGGCGCGATCCTCCCTTCCTTCTGCTCCAGCAATCCGGAGATGAAGATTTTTTTATGGTTGAGTCTTTCTTGTTCCAACGCTTTGCTCTCTTCTCTGAAGCCCTTCATCTCTGTTTCGAGCTCTGCGGCTAGCTTAAGGAAAGGATCTCCGATACCCATCAGCTTGTCCAGCTTTCCATCGACAAGCTCGAGCCTCTTTTCAGGATCGGCGAGAATGGTGCGAGCATACAGCTCGTCCACATAAGCATCGATGGCCTCTTCCGATCGTTTTGCGATCAGCTCTTTCAACGCATTCGGGATTTGTTCCTCTGGATCGTCCAACAGTTTTTTGAGCTGATGCTTGAAGAAAACCCTGTCTGTGGCCAGATGATATCCACGCTCTGCAAGCTGAATGCGCATTTTGATGAGCGGGATGTTTCTCTCCTGGTAAGCCGGCTCTCTCTCCATATCGGGTTTTTCCCTTTCCTCGACCGTACGATATATGGTGTACGCTTGCGAAAGGAGGGTCGAGCCAAAATAGGGACTGACTATCAGACCGAGAAGGCTGTTCTTCTTCTCAAAAGTGGCATACTTCTTCATGAAGACCGAAATATTCGAAATCGCATCTCCATATTTTTTCGCTCTCTCAGGATTTGCGTTCACCCAAATCATATAGTCTTTTTCCTGGTTTTCTTTGATCCCGATCAGGCCAATTTTCTCCATTCCCTCAAACTTTCCCTGATAGTTCTTCAGGCCGTTGTTGAGGCCTTTGATGATGCCCGCATATTTGATCTCAATATCCCTGTTGTTCTTTCCTGCGTTTTCGAAGAAAGCGATGACATCCTTGTAGAGTTCCATCCGCTCCTTCATGTTTTTCAGGTCGAACCGGAGTTCATCGAGCGTGTAATTCCTGTATGTTCGGCCCGGATAGCCCATAACAAAAGAAAAATCTCTGTCTTTGAAGCCATCTATGGAGATTTTGAGGATGGCTTTTGGTTTGTAAGGAACATTGTCGGGGCTGTAATCCACTCCCTCATTGTCCTTGGACACATACGCCCTCAGGAAGCTGAAATCGCATGTGTGTCGCGGCCACATCCAGTTGTCGATATCCCCCCCGAAATTGCCAAGGTCTAGCGGTGGGGCGTAGGCGATACGGATGTCTTTGATCCGTTTGAAACGGAAGAGATAGTAGGCGTTCCCGCTGTACATGTTGGCCACACGGGCCCGGATATCCTTTCCCGTTTTTTCCGCTTCTGCGATGAGTTTTTTCTGAGCCTTATCGATGACTTCGTACTGTTCCCGAGGAGTCATTTCCGGCCTAATTCCGGACACGATCCGTGCAGTGACCTCCTCATAACCGAGCAGGACATCGGCGATATACCCTTTGGCTGGGATTTCTTCTTCCCTCGTCCAGGCAATGAATCCATCCTGGATGGTGTCCTTCTCCTTTGTGGCCGCTCTCTGAAGGGCGCCGAATGCGACGTGGTGATTGGTAAGAATAAGCCCGTCGGAGCTCACGAATTCACCGGTGCCGCCACCCAGATAAACCACAGCACTCATAAGGCCTGTCCCATCCTTTGTGTACAGATCTGCGGGGTTCATCTGGAGTCCTTTAGCCTGAAGGTTGAGGTCCTTCATCTGATGAGGCATCCACATGCCCTCATCGGCGATGGAGATTGCAGACAGGCTTAGGATCAGAAATAGGATTAATAGATTTCTTAATCGTTTCATCGTAAACAGACCTCCTTTTTAGATCTTCTCATTATATCCTCAGGATTGTAATGCCCATGGATCTTTCCTGATTCTTTCTCATTGTCTCATTTTATGTTTCTTATGTCTTATGAAGCAAAGACAGAGATTTTGGCTTCCTTTCCATATGGAAGATGAGAATCTTCTGCATCACCTCTCGTATCGCTGCCAGGTGTTCGGGTTTGAAAAGTTGATTGTTATCTTTAGGAGGAGGATTCTTTCTTATCCAGTCGAGTATGCCTGAGATCTCTGGCTGGATCTCATCCCGGCCTTGGGGGATGCATCGTCTGCAATAGACACCATCTTTTTTGTGAGAGAGCCAGCTCACCGCTTCGATCGCTTCTCTGCACTTTCTGCACCTTTTAAAATCCGGGAGAATGCCGCTGAGTCTTAGAAGCCAGGCCTCGAAATAAGCGCTTGCGAGTTCCAGGTCAGCTCCTCCATCGATGGATTGAAGTGTAGAGAGGAGCAGGCGGAACAGGGTATCGTCTTTGGATCGGAAAGGGAAAAACTCCTCGATCAGTTCAACAAAATAACTCAGCGTGAACGATATGTCCAGGTCGTTCTGCATCTCAAAAAAGGATTCGATGAGATCACAACCACTTACAGTGACCAGTTCTCTGTTTTCTTTCTCATAATAGAATACTTGGACATGGGTCATGGGTTCCAGGCTGCTTCCGAACCTGTTCCCGAATTTGCGCGCTCCCTTGGCGATCCCCTTGAAGATGCCGACATCTTTTGCAAAAAAGACGATGATCTTATCCTGTTCACCGACGTCGAATGATCTCAAGACGATGGATTCTGATTGTTTTCGAGCCATAGGAGCTTCACATGAGGTGCCGGAGGAAAAGAGTTCCAAGTCCGAGAAAGACAGCGAAGCCTATGGAATCTGTGCACATGGTCAGAAGGTTGACCGAACCCAAGGCGGGATCCAGTTTGATCAATTTTAAGAACAGGGGAATGATTGTCCCGACCAGAGCCGCAACAAAAAGATTGATGATGACCGCCAGACCTAAAACGAGCCCCAGATAGGGATTCCTGATCAATAAATACGATATGCCTCCCAGTACAGTCCCGATCACAATCCCGTTGCCTATTCCGACGCGGATTTCCTTGAAAAGGGCCTTTCGCGCTGAGATCCATCCGATCTGGCCGATGGCAAGCTCCCTCACGATGATGGCAATGGTTTGGTTTCCTGCGATCCCTCCAAGAGCCGCGACGAGA
This sequence comes from uncultured Eubacteriales bacterium, assembly GCA_964406575.1. Lineage (GTDB taxonomy): Bacteria > Acidobacteriota > Aminicenantia > Aminicenantales > Aminicenantaceae > WTAW01. Next base: position 41,325 of record CAYOSH010000021.1, on the reverse strand, counting down.
GGCATAAAAACAGCCAAAGTGACGGCTTGCTGTATGCTGCCTTTGAAATGACTGACCACCCATGGGGCTACCGAAGCGGTCAATAAACTCAGGAGAAGAAAGGGCAGCCTCTTTTTGATAGAAGTAAAAGGGCTGTCCTGTATTCTGTCGGATGTATCCAAAGACACCATCTTGTATATGTCCTCGGTTGTTTCCTGCTCGATGACATCGATCACGTCATCGACTGTGACCACTCCGACCAGGGTATTTTCTTTATCGACGACAGGGATCGCCACCAGATTGTAATCGGCAACGTTACGGGCCACCTGTTCCTGGTCAGTTTCTGTGTGCACGCTGATGACTTCGGTGGTCATGATGTTTTTGAGAGGAGTGTTCGGCCGGGCAAAAAGAAGCTGCCTCAGAGAGACAACACCCTTCAAGTGGTGCTCATCATCGACCACATACAAGTAGAATGCCGATTCGACGTCCCCTTCCAGTTGCATGGCAGTGATGGCATCAGAAATATTCGTGTTTTCATTCAGTGCATAAAAATTGGGGGACATGATTCGTCCGGCTGTTTCCTCCCCATAGTAAAGGAGACCCATGACTTCTTCGGTGGGTTTCTGTTCCATCAGGGTGAGAACGGAATCTTTCAATTCTTCAGGCAGGAGCTCTATGATGGGCGCCACATCATCAGAGGGCATCAACTGCATCAAGTCGACAATATGTTTTATGGGTAGCCCTTCCACAATTTGAATAGAATCTTCGGGATCGAGCTCACTCAACACTTCGGAGGCTTTATCTTTGTTCTTCTCATAGAGGATGTTAAAGAGGGTCAGGCGTTCCCTGGAGATAAGATGGTTCATCAGGGAGGCAATGTCTGCAGCGTGAAAGTTTTTAACGAGATTCCAAAGCCGTGATAGCGCGCCCATATTGATGAATTTGCGTGCGGAGCTGATCACGAGTCTCTGAGATTGAGCTTTCATGGGTTTGCCTTGCCTTGCCTCTTTTTGCCCTTCACAGTATCATACTTTTAAGTCCCAGTAAATCCGAATTGTCAAACGATTTCATATTGTCAGGATTAAGGAATAAATTGTTAAAGTAAAAATCGCGCTTATGAATTCACTCTATGTGCAATTTTGGTAAATCGAGGCGGATGCCGGGAGTGCAGAGAGACACACTGAGAGATTCTTTCCTCCATCGGCTTGAAAAGGATTATCGTTTTTTGTAGAAATATTTGTTGGTTTCAGAAGCGATGATCGTGCTGAGCCCGATAAGACCCACAAGGTTGGGGAAAGCCATGAGGCCGTTCATGATATCGGCAAGAGTCCATACGGTTTGCAGTTTCAGCATAGTGCCTACCGCAACAAAGATGACAAACACGATCCGGTAGATTTTCACAGCTCTTTCTTTGAAAAGATACTCGATGGATTTTTCTCCATAGTAGCACCATCCAAGGATCGTCGAATAGGCAAAAAAGATCAGGCCAAAGGTCACCACAAATTCCCCAATTCCTCCAGGCAAGGCTTCGCTGAAGGAGAGGGCCGTGAGTTCAGCTCCGGTCTTATCCAACGTCCACAGGCCGCTGGAAAGGATGACAAGACCCGTCATCGTACAGATCACAAGAGTGTCGATAAAAGTCTGAGTCATGGAAACGAGGGCCTGTTTAACGGGATTGGGCGTTCGTGCTGCAGCGGCTGCTATCGGGGCTGATCCCAATCCAGACTCATTGGAGAACACACCTCTGGCGACTCCCTCTCTCATGGTCTCGCGCAATGTGGCGCCCAAAAATCCCCCTAAAGCTGCGGTTGGTGTGAAAGCAGATTTGAATATTTGGGCAAAGATCCCGGGAATAAGATTGATTTTGAGCATCAGGATGATCAGAGCGCCGACAAAATAGATGACGATCATGACAGGGACAAGAACTTGAGTGACTCGAGCGATGCTCTTGATCCCACCGAGGACGACCATTGCCGTGAAACCGGCCAGAACTATTCCCGTGATGTAGTGGGGAATGTTGAGGGAGGCTTTCACCGCCTCGGCCACAGAGTTCGATTGAACCATGTTACCGATGCCGAATGCGGCGATCGCAGCAAATATCGCAAAGAGCGCTCCCAGCCATTTCAGGCCCAGCCCTTTGGATATGTAGTACATGGGACCGCCGCTCATGGTCCCAAATTCGTCTTTTTCCCTGTACTTGATTGCGAGGACAGCTTCAGAATATTTAGTCGCCATCCCAAAGATGCCCGTGATCCACATCCAGAAGAGTGCTCCCGGACCTCCTGCGACGATAGCCGTGGCGACACCTGCAATGTTTCCTGTCCCCACAGTCGCCGCCAAGGCTGTCATCAGGGCTTGGAAATGGGAAATGTCGCCCGCTTCATCACTGTCCTCTTTGCGTTTTATAAAGGCGAGATAGAGGGAATACATAAGCCCTCTGATCTGAAGACCCTTTAGGCGAAACGTCAGAAAAACGCCCGTCCCCACAAGAAGCACAAGCAAGGGTGCGCCCCAGATAAAATTCCGGATGTCTGTTAAAACACTTAAGATTTGTCCTTCCATTGTCGGTCTCTGAGGATTATCCCAGAAAAGTGATTCCAAAGTCTATGATCTTTTTGTTCAGCTTCTTACGATCGATCCCGAGTTCTTGAGCCGTCTTTGCAAGATGCCATTTGTTTTTGATCAGGGCTTGATGCACATATTCTTTTTCGAATTGTGCAGTGGCTCGCTCCAAAGATTTGGCTGCGGCAAGACTCGGAGCTATCTGGGATTCGATGGGCTCCACAAGAAGAGAAAGGTGGTTGGCCTTAATCTCATCCTCCTTGATCATAATGACAAATCTTTCGATTACGTTGATGAGTTCGCTGACATTGCCCGGCCAGGAATAGTTAGTGAAAGCTTCCATGGCCTCTTTACTCATGGTTTTTTGTGGTTTTCCCGTCTCCTCTGCGAAGTAACTTAAAAAGTAGTTGATCAACAAAGGGATATCTTTTTTTCGCTCCCTTAAGGGTGGAATGTACAGGGGGATGACATTCAGCTTGAAGTACAGATCTTCCCTGAATTTATTCTTTGCGATAAGATGCTTTAAATTTTTATCTGACGCGGCTAGAAGCCGGGTATCGATAGAGATAGATTCGGATGAACCTATGGGTTCATACTTTTGTTCTTCGATCACTCTCACCAGTTTGGCCTGAGTCTTCAGACTCATATCTCCGATCTCGTCCAAAAACAGCGTTCCTCCATCGGCGAGGAGAAGCTTACCCTTTTTGTCCTTGGCGGCATTGGGCAGGGCTCCCCTGACATAACCGAACAGCTCTATCTCGATCAGATCATCTGGAATAGCCGCAGAGTTAATCTGAATAAACCGGTTGTTTTTCCGTGGGCTCTCTTGGTGGATCAACTGTGCCACGAGCTCTTTCCCGGTCCCGTTCTCTCCATAGATGAGGATTCTTCCCTCAGTCGGCGCCGCTGTCCCTATTTTTTCTCTCAGTCTCTGGATAGGCGCGCTCTCTCCGATCAGCTGGTATTTGGCTCTGATCCGCTCACGGAAGCGAATATTTTCTTCTTCCAATTCTTTTTGTTTTAGTGCATTTTTTGCGGTCAGAACGACTTTTTCGAGAGTCAGGGGTTTTTCAAGAAAATCGAAAGCGCCCAGTTTTGTTGCCTTGACGGCCGTATCGATAGACCCGTGCGCCGTGATTATGATGACTTGTGTGTTGTCTTCCGTATTTTTTATGTTTTCCAGGACTTCGATCCCGTTCATCTCGGGGAGCAATATGTCAAGGAAGACGAGTCCGAAATTATCGCTTTTCAACAAGTTCAGACCTTTCTCTCCGGTCTCTGCCGTTTTGACCAGATAGTTCTCGTCCTCGAGGATCCCTTTGAGTGAGGACCGAATTCCAGCTTCGTCATCGATGACGAGGATCTTGTCTTTGATCATGCGGGTATCTGTATGATAAATTTGGCTCCAAAAGGTTTATTGTTTTCCGCGTCGATGGCCCCATCGTGCTCGCTGATAATTTGATTCACGATCGCCAATCCCAATCCCGATCCCTTTGATTTGGTCGAAAAATGCGGCAAAAAGAGTTTCTCCTTGTCCGTTTTAGAGATCCCCGGTCCAGTATCGGCAACTTCGATACGAACGCTTTGATGCTCACGGTCAAAAAACGTGTAAATTTGGATCTTTCCCTTTTTGTTCATGGCATCGATGGCGTTATCAAAAAGATTGATAAAAACCCTCTTCATCTGTTCGGGGTCGATCTGGATGGGCGATGGCACTTCCGGAGCATAGGAGGTTTCAAAATCGATGTCTGAGAAGATCCCCTCAAAGAGCGAAATGGTGTGATTGATGATCTCATGGATGTCTGCCGGTTGGAGGCGGACTGCGGGTAAACGCGCAAAAGTGGAAAACTCATCCACGAGTGATTTGATGGTTCCGGCTTCTTGGACAATTGTGTTGGCGCCTTCTTGGATGATGGCATTGCTCCCAGTGTCATTTTTTGTGAGGTTCTTGATAATGCGCTCCGCTGAGAGTTGGATCGGCGTCAGCGGATTTTTAATCTCGTGAGCCACACGCTGGGCGACCTCTTTCCAGGCAACAATTTTTTGGGCTTTGATCAGCTGTGTCAGGTTTTCAAGGACAACAATCATGCCGGAGAACTCATCGTCGGATTGCTTAAGTGGAGACAGCGTCAGACTAAAAATGGCACTCTGCTCATTGACGTTGATCTTGATCTCTTTATCGGAGAGGTGATATTTCTTCTTAAGGCCCCTTTGAATGTTCTCCACAATCTCTGTGTATTTCGGGTCGGCCAAGATATCATTGTAGTGTTTTCCGACAGGGCTTTTCTCTTTTAATCCCAACATTTCATGGGCAGACGGATTGATGGTTGTGATCGTCCCTTTCGCGTTGAGGGTTATGACTCCGGTCGTGATATTGTTCAGGATGGTCTCTATGTGCTGTTTTCGTGCGGCCAGCTCTGATGTTTTTTGGGCGATATTATGCTGGCTCTCTTTAAGGTCGGATGTCATTTGATTGAAGGAATCGATAAGGATCCCCAACTCGTCGGAAGCTGGCGCTTCGACCTTGACATTCAGGTTCCCTTTCGAGACCTCTTTGGTCGCCTGCGCGAGTTTCTCTATGGGGACCGTTATTCCCTTGGCAAGCTGAAATCCGATCCAGCTTGCTGCGAATATGATGAGGAGAGTTACAAAGATCAGAGTGATCAGATAGAATGTTTTCACGGGATTTTTTTGGATCTTGAGCTGACTGTATCGCTGAACATATGCCGTGATGTTGTTGATTCGCTGTGCATAGTTCTGGGGAAGAAATTTCCCTGTAACGACGAGTAGATTCCCCACATCCGGAATGTTGAAAGATTCTCCTCTTCGGATCATCTCCCCGTTTCCCATAGAGTCGATCCGTTTGATCTGTTCTCCGAGCTGAGCTCTTCTCACAAGATTTAATGTCAGATCCTGGTAATCTTGGAGAGGGAGATCCGGGTTGAGATAGGAGAATAGTTCTTCATCATCCAGGTAGATGCCGATCTCATCGAGTTTGTACTCTTTCAGTTTGTTCCGGACAAATTCCATCAAAGGGCGCCTGCGCTCCAGATCGATGAGATTCTGCTCCTGTATAGCTTTGCTCAACTGCTGGGCATAGTGCAGAGTGATCTCTTCATTGTTCATGTAAAAACCATCTGCGAGGCTTTTGGTATCATCAAGAATCTGGTCTATAGGGGTTCTGAACCACTGTTCGATATTTCTGCTAATGAGGTCGCTGGAGAAAAGAAACAGCAAGAGCGTGGGTATAAGAGACAAAGAGATGAAGAACAGGATGAGCTTTGTCTTGAAGTGGGCTCCGGCAACTTTTCGCTTTCTCTCCAGATAGAGTTTTATCAAACTCCTGGCAAATACAAACAGCAGTATCAAAAAAAGGAGAAAAACAATGATTTGTAGGGAGAGAAGGAGCACATTGGTCACAGAGGTGGGAGAGAATTGTTGAGCTTCACGCAGAAAGAATTGAGCGATAAAGAACAGGATGATCAGGGTGACCATGATGGCCCCCAGGACTCGAGGTCCTTTTCTTTTTGTGTCTTCCATCCTTACGTCTTCTCCGCTGTCTAGATGTCTTTTCCTTTGTTCGAAAACTGCGTCTCGATTTTATCTCGTTTGGTTTCTTTTTTGGCCTGGGTCTTCGATAAACTCTTGAAGGTTGCCATGAGTGATCCGGATGTCCTTTTTAACGGCTCCGGGTGGTCCGAAAGGCTTTCCCCTTTGGTTGTTCAATGTGTAGGTGAGTCCTCCTGCATTTCCCACATCGATGACCAATTCTTCATGTGCAACGACTTGAAGTTTTCCCCCGGGTAATTTTATGCCTTCGTAGATCTGTTCGCCATCGGCATAAACTTGGATCCATGTATCCTGATGGAAGGCGATATCCAGATTAAGTTCACGCACTTCTTTCTTTGTCTCTTCGACAGGCTCTGTTTGAGCATTTGGGGTTATGATCCTTTTTTGTATTGTCGTTTCCGAGGGGGGTGGCTGGATGGGAGGCCGAGCCTCTTCTCCCCTAAAGATAAAGAAAAGCGCAACCAAAACCGCGATGAGTGCTGCACCAAAGGCCGTTATCCGGATTACATTCTGGATATTCAGCGGAAAGGTGGGAGGTGCCTCCTTAACGTCCTCTTTTTCATTCTGATCCAGGGCTTGAAGCATATCATGGTGCTTGTTCAGGACACTTTCTTCCTCCAATCCCAAGTATTTGGCGTATTCCCGGATAATTCCTCTGATGAAGAATTTCCCCGGGAGCACATCGAATTGATCCTCTTCTAAAGCTTTTAGGAGTTGAATGTTTATCTTTGTGGATTCAGCAATTTCTTCGAGAGAGATTCCCCTTAGCTCGCGTTCTCTCTTCAGATCTCGCCCTATAGATTCCATTTTTTTGATTTTATGCCAAGATTTACCCCATGTCAACTTGGCCTGAACTATTCATAAAAAATGTCGATAATTTGTTCAACAAAAATAATATCAATCATTACCATTATTCTTCCAGTAAATCACCTTGACATTTTCATGTTCAATGAACTTTCTATACTTAATCGACATATTTTACCTTTCAGGCGAGCCCACTTTAACAGCAGAGTGAGAGGGAGGTTGCTTCGTTGCAAAGAATTTGCGGTAGATTATCTACATCTGCATCCTTTACGCCTTGCCTCTACGGCAACCTCGACTCGTGAATAATCCAGGCTAGCACAAAAAAGTCAAAGATAGTTTCATGGATATTCCTATTTGTGTATACTCTAATCGACGAGAAACGAATTGTTCGATTTCAAGAAAGCTGCAGAAACCCAGAAGAGAATGTCTTCTAAGCTGGACCTCTCCTGGGAGGAACGTGAAATCCAGCTGGTGGGAGGTGTGGATGCGAGCTATGATGAGGATCAAAGAAGGATCGGGATTGTTGTTGTTGTTTATAAAATGCCGGAATTCCTCATTGTCGAAGTAGGGAAGGAAGTGTGTGATGTCCCCATCCCCTATGTGCCCGGATTTTTAAGTTTCCGTGAGGGGCCCGTATTTCTCAAAGCATTTCAGACACTTTATAAAAAACCCGATGTGACGATTTTTGACGGGAATGGAATCGCTCACCCTAGAAAAATGGGATTGGCGTCCTATATTGGAGTGATTCTTAAAATCAGTACAATCGGGTGTGCAAAAAATTCGTTTTTCCCCTTTCAACCTCCGGGTGAGGAGAGGGGAGACTGCTCTGATCTGGTAAACGCCGATGGTGAGAAAGTCGGATATTGCTTGCGCACCCGGGAAGGAACCCAGCCTGTTTTTGTCTCCCCAGGGAACAAGATCGATTTCCAAGTTTCGAAAGAACTCGTGCTCAAGTATTCACAATACCGGATTCCCGAGCCCCTCCGCATGGCACACCACCTCGCGTCACAGCTTTTTAATGGGGCTTAGAACGGGGATTTGGTTATGTGTGTTACGTCTTGAGGAAGCGGGCTAGAGAGCTGAAGCTACCCAGGAAACCGATAATACCTCCCTCAGTAATGAGCGTGATGGATTGGGCAAGCGAGAGATACCGGAAATTGATGAGTTCGTTCAGAACTCCGAGCCGGGATCCCAGATAAATAGGGATCGAGTTTATCAAGAGAAATAGAAGAAAAAGAGAGACCAACGCCCCAATTACGCCCAACGTTATTCCCTCGAGTAGGTATGGAACCCGGATAAAAGAGTTTGTTCCTCCTACGAGCCGGAGAATCTCGATTTCGTCCTTCCTTGCGAAGACGTTTAATTTAATCACATTCGAGATTATGAAAAAGGATGCCAGGATCAGAATTCCACCGAGAAAAAAGCCGATCGCTTTGGCCAGCCTGGAGAAGGAATGCATGCGATCGACCCAATCTTGATTGAATTGCACATCCTCCACTCCAGGCATGTTTGTGATCCGGCGGATGAGACCCGAGGCTTCTCTGAATGTGATTGTCTTCTCGCTGAAAGTTGTCTCTAAGGAAGGAGGAAACGGGTTCATCTTCAGGTTTTCGATGATCCCCTGGAGTTCGGGAAACTTTTCTCTGAATTTGTCCACGGCTTCCTCCGCGCTCACAAATGTTGTTTCGAGCACCAGCGGAGACTTCTTTAATTCTGCTTTAATGGCGTCGAGCTCTCCTTCGGAGATATTTTTATCTAGAAAAAAAACGGCTGCCATGTTGTTGGAGATTCGCTCGGCCATATATTCAAGGTTATTGGCGAGAGCCAGGAAGATCCCTACGGTCAGAAAGGTCAGACAGATGATCGTTATCGAGAAAAAATTGCGCACCCTGAATTGCCACATGTTGTTCAGGGTCTCCGTGATAAAGTATTTCAGCTTTTGAAAAATTAGAGTAATTCCTTTCTCAGCAATTTTCCCTTATACAGGAACAATATTTTTTGTCCGAAGTTTCTAATGAGTTCTCTGTCATGGGTACAGATGATAACCGTCGCTCCTTTTTTATTGATCTCTTTGAACAGGCTCATGATCTCAAAGGCCAACTCTGTATCCAGGTTTCCTGTTGGCTCATCCGCCAAGATGATCTTGGGGCTGTTGACGACCGCCCGTGCGATCGCTACACGCTGCTGTTCCCCGTAGGATAAATGGGCGGGGTATTCCCACATTTTGTTATGCAAATTGACCATTCTCAACGCATTGAAAGCTCGTCTTCTGACCTCCTTCCTCGGGATCCCCAGCACCTGAAGGACAACAGCCACGTTCTCGAACACTTTTTTATGAAAAACCAGACGAAAATCTTGGAAGACGATTCCCATGGACCGCCGCAATTGATAGATCTTATGATCTGAGATTTTGAGGATGTTTCTGTTGTCGATCACAATCTGTCCTTCGGTAGGAAAAATCTGGCGATACATAATCTTGAGGAGCGTGGTCTTTCCGGATCCGCTCGGTCCTGTGATAAAACAGAAATCCCCCTTCTCTACGTGAAAGGTGATATCCGAGAGGGCCCACTGTGCCTTTTGATACTGCTTCCAGATATGGTATAACTCGATCATTTTCAGCCTGTTCGGTCTTTCTGGTCCCTCTGGTCCGTGTTGTTGTGTCGGTGCACCGGGTGATACGGATTAACAGAGTGGAGAAAGATTATAACACATCGATTTTCCGTTTCATAGGCAGGGGATAGCATTTCAAAATCCGGAATAAATGAAGTGATGATGAAGATGAACAGATTGGTGATTTCTAAAAACGGTTTTCTCCATCACACAATCTGATCACTCAAAAAGGCCATTGAGTATTCATGTCTTCATGGATTTGGATATGCATAGGATAGGCGCTGCTCTTTTGTGTAGCCATCGGAAGTCAAAGGTCCTCGGAAATAGAGCATACGACTGGAAAGAGAAAGAAATCTTATTTAGGGAGGAGGATTAAATAAAAAGGAACATGAACCAGCCGAAAATGATGGAACCGACGACCATGATGATAAAAAGAGATAAGGCGTATTTGATCTGGGTTTTTCTATCGTCTCTTCTTATGAGCGCCAGGACTACACAGACAAACAATGCGTAGAGGGCCATCGAAATAATGTGGCTTTTCAAGATCATTTTTTCTTCCCCGAGGCGATATCAAAGGCATCTAAGGCAACAAGATAGTTCAAAAGACCTGCACCCGCGATATAAGCTGTGCCGAATTCAAAGGTCATAACCTTCAGGTCCCCGAGACCGATGGAGATGATCTTCGATAGGAAATAAAGAGATCCAAATCCTATGTCAGAGAAAAAAGCGAGGATGGTCAAAGGATTTTCTGTCTGAAAGGAGTAGATCTTACCCCCCATGAGAAGCCCGAGAGCGGCCATGCAGGAGATGCAGACGAAGAAGATCAGACCTCGTCCGTATCGTTTTAATACCACGTGCCCTAGGCCTGGAACGAACCAGCCTAAGATGAGACAGTAGATGGCTTTAATTTTCATTTGAGAAAAAGATGATAATCGAATCCGCATGAAAATGCAAGGTCAAGCCAATCCAGCTCTACTTGTAATCGCGGATCGATTGTGATCTGGGCTGGTGTGTTAAATGGAAAGAGTCAGGTTTCCCAATCGAGGATTTTTCTGTGGGTATCACTTTTGATCCGTGATAGAATGTTTTTTTTCTCTTATATCCAACGGATAAATTGAGAACAAACAGGAGAGGAAAAAAAAGATCAGGATAAATCATGCCGGAATTGCCTGAGGCTGAAGTGATCGCACGAAGTCTGAACCCAAAGATTCGTGGCTTAACAATCGGGTCGTTCAAGGTCTTTTATCCGGCGATTTTAAGGCATGACAGAAATGCTGATTTGCAAAGCCTCGAAAAACAGAGGATTCGACTGGTCCAGAGAAGAGGCAAAATGATTCTGATAAAGATCGAAGGCGCGTGGAGTCTTCTGTTTCACCTTAAAATGACTGGCCAGCTTATTTTATGTCACCATCCGGATCCATTGGACAAACATATGCATTTGTGTATTTCCTTTGAAGGGAATGCTCGGGAGTTGCGATTTCGCGATGTTCGGAAATTCGGTTTTTTAGCAGCGGTTCCTACGTCGAATCCTTCTTTATCGTCTTATCTGAAAGATCTGGGGCCAGATGCATTGAAGATAGAGTCCGGTCGTTTTGTCGAGCTTTTACAAAGCAGGAGGGGGAGAATCAAAAGCTTGCTCTTGAATCAGAACATCATCGCTGGGATTGGAAATATATATGCGAATGAAATTCTTTTTCGGGCAAACATTCATCCTTGTTCATCTGCAGTCTCGCTTTCGGAAGGAGATCTGAAGAGAGTGTGGAAGTCTATGAGGAAGGTTTTGCACGATGCTATTGAATGCAGAGGATCATCGATCCAAGACTTTGTAGATGCTGAAGGCCAGAAAGGAAAATTCCAAACCAATCATTCTGTTTACAGAAGGAATTCTTCGCCTTGTTTAGCCTGTGGAAACACTATTCATCGGTTCCTTATCAACGGAAGAAGCACTTTTATTTGCTCTCGCTGCCAGCCCCTGCCTCATTCATAGAAGAACGGACAAACAAAAGCAAAAATAGAAAAAACCGCAGATCGTATTGATGAGTGACCCTATCTCTCTTCGCCAAAAATCCCTCAACAACGATCCTATGGCCTTGATAGACAGCGCCTTGCTCTCACAAATCCAATTCCCTCCTCGTCACATCATCTGATCACTCGATAACGCTTTTGAGTTATCACGTTATCACGGATTTGGCGAGGCTTACAGAAGGCAATAAGTGATTGCAACCATGAAAGCGATTCATTATAATAGTGTCCCGTTTAACATAAGCTTAACAGGAGTGATCATGGATCTACCGGACTTTCAAGACATTTTAAATTTTGCAATTTCGAGGGAGGAGAAAGCCATCGCTGCGTATGGGACAATGAGCGAGAGGACAAAAGCTCCTGGTTTGAAAGAGCTTTTGATCGAGCTTCAGGAAGAGGAGAGGAATCATAAGAAATTGCTTGAAGGGATCACTGCTCAAAAGATCGAGTCCTTTGAAATCAAAAAAGTCCCCGACCTGAAAATCACAGATTACTTGGTCGAGGAATCGCCAACAGAGGATATGAATTTTCAAGATCTTCTTATTTTTGCAGCGAAAAAGGAACAAGAAGCGGTGGAACTCTATACCAACCTGGAAAGCAACGCAGATGATGAGGAGCTGAAAAAATTGTTCCAATTCCTCGTCCAACAGGAAAAAACGCACAAACTGAGGTTGGAAAAAGAATATGATGAACATGTCCTTGAGTGGGACTGATTGACTAAGATTTGATACATAGAAGGGAGAATTGTGATGGAAAAATGGGAATGTACAGCTTGCGGTTATATTTATGACCCTGAAAAGGGCGACCCGGACAATGGCATTGAGCCAGGGACGGCGTTCGAGGATTTGCCTGATGACTGGGTTTGCCCCCAATGCGGCGTGGGAAAAGAATTTTTTCAAAAGATGGCCTAAGCCTTCTCAGGAGGCATTAAGCAAATGCGGGTCGTTGTTTTAGGGAATGGTATATCCGGTATCATCTTTGCCAAAACTCTAAGGGAAATCGATCACGATGTGGAAATCGATGTATTTGCCAAGGAGAGATACCACTATTACCCTCGACCGAACCTGATCGATTTCCTTGCTGAACGGATTCCCCACGAAAGATTGTTTGCTTTTGCTGAGGATTGGTACACGAAACAGAACATCCGTATCCATCTCTCTGAACCTGTAAAAAAAATACTCCCTGGATCCCGGCAAATAGAGCTCGGTCATGGAAAAAGGGAGAAATATGACAGACTTATCATTGCCAACGGGTCTTTTTCTTTTGTCCCTCCTTTCCAAGGAACAGAAAAAAAGGGGATCTTCACGCTCTGGAGTATAGATGATGCCTACAAGATTTTGGAATATCTGGAGAACCATCCGAATGTCGCGGTGATTGGCGGGGGGCTCTTGGGGCTAGAGATCGCCAGAGCCCTCATGACAAAAGGCGCTCAGGTTAAAGTGGTCGAATTCTTCGACCGCTTGTTGCCTCGACAACTGGATGTGGAAGGCGCTTCTATCCTCCAACACCAGATCGAGAGGATGGGAATCAAGGTGAGAGTCGGCACGGCTACAGAGGCGTTCCTAGGAAAGGACGAAGTGCGTGGTTTGAGATTCAAGGGAAACGATGAATGGGACGCAGATATGGCCTTGGTTGCAGCAGGGTCAAGACCGGACATTGCATTAGTCCGAGATGCAGGTTTGGAAACGGATCGAGGTTTGGTCGTTGATGATTATCTTCAGACCAGTGATCCCTCGATATATGGGGTGGGCGATGTCGTGCAACACAAAGACAGGGTTTATGGGATTATCCCGGCTTCATTCGAACAGGCTCGGTCAGCGGCCCATAATGTCATCGGCCAGAGAAAAAAGTATTTGGGCACTATCCCTTCGAATACGCTCAAAGTCGTAGGTATTCATCTTGCCTCCGTCGGCGTGGTGAACCCGGAAAAGGGAAAGTTCGAGGAACTCAGGAAGGAGATCAAAGAAGAGGGGATATACAAAAAGATCGTCCTTCAGGATGGAGTCATTGTTGGAGCTATCTGGATGGGGACCAAGAATGGCGTAAATCAAATAACGCGCATCATTGGCCAGAAAGCCGATGTGAGCAAGTGGAAAAATACCATCTTGGAAGACGATTTCGACTTTTCTGTGATATGAAAAAATTTGCTCTATTTGTCCTCCTGTTTTTTGGCGCTTCTCTCGTTTTTGCTCAAAATAATCAACTCAAGATAAACGGCTATCTGTCCGTTGATTACATGGATGGACAGGATGAGAGTGGCGATCCTTATCGAACACTCCAGGATCCCAAGCTGGGGCTCATTTTTTCGGGACTGATCGCTGCCAAAATCAACTATACAGCCGAAGTAATGCTTCAGCAGGATGCACAAGTGGAATTGAATCAAGCGCTGATGGAGTTTTCCACTTCCAATGCGTTCAACTTTAAACTGGGACTCTATCTTGTGCCCTTTGGAAGATACAACGAAAACAATCGCGCGTATCAGACATTTCTTGTCGAACCCCCGATGAACGTGGAGTATTTTTACCCCGCCATGTGGCGAGATATGGGAGTCCAGCTTTATGGAACGATCGCCGGCTTGCTGTATTCCGTCTATGTGGGAAATGGCCTTGCAGAGAAAAACTGGCTGAATGAAGGGCAACAGTTTAAGGATAACAACAAAGATAAGGCTTTTGGGGGGAGAGTGGCTTGGAATGTCGATCAAAGGTTTGAGGTGGGGTACTCTCACTACAGAGGAAAATATGATGATACCAACAGTCGAGACTTGGTGCTCCAATGCCTGGATGTCTCGTTGATCAGTCCGAACTACCAGCTGAAAGGCGAATACACCTGGGCCGATAATGAAAATCCCGCTGATTATGCGAACGGCTCCGGCGAAGGGTATTTCGCTCTATTGACGTTTAATATCCAAAATGTCTGGCCTGTGGTGAGTTATCAGCATTATGACTATGAAGATCCTTTCCACGGGGCTGGTTTTTTTTATCCCGGTTTTTCTGGATTGGGGATTTCTGAGAATCGAGAACGATGGACTCTGGGAGCGGTTTATAACCTTGCCCAAACAGCGTTTTTCAAGCTGGAATATCAGTTTAACCGGGAAAAGGAATTCGAAAAAAAGAACGATGTGCTTTTGCTCCAGGTGGCCGTGAGTTTTTAAACTTGTGAATCTATCGGACTTCTGATAAAATTCAAGACTCACTGGTTTTTTCGTGACAAAATAAAATAACCTATTGAGGGATATATATGGCGAATTGTGTTGTTCTTGGTATGCAGTGGGGCGATGAAGGCAAGGGGAAAATTGTCGACCTCATTACTCCTTCCTTTGATATAATCGCTCGTTTTCAGGGCGGACATAACGCGGGACACACTGTCTATGTGAACGGTCAAAAGATCATCCTCCATCTCGTCCCATCTGGGATTCTCCACTCAAACAAGCTCTGTTTGATAGGGAACGGCGTGGTTTTCGACCCAAAAGCGTTTCTTGAAGAGATCTCTCAGTTGCAGGAGTTAGGATTGGATGTGGGTGAGAACATTGCGGTGAGCAAGAATGCACATCTCATTCTGCCCTATCATTCTGCTGTGGAGAAAGTGCGCGAAGAGAGAATGGGGGATAAAAAGATCGGGACAACGATGAGGGGAATTGGTCCCGCTTATGTGGACAAAGTGGCTCGCTGCGGGATCAGGGTTGGCGATCTTCTGAATGAATCGCTACTTAAAGAAAGAATTGAGCTGAAGGTTGCTGAGGAGAACATCTTTTTGGCCCATTTCGGAGCGCCGTTGCTCGATCCGGAGAAGATTTTTAACGAATATGCGGAGTATGCGTTCAGGATCAAACCGTTCATCCAAGATGTCTCTGTTCTTCTGAATGAACGCATCAAGGCCGGCCACTCTGTACTTTTTGAAGGGGCTCAGGGTACATTGTTGGACATAGATCATGGAACATATCCCTTTGTGACCGCATCGAATTCCTCTATCGGGGGAGTGTGTACGGGATTGGGAGTCAGCCCTGACAAGATCGATGCGGTGATCGGCGTCGCCAAAGCCTACACGACCCGTGTGGGTGGTGGCCCTTTTCCCGTCGAAATTCACGACGAGTGGGGACAGTATCTTCTCAAGAAGGGAAATGAATATGGTGCCACCACCGGCCGTCCCCGGAGGTGCGGATGGTTCGACGCTGTAGCTGTTTCCTATGCCTGCCGATTGAACGGAATATCATCCCTCGCCTTGACCAAATCTGATGTGCTGGACGGGGTTAGAGAGATTTTGATCTGCGTGGGTTACAAATACAAAGGAAGCTTATTGAAGAATTTTCCTACAGAAAGCTGGGTCCTCGAAAAAGTGGAACCGCATTATGAGACGTATAAGGGATGGGATGTCTCTGTCGCGGAAAAGACGGAATTTCAAGTTCTCCCTAAGGAATTCAAAGACTATATTGCACGCATCGAGGACCTTGTGGAGACCAACGTGTCCATGGTTTCGACAGGAGTGGAGCGGAAAGAGACGATCTTTCGAGACAGAGCTCTGGAGGGAATCATAGACCTCGAGAAGGTAAAGGCTGAAATATCCTGATCTTTCGCTAGGCGTTCTGTCTCTTCTGCCTGCCTGGGTCATGTTTGTTCTATGAGTCAATTCCCTCAGCCCTTATGATTCGGTAGAGGGTGTGTTTGCAATCCTGTGGCAAATCCAATCCCCATGAAAAACGAACTTGTCCGGACTTATAGACTATAGAATTTATAGGAAATATAGAGTCTTGACTAATGGGGGAATAAGTGGTAAATGTATAATTTAACGTGAACAACATCCAAACGTAACGGGAGGTCATAAATGCCAGCGAAAAAAACCAAAGCAAAAGCCACCAAAAAAACAGCTCCAAAGAAAGCGGCCAGAGCCACAGTCAAGAAAAAAACGACCAAGTCGGCTCCAAAGAAATCGATAAAAACTGGAGTCAAGAAAAAAATGCCGGCAAAGGCTCAGAAAGGTCTGGGTTATGAATGCAGGGTGTGCGGCTTTCGATTGGTTGTCGATGAATATTGCGGTTGTGTGGAAGAGCATGTCATCCTCTGCTGTGACAAGCCCATGAAAACAAGAAAGGCTGCCTGATCGAGAGTTCGTTAAAGATTCACGGTACAGAGAAGAGAAGGAATTCTCCCTGAGAAATCCTTCAATAATGATGGAAACTGTTTCCTTCAGAGGTTTTCCTTCCCTATAAGATGAGCGCTATAGATTTTGCCCGTTCACTCTTTGATTTTGCTGGAATTGAGAGAATAAATGTTATACTATTTCGGGTGTTTTTATAAGAATTCAGCATAACAAAGCCAGATGATCGACGATATCCAAATCATGATAGCCGGACACGCCGGGGATGGTGTCCTTTTTACGGGGAACGTTCTTGGAAAGATCCTGAAACGGCAAGGGTGGGAGGTCGTTACCTATAGAGATTTCCCGTCAAACATCCGGGGCGAAGCCACGAACTACACCATCCGGGCGAGCCTCTCCAAGATCTACAACCGAGGCGATGCCATCGATGTGCTCATGGCTTTTGATTGCGACTCTATTCTCAGACACATCAGCGCTATTGCTGAGGATGGGATTGTCCTCTGCGAGGGAGGGGTGACTGAGAGTATCCGGCTTTCCCAAAAAAAAGGTCGGACCTTCCACAAATTTCCGATGAGGGAAATGGCGAAAAAGAACTTGGGGAGCGAGATCTTCAAGAATACGATCCTCCTGGGAGGTCTGTGCTACATCCTGGACCTGGACCTGAAGATCATCGATGAGGTGTTGACCGAAGTTTTTCTCAGCAAAAAAGGGGAAGAAGTTGTTCAGAAGAACATACAAGCTGTAATATTTGGGTGCGATGAGGCGGAAAAGATTGTCAAGAAAGAAGAGAAGCATACTCTTGTGAAGAGGCCTGATATCGATAGGCTCTTTATTGCCGGTGATGAAGCCGTTGCCTTGGGATCTCTCGCAGCTGGATGCCGATTCTTTGCCGCCTATCCGATCTGCCCGGCGACTGAGATCTGGCAGTGGCTTATCAAACATATCCACACGTTTAATGGTCTGGTTGTCCAGACAGAGGATGAGATCGCAGCAATAAACATGGCTCTGGGCGCTGCCTATGCGGGAGTTCGGTCGATGACCGCGACCTCAGGACCCGGAGCATCCTTAATGATGGAAGCTTTCAGTCTGGCCGGGATGGCAGAGATCCCTCTCGTTATTGCACATGTGCAGAGGGTAGGACCGAGTACTGGTCTACCCACGAGGCCAGAACAATCCGACTTGAATCAATGGGTTTTCGGGGCTCACGGAGATTTCCCCCGGATCGTCCTCTCTCCCGGAACCATCGAAGAGTGTTTTTACTTTATGGCCGACGCGTTCAATCTTGCTGAAAAATATCAGTGTCCGGTGATTTTGCTCACAGAGCAAAACTACGGACAGAATTTTTACACAGTAGAGACGTTCGATTTTTCTCATGTCGTTATTGACAGGGGAATGCTTCTCTCTCAGGCAGATCTCCTCAAGATGGAGGATTACAAAAGGTATAAGTTTACGGAAAATGGCATCTCGCCCCGAGCCGTTCCCTCCATGAAAAATGGAATTCATATGGTGGAGGGGAACGAACATGACCAGAAAGGCTACCGTGATGAAGACGAAGAGACCCGCATCAAAATGATGGACAAGCGGATGAAAAAACTGAAAAGTGCCATCAATGATGTCATTCCTCCCGTTTTTTGGGGAAAGAAAGAGGCCTGTGTTGGGATCATCGGATTCGGGTCCACTGTTTGGCCGATAAGAGAAGCGATGGATCAGCTCGAGGATAAGGGAGTCCCCTGCAAGTATCTGCAGATCCGCACTCTCTGGCCCTTTTCTGCGTCAGAAGTCAAAGAGTTCATGGAGAGCTGCGACGAGGTATTTGTTGTAGAGAACAATTACTCCGGGCAGTTGCATGGATTGATCCAGGGTCAGGGGATCGAGTGTTCCCATGTGCGAAAGATAACGAAATATTCTGGTCACACCTTCAGACCCATCGAGATCACAGAGAGCATCCTGGAGGCACTGAAACAATGAAAGAGGATAAATACCATCTCAATGATCCGACTTGGTGCCGGGGGTGTGGTATTTATGGCCTCTTTGCCGCACTGAAGCAGGCTGCTGTTTCACTTCAAATTCCCCCGGAGCAAGTGGTAATCGTGACCGGGATCGGCTGCCATGGCCGGCTCAACAATTATTTCAATAGCTATGGATTCCATGGACTGCACGGGAGAGCCCTCCCTGTTGCTACCGGTATCAGGCTCTCTAATTCAAGCTTGACAGTCCTGGCTGTGAGCGGGGATGGGGATGCCTATTCCATAGGTATAGGCCATTTCATCCATGCCTGCCGAAGAAATGTCAATATCACTTGTATTGTTGTGAACAATCGTGTGTACGGATTAACACAAGGTCAAACTTCTCCCACGAGCCAAAAAGGCTATGTGTCGGTTTCTTCGCCATTCGGTTCTAAAGAGATGCCGTTAGATGGACCATTACTGGCCATCATTTCGGGGGCCACGTTTGTAGCCCGAGGATTCTCGGGTGATCCCAAACATTTGACATCTTTGATCACAAAAGGCATAACACACAATGGTTTTTCCTTGATCGAAGTGCTGAGTCCCTGTGTCACACACAACAAAATAAACAATACCAAATGGTTCAAGGAAAATGTTGTATACATGGATGACAGCACACATTATCGCGCTGAAGATAGAACAACAGCGCTGGAAGCGCTCATGGACAAGAGCAAGATCCCGATAGGATTGTTATATCGAAAAGAACAGCCGTCCTTTGACGACTTGAGTTTGCCCAGTGATAGACCCATCGGGTTGCTTGAGCTGGACGTTGATGCAAAAAAACTCAAGGCGCTGATGGAGGATTTTGAGTGATCCAGCGGTTGGTGAAACATAAAATTTAAAGGAGATTATCACAATGAGAGAAAAAGTCGAAAAGGCATTAGATAAAATCCGCCCTTCCCTCATAGCTGACGGAGGGAATGTGGAACTCGTGGATGTCGAAGACGGAGTGGTGAAAGTCAAATTGACCGGTGCTTGCGGCGGTTGTCCGATGTCCCAGATGACATTAAAGATGGGCATCGAAAGACTCTTGAAGCAGGAAATTCCCGAGATCACAGAAGTTGTATCGGTTTAGGCGCAAGAGCAGGGAGCGATTCCATGAGAAGAGTATATTTTGACCACATCGCATCCACTCCTTTAGATCCTCGGGTTGCGGAAGCTATGTTTCCCTATTTGAAGGAATTTTACGGAAATCCCCAGAGCCTTCATTCTTATGGTCAGGAGACTGCAAGCGCTATTGAGGATGCTCGCCAAAAAGTCGCCCAATTGATCGATGCTGAAACCGAGGAAGTTTTTTTCACCTCCAGCGGTTCTGAGTCGAACAACTTTGCCATTAAAGGAATGGCTCTGGCTCAGAAGGCCAGGGGGAAAAATATCGTGGTCTCTGCGGTGGAGCATCAATCCGTTTTGCATTCAGTGAAAAGCCTGGAAAAATCCGGATTCTCTGTCACAGAGGTCCCCGTGGACCGTTATGGGCTTGTTGACCCTGAAGATGTGAGGAAGGCCATCACTCCAGAAACTATCCTTGTTTCTCTCATGCTGGCTAATGGCGAAGTGGGTACGATAGAACCTGTGGCAGACGTTGCTAAAGTCTGCCACGAGAAAGGTGTGCCATGTCACACGGATGCTGTGGATGCTGTGGGGAATATCCCCGTCAGCGTGAAAACACTGGATGTGGATGCGCTGAGCCTTGCCGGCAATCAGTTTTATGGTCCCACGGGTAGTGCGGCCCTCTTCCTCAAAAAAGGAACACGCTGCCTTCCCTATATAGATGGGGGTATCCAAGAGGGCGGCAAACGGGCAGGTTCAGAAAACATCTCAGGCATAGTCGGGCTGGGAAAGGCTGCCGAAATCGCGCTGAAGGAATTGCAGGAACGGACTGAGAAAGTCAAACCCTTGAGAGACACAATCATTCATCGCATGAGACAAGACGTAGACCATGTGATTCTTACGGGTCATCCTGAAAACAGGCTTCCTCACCACGCCAGTTTTTGTGTGGAATTCATCGAGGGCGAAGCCATGCTTTTGAACCTGGATATGAAGGGCATTGCCGCAGCCAGCGGGTCTGCCTGCACGTCCCGAGCGTTAAAGGCTTCCCATGTCCTCCTGGCCATGGGCTTCGACCATGCGATAGCACAAGGATCTTTGGTTTTCAGCCTGGTGGACCAGAACACTTCTGAAGATATCGATTATCTTTTCGAAGTTTTCCCAGAGATCATAGAGAGGTTGAGACAAATGTCTCCCCTTTATCCGAAACAACACGAGGAGTGATATTATGATTTATAGCGAAAAAGTGATGGATCATTTTCAGAATCCCCGGAATGTGGGGACGATCGAGGATGCCGATGGCGTCGGTAAAGTCGGGAACCCTGTCTGTGGCGACATGATGGAGTTCTATATCAAAGTCAAGGACAACAGGATTGAGGATGTCAAGTTTAAAACCTTCGGTTGCGGTGCGGCTATAGCCGTATCCAGCATGGTCAGTGAGATGGCCAAAGGAAAGACTCTGGAGGAAGCGATGGCCATAACCAACGACGATGTTGCCGAAGAGTTGGATGGGTTGCCGAAAAACAAACTTCACTGCTCGAACTTAGGAGCGGATGCATTGCATGAGGCAATAGAAAACTTCAGAGAGAAAAAGAAAGCCCCTGAAAAAACCGAAGATGTCAAAGCAGGAGACACGGGAAAATTTTCCTGTCCTTATTGTGATGGACCTGTTGAAGGGATGGAGGAGGCCTGTCACACTTGTCAGGTCGAGCTCGACAGATGCGATGAGTGCGGCAATGTGCTCCGCAAAGACGAAGATAAGTGCCTCCATTGCGGCGCAACGAAGGTCCGGGTGTAACTGGTCATCTGGCGTCGAATGTTTTTTCAAGGACGAATGTTTGTGTTGGCCCGTTAGTTTTTTCGGAAGAGAGGGGAATATCATGCACGCCGATGAAATACTGGATTGTTTCGGTCTTCTTTGTCCCATGCCCATCATTCAAACAGCTAAAAAGATCAAGGAGCTTGAAAAAGGTCAGGTACTCGCTGTCCTCTCAACGGATGAGGGGATCAAAGAAGATATGCCGGCTTGGTGTCGGCAGACGGGGCAAGAGTATCTGGGGATGGAAGAGGATGGTGAGATCTACAAAGTCTATGTAAAAAAGGTCAAAGATTGATGGGCGAGGTTCTACCGATCCGAATTCATCAAGAACAGAATGAGGAGTGTCCCCATTGGTAATTGCGGTTTTCTCAAGCACACGATTGGGGCACATAATTACGTAAATAAGTATTCGTACAATCATAGATTTGGATAGACATCCTGTGGATGAGAGGTAATAAACCGTGGATAAAAAAGAGATCATCAAAAAAATAAAGCGGTTGAAAGCCGAACGGAATGCAATCATTATCGCCCATAATTACCAAATCCCGGATGTGCAAGACATCGCAGATTTTGTCGGGGACTCTTTGCAGTTGAGCCGGAAAGCGGCAAAACTGGATAATGATGTCATAGTATTCTGCGGAGTCCATTTCATGGCGGAGACCGCTGCGATCCTGGCTCCTGGGAAAACGGTCCTAATCCCGGATAGCCACGCCGGTTGTCCCATGGCTGACATGGTCACCGCTACGGAGTTGAGGCAGTGGAAGAAGGAATACCCCGGCAAAAAAGTTGTCTGTTATGTCAACACGTCTGCAGAGGTCAAGGCCGAATGCGATATCTGCTGCACATCCTCCAATGCTCTCAAAGTGGTTGAATCCATACGGGATGATACGATCCTTTTTGCTCCGGATAAGAACCTGGCTGCCTATGTGGCGCGTTTTACGGAGAAAAGAGTCATTCCTTGGGATGGATACTGTTATGTCCACAACAAGTTTCGGGCAAGGGATGTCCAGGAGAAAAGAGCTCTCTTCCCCGAAGCTGAGGTTTGGGTCCACCCCGAGTGTCGCCCGGAAGTCATAGATCTGGCCGATAAGGTTTTATCCACTGGGCAAATGGTCAAAGAATCGCAGCTAACAGATAAGAAAGATGTCATTCTTGGAACTGAAGAAGGGATTATTCACCGCCTCAAGAAACTCAATTCCAAGACATGTTTTATCCCCCTGAGGGATCATGCCATTTGCGCAAACATGAAAAAAATAAGTTTGCCGAAAGTGCTATGGTCGCTTGAAGAGATGGTTTTTAGAATCGATGTGCCCGAGGATATAGCCCGGAAGGCAAGGGGAGCCATCGAAAAAATGATTGCTATAGTGTGAGGAAAACATAATGAATCATTCATGGCGTGTGGGAAAGATCGCAGGCATAGAGATCCGTATTGACTCCAGCTGGTTTGTCATCTTGATCCTCTTCACTTGGTCCCTGGCTTCGTCTTATTTTCCTGAGAAGTTTTCCGATTGGCCCAGTTACCAGTATTGGCTGATCGGGCTGCTGACAAGTCTGTTGATCTTTGGTTCTGTGCTGATCCACGAGCTGTCTCATTCGCTTGTGGCCATTGCCCAGGGTGAGAAAGTTAAAAGTATCACTCTTTTTATTCTGGGGGGTGTGGCGCAAATCAGCGAAGAGCCCAAACAGCCGACACAAGAATTTTTTATGGCATTGGTAGGACCTCTGACGAGTTTCGGCATTGGCATCACGGCTTTCGTCCTCTCTTTTTTACTCAAAGGATTGAGCGAGACCCTGGGAGCTGTCGTCTCCTATTTGGCATTGATCAACATCATCCTGGCGGTTTTTAACCTCCTTCCGGGATTTCCCATGGATGGAGGAAGAGTCTTGCGGTCCATCATCTGGAAGATATCCGGAGACCTGAAAAAGGCGACAAAGATTGCTTCGCGTGTGGGCCAGGGATTGGCTTTTTTTCTGATCTTTGTCGGGATTCTTCAGATTCTGAGAGGAAGCTTTTCCGGGTTTTGGCTGGTCTTTATTGGCTGGTTTCTCCACAGTGCCGCTGTCAGGGGATACCAGCAGGTGATGGTTGAATCCCTGCTCAAAGGAGTGACCGCACGAGAGTTGATGACCAAAGACTTCCACTCTGTGCCCAGCACACTTTTGGTCCAAGATCTGGTCGACGCGTACATCCTGCGACAGAAAGAGCGCGTGTTTCTGGTCCAGGATGGCGATGTTTTGAAGGGGATCGTTTGCTTGGAGGATGTGAAAACCGTCCCGCGTGAGAACTGGGGACAAACTACGCTAGCCGAAGTCATGACGCCCCGCGATAAACTGGAAGCTGTTTCTCTCGATTCTGATGGCAGTGATATCCTGAACAAACTGACCGCAAAAGAGATCCATCAAGTGCCCGTGATGGATGGCGATCAAGTCAAGGGGATCATCTGCCGTACGGATATTCTGCGATTTATTCAGCTCCGTAAAGAACTGGGCGCTTAGAAAAGCACCCTGGTGATACTTCCTGAATCCAGGAGAACCATAATGGAGAGTGCAGAGAAGCGTATCGGTGAGATCATCCGGATATTACATCACACATACCCAAAGAGCCGGACGGCACTCGCGTTCCGCACTCCCTTCGAGATCCTTGTGGCAACCATCCTCTCTGCCCAGTGCACGGATGAGCGAGTCAATCAGCTCACCCCCATGCTGTTTGCAAAGTACAAGTCCGCTCTGGATTTTGCCCGTGCCGATCGGGAAGAACTGGAAGCGGAGATCCGTCCTACAGGTTTTTTCCGGAACAAAGCCAAGAGTATCATCAGCGCGTCCAGAAAGATCGTCGAGGATTTTTCTGGTCAAGTCCCGGATAACATGGATGACCTGATCACCCTTCCCGGTGTGGCGAGAAAAACAGCAAACATCGTGCTTTCCAGCGGGTACCAAAAGGCCGAAGGGATCGCTGTAGACACGCATGTCAAACGGCTTTCAGGAAGATTGGGATTGAGTGCAGAGACCATTCCCGACAAGATCGAGCAGGATTTGATGGCGTTGATTCCGAAAGAAGAGTGGATCGATTTCAACTACATGCTCGTGAATCACGGCAGAGCGGTCTGCCAAGCGCGAAAACCCCGGTGTTCCGGATGCTCCCTGAATCATCTGTGTCCTTTTTTCGAATCTTCTGGGAGGAACTGAGGCTTTTCCATATCCTTGATTCTGGCACTCCCTATCACTCGAAACTTTTCAATCCATCGTGGTTGCGGAAGGGCTACCATTCCATCCCTTTTTCTGGTAAGTTATGAAGGTGTGTCCTGAATGGACCGGATGACAAAATCGGTGGGCTATGGGTTAATAAAGCAAGGAACGGAATAAAGGATAATTTTAAATGGAACGAAATATTTACTGCCATCATATCGGGATCCTGGCGAACGATCTGGAAAAGCTGAAGAAATTCTATACCGAGAGTTTGGGATTTGAAGAAGGGGAGACGCGACTTCTCTCCGCTGAGCTTGTGGATCAGATCTTTCATATTCCCTCCTCATGCACTCTCACCAAACTCAGACGCAGTTCAGCCGTTCTCGAAGTCTTTTCACTCACAGAGGCTCAAACCTCTCCAAGGGAATTTGCCACTCTCGGATACAATCACTGGGGCATGGGAGTGGAGGATAGGATACAGTTCGTTCGGGCTCTCAAAACAAAAAATGTCCCTGTTATAGAGATCGAACATGCAGGCCGCACGATCTATTTTATCAAAGACCCGGAAGGGAATCTTATCGAGGTCTATGAGGCTAAAGTCTAGGAAAAATGCGTAAAGAGGCCATGCTCTTCCACTCTCTGGAAGGGGAACGCGTCGTGTGCGACCTGTGCAGCCATCGCTGCCAGATTGTTCCGGAAAAATACGGGATCTGTGGAGTACGACAAAACAGAAAGGGCAAACTCTATACCCTTGTTTATGGAGAGGTCATCGCTGCCCATGTGGACCCCATAGAGAAAAAACCTCTGTATCACTATCTGCCGGGCTCGAATGCTTTTTCCATCGCAACCATGGGCTGCAATTTTCAGTGCCCCTTCTGCCA
The DNA here is from genome assembly GCA_964406575.1 of uncultured Eubacteriales bacterium. Taxonomy (GTDB): domain Bacteria; phylum Acidobacteriota; class Aminicenantia; order Aminicenantales; family Aminicenantaceae; genus WTAW01. The sequence goes on along the minus strand of CAYOSH010000021.1, from coordinate 15,748 downwards.
GAACTGGCAAATCTCTCAACGGTCCAAAAGCAAGGACAAGGCCTCCTCCAATGAAACCTTTTCTCCTGAGGATATTGTCAGGGCTGCAAAGGATCAAGGATGTCAGAGCATTTCTTATACCTACACCGAGCCCACGATTTTCTTCGAGTTTGCTTACGACACGGCAAAACTTGGCAAAAAAGAAGGTCTTGGAAACTCTTTTGTGACTAATGGCTACATGACGGCTGAAGCTCTTGAGACCTTTCACCCATATCTAGATGCCTGCAACGTTGATCTCAAATCATTCAGTGAGAAATTCTACGCAGAGATGTGCAGAGCCCATCTGGAGCCAGTTTGTGCATCCATTCGGAAAATGAGAACACTCGGGATCTGGGTGGAGATCACAACGCTGGTCATTCCTGGCCAGAATGACTCTGATGAGGAGCTGACAAAGATCGCCCGCTTCATCGTTGATGTGGACCCGGATATCCCATGGCATATCAGCCGTTTTCATCCGGATTATAACTTCACCGACACGTCTTCGACGCCTGTGGAAACTCTCCGCAGAGCCTATTCCATAGGAAAAAGGGAGGGCCTGCGATACATCTACATCGGGAATGTCCTGGGCGAATCAGAGGACACGTATTGTCCCTCTTGCGGCTCATCCCTCATTCAGAGAACTGGGTTTGCCTTAAGCAAGAACGCGATTGCGGATGCAAAGTGCTCTTACTGCGGGCATCCGATCGCCGGGGTTTTCTAGTGTCTTCGAGTTACGGGAAAAAGTATCAATTCTTAGAGCACACAGCCGATGCAAAGTTTCAGGCATTTGGCCAGAGCCTGGAGGAGGCATTCACCAATGCGGCCTATGCCCTGGTGTCTCTCATGTGGGACAGAGACACAATCGAGAACAAGATCCGACACCCTGTCGCTGTGGAAGGCAGAGACCTCAAACAGCTCCTGGTGAATTTTTTAGAGGAGATCCTGTATCTCCTGGATTCCCGGATGTTTCTTCTCCATTCCGTAGAGGGGATCAAGATCAGGAGGATCGAGGAAAAGTATATTCTGGACGGTTCATTTTTTGGTGATACTTATGAAAAGCGTTACAGGCCCTTCGGAGACGTGAAAGCCATAACCTATAATGAGATGGAAATTTGGATCAATGAACATTTTATGGTTCAGGTTGTGGTGGATGTGTGAGGTGGCAGCATGGAATTAAAAAGGATCGATGCACACACTTATCAAATTGAAAAACACGGGAACATGAAGGTCCCCACGGTGATCTATACATCACCGGCCCTTCTGGAAAGCATCAAACGCGACCGGACCCTTGAGCAGGCCCAGAATGTGGCCTGTTTACCCGGGATCCAGAAAATGGCCTGCGTTATGCCGGATGGCCACCAGGGTTACGGTTTCCCTATAGGGGGTGTGGCGGCTTTTGACCTCAACCGAGGAGTTATTTCCCCCGGAGGAGTGGGCTATGATATCAATTGCGGTGTCAGGCTCCTGAAAACAGAATTTTTGGAAGAAGATGTGGAGGCAAAAAGAGGAGAGCTTCTTGCGCAGATTTTTCGGTCGGTGCCGGCCGGGGTGGGTAAGCGGGGGATTCTTCAGTTGAGCCGGCGAGTCCTCGAGGATGTCTGCACGATGGGGGCGGAATGGGCTGTGGAGAATGGATATGGATTACGTGTGGACCTGGAGAGGACAGAGGAATACGGACGGATGAAGAGCGCGGACCCCAGTTATCTGTCCAAACGTGCAATCGAGAGAGGCGTCCCTCAGTTGGGCACCCTCGGTGCGGGGAACCATTTTTTAGAGATACAGAAAGTGGCCGAAATTTTCGACTCCAAGGTCGCCGGAATATTCGGGATCCATTCCTTGGGTCAGATACTGGTCATGATCCACTGTGGAAGCCGTGGGCTTGGCCATCAGGTCGCATCCGATTACATCCGCGCCATGGAAAACAAATTCGGAACATCTGGATTGCCGGACAGAGAACTCATCAATGCGCCCATCCAGTCCGAATTGGGCCGGCAGTACTACAAATCCATGAGCGCTGCGGTGAACTTTGCCTTTGCCAACAGACAGATGATCGCCCACTGGGTTCGGGAGGTCTTTCAAAAAATATTGGGAAATTCCGAAGGGATGGACCAGGTTTATGATGTCTGCCACAATGTCGCCAAATTCGAGAAACATGAGATCGATGGTGAAGAGAAAGAGGTCTGTATCCACAGAAAGGGAGCGACGCGGAGCTTCGGTCCCGGCCGCAAGGAGATCCCCGAAGTGTATCGGTCGGTGGGCCAACCGGTCATGATACCGGGGAGCATGGGGACTTCGTCCTACGTTTTGGTCGGAACGCAACAGTCCGAACAATTGAGTTTTGGCTCAACCGCTCATGGTGCGGGACGGATGATGTCCAGGCATGAAGCACGCCGGAAGTTCAAGGGTGAGCAAATCAAACAGGACCTGGCGAGAAAGGGGATAGAACTCCAATCCACGAGCTGGAGGGGTGTGGCCGAGGAAGCCTCCCAGGCATACAAAGACGTCGACGAAGTGGTTAGAGTTTCCCATGAAGTCGGCATCGGAAAGCTTGTTGTTCGGGTGGTCCCTGTGGGTGTAATGAAGGGCTAAGATTTCTGCCGTTGGATTTTGCGCTTGGTGAGGTTGATGGTTTTTGTGATCTTGATCCCTCTCGGGCAGACGCGCGTGCATTCAAAACGGCTTTCGCAGGGCCAGACACCATCGGGATGATCCAACTGGGGAAGGCGCTCTTCAAATCCTTCATCGCGGCTGTCGTCATTGAATCGTGAGGCCTGGACCACAGCTGCAGGGCCAATAAAATTAGGATTGACTTCCTGGATGACAGGGCATGCCGAATAGCAAGAGATACAGAGGATGCATTTTATCCCCTCTTCGAATTTTTGCCTCTCCTCGGGAGATTGACGGAATTCCTTCTTTCCCGGCTCTTCGGAGCTGATAAAATACGGCTTCACACACATGTAATTTTCGAAAAATTTATGCTGGTCCACCATGAGATCCCTCTGGATAGGCAGGTTTCGCAGAGGTTCTACACGGATGGTTGCTTCTTCTTCTCGGGCAACATCCTGGATGAGCGTCTTACATGCCAGACGCTCCTTTCCGTTGATCACCATGGCATCTGAGCCACACACGCCGTGGGCACAACTCCTGCGGATCCCCAGAGTCGGGTCTTGCGTTGCCTTGATTTCCAAAAGAACTGAGAGCAACCTGTCTGTGAGTTCGGCATTGACCGCGTATTTTTGGGTGTAGGGTTTTATGTCGGTTTCTGGATTGAATCGCTGTATCTCCAGAGTGATTTTCATCGTCCCTCCCCATTAATATTTCCGCGGTTTAGGTTCCCAACGGGAAATATCGACATTTCTATAATCGATTCTGATATTTTCGCCCTCAAACCATGCCAGGGTGTGTTTGAGCCAATTATTGTCATCCCTCTCCGCGAAATCTTCCCTTGCGTGGGCACCACGGCTTTCCTGCCTGTTGAGAGCGCATGTCACCACCATGTAGGCCAATTCCAGGAGATGTCCCAATTCCGTGATCTCGAGCACTTGTGTGTTAAAAGCCCTGCTGGGGTCGTTGGCCCTTATTTGTGTATAGACCTGGCGCAGTTCTCTCAGGGCCTTCTGTGCTTTTGCCATGTTTTCCCTATTGCGGATGATTCCCACGTTTTCCATCATCACATGTTGCATCTCCCGGCGCAGAGATTCGGGATTGGGGCATTTCTCTTGGCGACGCAGCTCCGCCAGTCTTTTCCGTACAGCTTCTGGAGCATCAGCGGAGACGGTCCCAAAGTCTGCACCCTTCACAAACTGTGCCATATGTTGTCCTGCGCGGCGACCGAAAACGACCAATTCGACAAGGCTGTTTGTGCCCAACCTGTTTGCTCCATGAACAGAAACACACGCACATTCGCCAGCCGCATACAGTCCTTCATAGGTTTTGCCCGAACTGTCGAAGATCACCCTTCCGTCGAGGTCGGTGGGAATGCCTCCCATGGCATAGTGGGCCGTGGGGTGGACGGACATGGGCTTTTCTGCGGGGTCGACACCGAGGTAGGTGCGAGAAAATTCAGCGATATCGGGGAGTTTGGCCTCGATGGCGTCCTTCCCAAGATGTGTGGCATCAAGATAAATATAGTCATCCACAGAGCCATCCCCTTTGACCCCCCGGAGTTCCTGGATTTCCGTATGGATTGCCCTTGAGATCATGTCTCGGGGTGCCAGGTCCAGCAGTGTGGGCGCGTATCTCTCCATGAAACGTTCCCCCTTGGCGTTCCGCAGTATTCCTCCTTCCCCCCTGACTGCTTCTGTGATGAGAATGCCCAAACCGCGAATTCCTGTGGGATGGAACTGATAAAACTCCATGTCCTCGAGAGGAACACCCCGTTTGGCGAGCAAAGCTTGCCCATCTCCCGTGTTGGCGTACGCATTGGACGTGATGCGAAAGATGCGGCCGAAACCTCCTGTCGCAAAAAGAACAGCTTTGGCTTTGAAAAGATGGATCTCTCCGGTCGCGAGGTCCCCTGCAACTAATCCTCTGCATTGGTGTCCTTGGATCAAAACGTCCAAAACGGTGTACTCATCAAAAAATGCCACATTTTCTTTTATACACTGCTGGAAGAGAGTTTGGAGGATCATGTGTCCGGTTCTGTCTGCGGCGTAACAGGCCCGCCGGACAGGTGCTTCACCGAAGTTCCGCGTATGGCCGCCGAACCTGCGCTGATCGATGAGACCCTGGGGAGTGCGGCTAAAGGGCAAGCCTTTATTCTCGAGCTCGTAAACAGCCTGAATGGCGTCCTCGGCGAGAATGCTAGCGGCATTCTGGTCTGTGAGGTAATCACCTCCCTTGACTGTGTCAAAGGCATGCCATATGGGTTTATCCTCTTCAAGGTTCCCGAGCGCAGCCCCTATCCCTCCTTGGGCAGCGCCGGTATGCGACCTGACGGGATAGAGCTTGGACAAGACCGCGGTCTTTCCTGTTTTGCTGGCTTCAAGAGCTGCATACAACCCTGCTCCGCCCGCACCCACGATGAGAGCTTCGTATTCAAACATAGGATTTCCTCTAAGATCAAAGATAGACCTTTAAAAGTAATTTCTGCTGCCGGGATTGTCAAGATGTCCTGAATTTGACCTTGGCGGGAGACTGCTCTAAAATGGTGGACACATTCGGTCGACCTGTCGGTTCTCGAACAGATCCGATGAATCCGAAGAGGAGTGTATCGATGGCACAAAAAACACGTAAAGAAAGGGATTCTCTCGGGGAGCTTTCTGTACCTGAAGATGCCTATTATGGGATCCAGTCACTCAGAGCTTCTTTGAATTTTCCGATAAGCGGGCTGAAAAATCCGTTGAGCATGGTTAGAGCCACTGTGCAGATCAAACGTGCCGCAGCCAGTGTTCACCGGGAGTTGGGACAGCTAGAAGAGGCAAAATCTATGGCCATAGAGAAAGCATGCCTCGAGGTTCTTGAAGGCAAATTTGAGTATCAATTCATCGTGGACGTGTTTCAGATGGGAGCCGGAACATCCTTTCATATGAATTGCAATGAGGTGATCGCCAACCGCGCAGAAGAACTGCTGGGTGGGACAAAAGGACAATACACACTTGTCCATCCCAATGACCACGTGAATATGGGACAGAGCACAAACGATGTTTTCCCGACAGCCATGCGGCTGGCAGTGCTTACACTTCTTAAAGAGGACTTCTATGCTATCCTCGATGAGATGGCGCAGATCTTTGGCGCTAAAGCTGATGAGTTCGATGGTGTCATCAAATCGGGCAGGACTCATCTGCAAGACGCCGCACCCATCCGGTTGGGCCAGGAATTCAGAGCCTACGGAAAAGCGATATCGCAAACACGGCTTTTTCTCGAATCTGCAGAACGTTCACTGTATGCTTTAGGGATCGGAGGAAGCGCTGTGGGCACGGGATTGAACACGGCACCGGAATACGCCGGAATGATGGTGAAACGCCTGGCTGAACAGACGGGATTTCCTCTGGTTCCTGCGGATGATCTTAGAGAAACGATGCAGAGCATGCGGCCCATGGCTGAAGTGTCTGCGGGCCTGAGGAACCTGGCCATCGAGTTGAATAGGATTGCCAACGACCTCCGCCTCCTTGCCTCGGGTCCGAAGACCGGACTGGCCGAGATCAGCCTGCCCGCGGTGGCTCCGGGGTCTTCCATGATGCCGGGTAAAACCAACCCGTCCATGCTTGAGATGCTGAACATGGTCTGCTATCAGGTCATCGGGAGTGACCTGGTCGTCAGCGGAGCTGCTCAAGCTGGCCAGTTGGAGCTCAATGTGATGATGCCTGTCATCGCCTTCAACCTCGACTTCATGATTTCTATTCTCACCAATGCCATTAAAGAGGTAAGTTTGAGATGCATCAGGGGTATCCGTGTGAATAAAGAGCGCTGCCGTTGGTACGCAGAGCAAAGCATGGGGATTGTGACCGCCCTGTCCCCGCATATCGGATATCTGCGCTCTGCAGAAGTGGCAGAGGAAGCTCTTGAAAAGGGGAAGACTCTGGGGGATATCCTGAGGGCTAAAGGTGACCTTGATGATAAGAGCATAAAGGCCGTTCTCGATCCATGGGAAATGACAGAACCGGGGATTCCTGGCAAGTTGAAATCGGGTAAGAGCAAACCGTAATGAATGATTCGCCGGGTGTCCCGCTTGTGCCCTAGAGAAGGCCGTGCATTGAGCTGCTATTCTGTTTGACAATTGCCCTTTGGGTCTCTTATTGTAGAGAAAAAAATGAAAGTCCTGCTTGCCGGATACAACATCGATAGTTCGGTGATCGATGATCTGAAGAAAAACAGTCCGTCCCTCCAGAATGTCACACCCGAAACCATGTCTGCGGCTTATGCGCGGATATCTCGGGATCCACGTTCTGTAGATGCCTTGAGAGCAGTAGCCAGAACAGAGGTGGAAAGAGCCAGACGGTCGAACAAAAACATCATCTTCAAAATGGGCCATCATTCAGTGGCAGAACATGCTGTCTTCAATTTTGATATTATCGGGGTGAGCCGACTGGCTATCGAGGAGATCGAAAAATTTCGCCTCTGTTCCTACACGGAGAAATCCCAGCGCTATGTTAAGCTGGAAGATGACGTTATCTTGCCGGAGGAGATAAAGAAGGCGGGAAAACAGAAGATTTTTCTGGAGGTCATTAAAACCCAAAATGCTCTCTATCATAAACTTTACAGGAAACTTAAACCGTATTTTTTTGAATGCTTTCCCGAACTCGCAGCGGATTCGAAGAAGCATGCGGTCCTGAATGGCTGGGCCAAGGAAGACGCCCGGTATTGTGTGAGCCTGGCGACTTTGGGCCAGCTGGGATTGACAGCCAATGCCAGAAATCTGGAATTTCTTATCCGCCGTTTTGCCTCCAAAGAACTGGCCGAGATCAAAATGCTCAACCAGAAGATATATGAGTTGGCAAAGGCAGTTGCTCCCTCGATCATTCTCTTCACCGAAGCCAATGAATATGACGCAAAAACCTATAAAAATCTTGTGAAAAAGACGGAGCTTCTGCCCTTCGGTGGAGGGCCAAAAAAAAGGAAAGAAAATATTGAGAGAAGAAGGGACAGAGAGTGTGTCCAACTGGTGGACCACACGGCTGACGGTGATACAAGATTGGTGGCTTCACTCCTGCACACATCCTCCCTACACTCCTACAAAGACTGTTTGCTTCAAGCGAAGGCTTTGGAGCAAAAACAGAAAAAGGATATGTGCAAGACCGCGTTTCAGCATATGGAGTTTTTTGACGCCGTCCTCAGGGAATTCGAGTACGTCGACCTGACGTTTGACCTGGTGATTTCTGCCACATGTTTTGCCCAGCTCAAAAGACATCGGATGGCTACGTTGACGGCACAGCCTTACGACTTGGAGTTGGGAGTCACTCTCCCCCAATCCATTAAAAACATCGGAACCCAACAGGAATTCAAAGCTGTCATCGACCAGACAGAAGAGTGCTACAGGAAACTCAAGGAGTCCCTGACAACAGGGGCTGAATATATCTTGACAAATGCCCACAGGCGACGTGTGCTGATGAGAGTCAATGCGCGGGAGTTATACCATATGGCGAGACTCAGAGAGGATCCGTCCGCTCAATGGGATATCCGCCAGATTGTGGGCGAGATGAGTCGGAAAGCGAAGGAGGTCATGCCCCTGACCTTCCGCCTTGTCGGGGCTAAGAACTCTTACCCGGAGTTATACAAAGAGCTTTTTAGGAAATCTCCGAAACTGATGCCAGCAAAAATCGGATCGGCACTTTGATTCCCACCCATCGGGTCATCCAAACTATCGATCTGTGAGATGGATCTAAAGCGAAATTCTGCCCGATTTTCTCGCTAAGTTTCTTGTCCCCATCATAGGAAGTTAATATCCCGATAGATCCGGCATCCATGATTGCGGCGAGCCCTACACTTTAAGGGCTAAATCGTGAGGCGAAAGGATCAAAAAGTCAGCGATACATCATAGGATCAATACGCGACGGCCGTGGACTTCCAATCTCCCCTCAAAATACAACCTGACGGCCTCGGGATAGATCTTGTGCTCTTCTCTTAAAATCCTTTCGCTCAGTGTTTCTTCTGTGTCCTCCTGTAGCACGGGCACGACAGCTTGGATGATGATCGGCCCCATGTCCACCTCAGGAGTCACAAAATGGACTGTGGCCCCCGAATACCGGACTCCCCAATCGATAGCCTTTTGCTGCACATGAAGTCCCGGAAAAGAAGGCAGCAGGGCCGGATGAATGTTTATGATCCTGTTCCTGAGCGCGCTGCAGAAAATGGGAGTCAAAATTCGCATGTATCCAGCAAGGCAAACGAGGTCAGTCTTCCGTTTTTGAAGCTCTTCGACGACCTTTCGGTCATAGTCCTCCCGCGACGTAAACTCTTTGGGGTTGAGGAACAAAATCCGGAGATTGCGCTCTTGAGCGATGTGCAATCCAGGCGCTTCCTTTTTATTACTGAAAACCAGGTCGATATCCGCGTTAATTTTTCCCGCCAGGATCCCATCATGAATGGCCATAAAATTCGACCCTCTTCCGGAGAGGAATACGGCAATCTTCCCTCTTTTTTTTGGACTTCGGAATATTTCATCAGACATTTTCGTTCCTTTACTTGAACACTCAAAATTACAATTCTAAAATTGAATCATGATGCCGATTTTTACGGAAAAGCCGCTGAGATCGATAGTTCCTTGTCTCACAGATCGATAATTTTCTCCTTCCGGTGGTTCAGGAGAGATCAGGTATTTCGCCTGCCAGAGGTCAAGCCCTGAGTCGTACTCCTCTACATAGGTCAGCGCCCCCGTTTCTTTATTCTTGTTTTCACCTGAAAAACCTGGGATGCTCGCCTTTCTCCATGTCCCTTCCATGAAGAAACGGACCCCGGATTCGGTTTTATAAACAACGCCAAGCCCAAGCAGGTAGATCTGCCCTTGAGCAGATGCAGAAATAGATTCAGGATAGGAATAACTTTCCGTATCGATTTTTTTATTCCCGTCTCTCTCAAAGTATTTGGCCCATATAGGCCCGCCTCCCGCTCTAAAGAATAGACTGAGCGATGAATTTATCGGTTGGATGTAGTATCCGGATAAGATGAGCGGTATGGCACTGATTTTTGTGGGCTTGATATGGCTGTACGTCCCCAGAACTTTCTCTATCGTCAGCGATGTGTTTTTCTCGTTAACGTCGCTGAAAATATAGCCGCTGCTCAATCCGAGAGCGAAACGGGAGGTCATGGAAAAGATGAGTTCAATCTCAAATTCGTAACCCAGTTTTAGAGTAGAAACTTCCCCTTCGAGGTAACTCCAGGTGTTCGTCAGGTCTGCTCTCGTTATCCAATATTCTTCCCAATCTTTAAGAACTTGATTGACTTCTTCAGGCTTAAAAAAACTGATCCCCCCTGCTATTTTAAGGCTGAATTCCACAGCAAAGCTTTGGGTTATGCCGATGGAGAGCAAAAAGAAAACTATAGCAAGCTTTTTGATGGCTTTCACAAGGTTGTTCAATTTCTCGTTTGTTTTCTGATAGTCAGTTTAATTATTGCAGCAAAAATTATCAATAACTTTGTTTACAATAAGTTCCCCAGTCGGATCTGGAGGATCGCGCGTGTCATACCCGGCCTCGATGTCGCTTCCACCAGTCACGAAGAGAATAGGATGTTTGTTCTGCTCAGAAAAGGCTTCCCCCCTCAAACGATACGGTCATTTCCTTGCGCGAATTCACATTCTTGTTCTCACAGGTTTGAAGATGTTTGTCCGGACAACAAGCCTTTGAAGAAACAGGATTATTTGATTTTAAAAACGTTAGGGATGTTTTCTTTCCAGATGTTATACCCTCGAAGGACGGGCATGTTGAGGATCTCTTTCCCAATATGATGAATGATCAGGTGAGCACCGCCAGTTTTCCCAAGAACGAAAAAAGGAACGCCATGATCTTCAGCGAGGGCACGCAAAGACTCGAGGACTTCGGCACGCAGGGACACACAGATACGGGATTGGGTCTCTCCGAAAAGAAGAGCATCGGCCTGCATGTCATCCTGGAGGTCGACTGTGAAACCGATTTTTTTTGCACTCAAGAAAGCGGATTCTGCCAGACACACGGCAAGCCCCCCCTCCGACACATCATGGGCCGAGGAAAGATACCCTCGGGATATGGCAGCTATACACAATTCTTGGACTTTTTTTTCTGCATTGAGATCGCAAACAGGAACACGACCTCTCTCCTTTTTGCACACACATTTCAAGTATTCCGAAGCTCCGAGCTCGTCTTTGTTTTGACCTAGAAGACAGAGAATATCTCCCTCCTGCTTGAATGAAGGGCTGGCGGTTTTGTTTATATCATCCAGGATACCCACCACTCCCAGCACGGGTGTGGGGTATATGGATTCGCCTTCGGTGTCGTTATAAAAGCTGACATTTCCTCCTGTAACAGGAATGTCGAATGCCTGGCAGGCTTCTGCAATACCGTCGATGACATTCTGGAACTGCCACATGATCTCTGGTTTTTCGGGATTCCCGAAATTCAGACAGTTTGTCACACCTATGGGTCTCGCTCCCACGCATGCCAAATTCCGGCACGCCTCTGCGACCGCGATCTTTCCTCCAGCTTTTGGGTCAAGATAGGCATAGAGAGAGTTGCCATCCAGGGCGACAGCCAGCGCTCTGTTCGTGTTCTTTATGCGCAAGACAGAAGCATCTCCTTGCGGTAATAGGGCTGTGTTGGTCTGCACCATATGGTCATACTGGCGAAAAATCCACTCTTTGTCCGAGATCGTGGGAGAAGACAACAATTTTTTCAGAGTCGTGTTGAAATCATTGGGGATCTGTAGAAAAGGTGCGATTTCGGACTTGGGTTCTAGGTAGGCAGGAATAGCACTTTTCCTCGCGTACACGGGACACAGATTGACAACAGGATCGACCGGTATATCCACAACAACCTTACCTCCCGCTTTGACGATGAGGCGCCCGGTGTCTATCACCTGGCCGATGATGACAGCATCCAGATCCCATTTGGCAAAAACGTTCTGAACATCCGCCACCTTGTTCTTTTGGGCAACGATCAGCATTCTCTCCTGGGATTCAGACAGCATGATCTCGTAAGGGGTCATGCCCTCTTCTCTCTGGGGGACGAGGTCGAGATCGATCTCCATCCCTGTCCCGGATTTGGATGCCATCTCTGTTGTCGAGCAAGTCAGACCCGCAGCACCCATATCCTGAATGCCCACGATCAGGTTTTGGCCCATGACCTCCAAACACGCTTCAAGCAGGAGTTTTTCCTTGAATGGGTCCCCAACCTGGACATTCGGTCGTTTCTCCTCCAAATCTTCACCGAATTCGGCAGAGGCCATAGTTGCCCCATGAATACCGTCGCGGCCTGTCTTTGATCCTACGTAGAGCACAAGATTTCCTGCTCCCTCGGCTTTGGCATAAAAGATTTTTTCTTTTTCTGCGATGCCAAGGCAGAAAACATTGACGAGCGGATTGAGGGAATAACAATCGTTAAAATAAACCTCCCCGCCCACGGTGGGCACGCCGATGGAATTGCCGTAACCCGCGATCCCTGCCACCACACCGTCCATGATGGCGCGATTTTTGGTCTGATCGAGAGGTCCAAAGCGGAGCGAATCCATCACGGCGATAGGTCGGGCCCCCATGGTGAAAATGTCCCGCAAAATACCGCCGACTCCGGTTGCTGCGCCTTGATAGGGTTCGATAAAGGATGGGTGATTGTGTGATTCAATCTTGAAGACAATGGCCAGCCCTTCGCCGATATCGATGATGCCGGCATTTTCACCTGGTCCTTGGATGACCTTTTTTCCCTTAACGGGCAGGTTCTTCAAATGGATCTTTGAGCTTTTATAGCTGCAGTGTTCGGACCACATCAGCGAGAATATACCCAACTCCGTGATGTTCGGCTCTTTGCCGATAAGTTTTACGATCAGCTGGTATTCCTCTTCTGTGAGGTTGTGCTCATCCAGTATTTTTTTGTCGATCATTCTGTTTCGTCCATTCAGTATATACTGACTTACGGTTTGGGCGACGGTTGGATCCTTTCAAACAGCCCTCTTTGATCTCTCTCTTCCCGCTCCTTCGATCATTTGGCATCATAAAGAATGGATGATCGATTCGAAGATGATCCGTCCATCCTCACTTCCGAGTATGATCTCTGATGCCCTTTCCGGATGAGGCATCATGCCCAAAACGTTGCCCTCTTTGTTTATGAGGCCGGCAATGTTTTCCATCGATCCGTTGACGTTCGCTTGGTCAGTGAGACGTCCATCGGGCTCTGAATAGCGTAAGATGATCTGGTCATTTTTCTTGACCGTATCCAGTGTTTCGGGATCACCAAAATAATTGCCATCGAAATGGGCAATCGGGATTTTTAACACATCTCCTCCGTTCCCTCTGTTTGTAAAGGGTGTGTTGTTGTTCTCAATTCTCAGGTAAACATATTGACAAAGAAACTTGAGGTTTTTATTCCTGAGCATCGCTCCTGGAAGGAGGCCCAGTTCGCAAAGAACTTGGAAGCCGTTACAGATGCCGAGAACAAGCCCTCCTTTTCCAGCGAAGTCTTTCACCTCTTGCATAAGCGGTGAAAATTTCGCAATAGCCCCCGACCTCAGATAATCCCCGTAGGAGAAACCGCCGGGGAGCACCACACAGTCGACATCCTGAAGACTGTGTTCTTTATGCCAGAGAAATGTCGTTTCTTGGCCGCACACGTCTCTGAGGACATAAAATGTATCGTAGTCACAGTTGGAACCGGGAAATATCACAACGCCGAACTTCATTGCCTTTGACTCTATACCTCTTGATTTTGTTGATGTTGCATAAATTTTTTAAAGTTTCAGGAAAAAAACCCTACAGGCCATCGGTCCTTCATTCGATGATCTGGTATTCAAATTTTTCGATGATCGGATTTGCCAGGACTTTATCAGAGATCTCCGAGATGATCCGATCCACTTCTTCTTTCGAGACCTCATCCAATTCGATCTCGAACACCTTACCTTGGCGGACATCTTTCACTCTCTCATACCCAAGGGTATGGAGTGCATTTTTGACTGTCTGTCCTTGAGGATCGAGGACGCTGTCTTTGAAAGAAACCAAGACTCTAACTTTCATCGGCAAACACCTTATCATAAATGTAATCAATTTTTTCCAGATAGGGATCGAGAGAAAAACAATCTTCAATCTCTTCGACAGACAATAACTTGGTGACCTCTGAGTCTGATTTAAGGAGTTCTTTAAAGTCCTTCTGTTCGTCCCAAGCTTTAAGGCTGTTTCGCTGCGTCAGTTTGTAGGCCTCTTCGCGCGAAATGTTCTTTTTGGTCAGGGCGAGCATAACCCTTTGGGAGAAGATAAGTCCGCGCGTGAGGTTTATATTTTCTCTCATTCTTCCTGGATGGACTTTCCAGTTTTTTATGATATCTGTCATCTCTGCCAGCAGGAAATCTGTGATGATGAATGAATCTGGGAATATCACTCTCTCCGCTGAAGAGTGAGAGATATCTCTTTCGTGCCAAAGAGGAATATTCTCCAGGGCTGTTTGGAGGTTGCTCCGTGTGATACGGGCGAGCCCTGAAACACGTTCTGTGCGAACAGGATTTTTCTTATGTGGCATGGAAGAGGAGCCTTTCTGGCCTTTTGTGAAGGGCTCCTCCAGCTCGAGAGTTTCTGTCTTCTGGTGATGGCGGATCTCCTGGGCGAATTTGTCAAGGGAGGCGCACACCAGAGCGAGTGTAGAAATGACTTCTGCGTGTCTGTCGCGCTGAAGAACTTGAGTGGAGATCTTAGCGGGTTTGAGACCCAGTTTGGCCAGTGAGATCTCCTCAACTTTTGGGTCGAGGTGGATGTATGTCCCCACTGAACCGGAGACGCGTCCATAACTGATATTATCCCTCGCCCTGGAGATGCGCTCACAATGTCTTTTGATCTCCTCATACCAGACGAGCACTTTGACTCCAAAGGTAATGGGTTCGGCATGAACACCATGCGTCCGCCCAACCATGACGGTTGTTTTGTGTTCAAGTGCTTTTTCTTTGAGGACGTCTTTAAGAATGTGTAAATCTTTGAATACCTTATCCAGGGATTCTCTGATAAGAAGAGAAAATGCCGTGTCGACGACATCATAAGAGGTTAAGCCGAGATGAACATATTGAGAATCTTTGCCGACAAATTCTGAGACAGAAGTGAGAAAGGCGAGGATGTCGTGTTTCACTACCCTTTCGATCTCATCGATCCTCTCGATGTTGAAAGAGGCGTTTTTTTTGATTCTCTGGAGTGCATCTTTGGGGATCTCTCCCAATTCGTGCCAAGCATCACAGACAGCCATTTCGACATCGAGCCATTTCTTGTACCTGTTTTGGTCTTCCCATATAGCACCCATTTCAGGTCTTGTGTAACGTTTGATCATTGCAAAGATCCTTTAGGGAAGTTGAGGGGAGATTTTAACAACTGCGGGTTTCAATGTCAACGAAATCAAATCCCATATCAAAAGGTTTCGCTCTAATGTCCGTCTAATGAAGAGGACAGAACATATGAACGGACATCCAGTTTCTGGAATCACGGATACATTCATAAAAAAAAAGTGTCAATAATGATAAAGATGGCTTGACAAACAGAACAAAGTTGTGTAGTATTGCTGATGAAAAAATTTATTTTTTTATGGGCAGTCGAAGCTAGGTGTAGAAACAACTGAATCGATAGCATAAGGTAAAACGGAGAACAGGCCTCTCTTTTCTTATTTATTCCCAAAAAAGACCCTAAACTTTAGAGTTATTCAGTAACGTCCAGGTTGACTATTTTGCCAGCGTAGCTCAGTTGGTAGAGCAGCTGATTTGTAATCAGCGGGTCGGGGGTTCGAATCCTCTCGCTGGCTTTTTGAGTGAATGGTTTAGGTTATTGGGTGCTTTTTTTATATATCGACCGATATGTGTCGCAAAAGATTAAAAGAATCAACCCAATATCTGTTGATCCGTTTGCCATATATGGGCAGGTACCAAAGTGGCTAAATGGGGCGGGCTGTAAACCCGCTGGGGCAACCCTTCGGAGGTTCGAATCCTTCCCTGCCCAGTTAAGCGGGAATAGCTCAGTTGGTAGAGCAACGGCCTTCCAAGCCGTTCGTCGCGGGTTCGAGTCCCGTTTCCCGCTCTTGTTTTTGGTTTTGCTGCCCACGTAGCTCAGTTGGTAGAGCACGTCCTTGGTAAGGACGGGGTCACCAGT
>CAYOSH010000020.1:0-70736 GCA_964406575.1 uncultured Eubacteriales bacterium | reverse complement strand
AGCCCGGATCCGAGCGAAGTTTCCTCGCCGGGGAAGCTGAGCGTGTTTTCGCAATCACCAATGAGGACACTCGGATAGCATTCATCACGAATTTGGAAATACTTACATATATTTCGAAAAAGTTGTTTATTCCTTTTTTTCATGATAAATTAGCATAAGAGAGGAGCCGAAGGAAGACCGATGAATCTGATCGAAGTGACATTGAAACTTGTGCTGGCCGTTGCTCTGGGCGGTTTGATCGGCATGGAGAGAGAGACCAGCCAGAAACCTGCGGGCTTCAGGACGAACATTCTGATCTGCGTTGGTGCTGCCATGATGATGATCCTTGCTCAACTGCTTTTCGGGGAAGAAGCCGATAATTCCAACGAAATGGCCAGGATCGCTGCAGCCGTCATCACGGGTGTAGGTTTTCTCGGCGCCGGGACTATCATTCAAGCGAAAGGAATCATTATGGGGCTGACATCTGCAGCCACAATCTGGGCTGTAGCAGGCCTGGGTCTTGTCATCGGCGCCGGTTATTACCCGATCGCTATCATATTTTCTGGCATCATCATCCTGACTCTCCTTTTTTTCAAGCATCTGGAAGGCCGGCCGACAGAAAGGCTCCTTTACCGTTATCACCTAAGAACCAAATCCTCTAAAGAGGTCCTGCTTAACATTAAAAAACTGGCTCTCCACGAAGGGATCAAATTCAGGGAAATCACCCACCGGAAAGAGGGGGATGTCTCCACCATTTCTTTCTCTTTTCCCTCATCGGAAGAGAAGGAGCAAAAATTTAATCAAAGCTTATTGAGCCTTGACGGGATCCTAGAAATAAAGATTGACTGATACAAAACTCCTCATCGCAACAACCAATCAGGGAAAAACAAAAGAAATCAAGGCCTGTTTAACGGAGCTCCCCATCGATGTCATATCCCTCCTCGAACTTAACAGAAGGGATACATATAAAGAAGAGGGCTTATCCTTCCTGGAGAACGCCAGGGGAAAAAGCCTCTTTTACGGCCAGGAATGGAAGGACCTCACTCTGGGTGAAGACTCGGGCCTGGAGATCGATTGTCTCCACGGGGCACCAGGAGTCCTGTCGGCTCGATTCTCGGACCCCGGAGCGACGGATGAGAGAAACATCCAAAAGGTTCTCCGGCTGATGGAAGGTGTTCCAAAAGAAGAGAGAAGCGCGCGGTTTGTCTCCTGCATGGTTCTCTCCCGCAAGGGCAGAATTCTCGTTGAGATCGAAGGAGAGGCAAGAGGATTTATTGCTTTCACCCAAAGAGGCCAATCAGGATTCGGATATGATCCTCTCTTCTATTATCCCCCATTGGACAGGACCTATGCTGAGCTTTCGCAAGCGGAGAAGAACGCGATCAGCCATCGCGGCCAGGCCCTAAAAAAATTGAAATTGTTTCTTCAAACCCTCTTCTATCCTTCACACACAAGGTAAGAGAGAAGGGACGATGTCCCTTCTCTCACTTAGCTTTGGACCCGACCTCGATCTTATCTCTGATCAGCTTGAATATCTTCTCTCCTATGCCCTGGACCTTCATGAGCTCTTCGATCTTCTCGAAATCCCCGTGCTGTTCACGGTAGTCGATAATTCGCTGGGCTACCTTCTCGCCGATTCGGGGGAGTGTCTGGAGTTCATCCAAACTCGCAGTGTTGATATTGATCTTTTTTGCCGGCGTCTGCGATAGAACCTGGATTGGGGATAAAAAACTCAAAACACACACCGCGACCAGAATAAGTCCGATCACTTTTCCTTTTTTCTTCGTGCTTATCATAGCGACCTCCTTTCACAATCCATAAAGCAAAAAGGAGGCCAACTGGATTATTTTATATCTTTATTATTATCTGTTAGTTGCGAGCACAGCATTTCAAAGTGAGTCAACAGCGGTTAACAAACACCCCTCTCCACTGCCACCCTTTGTTTCCACCGGCTATCGTGTCGGCTGGAGTCCCCAATGCTTAGGAACGAGGATGACTCTTTTTGTAGACATCGAGGAGTTGCTTTAGGTCGAGATGCGTGTATTTCTGAGTTGTCGCCAAGCTCTCATGCCCTAAGAGCTCCTGGATAATCCTGAGGTCAGCGCCACGGCTCAGCAGATGAGAGGCGAACGAATGGCGCAGAGAATGGGGGCTTATTTTTCTTCGCTGGGCGGAAAAACGGATATTTTTATCCACGATCCTCTCCACCGACCGGGAGGTTATCCTCTCTCCTCGATAGTTGACAAAGAGGGCGCTGTCGTCGATCTGACCTTTGTGGATCAGCGATCTCGCACGGATATAGGACACCAAACTCGCCTGCGCAATCTTTCCAAACGGAACGAGCCGCTCCTTTTTCCCCTTTCCTCTCACACGGATGAGGCGCTCTTCAAAGTTCATATCTTCGAGGTTTATGCCGACGAGCTCACTCACACGCAGACCTGTTGCATAAAGGAGTTCGAGAGTGGCTTTATCCCGCAAATCGAGCGGCCTGTCCGTTTTGGGAAGATCCAAGAATTGCTCCATCTCCTCTTCGGATAGGAAGGAGGGAACGGGTTTGTCTTGTTTAGGTGTTGCCACAATTTTGGCCGGATTATCCTCCAACCATCCCTTTCGGATACAGAATTGAAAAAAAGAACGTATTGCCGCGAGTTTCCGCGCAACAGTCGACTTCTTATCCTTCTTTTCATAGAGCGTTGCTAAAAATCCTCGCAACACAACATTGTCCGCCTTCTTCAAACGGATGTTTTTGTCTTTGAGATAAGCGGCGAGCTGTTTTAAATCTCCCCGGTAGCTTGCGATAGTGTGAGGAGAAGCATTCTTCTCATGCTTCAGAAAATCAAGAAACTGCCCTAATTCTTTTTTCACTTTTTCTCAGACTGATTTATTTGGAGTTTTTGACCTCCCAGATCTTCCTGGACTCCACAGTCTGTTTGAACGAACACTTCTCATCACTGCAGTACAGATAGGGTTTTCCCTTCAAAAGATTCTTTCGAAGGATAAAGGGGCGCCCGCATTCCGGACAGGGCTCGGCGACAGGTTCATCCCAGGTCGCATATTTGCATTTCGGGAAACGGCTGCACCCATAAAAGATCTTTCCCCTCTTAGTCTTTTTCCTGATGATCGTTCCCCCACAGCCCGCCGGGCAGGTGATGCCTGTATCATGGGTGTCTTTTTTCACATATTTGCATTTGGGATAGTCCGAACAGGCCACAAAGGCGCCGTACTTCCCGTGGCGCATAACGAGCTGCGAACCACACTCTGGACAATTCTCATCGAGAGGTGTGGCTTCCTTGCGGACCATGCTCTGTTTGTACTGGCAATCGGGATAACCTGAACACGCCTTAAAACGACCAAAACGGCCCTCTTTAATCACTAGCTGTTGGCCACATTCTGGACAGGTATCCTCTAACGGAATCCCGCCTTTGGCTTTTATGCCTTCAGACTTCATGGCTTTATTCAGATCCTTTTCAAGAAGAATATTGTAGGACTGGAGATAGCTCAACCCATCGAGATCACCTTCACTGATGCGGTCCAGCTGGTCCTCCAAACGGGCAGTGAATTTGAACTCCATGAGATCGGGAAAATTGGCGACCAAATATTCCGACAAATAGAGCCCGAGCTCGGTGGGAATGAACTTCCCTTTCTCTTTAATGACGTAGTCACGTCCCTGGATTGTGGCGATGATGGGGGCGTATGTGCTCGGCCGTCCGATCCCTCTTGCTTCCAGTTCTTTGACCAGGCTCCCCTCGGTGTATCGGGGAGGAGCCTGAGTGAAATTCTGTTTCGTCTCGAGGTCCAGGAGTTTTAGCTCTTCTCCAGCTTGAGCTTTTGGAAGTATATTTTCCTCTTTCTTTGGCTTTGGATAGAGGACCAAGAACCCATCAAACTTGATGACTTCACCTTTCGCTCTGAATTGATATGTCCCGGCTCGAATATCAAATTCCGTCTCATCGATCTTAGCCGGGCACATCTGCGAAGCGATGAAGCGCTTCCAGATCAAAGAATAGACCGCGAACTCATCCTCTTTCAGATAGGGCTTCACACTCTCTGGATCACAATCGAATGATGTGGGGCGGATGGCTTCGTGAGCGTCCTGGGCCTTTTTTTTGTTCTTGTAGGCCCTTGCTTTGTGAGGCAGGTATTCTTTGGGATAATTGGCCATGATGTACTGCCGGGATAATCGGTGCGCATCGTCAGAGACGCGCACAGAATCTGTCCTCATATAGGTGATAAGTCCCACCAAGCCCTTATCCCCGATCTCCAGCCCTTCGTACAGCCTCTGCGCCACAGACATGGTCTTCTTGACCGGAAAACGGAGAAAACGAAAGCTGTCCTGTTGAAGAGTGCTGGTGATATAAGGGGGAGAGGGATTTTTCTTTTTCTCTTTGAGCTCCACATTGTGCAACACAAAGGGAAACGTCTTCACTTCTGCCGCAATCGCTTCAGTACTGGCACCGTCTTTTATTTTTATTTTTGCGTTGTCAACCTTGACAAGATTCGCCTGAAAGGGAGGAGGGTTTGCGGCTTCCAACTGGGCTGTGATCGTCCAGAACTCTTCGGCTACAAAATCCCTGATCTCTTTCTCTCTTTCACAGATCAGCCGCAGCGCAATGGACTGGACCCTTCCCGCGCTCAGGCCCCGCCCGATCTTCTTCCACAAAAGAGGGCTTATCCGATATCCGACCAGCCTATCGAGGATCCGTCGCGTTTGTTGGGCTCTGATCATGTCCAGATCGAGTTCTCCCACACTGGTAAACGCCTCTTTGATCCCCTTTTCTGTGATCTCGTGGAGCAGGACGCGATAAATTCTCTCATTAAATTCCTTCAGCAAAACAGACAGATGCCAACAGATCGCCTCGCCCTCCCTATCCGGATCCGCAGCAAGGTAGACCTCTTCCGATTTCTCCGCCATGCGTTGTAGTTTTGACACCAGCTCCTTCCTTTCCGGCAGGACTCCGTATTCCGGCTCAAAATCGTGCTCCACATCCACGCCCAGTTTGGACTTGGGGAGGTCCCGTACGTGCCCCATCGAAGCACCGACCAGAAAATCAGGGCCGAGATAGCGGTTCACGGTCTTCGCTTTGGCGGGGGATTCCACAATAACCAATCGTTTCGCCATCATATCTTCCTTTGAAAATTTTTTCCCAGGCTCTGAGTGATATAACCTTTGAGCTCCAGTTGCAGAGAGTGAGTCAGAACCTCAGAGACAGAGAGGTCTGTGTGTTCGACAAGCTCGTCGATATGAACAAGGGCATCGGGCTTTAACAATGCCAACAGCTTCTCCTCATGAGGAGTCACGGGCGGGAGGTTTTTCCGTGCCTCTTTCTCCTTCTGAGCGAGGAGCCTTTCTCTGAGTGGCGGGGGCAACTCTTCTGCCACATCCTCCCATGTCTCCACAAGCTTTGCTCCCGTCTTGACCAGCCAATTGGTCCCCTGGCTGAGCTCTGAGGTCGTGTTCCCGGGAACGGCCATCACCTCTCTGTTCTGCTCGAGAGCCAGCCGAGCTGTGATGAGCGAACCACTGCGTTTAGTCGCTTCAACCACCGTCACTCCCAACGATAATCCGCTGATGATCCTGTTCCTCATGGGAAAATGATATCCCAAAGGAGGAGACTTCAACGGGAATTCAGTGATAACAGCACCTTTTTCTAAAATTTTCACAAAAAGCCTCTTGTTCTCTTTGGGATAGATCACATCCAACCCAGACCCCATCACAGCCACAGTTTTCCCCCCTTGGAGGGCACCCCAATGGGCGATAGAGTCTATGCCACGAGCTAACCCGCTCACAACGACCACTCCGCGGGAAGCCAGATCGGAAGCTAATTTCTCGGCTACCGCTCTCCCGTAGGGAGTGGGTCTCCGTGCACCAACGATGGAAACCGCAGGCTCGTCCAGAACACCGACATCCCCTGCACAATAGAGGACACACGGAACATCAAAAATCTCTCGCAAATACGCAGGGTATTTCCGGTCTTCGAGTGTGAGCACAGTATATTTTTTTTGCGTGAGTTTTTCAATCTCGGCTTCTGCCCGGTTCAGTGTCTCCGGAGAGAGCAGCGCCAGCGCAGTCGGTTCATCAAGACCCACCGCTTTAAGGTCAGCCGCAGATGCCTCAAAGAGATCGCGAATGCGGGAAAATCGTGCGCAGAGACGCTTGAGCTTTTTGAGCTGCTCACCCAAAACAAGGTTTAGGGCGACCCAGTACTTATGGTTGTCTTCCAACTTTACTTTTTACAGCTTGCGGGAGGAATCGCAAAAATGGGCATATGACTGTAGGAAATGACCTTTTCTGTTGTGCTGCCTAAAAAGAACCTCTCGATCTTGCTTTGGGTGCAGGTGGAGATGACGATCAGATCAAACTTGTGAGTATCGGCATAATCAACAATCCCCACAGGCGCATCTATGGCACGATAGACGTCTTCGGCGATCTTGATATCTTCCTCTTCCCTGTGTCTGCGCTGTTTCAATTTTTTGAGCACTGACTCCAACATTTCATCGAGGACCCGGGGGGGGAACTCATAATCATGAAGCTCCAGAATATGAAGAAGAGTGATGCTGGCATCGAAACCTTTTGCCAGCTTCCATGCGTAGTCCCTTTCAACCTCTTCCTGATCCGAAAAATCGGTCGGGACGAGGATCTTTTTGAAATGAGGTTTCCCGCTGCGCTTTTTTGTTACAAGGATAGGAACATGGGAACTGCGCAGAACCTGGTTGGCAACATTCCCGATAAACAGGCGTTCAATCGCAGAGCGACCTTTTCTCCCGATCACGATGAGATCAGCCTTTTCCTTCTCTGCCGTTTCAACGATAACCTTCGATGCAGCGCCATCATCGATGATGTATTCAAAGCTCACTCCCTTTGTTTTCTGAAAGGATTCGAATTTTCCCTCAGCGACTTTTCTCATATGATTCGCTCTCCTTTTCAGCTCGTCGATCACAATGATCGCGGATTGGTAGTGTTCCGGGGAAAATCCGGGCAGGACATGAAGCCCGACAATCTTGGCCCCGAACGTCTTAGCAAAAATATCGGCATAAAGATAGGCTTCTTGCGCCTCATCAGAAAAATCAGTCGCCCAAAGGATTTTATTCACAAAATCAGACATAAGTATCTCCTTCCCTGTGTGGTTTTGACTTGGAACGCTATTTTAACAAGAAAAAACGGGGGAGGCTACTTTTTTGCGAAAAAAGTCGCTCTTTTCTCTCTTTTGCGATCTGTTCTCTGTGCATGGCTGTCAAATTTTATTTCTCCCGAACCCAGCCCATGATATTCAAGACATTATAAAAACGGTGGCGGCGCCTATTTTTTCTCATGAGCCATTTTTTGGAGAGGCAACTCTGGCTCAATCAAGAAAAAAAGAGAATGAGCAAAGTGCAGGTCTCTGGCCGGACAGATCGCCGGCTATCGGTTTAAAAGTATGGAGCTGGATGTGTAAAAAACGCCGGCCACAGCTCCTGTCATCAGGCAGGCAAGGGTTGCTGCCAGCAGAGCACGGAAACCCAGGCGAGACAGATCCTTCATTCTCTGTGGAGCAAGAGCACCAATTCCCCCGACAAAGATCGCCAGCGACGCCACATGGGCAAACCCGCAGAGCGCGTATGAAGCGATGATGGCGGATCGGGGGTATTGGAGAGCGCCATGGGCTAAGAGCTGAGAAAGGTCCTTGTAAGAGGCCACCTCTGTCGCCACGGTGCGCTCTCCGATGATCTTGGCGATCTCAAAGGCATCTGCAGGCGGAACCCCTAACACCAGGGTAAAGGGATAAGCGATATATCCCAAGAGCGATTTGAAAGACCACTCCATATTCCAACCGAACCAACCATTGAGATGCCCTCCGAACCAGCCCAGCATAACATCCAGAAGGGCAAGGATTCCCAAAAAGGCGATCAAAAGAGCGACAATGCCCAGCAAATATTTCAATCCCGTGTTTGCGCCGTTTATGATGGCCATGATCAGATTGTCTTCTCTTTCGTAATGAGGCCTGACGTTTAGGCCCAACGTCCTCGGACTCTCTATTTCAGGGAAGATGAGTTTGGACATCACCACTGCTGCAGGTGCGGACAGGACAGAAGCGGAAACGAGGTGCCCTGCGATCGTGGGCATTTGATCCTGGAGAAAAAACACATACAGGGCCAGCACTGTGGAGGCGATGGTTCCCATCCCAGCGGCGAGAATGGTCGTCAGTTCTGATTTTGTCATGTCGTTCAAATGGGGTTTGACAACCAGAGCGGATTCCACTCCAACAAAAATATTGCTCGATGCACAGAGGGATTCCGCCCCGCTGATACGCATCAGCTTGGTGAAGACATAAGCAAAACCTCTAATAATAAGAGGCATGATCTTCAAGTAATAGAGAGCGGAGACCAGGGCCGCAAAAAATATCACCGTCGGGAGACCTTGGAAGGCGAGGAAGTACCCCAGTGATGTTTCTCCATCGGCATTGGTCGCGCCCGGGGCCAAGGCCAGCCGCCCGAAGACAAACCTGGTCCCTGCAGTCGCGCTGTCGAGGATCGTGACAACGATATCGTTCACAAAAAGAAAAAATTTGGCCCCGACCGGCAGCACAAAGATAAAAAACGCGAAGAGAAGCTGCAAGCTCACTCCCCAGAAAACAACGTGCCAATTGACAACGCTCCGGTTGTTAGAGCAGAGCCAGGCGAATCCGGCGATGATAAAGATCCCCAAAAAACTGACTAGATTGTAGAGTTCCATCTATTCTCCAATCTCCCATAATCATACATGTTTCCCCCCTTTTTTTTAAGCAAAGCTCAAAACATTTCCCGGGCTCATCTCGTAACTCAAATTTTTTAGAATTGTCATCAATCATGTTCGATGGAGACGACCTTGTTTCGAGATTTGTGGCCACCGACGATTTTAATCCTAGAGAGGGGAATGTTCCAATGGGCAGCGATCAGCTTACAGACTGCTCTATTGGCTTCTCCTTTTGACGGAGGGGAGGTCACGTGGATCTTATATTCGTTTGCCCCGAGCTTTGTGATCTCCTGTTTCCGTGACCGCGGGTGGACTTTAACTTTCAGAGTGAGTGTCTTTGATGTATCCATCCCTGCTTCTGTTTATGGGCCTGATGACCTGTCTCTATGGATTAACAGCTCGCTCGTGCCCGATGGACATCAGAAGGAATAGGGCTGCTGCACGAGGATCTGTTGCGCATAGATCAAAAGCGACCTGACGAGAAAATTGTCGATAAAAATGAGGAGAAGGATGACGATCATCGGGCTGATATCAAGCCCTCCCATTTTGTAGGGCGGAACATATTTGCGTACGGGTTTGAGAACGGGCTCGGTCAGGTAATACAGGATAACAGTCACCTGGTAAAGGGAGGGGATCCGGACCCAGGAAAGGATCACACGACCAAAAATGATAAAGATATAGATCCTCGAGACATAGTGGAGAATGGTGGCAACGGCCTGCAAAAAATTCGCCAGTAGGATCATCTCAACACGCTTGCGACAAGGATCTCCTGACTAATCAAGGACCTTCCTGTACTTGTCAAACAGTTCTTTCAGCTGCTGTCTGGACACATTATAGGCCACAAGATACAGCGACAGAGTTGATCTCATCGGGTCGTTCGATTGCAACCGGATAAATTCCCGGATCAATCCCATCTTTTCTCGTGCGGGGATCCGGACCTCCACTTGTTGGGTCTTTCCCGCAGCGATCTTTAACGGGGCAGAAAATTTCTTTCCCTGGATGAAAAACGACGCATCTTTGTGGAAAGGAGTGACAGTCAGCTCCAGCTCTCCCTTGTTCCTTATGTTGAACACGGTGCGCAGCTCTTCCCCTTCAAGGATCAATCCCAAATCCGTGGTGTAAGAATCAAGCTCGATCTTGGGGCTGGGCGGGACCTCGACCGAGGCGGTGATCATCAGCTGCTTCACAGACTCTGACGGGTCGTTGGACTCCACGTAGATGAACTTATTCTGCTCTCCATAGTAGCCTTGGGTGTTGAAAGTGACTTCGATCTCTCCTTTTTCTCCGGAGTTGAATTTCTTTTTGGAGGGGCTCGCCGCCGCACATCCGCAGGATGTCCGGACTCTTTCGATCACAAGAGGCTCATCTCCGACATTTTCGAAACGGAACGTGTGGGTGAGGATTTCTCCCTGCTTTTTACGGCCAAAATCCCATTTCAATTCCTCGAATTGGATCTTTGGGCCATTTTCCGCAGAGAGACAATACCCTGAAAATAAAAAGATCAAAAACATGCTGCTTGTCAAAATCAACGCAGCTGAGAATCGTTTTCGCCACATGATCATCTCCTTAAAAATTCTCTTTATGTTAACACTTTTTTCAAAACGTTCGCAACAATCTCTTTCCTATGCCCATCCTGGTCAATGCCTGCGCTTGAGCCCTCCCCTTCATCCTTCCCCTCCTTTTTCCTTTTTCTTCAGCTCTCGTATTTTCTGGAGCCTCTGCCTCTGGGACTCCTTCGATCGCTCAGGTTGCCATGGCCTAGCTGCCCCATCGGATCTCTCGGGCACGCGGATTCTTTCAGGTGCCTCCTCGCCTCCTTTCAGACGGAAGTCCGTACTCCAGAGCCTATGAACATGCCAACAGATTTAGTCGCACCAGCATATAAGAAAACAACTTCCGAGTACTCGGGATCAGTCCTCAACCGACAGGATGATCCGAATGAAAAACTTAACTCCTAGTTATAAAAAAAGCCCCAAACGCAAAAAAAACTTACTCAGAGTAAAAATCCCTTTATATATGCATCCGGACAAGTTAAAATAGGTATGACAAACTTCAGAGGCGAGGAACTCTGGACAAATTCATCAAAATGGTTAGACGGGGAGGCGAATAAATTGAACGATCACGGCATCAAAGGAATTTTCAGGGCGCTGGGATTAATCTGTGTTCTCCTCACATTCTGTGGGATAGTTCAGGGAACACAGCAGCCTTTAATCAAACTTAAGGTTGTCTCAGAGATCGCGAACATCCGACAGAATCCAGATATCGGAAGCGCTATCATCCATCAACTCCCTCAAGGGACCATCCTCCAAGCCACAGCGAAACAGGGCGAATGGTACGTCATCCAAATGAAGCTGGGCGAAGACAAAGTTCTTTCCGGATTCGTCCACGAAAGCCTGGTCATTGTGATCGAGGGGCCCGCTCTTCCCGCTCCGAAAGAAAAAACGATCACAGAGCCTGTTGAAATTGTCAAAGAACCTGAAGGCGTTGAAGAATTGGAAGAGGTGCCCGCAGAGGACGTCCGAGTTCCGGCAGAAAAGCCCTCTCCTTCTGTGGCACAACAATCCAGGTTCCGGGTTTCCTTCTGCGGTGGCATGGCCTCTATCCTCGTCGGAGACTTGAACACGGGAGCCAAAGGATTAGGGGACTATTATGAGGTTCTCCTGGGGGAATCCAAAAGCGGTGAAGTCGCCCCTCTCCACACGGCAAACATTTTTGAAGGAGAGTTGAATATGGCCCTCTCCTCCAAATTGTTCCTCAACATCGGTGCTGCATACCTTTCAGGCAAAAAGGAAAGCCATGTGGACTATCCAGATGGAACGTATGTTGAGGTCTACGCAACGCGTCCGAGTGTTCGGTCGATCCCTTTCAGGCTTTCCCTCAGCTATTACCCCAATCGCGCCTTCTACATAAAGCTGGGTGGAGAGTATCATCTCGCCAAATGTGCTTATACCTATCGGTACGAAGAGGCCGATTTTTGGCAGGAATGGAAGGGCGATGCCAGCGCCCAAGGCCTTGGAGTTTTTGGGGGACTGGGGATCGAGATCAACCCTTCCGGGAACGTGTGCTTTTTCATAGAAACACTGGGGCGTTATTGCAGAATCACAAACTTTGAGGGGACAGACGAATACAGCGAATCGACTGGCGCCCAGTCTACAGAAAGCGGCACTCTCTACATTTATCAAGGCCACATCACAGAACGCGAGTCCTATCCCCTTCTGTACATCCGGGAAAGAAAACCGTCCGAAGCCGGTGTTTCGGATGCAAAGGTGGCTGCCATCGACCTTTCGGGATTCGAAGTGAGGGTGGGGATCCGGTTCAAGTTTTAATTTTTTTTCAAGAGGGCGATATGCTGAGAATGGACCCCCCTGAATAGCGGGAATATCGCCAGACAATCAAAACCAGCCCCCTTGATTTCATCATAAAACTCAGCTTTAGAGATCATCTTAATTCTTGTGGAGCTATTTTTCACTGCTCTCCGGAAACGCCTTTGGATAAGATGGAGGGGATTGACCTGGTAATAGGAAAGGATCACCCAGCGGGACGTAACCCGGGAGAAATGATGGAGCACCGCTTGACGCTTTTTTCCTTCATGGACATGATGCCAAAAGCGCATACACAGCAGAAGCGAAAAGGCGTTATCTTTGAAAGGCAAATCCCTGGTGGCATCGGCGATAACACCCCAATTTCTCGACAATGCCTTATCTGCCCGGGAATCTTTGGCCTTCTTGACCATAGGGAAGGAGTAATCGCTGCTGACCAGGCCCCAGCCTCTTCGACGCAATAGACCAGAAAACCGCCCATACCCGCAGGGGATATCCAACACCCATCCTTTTTGAGGAGCGATCCGCTCCATTATTTTCTCGAGAATAGCTGTCTCTCGCACATGGACAAGTTTTTGGTCGATCCCCCTGTACCTTTTCCTCTCGTACTCCTCCACCTCATGCTTATTGAACGGAGCAGGAGAAAGGACAGGACCCGTCAAAGAAATATCCTCCTCCATTTCATTCATGACTTAGGCGTATCCTTTGGTCGGCTCCACTCTTCCAGTTCGCGTCTTTTGATCCGGCCAGATCACAAAAGACATACTTGGGGCATCCGTCGACCACAACCGTGTTCTTTGTTATCGCCTCTTCCTGACCATCGCGGCTGACGATACGTTTCACCCGAGCGGGAAAATCAAGTTCAACGCTCGCTCCGGGCGCCCAGCACACGACAAAATCCTCTCCCCCTTTTGTAAAGGAAAAGAGTTCCGCACTGGGATGAGCGATCTTTTTGATAAAAGTGCTCCCTTCAAGCATGCTGACCAAGTTCTTGAGAGCAAAAAAGCCCGGCCTCTTCCGCCAACCTCCACTGCGGTTATCGATGAGTCCATACCCCGGTGCGACCAGCTGCCACCAGTAAACCCTCTCCACAAGACCGCTAGCCAGGGTGAGAAGGAAATATCGCACAAGATAATCCGCCTGCTGCTCCTCCGTGACGTTGGGCTTGCCGGACGCGGGAGAGTATTCGCCGGTGCCTTGCAGAGGCCAATTGACCTCGGTTATCCACAAGTCTCGGCCTTTAACGGCGCTCACATCCACCGCCGCTTTTAATAGGGCGACCTTGGCTACCGTATCCCAGCCAAACTGTTTGTTCTCCGGAGGCCCGACTCTATCCACGTAGAGAAGGGAGCTGACTTTGTCGAAAGGGATCTCTTTCAACACCGGAGGATAGAGATGAAACTCAAAATCGATCACTGCAGGTCCGACTATTTTCACATCATAGGTTTCGGCCAGCTCTGCAGCAGGGCGTGCCAGTTGGAGATACTCCTTATAATTCCACACGCCCCATTTGGTCCTGTTCCACGCATGGCCGATCTCGAAAAAATCACATTGTTTCCCGAATCGGACAAACACCTCCTCGACAAAATCCTTCCAGCGCTGGACATCCAGAACATCATCTCTGCACTGCAGCAGGGCTCCGGTCAGTTCCACCCGATTCTCCCGGAGAAGTCCTGCGAACTCCTCGTAAAAAGAAAGCTTGGCTCTCTCCCATGAGGGGAACCGCACAAGGCTTTGAGAAATGCCCATCTCCATTAAGCACCCCGCTATATCCAGCTGTCTCCTCTCCTGCGGAGACACCGAAAGTGCGAACGGATGGCGGAAAGGGACAGGATTTTTATAAACCTCCCGTTGGTACTTGCGGAAAAGGGGCCATCCCCTGGGCAGCTTACGGATGTTGGATGCAAAAAGGGGAACATATTTTCCGGCATATCTCAAATGATGCCAGAATCGTTGGGCCCGAGGCGCAACATTGTGAGGCTGGTCCGCATAAGGATTCCAACGGAAAGTTTCACCCATTTTATTGAATCTTTAATATCCGAGCCAGTTTTTTCAGCTTCAACAGTTCATTAAACTGTATGGACCAGCTATAAACGGCCTTATTCATCCTGTACCACAACCAAAACACAGGCTTGAAGCCGGTGGGATGCAAATATTGAGTTAAAAAAATGCGTTGAAATTCCGAAGGAATCCCCAAACGAACAAGGCTTCTGATCCCCTGAAAGCAACTGATACGTTTTTTGCATCGAATGCGGTTCGTGTCTAGAAGAAAAAAACGGGATTGTTCACCGGAATTCTTACTGACCAAAATATTCCCATCCGAAAGGTCGCGATGGAGGATCCCGCTCCTCACACAGCGCGAAAGATAGACGGCCAGATCCCGCATGAGGAGAACCAGATCATCCTTGGGAAGCTCACGGAATAATCTTCGAACTTCTTCACCATCCGGAACGTATTCGGAAAAATAATAACACTTTTTCAGAAATAATGAATTTTTCCACTCAAGATAAGCGATGGGAAACGGAGTGAGGAACCCTCGTTCCACGAGCGCCAGACTCCCCCGCCATGCCTTAAGTGCTTTAGACGGCGTAAAGATACTTTTAAGTTTATCCACCCCTTTAACGCGGAATTCTTTGATGACAAGTTTGAGATTCTCTCCACTTCCTCCAGGAAGGACAACAACACCCACCTTATTCCTCGAACCCTCTAAAATTTGCGCATTTTCGATCAGCGTGTCACAATCTCTGAGAGATTCCACAATAGCGGGCGCATCGTAACCAGGCTGCATCCGGCCTTTGAAGGGGGGGATATCGAGTGATTGTATAGGGGCCATCTTTTTCACTTTCGTTATAGCTGGCAAGCGCCCTTCTCCAGACGTCTTTTTTATGCTATTCGTGCATGTGAGGTGATAGTAATACCATCACCAGACTTTCTCTGTCAAATCTTCATTGAAAACAGTAAGCATCCTAATTTCCGTGATGATCGAGGTCCGAGTGTCCCAATCGGTGATATCTAAAACGCACATTGAGACCACTCCTATTTGATTTCCTCCATCACCGAATCGGATCACCTAAAACCATTATTCAGCGTGGATCTGGAACAGCCTCACACGTTTGAGCAATCCGTTGACTGAGAAACAGAAGATACGCTAAGATGGTAGCCAGGAGAAAAAAATGGCCATCGACCAAAAGCTTCTCGAGATTCTGGCCTGCCCAGTCTGTAAGGGAGACATAAAAATCACGGCGGATGAGAAAGGCCTCAAATGTATGAGTTGTTCCCGTGTCTACCCCATAAAAGAGGACATCCCAGTTATGCTCAGCGATGAGGCGTCCATTGAACCCGAGAGAGAAACTAAAGATTGATCCCTCCAGGATCCAAAGGATCCTCTTAATCCGGCTGAGGCGGATCGGCGATGTTGTCATGACAACGCCTGCCATCACCACCATCAGAGAGGGCTTCCCCTCAGCGAAAGTCACTTATGTCATCGATGATCCCTACAGGGAACTTGTCGAGGGTCATCCTGCTCTAGATCGTATCATCATTCTTCCCGAAAAGCTGGGTGTCAGAGAATTTCTGGACCATATTCGCCGGATCAGGCAGGATAACTACGATGTGGTCATTGACTTCCATGGAGGACCAAGAGCCTGGCTTCTCACCCTCTTCTCTGGAGCACGGCTGAAAGTGGGATACAAGATAAAGCACAAAAGTTTCATCTACGACATAACGCTTCCTAGAGAACCGGAAAAGGGGTACTTTCACAGTGTGGAAAATCATATCAATTTGGTCAAGGCTCTGGGACTTAATCCCCTCTCATCCCCCCCCATGAGTTTACCTCCGTCCAAAAAATCAGAGTTGGATAAAATCCAGCGTGTTCTTCAAGAAAACGCGCTCGAAAACACAAAAATAATCGTTCTCCACATCAGCGCGGGAAATGCGTTTCGGGATTGGGGCACAGAGAGGCTTGTCCGATTGATCGGGCTTCTCTCCCAAACTTCCCGCGTGAGGATCATTCTTGTCGGCTCGAGCGAAGACCTGCAGGCAGAACAAGAGATAACAGAAGCGTGTGAAGCTTCTCTGATCTCCATGGTCAACCGTCTCAACCTCTGGGAGTTGAGGGACTTGATATCTGTAGCGTCTCTCTTTGTCGGCCCCGACAGCGGACCCATGCACATCGCTGCCACCACGAACACACCGATCGTCGCCTATTTTGGACCCACTCTTCCCGCCCACTTCGGACCATGGAAGGCTCGGTCTACCGTGATCGAAAAAGACTTTGATTGCAGGCCGTGCCGGCAGAGACAGTGTATTCATAAGGACTTCCGATGCTTGCGCACCATTTCTCCTGAAGAAGTCCACGAAGCCTGCCTTCCTTATCTCAATAATGGAATATAAAATCCTACAAGGAATTACATTTATCTGAGATTTCCCCCTTGCGAAAGGCTTCACCTGTGAGAGCATTCGGTGCGACATTCGTGACGAATGGAAGCATTTCCCGATCCCTGCTTTTATGCACACAAGTAAGGTCCGTTTCCCAAACCCAGTAGCGTTATTTAGTGCCCCAATTGTGTGATGGAGAAAACCGTTTGAAGACCGAGCGACCATGGTTCCTAGACCGAAGGGAGAGGAGAGGGAGGTCTGAAACCGAGTCACCGTCCTTATGAGTCGGATGGTGGTGGGTGGGGGGGCTTCGACGAATATGGACTGTGACGAGCTCCTGCTATTATCTTTTGACTTGAGAGCATCACGGGAATAAGGATGCTTACACTACAGATTTTGAATTTGAGTTTTTTGGATGGGTGTTATAATATCATTGTTTCAAATTATTGGACTGAACATGACAACGCGGCTAGAGAGACTCCTCCCATTTTTCATCACGCTCTTTCTGGTGGTATCGTTTGTATCGATCTCTCTAAGCCAGATATTTCTCGCTCTTGCGTTTGTCGTTCTGGTGATCCTCCTTGGCAAAAAAAAGCTGAAAATCAGCTTCCCCGCCTTTTTTTGGGGGATGCTCGCCTACTGTGGTCTCTCTATTGTGTCATCTGTCTTTTCCGTCAATCCCGAAGTCAGCTTGATTGACTCCAAAGACCTCCTGCTCTTCCTCATCGTTCCTCTAGTCTACATGGGGCTGCGAAAGGCCAGTGACGTCCAGCGGGCCAATTTAGCCCTATTGGTCTCTGCGTACATAAGCATTTTTTACTCTCTCTATCAATTCATCTTCAAAGCCGCTCCAGGAGAACGAGTTCAAGGATTTATGGGGCATTACATGACCCTGGCCGGCGTTATGCTCCTTTTCGGGGCGATGGCCTTGAGCATGTTCATCTTCGTGCGCGATAAAACCCGTTTCTTCTGGGGACTGGGATTTCTCCTCTCTGTATTCACCCTCATCCTGACATCCACTCGGAGTGCCTGGATCGGAATGATCGTCGCCGCATCGGTTGTGCTCTTTTTCTACAAACCAAAAACGCTGATCGTCATACCTGCAGCGACAGCACTCATCTTGCTAATCAGCCCCAGGGAAGTAAAAAACAGGGCGTTGAGCATATTCAGCACAAAAAGCTACTCCAATGCCCAAAGGCTCGAATACATAAGGGCCGGCATACAGATCATTAAAAAATTTCCTCTGTTGGGAACAGGCCCGGATACCGTTGAGATGGAGTTCCAAAATCCGAAGTACGGTCTTTCTGATGAGGCTAAAGATAACGTCCATCTCCACAATAACATCCTTCAGATCGGAGCCGAAAGAGGACTCCCGACTCTTCTAGTATGGTTTGCCTTTTTGGTCTGGATTTGTATCTCTCTTATTGAACTTGTCCCCAATAAAGACCCTACACTTTTCCCCCTCGCTGTCGCTGCGATCGCAGTCTTTTTCGCCCATTTTGCCGCCGGATTGTTCGAGTACAATTTCGCCGATGCAGAGATCGCGGCTCTGTTTTTTTACATGATGGCCGTTCCATTCGCCCAAGCCCGCAACCTGAAAAAACCGGACATCCCAGACCCAGATAACCGCCCATGAGAAAGAAAAAAATCCTCACTGTTATTCTGGTGTTGGTCCTGGCCTACTCGGCTTGGCTGGGATTTCAACTTCTCAGGTTCGAATCCTACACAACGCTCCCTGCCACAGATTCCTCCCCTGAAGTAGTGGGTGCTTATCACATCCATTCCACGTATTCAGACGGGAAAAAAACCGTAGAGCAAATCGCCGCGTGTGCGGCCCGGATCCCCCTAAATTTCATCATCCTCACCGATCACGGAAATCCCAACTATGAAGCACTCGCATGCGAGGGATGGAAAGACGGTGTTCTCGTGCTGTCGGGGTCTGAGCTTTCGGAAAACAGAGGCCATCTCGTCGCGATGAGCTTTGAAAGGCCGCCTTCACGATTGTCCTCCACAGCGGAAGAAGCGGTCCATCAGGTTCGTCTTTTAGGCGGCTTTACAATCATCGCCCATCCTTATTCCAAAGTCCAGTGGAGCTGGGGTCCAGCAGAAAACTATTCAGGGATCGAGATCATCAACGCAGACAGCATGTTGAGAAAAAGTCTGCCTTCATCACTGCCGTTCATTCCAGCTCTTCTTTGGAATCCCAGGTTCGTTTTCCTCAAGGTGCTCGTCCGACCCGAAAAGAACCTCTTGAAATGGGATTCTCTCAATAAAGCTCAGCCTATTTTTGGTTATTACAGCGTCGACGCCCACCTCTTCTACAGGGCGCTTTTTTCCTCGATCCAGCTTCATATCCCGCTTTCCGAGCCCCTTTCGAAGAACTTTCACAAAGCTAAGCGACAAGTGCTGGATTCCCTGCGCCATGGCAACTTTTACAACGCCGTGGAAGCGGCAGCTCAGGCGAAGGGATTCCGGTTTTGGGCGGAACAGGGGAAAAACATCATCCCGATGGGGGACAATGCCATTATAACGCCGCAAACCACGATACATGTTGAAGTTCCCGCAGGTGTGCATTATGAAGTACACCTCCTGCTTAACGGGACTTCCGTGTCCCAATCCTCTGAGGAGACCTTCTCCTTCACAGTGACACGCCCGGGAGTTTACCGTGTGGAGGTGTATTTGAAGGAAAGGACTCCGATGAAGAAAGATATCCCCTGGATCCTGTCCAATCCGTTGTTCATCAAGGAGAAAACAGATGACTCATACAGAGCCAAATAAAATGATCCGGATCGTCCGAGCCTTTGCCAAAAAAAGAGTTCTTGTCTTGGGCGATCTCATGCTCGATAAATACCTATGGGGGCACGTAGGCCGCATCTCCCCAGAGGCCCCAGTCCCTGTGGTCGAAGTTCATAAAGACACGTCTTGTTTGGGGGGAGCCGGGAACGTCTGCCACAATCTTAGAAGCTTAGGCGCAATTCCCATTCCCGTCGGAGTGGTCGGGGACGACTCCGCTGGCAACTGGATCAAACAAAACATTCCAGACAGCACGGGCATCCTGATGGATAAAAAAAGGCCGACAACCGTAAAGACACGTATCATCGCTTCTCACCAGCAGGTCGTCCGGGTGGACCAAGAGGAGAAGAGGTCCATCTCCTCCGGGATAGAGGAGAAGATATTCCTCTTTATCCAGGAGGATGCCTTTGAAGGTATCCTTATCTCAGACTACAACAAGGGCCTTCTCACAAAATCTTTGATGCGCAAGGTTCTGCCCTACGCACACAAAAAGAAAATTCCCGTGTTTGTCGACCCGAAGGTCGAGAACTTTTTCTCATTTTCTCCGGTAACGCTCATCAATCCCAACCATTATGAGGCGGAACAAATCGTCCATCAGGCATGCAAAACAGATGCCCAAGCGGAGAGAGCCGGAGCAAAAATCCTTTCCCGGATCGGAGCCCGATACATGATTCTGAAAAGAGGAGAGCAGGGAATGACCGTATTCGAAAAGGGGGAAAAAGCGATCCATCTCCCCACGATTGCCCAAGAGGTGTTTGATGTCACAGGAGCGGGAGACACCGTCATCGCAACAGCCTCCCTCGCCCTCCTTGCGGGGGCTTCGATCCTGGAGGCGGCCGTGTTGGCCAATGCGGCGGCAGGTGTTGTCGTGGGGAAGATCGGGACGGCCTCTCTTACCGTAGGCGAACTCATACAGATCATTCATCCGTGAGTGAACGGATGTCTGCTGCGTTTCTTCGTTTATTCATCCTGTCCTGTTCATGATCGACATGCCTTTAAGACGAACAAATGCCCATCTCAATATCTGGTTGGCACAATCGGATAAAAAGAACACACAGAAGGAAATTCGGCAAGAGGCAGTGTTTTCCGTTCAATTCGCAAAATAATTCGAGTATAATGATTATGTTTTAGAGTGTTGAAGCAAAACAGAGATAAAACATGTGCGGCGTTATAGGAATCTACGGGAACGATCAAGCATTTAAGGACCTCTACCAAGGATTGCTGGCCATTCAGCACAGGGGCCAGGATTCTGCAGGGATCGTCACCTACGACGGGCGTTTTCACACCAAAAAGGGAAACGGCCTCGTAAGAGATATTTTCACAGAGGAACATTTAAAGCGTTTGAAGGGAACCATAGGGATCGGCCACACCCGTTACCCCACTATAGGTGGCTATGGTGGCGAAGAAGCCCAGCCATTCCTCGTCAATTCGCCCTTCGGAATTATGATGGCCCACAACGGCAACGTCATCAACTACAAAGAGATCAAGGGGGTCCTCTGGGAAAAGCACAAACGCATGCTCAATTCTAGCAATGATATTGAAGCCATCCTGAATGTTTTTGCCCAGGAGCTTGTCGAGCAAAAGATCAAAACATTGACACCCCGACATATTTTCAACGCAGTCCGCAGCGTCTATGAAAACATCAAGGGGAGTTATTCTGTTGTGGCTTACATCGCAGAGGAGGGGCTTGTGGCCTTTCGCGACCCCTACGGGATCAAACCCCTTGTTTATGGGAGCCGGAACGACGGTCCTATCTCTTCCTATGCCGTAGCATCAGAAAGTGTGAGCCTGAACATCATGAATTTCAAGAACATCCGGAACATCGAGGCCGGCCAAGTGCTCTTCATCGATAAAAACCGGAACATTCACACAGAGAAACTTTCTGACTGTCCGCATTCTCCCTGCCTCTTTGAATGGGTTTACTTCGCCCGCCCCGATTCATTTCTCGACAACGTCAATGTCTACGACTGCCGGGTTCATCTGGGCTATTTCCTCGCCAAAAAGATCAAGGCGATGAACCTGGATATCGATGTTGTGGTGCCGGTCCCGGATTCGGCACGGGACGCGGCCGTTGAGATCGCCCGCGTCCTCCATCTGCGCTACAGAGAGGCCCTCGTCAAGAATCGCTACATCGGACGAACCTTCATCATGCCCAGCGACCGCTCCCGAAAATCCTCCGTCCGGCAGAAGCTCAATCCCATAGTCTCAGAATTTAAAGGGAAGAATGTTCTTCTCGTCGATGACAGTATCGTGAGGGGAAACACATCCCGGGCCATCATCGACCTGGTGCGTAAATGCGGAGCAAAGAAAGTGTATTTTGCTTCCTATTCTCCTCCCCTGCGGTATCCCTGCGTCTACGGTATCGATATGCAAACCAAGACAGAGTTCATCGCCAGGAATGCAAACATCGACCAAATCGCCAAAAAGCTGAAGGCAGACAAGGTGATCTACCAGTCTTTAGAAGATCTGGAGAAAGCTGTGGGGCTTGGGAACAAAAAACTCCATAAATTCTGCGGCGCCTGTTTCAGCGGAGTCTATCCCACCGGAGATGTCACCCCTGAATTGCTGGAGGAAATCGAGGCAGAGAGAAAGATCATCCAGGACAATCAACTGGAGCTCGACCTCTGATCTTTTCTTCTTTCAAAAGTCAATTCACCCTCATTGTTAAGGTCCAAGCGGAATAATTTCAAATCCTGACTCTTCCTTCAACTCGGTGAAATAGGATTCAAAAGCTTCGGCCTGTTTTTCTTGCTTCAGCGTGTTTTCCAATTCCGCACGGACTTCCTCCAAGGGACGTGTTTCATTTTTCCGGTCGACGACCAAGAGTATGTGATACCCGTAGTTCGTCTCGATGATACCGCTGATCTCGCCAACAGGAACGGAAAAAGCCGCATCTTCGAAGGGTTTCACCATTTTCCCCTTCTCAATATTTTCGTACAAACCTCCATTGTCCTTTGAACCAGGGTCCTCAGAATATTTTTTTGCCAGAGCAGCAAAATCCTCGCCGTTTCTTGCCCGGGCAAGGAGATCTTCCATCTTTGTGCGGATCTCCGCTTTTTCTTGATCGCTTTTTCCCTGGGTGAGCAATAAGATGTGTCGCACGGATGCGGTCTTATCTTTCTGGTACTCTTCCGTGATTTCTTCCTCTGAGACTTGGGCCAAATCCATAAGCTTATTTTCAAGATAGTGGCGGATGATCAACTCATCTTCAAGATTTTTCTTCAAAAGAGCAATATCGATCCCCTCGCTTTCCAGCCTCTCCAGAAATTTCTTTTCCCCGCCAACACGACTGTACTGATCGTTCAAAACAGAATCCAGCTCTTCAACGGTCACAGAGCTTTTTGCCTTCATTGCCTCTTCCATCAACAATTTTTTTTCTGCCAACTTTACAGCATTCTTTTCAATGACATCTTTAAGTCGGGCGGCTTCCATGTCCTTGAGTTGGAGAGCGCGATTCCCGAAATTATCTTGAATGCCCTGAATGACTTCTCCCGTCGTGACATGGAAACTTTTTGTGCTGATCATAACTTTATTCAGTTCCGGGTCAAGAGAAGGAAGAGCTGCGGACAGGTCTTTTGCCAGTTGGTAAGCCGGAGTCCCTTCCATAAGTTTGAAATCCTCAACTTTTGATGAACAGCCGATAACGAGAAAAGCAAAAAGGCTGAATAATACTAAAAACTTTTTCATAAGAATCTCCTTGATACAATGTTCATTCTGTCTTCCAAAAAAAGGATGTCTGGATAGTAAAACACATGCGCCATCAAATTACAAAAGAAATGTAAGTCGAGGGAATCCATTCACCCTCTTGATAGATATGCGCGATTCGGCACCATGATGAGTCCGTGTCAGCAAATCCACTTGAAATGTGATCCCCGCAGGTTAGATGTTCAAGATTGCAGGGTGTCCTTGAAGTATGTCGTCAGCTTAGAGCACACTCAACGAGAGGCACGCCAATAGTCCAAAAGGTCTAGGAGCGTCTGTTTGACGGGAATCTTCGGTTCCCAGGATGTCCTGCGCTTGATCTTTTGATTGTCACCCACAAGAATGGGGATATCCGTTTTTCTCAACTTCAGAGGGTCGGTTTTGATAGCTATCTTCACCGACGTCGAAGACAGCAGGCTGTCGAGCACATCTTTGAGAGCGACGGCCCGTCCCGAACATATATTGTAGATTTCACCTTTTTGCCCCTTTTCCATAAGAAGAACATAGGCCCGGACCACATCTCTGACGTCACTAAAATCCCTCTGGATCTCTGTGTTCCCTACCCTTATCACCGGCTCTTGGCACCCGCTCTCGATCTGGGCGATCTGGAGCGCCCAATCCGGGCAGACAAAATCCGCGCTCTGACCCGGGCCGGTATGAGGAAAGGGCCTGGCAAGAACGATATCGAGACCTTCGACCCGTGTATAAAATCGGGCAAGCAATTCTCCGGATATCTTCGTGAATGCATAAGGGTTGACGGGCTCTGTCCCATCATCTTCAGAAAGCGGTTTTAAAATCGGGGCCAACACTCCGTACACATCCGAGGAGCTGACGTAAAGAATCCTCGCCTGGGGAGAAAATTTTCTGATGGCTTCAAAAAGATGGAATGTTCCGGCGAGGTTTGTTTCGAATGTTTCCCGTCTCCTGTCCCAGGATCGCCTGACACTGGAGACCGCAGCCAAGTGGAAGACCCAATCCGGGCGAATTTTCTCAAAAAGAGCGGCCACGCCCTCCGCATCTCGGATGTCTTGATAATAGATCTCCCCGGCCGTTCGATCGCACTCCTCCGGACTCTCGGGATAACACGTGCCATAGATCATGTATTCGGGGGAGCGTAGTTCCTTGACAAGATAGGAGCCGACAAAGCCGCTGACTCCTGTAATGAACACTTTCAACTTCAAATCGTCTTTCTCCAATAGTCCAGGAGATCCTGAAGAGACTGTTCAAAAGGGATCTTCGGTTCCCAACCTGTCAGGGCTTTGAACTTGGAGCAATCTGATTCGAGGATGGGGACATCCGAAGGACGCAGTCTTTCTGGATCGACCTTGACCTGGACATCGGCATCGGTTTTCGCAAGGAGCATGTCCAGAATCTCTCTCATAGAATAGGCTTTGCCTGAGCCAATGTTATAAACCTCGCCCTCCTCTCCTTTTTCAAGGCTCAGCCAGTAGGCGCGAACCGTATCGCGAACATCCGTAAAATCTCTCTTTGCATCCAGATTTCCGACTAGAATAACGGGCTCTCGCTTTCGTTTTTCGATCTCAACGATCTGTTTAGCAAAATTCGAACAGATAAAAACGTCTCCCCTGCGCGGACCTGTATGGTTGAACCCCCGCGTACGCACAGCCCTCAGCCCATAGCTCTTAAAATACTGGAACGCCAGCAGATCCTGCGCGACCTTGCTGACGGCATAGGGACTGAGCGGGCGTAAAGGATTGGTCTCCTTCATCGGGAGTTCATGGGGGTAAACAAAACCATATTCTTCACTCGAACCGGCAATCTGGATCTTCGGCGACAGGTCGAGCGCAAGGACAGTTTCAAAAAGGTTGATCTGTCCGATCGCGTTGATGGCAAAAGTTTCGGACGGGCATTTCCAAGACGTCGGGACAAAACTCTGTGCGGCGAGATGGAATATGCCGTCTGGCTTTATCTCTTCAAGGCATTTTTTTAAGGAGACGCTGTCCTTAAGATCCCCTTCGCAGAACCGTACAGAATCCTGCATATGGACCACATTATCCATCCGGCTTCGCCAACGCACCAACCCGAATAGCTCCACATCAGGATGATCGGTCAAGATATAATCGGCAAGATGACTTCCCGCAAAACCTGTAATCCCAGTGATCAGAACCCTCATTGAACCTCCTCATTCATCAACCGTTCAAAACGCATACGCATCTCCGTCTCCTTCGAACCCGACACTACAATCTTCGATCGGTAAAGTCCGGACAGAGCGACTTGGCTGAATAGACCGGATATTACTTTCGATCCTTATAATAGGTATCGTAGAAACTTTGGAACTCCTTGCTTTTGGCCTTGATCTTTTTCCACCAGGAGGAATGCTCCTTGTACCAAAGCACAGTCTCTGTCAGAGCCTCCTCGAATTTCTTTGCCGGTTTCCAGCCCAGGTCGTGAATTTTGCCGCAATCCAGGGCATAGCGCAAGTCATGTCCCAAACGGTCCGGGACACATTTGATCAGACTTTTTGGCTTCCCCAGGATTTTCAGTATCCGCTCAGCCACTTCAATGTTCGTCACCTCATCATTCGCCCCGATGTTGTAGACTTCCCCTGGCTTTCCTCTTTGGATGAGGGTTTCGATCGCCCGGCAGTTATCCTCCACAAAGAGCCAGTCACGGACATTTAATCCCTTTCCGTAGAGAGGAAGAGGTGTGTCCTCGATGGCGTTTGTCGTGAAAAGCGGTATGAATTTCTCGGGATATTGATAGGGCCCATAATTGTTGCTCGGCCGGCAAATGATGATCGGAAGCCCGTATGTCTTTGTGTAGGCATAGGCCAGGCGGTCCCCGCCGGCTTTGCTCGCTGAATATGGAGAGGTAGGGTTGAGCGGGTCCTTCTCCCGGAAGAAGCCTTTCTCCCGGCTCCCATACACTTCATCCGTCGAGACATGGATGAAGAATTCAACCTCGGACTGCCGGCAGGCCTCGAAGAGCATAAAGCTCCCCAGGACATCTGTCTTGACAAATTCTCCCGCGTCCAAGATGGAGCGGTCTACATGTGTTTCGGCGGCCATATGAACCACGCCATCGATCCTTTGGAACAGCTCAAAAACAGTCTCGCGGTCGCAAATGTCTCCGTGGACGAACTCGTAGCGAGGGTTATTTTCGATCTCCCTCAAGTTTTCCAGGTTTCCCGCATAGGTGAGTTTGTCTAAGTTGATGAGCGAACAATCAGGGTATTTCTCGAGCCAGTAATGGATAAAATTGCTTCCGATGAAGCCAGCCCCCCCGGTGACAAGCAGTGTTTTCCCCGCGAGCGTTCGTCCTTCAGCCATCGCGTCTTTTCCAATCATAGGGAATGTCGTTTTGGTGAGGATCCAGGCGAAACTCATCGGGATTCTCACGATCATACACCTCAGTGGGTATGTTCACAACAATGGCTTCCTCCAGGCTCACACACATCCATCCATGGTAGACTCCAGCAGGAAGCTGGACAAGGATCGGATTGTGGACGCCCAGGGTGAACTCATCAAGCTTTTTATGGGTAGGAGACTCCTCTCTTTGGTCGTAAACAACGAGCTTGATCATGCCCTGCACACAGGCCACATTGTCCGTCTGCCTTTTGTGCAAGTGCCAAGCCTTAACGACCCCTGGATACGTCGTCGTTATGTAGACCTGTCCGAACTTCATAAAACAATCGTCGTCGGCCCGCAGGATCTCCAAGAGCCGGCCTCTCTGATCCGGGATAACTCTGAGTTGTTTAACCTTGACGCCTTCAATCATCCTTGACTCCCATAAAATCTCCTGTCTATTTATTATATTCTTTAATGTGGCTTCGTCTATCTTGGCTGTTCTGTTTAAGATGAATGTCTTGTTTTCTGCCTGTATTATCCTCACGCTCTCGACTTGACCGTTTTTCCATGTTCTCACATGAAGCTCTGTGCAACACGGGAGACTTGAAAAAATTCACTTGATCCCGATCTCGCTTTTGTCTCCCAACATGAAGCGATAGGCCGAAGGCTTGGGAGGGCACTTGTATATTTTCGTGTCCCTG
Source organism: uncultured Eubacteriales bacterium (assembly GCA_964406575.1). Lineage (GTDB taxonomy): Bacteria > Acidobacteriota > Aminicenantia > Aminicenantales > Aminicenantaceae > WTAW01. The sequence goes on along the minus strand of CAYOSH010000020.1, from coordinate 43,846 downwards.
CCGATCAGGCTTTCATCGATCCGGCTCCCGATGTCACTGATTGTGCTTCCCTCGAGAACGATGCTGTTTTCGATCTCGGTCCTGACAATGCGGCACCGATCCTGGATGGAGGTGAACGGACCCACATAGGAATGAGCGATCTCGGTTTTTACACCGATTATAGCAGGCCCCCTGATGATGCTGTTGGTGACCAGGGCCCCCTCCTCAATGATGACTTGACCATTGACCTTCGAAGCTTTATCCACTTGCCCTTGAATCTGTCCTGTTATGCCCTCCAGGATCAGACGGTTGGCCTCCAAAATATCCTCGAGCTTCCCTGTATCTTTCCACCATCCTGAGACAAGATGGGGATGGACCACATGCCCGTGATCTATCAGGTACTGGATGGCATCGGTGATCTCAAGCTCATTCCGCCAGGATGGCTTTATGGCATTCACGGCTTCAAAGATGAACGAATCGAACATGTATACGCCAACCAGAGCCAGGTTGCTCGCTGGTTGTCTGGGTTTCTCGACCAGCCTTACGACTCGTTTTCCGTCGAGCTCGGCCACCCCGAACATCTGAGGATTGGGGACCTCCGTGAGAAGAATAAGAGAGTTGGGTTTTTCCTTTAAAAACTCATCAACCAAAGACTTGATGCCGCTTTTGAGGATATTGTCACCGAGATACATCACAAACGGCTCATCTCCCAAGAAGCTCTCAGCAATTTTGACCGCATGCGCTAGGCCCAAGGGAGCTTCCTGTTCGATGTAGGTGATGTGCACTCCCCATTGAGATCCATCTCCGACCGCAGTTCTGATTTCTTCTCTGGTTTCTCCGACGACAATGCCGATCTCTCCAATCCCTGCTTCCTGGATGGCTTCGATCCCATAAAACAGCACAGGCTTGTTGGCCACCGGGACCAATTGTTTTGCTTGAGTAAAAGTCAAAGGCCGAAGCCGCGTCCCCTTACCGCCACTCAGGATAAGACCCTTCATCTCTCTCTCCAAAATCCTATGGATAAGCGCCTTCGCTTCACCCGGTCAGCGCATTGACCGGTTTGATTTCTATATCTCATTCAAAGGCCTCACTAGGTCACTATCTGTCGGATCTCCGAGAAAATCAGTGGTTTTCCCAATGTTCCCCAACCCGATGGAAATACCGAATTGAGCCTCGGGCGTTTCTCGGAAATAGAATATCTTAACATCAGCCTTAAAATCAATACACTGATAATGGTAAACAACCGAGAGGGACGTGTAAAGAAACTTTCTCTCTTTGATGTTATAATCCAGCATCCCAAGGGCTTTGAGATTGAGCCTGGGGATTTTAACGCCAGTGAAGAAGCTCACTTGGTGACGCTCCCCCCAGGTGTTGTCAAAATAGGGATTCAGGCTTCTGTACCAACTGACCCGGAGGAACAGGTTATCTGTGGGAGCTCCCAAGTTCGCTCCAAGCCGGAGCTGCGAAAATCTCGTGTAATAAGGATTAAACGCCATGGAAAAATCGACGCTGTATTTGTTCCCAGGATAATACCTCAAATACCCGTTGATGTCTGAGAATTCAGGAATTTTCCCGTCGACCTCAAAGCCTTGCAATGGGCTGTCTTCGGGGTCCAGGTAATAGATCTGACTCAAACCCAAAGTGAAGATCTCCCGTGGCATTTTATTGACCTTGGCCAGGATACGCGTGTTTAGACCGTAACTGATATAGTGATTGCGGGTAAAATAGCGCGCCGAGGTGATGACACGTTCGGACTCTTCGACCGGGCTTTCGTAGCGGTAGGAAAACGTGGGTTCGATGATATGTTTGACTTTTGGCTCATTCTTTTCATCAAAGAATAACTTGTTAAACGTAGGTCCGATAAACTCAATGTTAAAACTGAAGTTCTGTCTGAGTAAGGGCTCTGCGACAATGGTTTTGGAGTTCGGGGCATAACTCATAAAATCGAAGGACATGTTGGATGCCAGAGAGGAATTGATAACCAGCCAGGGGATGGAAGTGAACGGCAGCGTGATTACAGGAGAAAAAGAGAGGCTCTGGGAGTTTCTCTGTGTGCCATCCTCATAATTCTCCCCATAATTTGTTCCCTGCCGGCTGGCATACGCCCATCCGTACTGCCAGGCACTGAAGGTTGAGTTAAAGGAAAAGAAGAGCGGGTTAAACAGCTTGATCTGTGAAGAACTGAATCCGACCTCTGGAAGGTTGTTGCGAATAATTGAGTTTTGCCGATCGCTGTAATATGTCTCGAACCTTGAAACGCGCATGTTCAGGTTGAAATAAGACCACGCTCTCTGGAGAAACACCTGAGAGCGGCGGTTGGACACAACGGCCCGCATGAAGTTATTGTCAAATTCCCGTAGAAATTCATACGAGCTCTGGTAATCCACATCCGCCACAAGGTTGAAAGAATAGGGGAGCGGCTGGTTGTGGCTGAAACGAATGAGGTAGGCATTATCAGGTAAATTCAATTCAGGGTCATTCTTGAATTTAAAATAGTACAGGTTGAGCTGTCCTCCTGTTCCCCGAGTGAACATGTAGCGATATTCAAGACCACCGCCCAATCCTCGGGCCGCGTAATAGTCCAGGTTGAACAGGGAATCCATGTTCCGCTTCATGGCCCAGTAGAAGCTTTGGCTGTAGTTGAACCCTTTCTGGCCGTTATAACCGAACTTGGGCATCAGAAAACCAGTGTTTCGCTCTTCATCCAGAGGATATTTGAGGTAGGGAAAATAGAGGATAGGGACTTTTTTCACCCTGACCACAGAATCCCACATCTCCACATAGTCGTCCTTTTTAAGATTGGCTCTGGAAAAAGAGAATCGCCATCTCGGGGTCGGTTGGGTGCAGGTCGTGAAACTCCCTCTGGTCATAGAGTACATGTCTTCACTCGTCTTTTCAACAGATTCCGCTTCGTAAAAAAGATTGGGTTGGGACCGGCCAAAAACCTTCTGGAAGGTTCCCAGCTTTGAATCCAGGTTGAACTGAATGCTCTCCACGCTGATCACATCCCCGGGTGTCTGGACAACAACATGGCCTTCAGCAAAGACATCTTTGGTCTCTGTATCCAGTTCGACTCTGTCGGCAAACAGCGTGATCGTCTTATAGTGGACTTCCACATTCCCTGTGGCGATGATGCGATTCTCCAGCTGTTCCTTGTAATTAGCGATCACTCTAAAGGGGGTCTCCTTGGCTTCTGTCTGAGTTGTGGCCGTCGTTTGACCTGTGGTCGGTGTCTGATCCGGCGCTTGCGCTCGGCCAAAGGGGCAAAAGCAGAGAATGAACAGGAGGAAAAGGGCATAAATAGTCCACGCACACTGTTTAAGGATCATTAAATGCAATGTAACACAACCCTCTTTGGATTATCAATACACCTCCCCTGATAAATCACTAACGAAATCACCTTGACAGCTCCTCTCATTCGTACGATAATTCTTTTGATTTGTCCTGAAAAAAAATAGCCGGGCGCAAGAGATGCGTCGTGAGGGGCGAATAGTTTTGTGCTTTTATCTCTGGTTTTCTTGCGTCTTTTGTCACACGCAAAGAATTAGACACACGAAGGGCGTTTATTATCGCCCCTTGGAGTTTAGTCGGTTGGGCAGTGGATAGCCCGATGATCAAAAGCAAGAAGGAAGAAAATCGATCGGGAGTCAACCTCAAAAAACTCGCTGAGCTGAGTTCGCTAGGGCTTATGCTGCCATCCTCCATCGTGGTGGGATTATTTATCGGATTTTTCCTCGACAAGTTTTTGGGAACCCGTCCCTGGCTTTTGATCCTGTTCTTTCTCCTCGGAACAGCCTCCGGATTCTACAGTCTTTTGAAAGGGCTAAAAAATTACCTGGATAAAGATAAGGACATCTGAATTATGACAAATCCCGACAGGACCGACTTGGCCGCAGAAGAGGAACACATTCTCAAGAGGATACCCCTGGAGATTATGCTGCTCTCTTTTGGACTTGCTCTGGCTGCTTGGGTCTTGTTCGATGAACTGAGTGCTGCGCTGGCGTTTGCCGGCGGCATCACGGCCGCCATAAATTTCATTTGGATAAAGCAGGCGATCTCCAGATTCCTTCTCTCTGGAAAACAGAAGGCTTTAAGTTCAGGAATGGCTGTTTACGGCATTGGACTTCTATTGATTCTTGGTATCTTTTTTATTATAATTCTTTTCTTTTCAGAGAAAATTTTAGCCTTTGCTGCAGGATTTTCCACACTTGTTGTCGTTTTTCTGGCTGAGGCAATTGTTGGGCTCTCTAAGCTAAAACAATGGAAGAACTAGAACACAGCTTATTCATCGTCGACCTCTTCAACAAAGTCTTCGGCAAACCTCTCGCAGCTCTTCTTGGCTGGCTGGGAATTCAGGTCACCGATCCCGGGCACCTCGTGCCCGACTACATCGTCATGTGCATCATCATAGCGTTGCTCCTCATCCTGTTCTTAGGTCTCTCGTCCCGTAAGCTCTCCCTCGTCCCCTCTAAACGCCAGAGTCTCCTCGAGTTCATCATTCAGACTTTTGAAGGCCTACTCGTCGATACGATCGGAGAGGAGGGGAAAAAATATCTGCCGCTCATCGCCACTGTGGGGCTCTTTATTCTGTTCAGCAACCTTATGGGTTTGGTTCCCGGATTTATGTCCCCCACGAGTAAGCTCAACGTCACCATAGGCTGTGCTCTTGTTGTCTTTGTGTACTATCACTTCCAGGGCATCAGGGCAAAAGGCCTGTTGAAATACCTCAAACACTTCGCTGGACCAGTCCCCCTTCTGGCGCCTCTCATGATCCCCATCGAACTTATCAGCCATTTTTCACGGCCCGTATCTCTCTCCATCCGACTCTTCGGAAATATTTTTGCCGAAGAGGTGCTGATCGTCATCATGGCATCCATCATTCCGTTTTTCCTTCCGCTGCCCTTTATGGCAATAGCCATATTCACAGCTATTATCCAATCTTTTGTCTTCGTGCTTTTGGCCTGCATCTATATCGCAGGAGCCGTGGCCCACGAAGAGGAACAATAATATAAGGAGTAAGATGATGAATTCAAAACTCAAAGCATTCGGCATGCTGTTTTTCTTTCTGATCCTTTTTTGCGCACCCCTTTTGGCTCAACAGACAGCCGTGAGCGAAGAGAGGGCCACGCTCTACAAGTGGTCCATCATTGTTGGAGGTGCCATCATCACCTTGGCTGCTGCGGCAGGGGCATTCTGTCAGGCCAAAGCCATCAGCAGTGCGTGTGAGGGAATATCCAGAAATCCAGGAGGCGCGCCCACGATCAGGTTCATTCTCATATTCGGACTCGTGCTCATCGAGACGCTTGTTATCTACGCCCTGCTAATCACCATCATGATCGTCAATGTCCAGTGGGGGAACTACCTGTAATATTGTTGTGATCTTCCTGTAAAAAATTGAAGGATTCCGCAGTTTTCCAGGTCATCCAAAAAACCTTCCAGAGGTTTGCCGGAGACCACTGCGGAAACTATGCGATCATCATCTCCTACTTTGCCCTGATGTGCTCCGTCCCTTTGGTCGCCCTTTTCACATTTGTATCCACACGTGTTCTAGGAAACTCAGAAATTGCTTTCCGGAGTTTGAATATTTTCACTGACGAATTCTTTGCTCGGCTTGACCCGGCCTTTTTCGAAAGGCTCCAGTATCTCTCCCGGAATATCTCCAATCTCGGGTGGTTCGGCCTTGCAGGGTCTTTCATCGCAGCCAGCTTTCTGTTTTCGAACATGATCAAAGCCATAAACGGCATTTTCAGAGCGCACCAGCAGAAGTCCTTCTTCTACAGGCGGCTCATGGAATACATCCTGCTGTTCGTCATCGGGACCATCATGCTGATCTCTCTGTCCATCACCGCTGTGTGGACAGCCATCCAAAGGATCGTCCAAGAAAGCCCGTACGTTGCCAACAATATCAACCCCAATACGGTTTCTCTTGTCAATAACTTCTTTCTCCAATACCTCATCCCTTTCACATTGACGTTTTTGGTTTTTTTCTCGCTCTACAAATTTATCCCGGAGGTGAAGGTCTACACAAAGGCAGCGGCCATCGCAGCGCTCATCGGGGGTTCGCTCTGGGAGATATTCAAAAGAATGTTCGCTTTCTACGTTGCCCACTTTTCTGCGATCGGAATCGTTCTTTCTAGGCTTTTACAGGGAACGCTCACCTCGATCATCTTCTTTCTCCTTTGGCTAAGCTTCTCCCTTGTTATTCTGCTGTGGGGGGCTGAATTGGCCGCTGTTCTCAACGAGAGGATTTATGAAAAAGCCGGCTGAGAATCTTCCCTTATCCACAACAGTGGCGGAATTGGCACGCCTTCTGAACTGCGTGTTTGAAGGAAACGGGGACACACCCATCTTTGGAATTTCCAGCTTAGAAAGAGCGAAGGCGGGAGACCTCGTTTTTTACGCCGACCCGAAATACAGAAACCTCCTCGAAAAGACGGATGCGTCTGCGGCAATCGTGCCCATAGACCTAGTCTATGACCGAATTCCCACAATTCAATCCGAAAGGCCTTATGCCTCATTCATCAGGGCTATAGAACTCTTCTACACGCCCTTCCGTCCGGAACCAGGCATCCATCCGCAGGCCTTCGTATCTCCTTCGGCAAAGGTCGGCAAAAATGTCGCCATCAGCGCTTTTGTCTTCATAGACGAGGATGTTGAGATCGCGAACGATACAGTTTTATTCCCCTTTGTCTCAGTCTATCCAAGAGTCACGATCGGAATGAAGACAATCGTTCATTCGTTTGTGTCTATCAGAGAGGACTGCCGGATCGGCGACCGCGTGTTGCTTCATAACGGAGTGGTTATTGGGTCTGACGGCTTTGGATTCCAGAAAGCCACGGACGGCTCTCACATCAAGATCCTGCAAAAGGGGATCGTCATCGTTGAGGACGATGTGGAGATCGGCGCAAACACCACAGTAGACAGGGCAGCCCTGAGTGAAACGATCATCCGGAGAGGAACAAAGATCGACAACCTTGTCCAGGTCGCCCACAGCGTGGAGATCGGGCCGAACAGTATCCTGGCTGCACAGACAGGGATCGCGGGAAGCTCAAAGGTCGGTAAAAATTTCATCGCAGGCGGCCAAGTGGGGATCCCCGACCACATCACCATCGGGGATGACGTCATCATCGCCGCAAAGTCAGGCATCACGAAAGACCTCCCCTCTGGCTCCTTTGTTTCAGGAAGCCCGCATCTTGACATCCGAGTCTGGCGCAAAGCCTGGGCCGCTATCCCCCAGCTCTACGACCTGATCCGCGATATGCGCAAGTTAAAAAAGAGAATCGAGGATCTCGAAAAAAGGACGGGTAAATAATACCCTCCTGCCAGCGGCTCTACCTGTATCGTGAATACTCATAGGGTCAATTCAACCTTTCTTGCCAGGCCTGATCATCATCCTTTTCCATGACAATCGCCGTGATGTTCCAGGTTCCTCTCCCCTCGTCGTCTTTTCTGTTGGAGCCGATGCTGTAAACGATGAAGCCAGAATCCTCTCTCTGATAGACAAACGGCTTTCCATTAAAGGGATCAAGCGGTTCTTTATCCAAATAATCCGGAACAAGGTCGGATATTTTTTCAGGATAGTTCCCTCTTTCGTTCTTATAAACTTTACAGGCAATTCCGACCTGCGCAGCCAGAAGATTTGCTTCAAGATTGGCTTCTTTAAACATCGCTGTCGTAAGGTTTGGCAGAAGCGATCTCGTCAGCTTCGCATGCCAGGGGAGTTTCCTGGATTTTTCTTCGACTTCCTTCCTGATCTCATCAGTTTGGTAATAGGGCAATTGCGCCGCCGGTACCATCTTTTCCCAAAAATGAAGTTGGTTGATTATTTCTGTTTTTATAGCCGGCCTGAGTATCCAGTATTCCACCCTATCAATCCAATTTCCATCAATATAATCTGAGAACTCTGAGTTTTCTATTATTCTTATGCCGACATCAAAACTCAGGGCTCTTTCCTTGGCAAAACTCCTAGCAAATCCGTCTCGCCAAGGAGCAACATCTAATTCTTTCATAATCTTTGTGAGCGTATCTGTCTCCATATCTTTTATTGTTATGACTTTTTTCAGGAATACGAGCTGTTGTCGCATAAGTGCAATTGAAACTAGAGAGCTGAATAAAAAGGGTTCATCCAGGAATTTGCGTGATAGTCTTATCCCGGAGAGACACTGTTCAATGGCTTCTTCAACCATCCCATTTTCCGCTTTTAGAACAGAGTCAAGCCCATAAAGGCGTAGTGCCGTGATCAATTGGATCGCATTCGGCATCTCCATCATTTCCGGCAGTTTGTTCCATTCTCTGTTGTGCTTGAAACAGGATTTCTGTGCTGCCTCTTTTATGAGTGGGAACGTTCTCTGATTCCTTATTAAGATTTCATTGATCTTATCTCTCATCGCCTCACTCATGGCCCTATCATAAAAAACAGCTTCTACGGCTTTACTCAACACTTTTCTCTCACCAGGATTCGTGAGTAACATGGCTTCAACGCCTTTCCAGATCAGGGCCGCATTATCTTGATCTTCACAAGCGGGTTCAAACTCACGAAGGATCAAACGAATCCCTGCCGCTTTCATCTTTGCTACTGTTTTCTCCAATCTTTTGCCTGTTGTGTAATTGAATATTGCCCGGACGGCCAATCCCACTGTAATGACCAACATCACTATTATCGCAACTCTAAGGCAGACTCTTTTGGCTTTAGCTCCCATTAAAATCCTCCATAAATATTTGGAATTCCCTATTCCTATTTAGCCACTGTGTCGATTTTTTCCCTCTGAAATATCGGATCTTTATCCAGGAAATATTTGACGAGTTATTTGTCTCATTAATAAGATCTAGAATAATTGCCAGTTCATCTTCCAATTCTGCGGATTCAGATCCGGATGTCGTTTTTTGGAGAAGTGAAATTTTCTGGCGTTGATTTTCCGATATCTTCATATCCAGCAATATAACCACAGCAATCAGAGCGGAACACACAGCGACGACGCGTCTAAAGGAATTCACCAGTGGCCGCATTTGTGCTGCTTCTTGATTGGCAGTACGAAGAATCTTCTCTTTCATTCCGGGCGGTAGCGGTTTTCTTTGAAAGCTGTGAAGAAGATCCTCTGTTTTGCGCAAATCTTTCACTTTATCCCTCCAACATTGAACGAAGTTTTTCCATGCCATACCTGTAGCGGCTTGCAGCGGTATTAATTGACAATCCACAGACAGAGGCTATTTCTTTGAAGGTCAATTCTTCGAACATTTTCAGCACAATGATTTCCCTTTGGCTTTCCGGCAACCGGGCCAGAGATTCAGAAACAAGTTGTGCTTTTTGCGCATCAGTATTTGAAAAGGAGTTTCGAATGACTTGAGGGAAAGAAGCAGTCTTTTCCCACTCTCTCCGGCTCCGGATTTTCTTTTTCAAAAAACTATTGGCCTCGTTTCTGGCGAGTCTAAACATATAGGCCTGAAGATTGTGCACGAACTTCAGACGGACTGAATAACGTGCAAGACGACAAAAAATATCCTGTATGACATCTTCAGCATCATCTGCTGAACCAAGCTTAATAGTCAAATAATGATACAATTTATCACCAAAAAGATCGTAGAGTTGCTGCAAATTCAAAATCTATCCTAGTTTAGACAACATCCCGCCATCACTACTGCCGTTTCTAACAACTCTCACTCTAAAAGACCCAATTCTTATCGTTTTTTGTCTTTTTTTGGAACTATTATTCGCTTTAACTCCCCAATCGCGGAGGGCCCAACTCCAATTAACATACATCTGGGTTTGATTAAAAACAAGTGCGAGTGAAGCCAGGGCGGGCTGAATAAACCGGAGAAACGTGATTGACAATTTCGGCTATAGGGACAAAACAAAAACGCCTTGATTACAGTGGCACCGAGTTTTGTCGATATAGGGTCATAGTTAAGGAGTGAAGGATTACTGGCCTAAGTCAGCGACTGGAGGTATTCGTCGGCGGCGATGGCTGCGGCCACGCCCGTGCCCACGGCTGTAGCCACTTGCTGAGGGCAAGCATCGGTCACATCCCCGGCAGCGTAGATCCCGCGCTGGGATGTCTCCATTTTTTTCCCCACGACGATCTCGCCCCACTCGTTGAGCTCGACAAGGCCCTTCACGAATTCCGAATTTGGCACTGTACCGATGGAAACAAAAAGACCATCCAGTTTTAGCTCAGAAACCTCACCCGTTCTCACATTTTTAATGGTTAGAGATTTAAGGACAGTGTCACCGGAAATCTCTTCGACCACCGTGTCCCAAACGACCTCAATTTTGTCGTGGGTCAACGTCCGCTCTTGAAGGATCTTCTCCGCTCTGAATCGGTCACGCCGGTGGATGATTTTGACCTGACGGGCAAACTTGGTCAGGAACAGGGCTTCTGTGAGAGCCCAACTTCCCCCTCCCACAACAGCTACGACCTTGTCTCTAAAAAAGAACCCATCGCAGGTCGCGCAGAAGGAAACACCTCGCCCCGTGAATTTCCCTTCTCCTTTGACTCCAAGTCTCCGGAAATTCGCTCCTGTCGCGATGATAACCGCGCGTGCCTGGTATTCATTTTTGCTGCTGTGTAATTTCCAGAGTTCGCCCTCTCTCTGGATTTCTTTGATGGTGTCTATATCAATCTTGGCACCGAAGCGCTCGGCCTGCTTCCGGAAACTTTCTGTCAACTCGACAGGAGCGATCCCCTCGGGAAAACCCGGATAGTTCTCGATAAAATCAGTCATGAGGATCTGTCCTCCAGGCGCCCCTTTCTCCAGGACAAGCGTTTCAAGCATAGCCCTCCCCGTGTAAATGGCAGAGGAAAGTCCAGCCGGACCTGCACCCAGTATGATGACGTCGTATGTCTGACTCATAGGTGTTTTGCGATCGTATCCACGATCTTATCTTGAGGGAGGGCGCCGATGACAGTCTCCACAACCTCTCCGCCCTTAAAAAGGAGCAGAGCCGGGATGCTCATGATGCCGTATTTGGCAGGAACATTCATATTGTCGTCCACATTCATCTTGGTCACTTTCAGCTTATCCTTATAATTTTGAGCCAGATACTCTACGGTAGGAGCAATCATCTGGCAGGGGCCACACCATACAGCCCAAAAGTCCACAAGGACAGGAAGATCTGCCTTGAGCACCTCCTCTCCGAATGTGCTATCTGTAACATTGATAATTCCTTCGGCCAACTTAACCTCCTCTCTTTATTTCCAATGATTTCTGATAAAGCTTTTTATACCTTTTAGCTGCATGTTCCCAAGAAAAATCCGCGGCGAGCCCGTTGAGCATGATCCTTCTCCATACTGCAGGATTTTTGTAGCACTCTATTGCCTTTCTGACCGTCTCGACCAAAGCCTGCGCGCTGTACTCCCTGAACACAAAGCCATTCCCTGTATTTGTCTTCGCATCAAAGGGTTCGACCGTGTCCCTCAATCCTCCGGTGGCCCTGACAACAGGAACGCTCCCATACCGAAAGCCATACAATTGGTTCAGGCCGCAAGGCTCGTAAAGGGAGGGGATAAGAAAGATATCCGCACCTGCAGCGACCTGATGCGCTAGTGAGGGACTCATGTCCGTCCTGACCGCCATGCGCTGAGGATACTGCTTCTGAATGGAGATGAGATCTTTCTCATACATTTCGTTCCCACGACCAAGAATAACGATCCCCAAGTCCATCTCCATCAACGCTTCCATCGCATCCACCAGGATATCAAACCCCTTATTGGCCGTCATGTAGGAAACTACACTGAAAAGAGGTAGCGAGAGATCGATGTCAAGTCCGAACTGCTGGCAGAGATCGCGTTTGTTTGTTTCTTTCCCTTCCAGGCTGCTTGCAGAATAATTTCTCTCTATGTAGGGATCTTGTTCGGGGTCCCAGACCTCATAATCCACACCGTTCCGGATGCTGAAAAATGCACCTTGCCTCTGTTTGAGCAGTCCATTCAAGCCGAATCCATGCTTTTTTGAAAGGATTTCCCTCCTGTAGGATGCGCTGACAGTGTTTAAGGCATCGGAAAAGAGAATCCCTGCTTTGAGAAAATTGAACTTTCCGTTCAAAGAGAGCTGGCCCAGGCTCAAATAGCTCCAATTCAAACCCGTGAGGGCCAGGGTTTCTGGGGGAAATTCCCCCTGATAGGATATGTTATGGAGCGTGAAAACGGTCGCTGTTTTTGAGAATTGGCTTTTGTTCGCATACTGAGTTTTCAAGAGTATTGGGATCAAGGCTGTTGGCCAATTGTTGCAGTGGATGACGTCTGGGGATATCTTCGCCTTGAGAAGAAACTCCAACACCGCTCGGTTGAAAAAGATGAACCTCTCATCATTATCGAGATACTCTCCCTTTCCTGTTCCGTAAATGTCCTCGCGCAAAAAATATTTGGGATTATCAATAAAGTAGATGTCATACTTTCCCAGCTCGCTTCTGTACACATGGGCTTTGGCTTTGATATCTCCAAGGGCGACCGTCATGTCGGAAGCCACGCTTTCTTTCGGTAGGGACTCGATCTCCGGCCGCCTGTACATCGGCATGAACACCGAGACGTCCATACCCAGATAGGACAGATATTTGGGAAGAGCACTGGCCACATCAGCCATCTCTCCCGACTTGGCAAAAGGCGCCACTTCGGGGGAGACGAAAATCACGCGCAGCTTCGAACTCATGGCGGACTTATCATAATGATGACCCAAAAAAATGTCAATAAAAGCGGAACTGAGGGAAGTATCCCCAAAACCGTGATGGCCTAAAATCATAGTGCGATAATGAGTGATCCAATGGGGTGACGGAGAAAACCGTGAGAAGGGCTGGAGAAAAATCCCCATGCTGACGAATTGAGTGGGCTGGCTGCTTCAACCCCAGCCGAGCTTTTCTTGAAGGAGGTCGAAGTAATTCCTCTTCGGTGAAGAGATCAATCTCAGTGCGAAACGGCTGCGCCTCACAACTATGGTATCCTTCTCTTCCATCAATCCTCCCCGCTGGCCATCAAGAGTGAACCAAACCTCTTCATTGCCGGTCACCAGCTCGAGCTTGATCGTCGATTCTACAGAGATGACCATTGAACGGAAGGAAAGCGTGTGGGGACAGATAGGGACGATGATAAAGGCGGGAATATTGGGCTGAATAATGGGACCACCTGCGGACAGGGAATATGCTGTTGACCCCGTGGGGGTTGATATGATGAATCCGTCTGCTTTGGAGGTTGCGACCTCCTTGCCGTCGATCCAAATGGCGCACTGGATCATCCTGGCAAGCGCCCCCTTATTGATCACAACATCATTCAAACAATAAAAAATCCCCCCCTTGGCCTCTGCCTCGAGCATCTGTCGGTGGCTGATGATATCTCTGTTTCCTTCCAAGAATGATTCGATCGTCAAATACATCTCATCCAGCGGAACTTCCGTCAAAAATCCGAGTCGTCCCAGATTGACTCCCAGAACGGGCGTGTCCTCCTGAGCGGCGATATGTGCAACACTCAGCAGAGTTCCATCCCCTCCCAATACAATGAGCAGGTCCACTTGTTGGGGGATTTTCTCACGCGGCACGCTATTTTTACGCTGGATTTTCATCGCGGCCACATCTTCCAGGAGGCACTGAATTTTTTTTGCCTCAAAATAGTGGATCAACTCCGTCAATATTTTCTCCACCCGAGGTGCATGAGGTTTGATCACAAATCCCACTCGCTTGATGTTATTCATCCCAGACTGCCTCCTTGATAAATTTCAGTTCTTGCGCCTGTGTCCACAATCCTTCGGACAAAGACCAGCGGATAAAAAATTCGCGATTGCCCTTCTGCCCTCGCACAGATGTTTTCATCAGGGCCAGCGCCCCAAATCCCATCTTCCTGGCGCCCTGTAAGATTCTGCACAAAACATCTTCGTGAAGTTCGGGAGAACGGACAATCCCTCCTTTCCCGACCTGGCCTTTCCCCACTTCAAACTGAGGTTTGAGAAGAGCTATGAGCTCTCCACCCGCCAAAAACATTTGGACGGCGGGAAGGACTTTGAGTACGGAGATGAAGGAGAGATCCATGGTGACAAGAGCAAGAGGATTTTGAAAGTCTTCTCTCTGGAGATAACGGGCATTTTTTTCCAAAAGAACAACCCTGGGATTCTCTCGCAGGTGGATATCAATCTGTTTTATGTCCACATCGACCGCATAGACTTTTTTTGCACCCTCTTTGAGAAGACAATCTGTGAATCCTCCTGTCGAGGCCCCGAGGTCGGCCGCTATCTTGCCCTCTGGAGAGATCTGGAAACGATCCAACGCTTCTTTCAACTTCAATCCCCCGCGACTCACATACGGCATGGTCTCCTTAAGGAAAATCTCCGTATCAACAGGAACCAATTGACCCGGTTTTTCCACGCGCCCCCTTCCGGCATAGACCAAACCTGCCATAATGAGCGCTTGTGCCTTATGACGGCTTTCGGCAAGCCCCCGGTTGACGACGATCTTGTCCGCCCTTTCTTTCATCGGTTTCCGATCATCTCTCCATGTCCGTAGTATGTCCACCAAAGCTGTGGAATTTTCGTGTGCTGACGAATGAAAAACAGCGAATTTCTATCCATAAAATTGACGGATCTGCTGGGCCAAACCATCGGGATCAAGCTTGAACATTTTCTTGATCTGATCGGCCTTGCCGAGAGGGTATAACTCATCAGGAAGTCCTATGGACTTGAAACGAATATTGAATATCTTTTTTCGGTCTAGGAATTCTCGGACCGCACTGCCGAATCCGCCCGCAGTGACGCCCTCTTCCACCGTAAAAATGACATTTCCGGGTTTCGCAAACGACAAAATCAATTCTTCGTCCAGAGGTTTGGCAAATCGTGCGTTCACCACAGCCAGATCGATCCCATCGACTTTGAGTTGAATGGCTGCTGCCAAAGCGGGGTGGACCATATTCCCGAAGGCCAAGAGCAGATCCTTTCCTTCTTTAAGAAGCTCTCCCTTGCCGAGAGGTAGCTCCATCAGGTTCTCATCTTGGGCAACACCGATGACTTTTCCCTTGGGAAATCTCACCGAAGCTGGGTGCCCGTAAGAAAGGGCAGACTTCAGCATATGACGCAATTCATTCTCATCCTTAGGGGCCATCACGATCATGTGGGGGAGATGTCTGAGATAGACGATATCATTGATGCCCTGATGTGTTGGGCCATCATCCGGAACAATCCCCGATCGGTCGAGTCCAAATAGGATAGGAATGTCCATAAGACAGACATCGTGGTAAAGCTGATCGTAGGCTCTCTGGAGGAATGTCGAGTAGATGGCCACGATCGGCTTGTACCCGCTGAGGGCCAATCCCGTGGCAAAATCTACGGCATGCTGTTCGGCAATGCCTACATCAAAAAACCTATCCGGGAATCGTTGAGAAAAATCCCGAAGCCCGGTTCCGCTAGGCATCGCTGCTGTGATGGCAACAACCTTGTCATCCTTACGAGCTAATTCCACAACAGTCTCTCCGAAAACCGCCGAATAGGTCATTCTCTTATCCGTGCTCGCCGACTCTCCTGTTTGGATATCAAAGGGAGATGCCGAGTGGAATTTTGTAGGATTGTTCTCTGCCGGCGTGTAGCCCTTCCCTTTCTTAGTGACGCAGAGTATCAGTACTGGGCCATGGTAGGCCTTGGCGTCCTCAAACACTTCGATCAATGACCCCAGACTGTGCCCCTGGACAGGACCAATGTAACGGATGCCCAATTCTTCAAAGACCAGCCCCGGAAAAAATGTCTTCTTGATGACTTCTTCGATCGCACGCCCGGCTTTGATCATGGGCCACCCGACAGCGGGAATGGTCTTCAGGATCGTTTTCGCGTGATCCTTCATCCGCAGATAATGCTGTCCTGAAACAAGATACGTTAGGTACTTGGACATGGCCCCGACATTGTGCGCAATGGACATCTCATTGTAGTTAAGAATAATGATCAATTTCTCGCGGAGATGACCGATCTGATTGAGGGCTTCCCAGGCCACGCCTCCAGTGAGGCTTCCGTCTCCCACAACTGCCACCACTTGGTGCGTCTCCTTCGCCTTGTCTCGAGCCACGGCCATCCCAAGAGCGGCGGAAAGCGCCGTGGATGCGTGCCCCGTATTGTAGATGTCGTACTCGCTTTCTTCCCGACATGGAAAGCCACACAGGCCATCGAACTGACGGAGAGTGTAGAATTGATCTTTTCTCCCAGTCAGGATCTTGTGCGTATAACATTGATGCCCGACATCCCAGAGGATTTTGTCCTCCAAGGCATCGAAGACGTAGTGGAGGGCGATCGTCATTTCGACCACACCCAAATTGGGAGACAGGTGTCCGCCGTTCCTAGAGACAACCTCGATGATCAATGACCTGATTTCCTTCGACAGCTGAGACAGTTCCTTCATGGAACAGTTTTTCAGGTCTTTGGGGCTGTTGATACGATCAAGAATTCTGTCCATTGTTCACCCTATCTTTGACATCCAAGAGTTTCTGAGCAAGAAAACGCAATTCCTCAGAGGCGGGAGAAATCCTTTCGAGGGCACGAAGGCCTTCTGAAACAAACATTTCCAGCCGCTCCATAGTCCCCTCAAGCCCGAATAAAGAGACTGAATTTGGCCTGAATACACCCTCTCTCTGTGCGTCCTCCAGGGCATCCAACAGGTCATCCCTTGTCTGAAAGGCCAAACCGATATTCTCGCCAAAGGCGGTGATCGCTTCCATCCGGGAGTCATCTGCGCCTCCCAGAATAGCACCTATCCGCACAGAGACAGTGATCAGCGCGCCCGTCTTTTTTCGTATGAGCTCATAGAAGATATCTTCAGATATCGTTTCTGGCGTGATGGTAATATCCATAAGCTGGCCTCCGATCATCCCGCCCTCACCCGCATAGCGGCTCAGTTCTGCAATCGCGCGCGCATGATACGCTCCGCCTCCCCTCTCCAACGGAACAGAGGCCATGATCTCAAAAGCCAAAGTCAGAAGGGCATCCCCCGCCAGAAGTGCGATGTCCTCCCCAAAAGCCTTGTGGCAGGAGGGCTTTCCCCTCCGGAAATCATCATCGTCCATAGCGGGGAGGTCATCATGGATCAGAGAATAATTGTGGACCAGTTCCACAGCGCAAGCAAAAGGTAGGGTGATTTCGATCGGTGCATCAAACTCCTCCCCTGAGGACAGGAGAAGAAGAGGCCGGTACCTTTTCCCCCCATCCAGAACAGCGTATCTCATTGCCCGGAAAAGAAGAGAATCCCCCTGGGAGAGCATTCGCTCCAATTCGCTGTCGATTGTCTTCTTCTTCTGGGCAATGATGCTTTCGACTTTCATAAAACCTCAAAAGGGGAGCTCTTCGTCGCCTCCAGCACTCGGGTCTTCCGTGTTCTCAGAATTGTCTTCCTCAGAAAGAGAAAAGGCCTCCTCCTTCACCTCGCCCTTTTCATCCTTGAGCAGGATGGCGATCTTTTTCTCTGCCTTATCCAGTTCTTCTCTCAAAAACCTGGCTAACTTGACCCCTTTTTCAAAGAGCGCGAGAGATTCATTGAGAGAGAGTCCCCCTCCCTCCATTTTTTCCACAATCTCTTCCAATTCAGCTATGGATTTCTCAAAACTCTTTTCACTCATTCTTTACTCCTTAAGAGACGTGAAACGTGATTCTAGCCGTTTGTTTTTATTGACCTTCTGAACGATGCAATCAAATTCACCTCTGAAAAAACTGACCGTCACTCTATCTTCCATCGAAACCTTATCTATCTTTTGGATAAGAACATCCCCGCCGTCCTTCCAACACAGAGTATATCCCTTTTTCAATACATTCAGCGGACTCAGACTATCCAGTTTAACGGAAAGTTTCTCCCAGAGTCCTTTCAAATCCTGGAGTTTTCTTTGAATTTTTCCAGACAGTTTTTCTTCATAAAGAATGGTCTTTGAATTCCACTTAAGGATCTCTTGACGAATGTTCTGAATACCCTGTCCTGCGGTCGCTTCCATTTCATCCACCCGCTGAGAAAGATTGAGCAACCTGAGCCGAAAACCCTGAAATGCTTGATGGTGAATAAGGCTTTGAACGATGTTTTTTTGCTCCTGTAAAAGGTACTTCAAGTGAAAATTCATGCGCTTTTCAAGATTGTCGATCCACTCTTCGAAGGCTTGCTCCTTTTCGACAACCATTTCTGCTGCCGCCGAGGGGGTGGAAGCCCGAATGTCGGCCACAAAATCGGATATGGTAAAATCGACCTCGTGGCCAACGGCTGAAATAACAGGAATTGGACATCTGTAGATGGCTCGCGCAACGACCTCCTCGTTGAAGGCCCAGAGGTCCTCCATAGAGCCTCCCCCTCGCCCGACGATAATCACATCGATATCCGGAAGATTCCCCAAGAATTCCAAGCCTTCAGCGATCTCCTCAGCGGCCCTTTCTCCCTGGACCCTGACTGGGTAGATCAGGATATGAAGCCTAGCGAATCTCCTCTCAAGAGTACGTACGATATCGACAATCGCGGCCCCGCTCGGTGACGTGACAACACCCACTTTTTTAGGCAAGAGAGGGAGTTTCTTCTTGACACTCGGGTCGAAAAGACCTTCCTTGCTGAGTTTTTCTTTGAGCTGCTCAAAAGCCAGTTGAAGAGCCCCTTTTCCTTTCGGTTCTACAACATCAACCATGAGCTGGTATCGACCCTGCGGCTCATAAACATTGATCTGCCCCTTACAAACAAGCTGAAGGCCATTTTCTAGCTTGAAAGGAACCCGTTGAGCCACTCCTCGCCAGATGACCGCCCCTAGTTTGCAGGTGGCGTCTTTCAATGAGAAGTACAGATGACCAGAGTGCGGACGTTTCAAATCAGAAATCTCGCCTTCCACCCAAATGAGAGGAAAGGCGTTCTCCAGAGTCTGTTTGATCAACCGTGTGATCTCTGTGACGGTGTAGATCTTGCTAGACTGAGGGCGGTTATTCTCTTCCTTCATTGTTTTCAATCAAAGACTCCCTCTGAATATGCAAGGCTTTCCCAGTCTTGGCATCGACCTCAATACAGAGGCATGACAAGATCGTCCCGTCCTTACTCGGCTCAAAACGCTGGGGCCTAGAGGAAAGGAACCTCATTATGGCTTGATCTCTTTTTATTCCGATCACTGAGTTGTACCCCCCCACCATCCCTATGTCTGTAATATAGGCCGTTCCTTTCGGAAGGATTCTCTCGTCCGCGGTGGGAATATGGGTGTGGGTTCCGACCACTGCAGAGACCTTTCCATCCAGATACCAACCCAAAGCCTGTTTCTCAGAGGTGGCTTCTGCGTGGAAATCTACGAATATCACAGGCGTGAGCCTACGGAGCTCTTCGAGCTCACAGATGGCCACATGGAATGGGCAATCTATCGGCTCCATAAAGACTCTGCCTTGGAGATTCAAGATGCCGATCTTCCGGCCCTGATCATCAGTAAACACATAAACCCCTTTCCCGGGATTTTGACGAGGATAATTCGCCGGCCGCAGCAGTCTGGGCTCTTTCTCCAATATGTCCAGAGCTTCTTTCTTGTCCCATATGTGATTCCCGGATGTGAGCACATCCACACTCTCGAAAAGCTCTAGAGCGATTTTTTCGGTAATCCCGATCCCTCCCGCTGCGTTTTCTGCGTTGGCAACGATGAGCGACGGACTGTACTTGCGCTCAAGGGCCGGCAGATGTTGTTTCAAAGCTCTGCGCCCAGGCCGGCCGATGACGTCTCCTATGAACAGGGCGATGATTTTATCGGGCATATTCGACAGCTCTCATTTCTCGGATCACAGTGACCTTGATCTGACCTGGATAAGCCAACTCTTCTTTGATCTTTTCGGCGATCTCTTTGGCTGCCAAGGCGGCTTTTTCATCAGAGATCTTTTGGCTTTCGACGATGATCCTGATCTCTCTTCCAGCCTGGAGGGCGAAGGATTTGGCCACACCTTCGTATGAATTGGCAATCTCTTCCAGCTTCTCAAGGCGTTTGATGTAGGTCTCGAGAAGTTCTCTTCTCGCCCCGGGCCGGGCGGCAGAAAGAGTGTCTGCGGCTTGAACCAAGACCGCCTCAATCGACGGGAAATCCACATCCCGGTGGTGGGATGCGATGGCTTGATAAACGGCCTCGGATTCGCCGTATTTTTTGGCCAAGTTGACACTCAGTTCTGTATGCGTCCCCTCAATCTCGCGGTCCACAGCTTTGCCGATGTCGTGCAGAAGCCCTGCCCTCATCCCCACGTTAGGGTCAACACCCAGCTCTTTGGCCATCAGGGCCGTTAAAAGGGCCACTTCCTTAGAGTGTTGAAGGACATTCTGGCCATAACTCGTCCGGTACTTTAGCTTTCCCAGGAGTTTGATGAGTTCAGGATGGATCTTCTGCAGTCTGAGCTCGAGCACAACAGATTCTCCCTCCTGCTTCAGCTTCTCCTCAAGTTCGACCTTGACGTTCTCAACAACTTCTTCGATGCGCGCGGGGTGGATCCTTCCGTCTACAACAAGTTTCTCGATGGCCAGGCGGGCCATCTCCCGACGAATGGGATCAAAGCTCGAGAGGATAACCGCCTCTGGCGTATCATCGACGATAATGTCCACTCCTGTCGCTAGCTCCAGTGCCCGGATGTTGCGTCCTTCCCTCCCGATGATCCGTCCTTTCATGTCATCGGAAGGTAAATCCACCACAGATACCGTGGTCTCAACCACATGTTCTGCCGCTGACCTCTGTATGGCTTGGCTTATGATATCCCGTGCAACCATCTGGCCTTTTTCTTTTGTTTCTTCCTCGATCCTCCGGACTGTCTGAACGGCCTCGAGCTTTGCCTCTTCCTCGATCTTGCTCTGGAGCTCCTTCTTTGCCTCCTCCTGTGATATCCCGGCAATCCTCTCCAGCTCTTCGAGGCCCTTCCGGATCAATCCCTCATACCTTCTTTCTTTGTCTCCGATCTCTTTCTCCCTGGAGTATAACCTTTGTTCTTTTTGCGAGAAATCCTTCTCTTTTCGCTCCAGAACTTGAAATTTTCGCTCCAAATTTTCTTCCTTCTTCACGAGCCTCCGCTCCATATCATTCAACTTGCGACGGCGGTCTCTCGTCTGCCTTTCAAAATCTGCCTTCAGATTGAGGTATTTCTCCTTCGCTTCAAGCTTGGATTCTCTCTTGATCTTATCTGATTCTTCATTGGCTTTATCCAGAATTTCCTTGGCTTCCTGCTGTGCTCTAAGTATGGCTCTGGCACCCGAGCTTTTTTTGAATAGCAAAAAGGCCAAGACGCTGGACACTAGAAACAGAAGTCCTGCTGTTATGATATAAATTAAATTCACTTCAACCACCTCCTCGTGAGGTCAAAGGAGATGAAAGTGTGGAGGGTTAGGATCTATTCACTCTATCAGCTGTCGCACTAAGAGAAACTCCTGCAAGCAGTTCCTGATCACATTTTCTCTCTTGGATTTTTCCATTTTTTTCCTAGGGCAAGTGCTGTGCGATTGGCCCTACTCGTAGTTCTCAATTTATTATGTTGCTTCACCGATTTTATCGAATGCCTTTGAATCCTTTTTTAGGAAAACCTCCAAACCTTCTATCTCATTCTCCATATGCCCTATCACTTCGCTGAGTTGATCCAGCTTCTTTTGGGAAAGAAAAAACTCATCCGCAATATTCAAAGCGGCAAGAACCGCAATTTTTAAAGAATCCACAGATTTTGATTTGACAGCAACCTCTCTCATTTTCTGATCAACGTACGAAGTGAGATGGCTTATGTACTTCTCATCCTCTTCTCCTTTGACTTTTATCCTATATTTCTGTCTGTAAATCTCTATTTCGATAATTTTGTCGATCATAATCCGAGCTGATCAATTTGATTTATCAAAGCCTCAATCTTTTCTTTAATGACCTCCCTTTCGTTTTCATATTTTTTCAAGCTCTCATCAAGCTTTTCTGCCCTTTTTTCCTTCTCTGCAAGGATCTTATTATCTGCTTTGAGTTCTTTTATCTGCTGTTTAAGCCTCTCGTTCTCACCAACGAGTTTATTCAGGTAATCAACAACTTGGGAGACTTTTCCCTCAAGAATTTTAATTCTTTCTAGTTCACTTGTCAATTTTTCCCTCCTCCCCTCAGTTGGAAATCAAACTTGCCGGACAGTGCTTTGATGATTTTTTCCTGAAAACCGTCGACTTCCTCAGCAAGTAATGTCCTATGAGGGTGTTGGTACAGAAACCGGAATGAAAGGCTCTCCTTCCCTTCGGGGATTGAAGCTCCGGCGAACCGGTCGTACAGCTCGAATCTCTCCAAGTTAGGGATAGTAAGCTCCTCCAGCGTCTGTTTGATCTCTTGATAGCTGATCTTTCGGTCTGCGATAAAGGAAATGTCCCTGACCACTTTTGGATATTTGATCACTGGGACATACTGAAAGGATTTTGGCTGTTTTTGGAAAAGACGGTTAAGGTCCAACTCCGCAGCCCAAATTTGTCCCTTCAAGGAATAGGACTCGCAGATGTCTCTGCGCACAACCCCGATAAATCCGATCCTTTTCCCTTTAAGCAAGAGTGCGAGAGCGCTCTCCTTTTCAAGGGAAGGATGCCGGCCGGGTTGAAAAACGACAGGTTCATAGCGCAGCAGAGAGAGTATGGCCTCACACGCCCCCTTGAGATAGAAATAATCTGTCTGGCGTCGTGGTTCATGCCAGCTGTCCAGCCCGCGATATCCAGTGGTGGCTATGCCCAACGACAGCTGTTCACTACTGGCATCATCTTCCCAAAAATAGACATTGCCCATCTCAAAAATATGGATGCCTTCAGCTCCTCTGTTCACATTCCAGGCGATGCTTGCGAGCAACCCCCCTAGAAGCGTCGTTCTCAGGAGAGATGCTTTTGTGGAGATGGGATTTCTGATCGTTATGGCCTTCCGCCCGCTCACGAGTTTCTCTTCATCATCAGGGTCAGCAAAACTGGTGTTCACCACTTCATCGAATCCATAATGGAAGAGCGTTTGACGGATTTTCTCCGTCTGTCTTTTCCTGGGATTTGGAGGGGGCTCCACGGCTGTGAGAGGTGGAAATCGAGAAGGGATGTTCTCGTAACCATAGAATCTGGCAATCTCTTCGACAAGATCCGCCTCCCTCTCCACATCGATCCTAAAAAAAGGAACTTGAACCTGCCATATGCCCCGTTTCTTTGTCTCCAATTCGAACTCTAATTTGGAAAGTGTCTCCACGATAAAATCATCTTTGATGTCTACACCCAGAAGCTCGCTGACGCGGTGTTGACGGAGCATCACTGTTTTGTTCTTCCTCGGTTTGGGATAGATATCCACGATCCCTTTGGCAGCTTTTCCCCCGAACTGAGTGAGCAAAGATGCGGCCATCACCGCGGCCTTAGGGGGAAAGGAGATATCAGATCCCCTTTCAAACCGGTAGTTGGCATCTGTCTGCAAGCCTGTAAGTTTTGCCGTTTTCCTGATAGAAACAGGGTCAAAATATGCACTTTCAATAAGCAGATCCTGGGTCTTATCAGTGACGGCCGAATTTTCTCCCCCGATGATGCCCGCTAGAGCGACAGGTTTGTGTTCATCCGCGATGACCAACATATCCGGACTCAGCTTGATATCCTCTCCTTCAAGGCTTCGAAAGACTTCCCCTTTTTTCGCCTTCCGGACGATGATCTTTCTTCCCGAAAGTTTGGAGAGGTCGAACATATGGATAGGCTGGGCCGTTGCAAACAGAACATAATTGGAAACATCCACCACATTATTGATGGGGATTAATCCCATTGCTTCAATTTTCTCTACCAGCCACGGGGGAGAGGGTTCCACTTTGACCCCTTTCACAACGACCCCGCAGTATCGGGCACAGAGATTGTCATCGTAAATCTCTATATCGATACTATCGGAGGAACTCACAGGGCCCTCTATCAGCGGCCAATCCTTTACTTTAAGGGGAAGATCTAGAGCAACGGCCAACTCGCGGGCCACACCCAGATGTCCAAGGGTGTCTGGCCTATTGGCATACGTCTCCACTTCGAGAAGAATATCTCCTCTCTTCTCCTCCCAAGAATCGACAAGCAGCCCGATGGTGTTCAGGATGTCTATCAATCCAGAGGTAGACAGATCCAGCTCGATAAAGTCCTTAAGCCAATGAACACTTATTCTCATTTTTTTAAGAATTGCCGAATGAACCTTAGGTCATTCTCATAAAAATACCTCAAGTCGGGGATCTGGTATAAAAACATAGCTGCCCGGTCGATGCCCAATCCAAAGGCGAATCCCGAATACTGCTCCGGGTCTATATTCACATTCTTAAGGACTTGAGGGTCGACCATTCCAGACCCTAGGAGTTCTATCCATCCAGCCCCTCCACAGACCCGGCAAACAGGATCTTCACCATTACAGACCGTGCATCCGATATCCACTTCGGCCGACGGCTCAGTGAAGGGGAAAAAACTGGGCCTAAACCTGATTTTTGTCTTTTCATAGAAAAGGCTCTTCAAAAAACTCTCCAGCGTGCCCTTCAGATGTGCGAATGTGATTCCCCGGTCGACGACCAAGCCTTCCACTTGATAGAACATCGGCAGATGGGTGGGGTCGGGTGATTCCTTACGAAACACCTTCCCAGGAGTCATGACCCGGATAGGGGGCTTTCTTTTTTCCATTACACGGATCTGTACGGGTGAGGTGTGTGTGCGCAGGAGAAAATCCTCGTTGATATAAAGCGTATCCCAATCATCGCGGGCAGGATGATGCGGAGGGAAATTGAGCGCCTCAAAATTATAGTAATCTGTTTCGATCTCCGGCCCTTCCTCAACAGAAAAACCCATTCTCGAGAAAATACTTTCGATCTCCTGTTGGATGATCAGGATAGGATGAGGAGAACCGATGTAGCACGTTTCCCCCGGAAGGGTGAGGTCCACTCTGTCTCCTGTTTCAGAGGGCGCGTTGAGCTTCATCTGAACCGACTGAAGCCTCTCCTGCACGAACTCCTTGAAGGCGTTTATTTCCTTGCCCGCATCTGGTTTTTCTTCTGGTTTGAGGGCCTTCAACTCTCCAAAGAGAGCACTCATATACCCCCGACTCCGGCTCAAATACAGGTTGCGCACCTCTTGGAGAGATTTCTCATCCTTTATGCCTTCGACAGCTTCGTCGAATTGCTTTTGGAGTCCTTCGATCTTCTCTTTGAGCCCGCTCATTTGACCTGTGTGAGTCTCAGATGTTCGCCTCTTTGACTTTCTGAACCAGCTGTAGGAAGGTCTGGGGAGAATGGACAGCTAAGTCCGCCAGAATCTTCCTGTCAAGTTCGATGTTCTGCGCCTTTAATCCGTGCATAAAGCGGCTGTAGGAAAGGCCATTGTTCTCAGCCGCGGCTTTAATGCGGATGATCCAAAGTCTTCGAAAATCCCTCTTGCGAGTTCTCCGGTCCCTGTAGGAATACTGGAGAGCGCGCTCTACAGCTTCTTTGGCTGTCCTGTAATTACGACTTCTCGTTCCCCAATACCCTTTGGCTTGTTTCAGTATGTTCGATCGTCTTTGTCTTTTTTTTGATCCTCGTCTTACTCTCGGCATAGTGTTCTCCTTAGATATAAGCTCATGTCAAAACGAATGGCAAGCGGCAAAATCATTGAAAGGTCGTTCCCGAAAAATGAAGGGCGTCTGCTCTAAAATTCGTATGGCAGCATCTCTTTGATTCTGCTGTGGTCGGATGGACTGACTAGGGCTTTTTTCCCCAATTTCCTTTTTCTTTTTGCTGTCTTCTTGGTTAATATATGGCTTCTATTGGCTTTACTGTGCATTACTTTCTTCTTCCCTGTTATCTTGAACCTCTTTTTTGCTCCCTTGTGTGTTTTTAATTTTGGCATCTTTCTCTCCTGACTTTGTGGGGCTCAACAGGACTGAAACAGCCCATGGCTGTTTCCGGACAGATCCATCCTGAGTTCCAAGTTCTTCCACATCGACAAAAACTCTATCCAAAATGCCCAGAGCCAGCTCAGGCTTGGCTTTCTCTCTGCCTCTGAGCATAACGGTTATCTTGACTTTATTCCCCTCCGTTAGAAATCTTTTCACATGACGGATCTTAAAAGTGTAATCGTGAATGCTGATCTTCGGCCTGAATTTGATCTCTTTCACTTGGATCTGTTTCTGATGTTTCTTTGCTTCCTGAGCCTTTTTATGCAATTCGTACAGAAATTTTCCATAATCCATAACGCGACATACCGGCGGATTGGCCTGCGGGGCGACCTCGACCAGGTCCAAACCCCTATCTTGTGCGATGGCAATAGCTTCGGACAATGGCTTAACGCCTATCTGTTCCTTGTTCTCATCGATGATTCTGACTTCTCTTGCTCTTATCATTTCGTTTATCCGATGGGGTTTTTCTTTCCTTCGACCGGGATAAAATGTGCGCCTTCTAATGACGAGCCTCCTTTAAAGTTCGTATTGCAATGATTTATTTTTAATCAATTCCCAAGTTTTTTCAAGAAATTCGTTCACACTCATCTGTCCTCGATCCCCCAAAGTGTGAACTCTGACCGATACTTTCTCCTGCTCGATCTCTTTATCACCGACGATGAGGATAAGAGGAATTTTGTGCTTTTCCGCGTCACGGATCTTATAGCCCATTTTTTCACGACGGCCATCGACCTCCGTACGCAGGCCTTCGTTCTTGAAGCGCTGAGACAATGAATCGGCATAAGCATTATGTCTGTCGGCGATAGGAATGATGATCGCCTGGACCGGAGCTAACCAGAGAGGAAAATTCCCATTGTAATGCTCGATCAAGATGCCGAAGAATCTCTCCAATGAACCGAGGAGCGCCCTGTGGAGCATGAACGGCCTGTGAAATTTGCCGTCCTCTCCTACGTAGTGAAGGTCGAACCTTTCGCAGAGGTTAAAATCCAGTTGAATGGTCGTGCACTGCCAGGACCGCTGGAGAGCATCTCTGATCTTTATGTCGATCTTAGGACCATAAAAAACACCCGCGCCTTCATCAACCTGATAATCCAGGTTTTCATCCTCCATCGCTTTCCTCAAGGCGTTTGTGGCCTTTTCCCAATCCCCCAGTGCACCGCAGTATTTCTCCGGGCAAGTGGAGAGAAACACATCGTACTTGTCAAAACCATAGGTTGTCAGGAACTTTACAGCCAGTGCGATCGTACTCTTTATCTCATCCTCGAGTTGATCGGATCTACAGAAAATGTGCGCATCATCCTGAGTGAACCCCCTGACCCGCATAAGGCCATGCAAGACTCCACTGCGCTCGTAACGGTACACCGTCCCGAGTTCTGCCCAGCGTATGGGGAGCTCTCGATAACTCCGCTGTTTCGAGTTGTAGACCATGATATGAAAAGGGCAATTCATGGGCTTCAACTGGTATTCAATCCCATCGCGTTCAAAAGCAGGGTATAGGGCGTCATAAAATTCTGTATGTCCGCTTGTCCGCCACACATCCAGTTTGGCGATATGGGGAGAATAGAGCAGTTCGTACCCCGCTTTTCGATGTTCCTCCCTCCAGTGATCTTCGATCACGGATCGGATAGCAGCCCCTTTGGGGTGCCAGAGAATCAGTCCGCCTCCGAGCTGCTCGTTAAAGCTATAGAGATCAAGCTCTGGCCCGAGTTTCCTGTGATCCCGTTTCTTAGCTTCTTCCAGAAGGGCAAGATAGTCTTTGAGCTCTTTCTTGGTGAAATAGACAGCTCCATAGATCCTCTGGAGTTGTTGCCTTTTCTCGTCTCCTTTCCAGTAAGCTCCCGAAACGGAAAGAATCTTGAAGTGTTTGATGTATCCTGTGGACGGCACGTGCGGACCACGACAGAAGTCGAGAAAACCATCTTGCCCGTACGTGCTGACTTCATCCCCGGCCTTTTCCTCGATGAGTTCCACTTTCAGGTCCTGTCCCATCTCTCTGAAGCGCGCGATCGCTTCATCCTTGGGGAAAAACTGCCTCTTTATGGGGAGATTCTTTTGCGAAAGTTCTCTCATCCTGTTTTGGATCTTTTCCAAGTCTTCCGGTGTAAAGGAACTCTCTCGGAGAAAATCATAGTAGAATCCGTTCTCCACAGCAGGGCCGATCCCCGTTTGGGTCCCGGGAAACAAATCAAGCACGGCATGCGCCAGGAGGTGAGCCGCACTGTGCCGGAGGACATCCAGAGCCTCTTTGCTGCCCTCATGAACCGGTTGAACTTCCAGATCTTTCTCAATAGGAGTGTCCAAGTCGAACGTCTGTCCATCGATTTTGGCAAAAAGAGGTTTTTGGGTCAGCCCCAGGCTAGAAAAAAAATCCGATAGAGATGTCCCTTTCATGACAGAGTGCACAGACTTGTCGACTTTGATCTTAACTTTTTCACTCATTCCCGTTTAATGTATTCAAAAGGCAGGCACAATCTCTTTGCTGGTCCCTCAGAATACCCAATAAAAATGGTAGGCGCGGAGGGGATCGAACCCTCGACTTCTTCCGCGTCAAGGAAGCACTCTTCCACTGAGCTACGCGCCTAAGCTTTCACAAGCCTATATATATTAATGATTTAGTCCTTGAGTGTCAATACTCAGACATGACTCGTTACCATTTCCAAATCTCTGATTAATGATATCCGAGTGTCCCAATTGTGTGGTGGAGAAAACCGTGTGAAGGGCTCCAGGTGGGCATGGCACATCTCCCGGGGGCAGAGGTGAGGGAAGCCCGGAACCGAGCGAAGTTTCCTCGCTGGGGAAACTGAGCGTGTTTTCGCAATCACCAATTGGGACACTCAATAAAGCAACTTGTGTTCATTCGATCACCGGTTTGGAAATGCACCCACATGACTCAAGCGTGACTCTGTAACACAGCAGGAGATGATAGCATAGGTTATCCCGTCTTTCGCCTGCTGGCAGGAGGGCGCTCTTTGGACGGGCCTTTTTTGGGAAATGGAGATTTTGACCTGCGGGTCTTCTGCCAAGCCGGTTTTTGGCGTCTGTTTATTTGTCTAGCCATTGTTCAGTCCTTCTGGGTAATCGTAGATATCAATTCTTTACTGCCTCAAGCACGCTCAGGCCGCACGAAAATCGATCCGATCAGGGTCACCCCTCTCAGATGTATTCTGGGACAACGGGCGCGGCCTCTCACTCTTTCCAGAGTTTCCACCGAAAAACGAATTAAAATGACGAAACTCATATATCTGTCCTATAAGAAAACGAGTTCCGCTTCGAGCAAAACAGGATTTAAGAGCACCACTGTATTTTTTCCGGTCAGCCATCCGCCGGTTTCGCCGGGGTTGATGAGAAGCGTGTCTCTGACTCTTCGGACATCAGGTTTGTGTGTGTGGCCATAGATAATTACATCGTATTTCTCCGTCCTCAGGTACCTTTCATTCGCGAATTGTGTGTGGGTCAGCAGAAATTCCCTATTCTCATACGTAAAGATAAGTGGTGCTCTTTGGATCTCTCCAAAGGACGCGACGGCCTTTTTGAGCCCCTTTTTCTCTCCGTCACAATTCCCGAACACCGCCTTTATCTGGCAGGATAGCTTTCCCAGCTCCCGGGCCGCAAAAGGAGCGACAAAATCTCCGGCATGGAGGACCAGCGTGCACTTCACTTCGTTAAAAAAACGCACGGCCGTCTTGATCGCATCGACATTGTCATGCGAATCGGACATCACGCCTATCATGTTTTTCTGCCTTCTGTTGATCTTGGCTCATTCTCATTTTAAATACCCGGGCTCCGAATGTCCACAGCTAGTCTATGTAGGGGCCCTCCCCCGAAAGGACCGTTTGGGCAACGGCCCTTACATCTAAATAGATACGTACTACTATTCCGTATCCGTTTTCGAATCATCAATTGGAGCATCGGAATACCATTCATCACGGCACCCATGCATGAATATTGCATATTCAGGGGGGCTGTATTATACTACCTTTTTATTTTTCTGGGAGTTCGAATTTTTTATGAAACGAAAAATCGCAGTGATCGCTTTTGGCGGAAATGCCATCCTCC
Source organism: uncultured Eubacteriales bacterium (assembly GCA_964406575.1). Taxonomy (GTDB): domain Bacteria; phylum Acidobacteriota; class Aminicenantia; order Aminicenantales; family Aminicenantaceae; genus WTAW01. The sequence continues at coordinate 13,997 of CAYOSH010000020.1, read as the reverse complement.
CCAAAGAACAAAGAGGATTGCAAAAGGAACAGATGAACAACGCCAAAAAAGCGGCAAATTTGATGATTCATGTCGTAAAAAAAGGATATGACCTTATCATCGTCCATGGCAACGGCCCTCAAGTAGGGAATCTCCTCATCCAGATGGAAGAGGCGGTGAACAAGATCCCCCCATTTTCACTCGAAATTTGCGATGCCATGACTGAGGGAAGTATGGGGTTCATGCTGGAGCAGACCATCATCAACGAACTCAGAAAAAACTCTGTGGATAAAGAGATCGCCACTCTCATCACCCAAGTCGTCGTGGACAAGGACGATCCCGCCTTCGAAAATCCGACCAAGCCCGTGGGTCCATTCTACTCTAAATACCGGGCGCAGATGCTCATGCGGGAGAAAAAATGGGCGATGGCCGAAGATGCGGGCCGGGGATTCCGGAAAGTGGTCCCCTCACCCAAACCCATCGATATTGTCCCGAAAAGAGTGCTGCATGACTTGGTGCATTCGGGAAAAATCGTCATCACGGCAGGGGGCGGAGGCATCCCAGTCATCATCAATGGCCGAGGTCTCTTCCAGGGTGTGGAGGCTGTTATCGACAAAGACTACGCATCAAGCCTGATCGCCCGGGAAATCCAGGCGGAGCTGTTTGTCATTTTGACCAACGTGTCCAGGGTGAGCTTGAATTTCGGACAGCCGGATGAGAAGCCCATCCCTGTGATGACTGTTAAAAAGGCCATTCAATACCAAAACGAAGGCCAATTTCCCCCCGGTTCCATGGGTCCAAAAATCCTGGCCGCCATCGAATATATCCAGAATGGAGGGAAAGAGGTCCTGATCACATCCGCGAGCCATCTGAAAGCAGCCTTGATTAATCGGTCTGGAACAAAGATAATATCTGCGCACTAGGAGAATGAGACGTTGGACGATTTTTTGAGCATTCATGACATCAGCGTATACGCGTTTAGCGAGATTCTGGACCTCACAGAGAAAATCAAGAACAAGCCACAACGCTTTCAGGATAAACTTGCGCATAAGATCCTCGCCATGATTTTCGAAAAACCCTCCCTCCGCACACGGATGACGTTTGAGACGGGCATGCTCCAGTTGGGGGGCGAAGCCATTTATTTGAGCCCTTCGGATATTCGGATGGGATCTCGTGAGTCTGTCTCCGATGTCGGGAAAAACCTAGAGCGCTGGGTGGATGGGATCATAATCAGAACCTTTGGTCATAACATCGTTATCCATCTTGCAGAGGTTAGTGGCATTCCTGTCATCAACGCACTGACCGATCTTCTCCATCCCTGCCAAGCCATGGCTGATTTTTTCACTCTCAGAGAAAAAATGGGCACTGTGCACGGTCTCAAGCTGGCCTATGTGGGAGACGGCAACAACGTCTGTCACAGTCTCCTCCTCGCCTCGGCAAAAGCGGGAACCCATATGACCGTGGCAACGCCAGCGGGACACGAGCCAGACCCAAAAATCCTCAAGCTTGCTGAAGAGGATGGCCAAGACACAGGCTTTGATTACCGTTTAACAACAGACCCCAAAGAAGCCGTAAAAGACGTTAAGGCCGTTTACACAGATGTTTGGGCTTCCATGGGACAGGAGGCGGAGCAGGACAAAAGGCTGGAGATCTTCAGGCCCTACCAGGTCAACCGCAATCTCCTGGCCTTGGCAGGATCCGACGCCATCTTCATGCACTGTCTTCCTGCTCACAGAGGGGAGGAAGTCACCGATGAGGTGATCGATTCCGCTCAATCCGTCGTGTATGATCAAGCAGAAAACAGGCTTCATGTCCAAAAGGCCATCCTGCTCATGCTCTTGGAAAACACAAAATAAAATGGATAAAGAAAACGAAAACACAAAGATCACACCATCTGATCTCTCTTTCCTCAAAGGAGAGCTATCAAAAACCAACGTTCCGGTTGTCATGGAGGAGCTTGTAAAAAAAATTGCTTTCAACAAAACAGCCGGTCAGCTCAGCCATGAAGTCAAAATGTTTGACCCCCATTATGAGTATGAAGTCGGAGACCTCATCTACAAAGAATACAATGAGCCGCTGATTGTCAGCAGCAAAGGGACAGAACCCTTTGAGGGGGCTGTTGTCCTCAAGGTCATCAACAAGATCCCCTATGAAAGCTACAACTGCGAGATGCTCGAGGTTGATTACACGGGTGGCGGCACGTTCAGAAAACACATCGATTACATGAAAAAGACCAAAACGCAGGTCCTCCTCCCCAGCAATATCGATGGACAGGGCAAAGCGCCACAAATCCTGAAAAGAGACAAGGACCCAAGGTTGGATGAGCTGCCGATGACTGAAAAAGACCTCAAGAAGCTGCAAAAAAACCTTGAGGCAGCCTTGGCCAAGTCTGACATATTCTTCACCTGGAACAAGTTCTGGCATCTGACTGAAAAACGGATTCCCATACCAGCAAAGAAAATCAAGGAATTGGAAAAATATTTCCGGGAGACAAAACAGTCTGCGGCAACGACCGAGCTGGTGAATCGGCTGTTCAATCTGGATGTATCCCATGAGCTCTTTGACTTGCACTGCCTCAGCCTCAATTACGTGCTGGATAAAGAATACAAAAAGAATATCCTGTTTGTATCCCCAGAAGATAAAGGCAGATGGCTTCCGAAGGAAATCCTCGATTCCTTTTTTAAAAATCTCCCCCTTTCTCCGCGACGCGCAAAACTCCCTGATTTTGAGGAAGAGATGAGCATTAAGCTCACCAAGAGCCATAAATTCCCGCTCAAGGCGTATTTGACCTGGAGAGAGATCCTCTCTGGAGGAATACAGGTGCCGAAAAACCTCACCCGGGAGTTGTCTCATTCTAGAGAATATATCTTCACAGACGCAGAGACAGAGAAAGACTATACCGTCTATTTCTATCCATCTTCAGGCATCCTTCTCGGGCTAAAAGAGTTCTATGAAGAAAAAAACGTTCCCCAGGGCGCAAGCCTGACCCTCGAGAAAACAGGAGAGACTCGCTTTAGTTTCTGGCTGAAGAAATCAAAAAGAAAATTGACTCTTCTCAAGATCACCTACGACCCGAAGGAAGATACATTCCTGACCGAGGGCGAGGAAACCTTCACTCATTGCCTCCCGCACAAGATCATCCATATTGAGATCGATGCGCTGCGTAAACTTCTTACGTTCTATGATGAGAGAGAGAAAAAGGATCTTCGCGAGCTGCTGATACTCGTCTTTAAACATTTTGGTCTTGAGGCAGAGGCTTTGTCCCTTCATCATTTGAGAGCTTTTCATCTGGTTGATGTACTCAAACACACGTCCCAAGAAGATGTGGAAAAAACTTTGTTTATGTCCCCTGAATTCTTCCAATCCGAAAAGAATGCCGGAATATTCCTGTACGCCGAAAAGGTCAAAGGTGAAGAAGAGATGCTGGAGGAAGAAGCTTCCGCAGCCCCCTCTGATGTCGATGAAGCGGACCAAGTCGAGGAGTATCCCCAAGAGGGCGTCCTGGAGATAGGGACCGTCGGAGAGATTGAGGCTTTCGTCGAACTCCAAGAAGTCGAGGAAGTCGAAAAGCCTCTCGAAGTCAAACCAGAAGTGGAGGCTCCTGTTGCAGCGCAAGCTCCCGAGGTGCTTCCTATGCAAGAGCTGGAGCGGGAAAGAGCTGAAAAAGAGAAGAGAGAAAAAGTTCCCAAGAAGAAGAAACAGCGCATGAAACTGGAAGAAGAAAGAGTTCCCAGGAAGAGAAAGGGAGAGAAAAAACTCATCGAAGAACGCATTGAGTTGGAAGAATTTGAATTGGAAGCTCTTTTCGCTGTGAAGGCAGACACCGAAGCCAAAACGAAACGGGTTCCTGAAGGCCCGAAAAAAGAAGTGCCCCCAAAAGAAAAGAAAGAAGAATTCAAGCAGGTTCCTTCTGAAGAGCTCATGCACGGTATTTTCGGAGACATGCTCAAATCCGCACTCGAAAAAAAGAAAGACGAGAAAAAAGACGATAAGAAGATCACGAAAAAACCCCGGAAAAAACCTGAGAAGAAAAAATAAAAAAGGGAATGTCCGCATTTTTCGTGACGCTGTAACACTTTCAAATCACTATTCCGGCAGCGCCATAGCCTCGCTACTGTCCCTGAGGGAGTCGCAGAGTGAGGAGGCCACAAGACACTAGGGTCACGAGGACATGAGGTCTTTGATGAGTGCGTGGAAAAACACATCGGATGTGGTGATCATCGGAGGGGGGATTGTCGGAGCTTGCACGGCTTTCCACCTGGCAAAACGAGGGCAGAACAATGTTGTTCTTTGCGAAAGAGACCTCCTTGCTCAGGCCTCAACGGGGTTGTGCGTTGGGGGAATCCGCCAGCAGTTCTCCCACCCCGCAAACATTCTTCTTTCCCAAGAAGTTGTCCGCCTGTTCGAACGGTTCGAAGAGGAATTCGGCGTGGACATTCAGTTCCGACAGGCTGGATATCTTTTCCTTGTCCAAAACGCAGCCACCTGGGAGGACGTCCAACGAGGGGTTCGGGTGCAGCACAAGTACCATGTTCCTGTAGAGATCCTATCTCCAGAGGAGATCCAGTCGCGATGGGCCTATCTGGAAGTTCAGGATCTCAAGGGCGGAACCTTCTGCCGGGAAGATGGTTATGCAGATCCCTACAGCGTTGCGATGGCTTTTGCCAATGCCGCCAGAAAACTGGGCGTCAACATCCTGGAGCAGACCCGAGTCACCGGCATTCAGGTCGAACATGGCAGGATTCGAGGAGTTCAAACGTCTAAAGGCCCGATCTCCGCTCCGACAGTCATCAACGCAGCAGGGGCATGGAGCGCAGAAATCGCACGAATGGCGGGTCTGGAGCTTCCGGTAGAGCCCTATCGGCGCCAGGTCTTCGCAACAAAGGCTTTTGACCTGATCGCAAGACCCGTCCCCATGGTCATTGACCTGGACAGCCTATTTTACTTCCGCGGGGAAGACCCGTGTATCATTTTAGGAATGAGCGACCGCAAGGAGGCCCCCAGCTTTGACACCCATGTGGACAGGGATTTCCTGGAACGCGTAATTGATGCGGCGGTTGGCCGGGCGCCTGTTCTGGAACGCGCAGAAATCCTGAGGGGTTGGGGCGGATTGTATGCCATCACCCCTGATGAGAATCCTATCATCGGTGCCATCCCAGACATCGGAGGATTCTTCTGTGCTGTCGGTTTTTCCGGTCACGGTTTCCAGCATGGACCTGCTGTCGGCCGAATCCTCAGTGAGCTCATCTGCGAGGGGGCCTCGGACTTTGATTTGACACCATTTGCTTACAAAAGATTCGAAAAAATCCGAGGGAAAGGCGAGAGGAGAGCGATTTGAACCGGATGGATTTCAACTCTGGAATCATCGGTTGAAAATGAATCGCCTCGATAAACGGGGAGGTCATGCATGAAAATAAAAATTCTAACCAAAAAAGATATCCAGAACGCCATCGACATGGCGCAAGCGATACAAGCCGTCAGGCAAGCTTTTATTCGGTTTTCTCAAGGAAAAGCTGTGTCTCCACTGCGGACGCAGGTCCCGGTGGAGGACAGAGAGGGAGTCGTTCTTTTCATGCCGGCCTACTTGCCTGGATCCGAGTCTCTTGGAGCGAAAATCGTTTCTGTTTTCCCAAAAAACCTTCAATCCGGCCTGTCCACCGTCCATGCTGTTTTCGTTGGCCTGGATGCCAAAACCGGTTGTCCTTCATCTCTCTTGGACGGGACTTCCTTGACCGCCATTCGCACCGGAGCGGCTTCTGGCGTTGCCACAGACCTTTTATCCCGGTCCGATTCTAGAGTCGCGGCCATCTTTGGTGCCGGAGTCCAAGGCCGTACGCAGTTGGAAGCTGTGTGTACAGTCAGGACCATCACAAAAGTGTGGATCTTCGACCCGAACCCGGAAGCGGCTAAACTTTATGCTGACGAGATGCAACAGCGCGGAGATCCCATCCCCCAGGATATCTCCGTCGCTTCGACACCCAAACAGGCCCTCGAAAAGGCCGATATTGTCTGTACGGCGACAACCTCCTCCAGCCCTGTGTTTTCAGATGAAGACCTCTGCCTGGGCGTCCATATCAACGGGGTCGGCTCATACACTCCCGAAATGCAGGAGATCCCAAGCCAGACGGTCACCCGGTCCAAAGTCGTCGTCGACTCGATATCCGCCAGCCTCGCCGAAGCGGGAGATGTGATCATCCCTCTGCAGAACAACTTGATGGAAGAGAGCCGCATCCGCGGGGAGATCGGACAGGTCGCAGCCGGATTAATCCCGGGAAGGGAATCGGATTCTGAAGTGACTTTTTTTAAGTCCGTGGGACTGGCTGTCCAAGATGTGGCGACCGCTTCTTTAGTTCTCAAAAGAGCCCGAGAACTCAATCTGGGCACTGACATTGATCTATAGCCCTTTTTTTTGATAGAGAAGCAAACTCGCAAAGAGGAGACCACAGATGGAAACCATATGGAATCCCCCGGAAGACTGGATCCGGATCAGGACGATAGACGTCCACGCAGAAGGAGAGCCCCTTCGGATCATCACCGAAGGATTCCCCCCTCTCTTGGGAAAATCCATCCTGGAGAAACGCAATCACATCCAGCTCGCATACGATCATCTCCGGACCGCTCTCATGTGGGAGCCCAGGGGCCATGCAGACATGTACGGGTGTATTCTCACCGAACCCGTCACTCCTGATGGAACGATCGGTGTCATCTTCCTTCACAACGAAGGATACAGCACGATGTGTGGCCATGGGATCATCGCCCTGGTCACCGCGGCTCTCGAGACCGGCATGATCGATAACAAAGAGGAAAATCCGGTCGTCAAAATAGACACTCCAGCCGGTCGGGTGACAGCCACAGCACATAAGGCCGGCCGCAGGGTGGAGAGTGTCTCCTTCGAGAATGTCCCCTCCTTTGTCTATGCGCGGGACCAAATCGTGTCCATTCCTGGTTTAGGAGAGATCCGGTATGATGTGGCTTATGGCGGAGCCTTCTATGCCTTTTGTCAAGCGGAAGAGTTCGGCTTGAAACTTCTGCCTGAGGAATTTGCCGATCTCATCTCTATCGGGATGCGGATAAAACATGCAGTGATTGCAGGACTGCTCATCCGTCACCCCTTTGCAGAAGAACTCGGCTTCCTCTACGGCACAATATTTTTGGGCCAAGCCCAATCAGAGGGCCATCACAGCCGGAACGTGTGTGTATTTGCAGGGGGGGAAGTGGACCGAAGCCCCACAGGAACAGGAGTCAGTGCCCGTGCGGCGATCCATTTTGATCGCGGGGAAATCGGGTTGGATGACCCCTTCGTGGTGGAAGGCATCTTGGGAACATGCTTCACTGGGAGAGTCGTCAGGACGACAGAATTCGGCCCCTACCCAGCCGTTATCCCAGAGGTCACAGGCAGTGCCCACATCACCGGAAGGAATGAATTCCTGATTGACCCCAGCGATCCAATCAAGCACGGTTTTTTCCTGCGTTAGGGCCTCGTCCGGGTTCTCCGACTCACCCCATTGACAAGTCTTTTATAAAACCCCTTGACCGAGCCTCTCTGTCAATCCGTATAGAGGGCGTCCAGGGCTGGATCGCCCCAGCGCAGAATCTCCACGCTTGATTTTTCCGCGGAATCCCAGAGATTTGGGAATCGTGACATAATTTTATGTGTTTCCGCGAATTTTTAGCGAGGCATCCACAAAAATATGACATTTTTTGAAAAAAATTAACAATATTTGTCTAAAATATGCGGCACAAATTGATTTCAGATTCTGTAACTCTAATAATATCAATAATATATCATTTGGCATGCAACTTGCTCTGTATCACAGAGGAAGGCAAAAAAATATAAGCCAAGGTTTGAAGCGGATGAAACTCAAAAAAATCTTAAAACGAAATATCAGGGTGATCGGTGTCTTCGGGGTCATTGCATCCTGGGTCACGATCGGGTCTGTATGGTCAGGGTTTGGGACAGTAGCCCTTGTCGGCTACTTTGTTACAGGAGGTTTGTTCGGCTTAGCTATCGTTGCAGAGAAAATATGAAAAAGATTCGGAGTCCGTTGTTCGGAGTTCGTAGAGACCATCAAGGCAAAACACCCCTATGCCTGAATCAAAGCGTTTAATCCCTTCATTCATCTACGAACTCCGATCTCCGATCTTAGTCCCCCCGGCCAAAACTGGCAAATTATAACACCTCGCCGCATTCCCATTCGCGGCCCATCTGTCATCCCTTGTTGCCCACATCTGGTATGACCTCCCGTGCCGGACCTATCCTTCGTGTCACCCCCATCTGATCGAGCAGTTCAAGAAGGGGAATGGCATATTTTCGGGTCAACCCCGTCATTCTCTTGAAATCAGAAACACTGAGATCACTTTTCTTAGACTCGCGGATAGCCAGAATGACCTCATCCAACCACTTGGAATGGACAAAAAATCCATCTTTCCCGAGGACGATCTTCTGTCGCTCTACTAGAAAAGTCAGCATCCTGTTGAGTTTCTTTTTTGAGAGGCGAAAGCGCTTCTGAATCTCATCCATCGACACAGAACGAAGCTTTCCCTCAAAATACATCTCCTCCATCTCTCCGAGGAGTTTCTCTTCTTCGGGGGAAGGGTGAGGATGGAAATCAACCAGAGCCACATTTCCCTTTTCGTACAATACGTGTCCGGCCCGGCTGAGGTGCTTTAACGCCAGAGCACAAACCCTCTGAGATAGTCCAAACCTTTTTTGGATTCTTTCTGGCGAAATGCCGAAGTCCTCGGGATGCTTCTTGTGATATTCGGAAAGAAAGGCCAAAATCCTCGTACAGAGAAAATCAAAGCTACCCTGGGAGAGAAGAAAAAGAGGGGAAAAGGAGAGGATTCTGATCTCCCCATCTCCTTCCAGCTCTTTGCTCTTCGAAAGGAGGGCGTCTTTGGAAAGGGGAGAAAAAGTGGACAATTCTTTCTCCGTGAGCCCCTTGACGCCCAGGGCTTTAGCCTTGGCCAGTATCATCTCTTTCTCCCCACCCATAAGTTCCTGCAAGAACTCCAGCCTTTTTTTTATCTCTCTCTGTTTGATCGCACCTTCACAAGGAGAAAGGGCTATCCCCTCCACACATATAGCCCCTCTCTTTTGGTCCCGAATTTGAAAAGGGTCCATCCATTTTAAGTTTACCGGATGAGAAGCGTGGATTCGGACAAAAAATGGACCATGGAGGGGCTTTCTCCCTTTTTCCTCATAACGATGCACAGAAACAGGGGTTTCACCCCCCCTGTGAATCAAGATCCCCCTGATCGATTTCTGAGCGGCTGCGGGCCAAGAATTGACGACCGCGTCAAAATCAAACACTTTCGACAGATCTCCCTCTTCACTCACGGTTTCCACTCAAAAACATAATGCCTCTGTGCAGACGCTTCAAACCCAAGAATACAGAATCCGGAACAGAGAATCCAGGATAAAATCTCGCTCTTTTTCATTGCCTGATTCCGACCACCATTCTGAACTCTGAAATCCGGCTCATTTCTGATCACCCCCGAATTAAGGAGCTCATGAAAGAGCAAGGGTTATCCTCCGATGGAATGTATCGACCGATGCAAGAACAACCCTGACCTTATCCCCTAAAGAATAGGTGTGCCCCGTCTTCTGTCCCACTAAGGACCTCTCTTCTCTCTTGTAGAAATACTCCCCTGAAAGGTCCATAAACGGGATCCATCCTTCAACAAAAAAATCCTTAAGCTCCACTACCAGTCCCCCTCGCGATAGATGAACGATGATTCCATCTGTCTCATCCCCGAGCTTGGTTTTCAGGAGACGGAAGATGCGCCACTCCACAAGCTCTTTTTCAGCTTTTTCCGCTTTCCTTTCTTGGTCAGAGCTGTGCTGCGCCACAGAAGCAAGTAAAGAGGCGCATACCTGTTCGCCCTTGAGGACTTTTTTCAGGATCCGATGCACGACCAGGTCAGGATACCTCCGTATCGGAGAAGTGAAATGAGTGTACACCTTCTTCGTAAGACCGAAATGGCCCTGGTTTTCTTCAGAGTAGAGAGCCCACCTAAGGCTCTTGAGAACTTGGAACCCCACAAACTGCTTATCGGGTCTATTTTCTGCCTGGTCCAACGCGGATTGCAGATCCTTGGCCCTCAACTTCCTGCTTTCGGGCAGGGAGATGCCAAAATGCGACAACATCTCTCGCAATCTCCGCAAATCTTCTGATCGAGGGGGAGGGTGGATGCGGAAGATCAAAGGGGCTTCTTTCCCAAGAAGAAAAACCGCCACTGCTTCATTCGCCGCAACCATAAACTCCTCGATCATGCGGTGGGCGAAGTTTCTTTCTGAGGGGATGACAGAATAGAGCTTGCCTTCTTTATAAACCAGCTCAGGCTCCACAAGGTCGAAATCCAGGCTCCCGGCATTTCGCCTATTCTCTCTCAATAAGTGTGCCAGGTCGCCCATGAGCTGAAGATGCGGGACGAGTTGGGGGAATTTGCGTTTTTCGTCTCCATCTCCTTCCAAAATTTTGTGAACTGAATCATACGTCATCCGTTCTGCTGTTCGGATGAGGGACGGATGGAAGGCAGCCTGAATCACATGGCCTCCTCGGTCGATCTCGAGCACAACAGAGATGGTGAGTTTGTCTTCCCTCGGCCTCAAGCTGCAGAGGGTGTTGGAGATTTTTTCGGGAAACATGGGGAGTGTCCGATCTCGGAAATACACGCTTGTTCCCCTCTGGAACGCTTCCTCATCCAGAGGGGAGTTCTCATGGATATAATGGGAGACATCCGCAATGTGCACTCCCAAAAGAAAATTCCCGGTGTCTGTAGCGCGGACGCTCACCGCATCATCAAAGTCCTGCGCATCAGGACCATCGATGGTCACAGTCACCCAATCCCGATAATCTTTCCGGTTTTCCGAATCCTTGAACCCGATATCTAGAGGGACTTGCTGGGCTTCAGTCAGAGCCTTTTCAGAAAACTCGGCGCTCAGCCCAAATCTTTGGATGACGACCTGAGTATCGACGCCTTCGTCTTCGGGAAACCCGAGAATCTCTATGATCGCGAGGGTATTCCTGTCAACTTTCAGGATTATACCGTCTTGCAATCGCTGACTCTTAGGGCTGGCCAGCGGGAATTCCTCAGGAGAAGGAGAATCGTAGGGGGCCAGGAAAAATTGACCCCTTAGCTCTTTAACGACACCGAGCATGGTCTCCTGTCCCCTCTCCAGGATCCTGGTCACTCTCCCCTCATATTTCCCTCTCGTTGCTTTTTCTTTATAAAAGACTTCGACCAGATCTCCCTGATGAGCCCCTCTGGAATAGCGGGCTGGGATGAATATATCCTCGAGCAGTGCATCTTCGGGCCTGGCAAAACCGTAGCCGGGATGGACAGAGATGAGCCTTGCTCTGACGAGGCTCGAGCGTTGACGCACAAAATACCTGCTTTTGACCCTGAGGATGGCTCCCTGACTCTCGAGTTCCTTTAGGGTCTTGACAAGAAGTGGCTTCTCTTCAGGAGACAGGCGAAAGTTCCGCACGATCTTGTGGAGTGTCAACCCCTGTTTGTTCTTTTGGAGAAGGGAAAAGATGCGTTTACGCATAGACAGAAGGTCCTCAGTAATAGAAGGGGGACACATGAGGAATTTTATATTTTTCCCGGGAAGCCTTTATCGCCTTTATCCCGAAGATCTGATCGAATTCTCTGTTGCTGCAGGCCCCAAATTCTTCAACGATCTCTGCGGTGATGGCTCTTCTCTGTTCTGGAGAAACATTCTCTGTGATAAGGCGCTCAATTGTATCCTCGGCCTTTTCGAGATCTTCTTCGGAGATGGTCCCAGTGGCCAGTTTCTTCTTGAGTCGAGAGTATACAGGCTTAAGTGCCCACATCTCTGCTGGGATCTCGTTGAGAAATCTCTCGACCTCAACAAGAATCTTTTTTTTTCGGTTTTTTCTCCCGCCACAAGAATCCTTCTCTCTACTCCCCACCCGTCTCTCTGTATACTGCTGGAGGGCTTCTAAAACATACAGGTGGCAGTAATCGAGAGTATGCGCTTTGCGTCGCCCCCCCGCTCTGCGTCTGCGCCGCTCAAAACTCCTCTTCAGTCCTTCCAAAACAACGCGAAGCGGAATATCCATCTCCTCCCATTGGCAGATCCTGTTAAACTCCTTCGACGACAGGAAAAAAGGGGCTCCGCGCTGCTCGAAAAAATACTTTGCGACCGTCCTGTAGTAGCTGCTGCGCCTGTCTATCCGGTCTCTATCCGCCATGAGAATTTTCGAGCTCCTTATCCCCCGCCGATTCCGATCAGTTGACATTCCTCTCGTGGATGATCCTAAGCCCTTCCAAGACCAGAAAAGGAGCCTGATGGGCAATGACATCGATCTCTCCGCAGAGGAGGGGAGAAAGCCCCCCAGTCGCAACTACGGTTGCATCTCCTCCGAGCTCCTCCTTGATGGTTTTGATAATATTGGCAACGAGGCCGATCGTGCCAAAATAAAGTCCCGATTGCATGCTGGCCACTGTGGTCCGTCCAATGGCTTTTTTGGATTTTGCGATCTCGATCCTGGGCAGTTTTGCCGTTTTCAGGTAAAGAGCCTCTGCGGCGATCTGAATTCCGGGGGCGATGGCTCCACCTAAATATTCCCCCTTGGCAGATACGGCATCAAATGTTGTCGCCGTTCCAAAATCCACGACGATCGTGGGTCCCCCGTACTTCTCATAGGCAGCGACCGAAGCCACAATCCTGTCCGCCCCCACTTCCTGAGGACTCTCATACAGGATCGGCATTCCCGTTTTTAGACCCGGACCGACCACTCGGGCTTTGACATTGAAGAGGGCCCGGCTCAACTCCTTGAAGACAGGAGTCAGCGGAGGAACAACGCTCGCTATGATGATAGACTCTATCTCTGAGATTTCGAGCTCTGACAGAGAAAACAGGTTTAAAAGAGTGATCTTGTATTCATCACACGTCTTTCCCCTCTCAGATCTGATCTTCCAGTGTTTGAACAACTCTCTGTCTCGAAAGACGCCCACTTCAATGTTGGTGTTCCCTATGTCAATAGCTAAAAGCATCCTCATCCTCCTCTCTGTCGGAAGCATCACTTAAACTGTGATTGATGACATATATCTTACCATACATATGCATGCTAAGCTGAATAACAGAACTCAAAATCATTTCAAAGCCAGCGGAGATACGAGTCCGGAATGAGCAGGAGAGGGATAGAGAGGCGCGACATTCGTACAGCGAAACCTCAGAAGCAGATGGATCATAAACGCACTCAGGTTTGCATCCACCGGGGCAAAGAATTGATAGGGATCTTCTTCTGAAGATTCAACGCTTGGGGATTGCCGTGATAAATCTGATCGGAGTGAAAACATCTTCCAATGCTGCCCTGCGATATCCTATTTCTTTCTCAAAAACTCCTTCAGATCGGCAAGGACACGCACACGAATTCTTTTCTCCAACTCCCTTTCGGCCTCATAGACCTCTTTCCGCACAAATTCTTTGACGCTCTCGTCCAATCCAAGCTTTTCGTCTATGGTTGACATCCCTTCCAAGTCTGGCTCCTCCGGCAGTGTCTGCGGCCCTTTTTTCCTCTCGATGAGCTCGATTATTGTCCGGACGAGTTTTCCCGAATCGAAGGGCTCCTGCACCAGCTCATCATAGACAAAATTCGCTGCCTTCCCCTCATCCACCGTTTCAAATGCCCCATGGAATAAGATAAGAGGAATTTGCTTAAATTTTTCCTGGCTCTTCAGGTATCGCCCGATTTCAAATCCATTTTCTTGGTGAAGAGACAGGCTGAGAAGGATGGCATCGGGGGAGATCTGGTTAAGTTCCTGCATGACCTCAACCCCGTTTTTGAAGGCAAAAACCTCATACCCAGACTCTGGAAATGCGAGCAGGATCGCTTTGAGGACAGAAGGGCTGCGGTGTGCGACAAGCAACTTGTACGGCATCAGAGTTTGGCCTCGAAAATCTTTCACCTATCCGGCTAACCTGAATTATTCATAAAAAATGTCGATACTTTGTTCAACAAAAGTAAAATCAATCATTACCA
>CAYOSH010000019.1:0-82347 GCA_964406575.1 uncultured Eubacteriales bacterium | reverse complement strand
GACAAACTGATTGCGGCACTTTTCTGAATGAATTGGCGGCGATTAATTTCTTTCGGCATATTTCCCTCCCATATTCACCATTATACAGCCAACATGTTCGCAGGAATTCAGATTTTACCGCTTCCTGTGCGTTATCCAAATCGATCAAGGCGATCGATAACCTTTGGTGTTGGTTTTACACATAAAATCGTTGCGCTTCAGTCCTCTTTTTTTGCCGTATACGTATCTGCCCAGTGCACGGGATGACGGATTTCCGAGGTGAGACAATCAAGCCCTGCGCCATCCTGAAAGGAACTCAAGCCATGGGTGACATATCCTTTGATCTTGACGACCTGGAATCCAGCCTCCTCGTAGGCCTGTTGAGCGGCATTGTCCAATTGTGTAAATCCATACTCGGGGATATACACTTTCCTCACATTGTCATAGACTTCAGTGAGCACGTTCGAGTAATTGAAGCTGATCCCCATTGTATCGGTAGAGAAATCTTCTGAGACCAGGCCATTGGGGAGATATGGGATTCTCACCACTCGATAGCCCAGCTCTTCCATCCTGAGCGCAGATTTATCCAATTTTTCAGAGGCCTTTTCAGTCATTCCCAGACATTTATCCAGGAGCTTTTGTTGTTCCCACTGGAATCGTTCAGCGATCTGTTGTGCTGTGACGAGAATTCCACTTGCAGTAAATCCTTCTTCTTCAAGGATTTGGGGGAGTTTTCGCTCCACTTCGCGCCTTTCCTCAGGGGTCATGTTTTCCACAACTTTGGCCCCCAATGTGCTGTCCGCAATAAAGATGACTCTTTTTCCCGCTTCATCCACATGCCCCAAGCCCATGTAAACATCCGTGTGATAGGCTGCTTGAGCTCCTGTATTCCATACACGTTGTTTCTCAAAAGGAAATTCTTCTTTCTCTAACCGTGCGAAAAAATCCTTTTTTCCCGGAATAACCATCTTTTTATCGGGGGCCAGCACTTTTTTAATGAAAAAACAATACGCATTAAATCTTTCCTTGAAGCGGGGCACATCCTCTTGTTTTAACATTTGGGCGGTCTGGTAGAGGTTCCCTTCCGTATTATAAAATATCCCCCGGGCTGGGATGGTAATGCCCAACATCGTGTCCATCCCGATGATCATCTCATTCTTGGTGGTTCGAATATTTCCTCCACCCCGGTGGATGACGCCGGCCAGTGTTTTGGCGTCTTTAAAAACCTCTTTAAAATTGGTGATCGGAAATGGCTTTCTGCCAAAACCCACATCGAGAAATGTGAGATTTCCACTTTTATCTGAAAGAATTAAGTAACCGTCGCGGGCCCAAGGATAAAAATCTGACGTATTGACATCCACTTTCAGAAACTTTACCCGCGGTGTTCCATCCGGCAGACTCACGGAGGCATAGGGTTCGAGTATCTCTTTTGCCCTCTCGGCGTGAGGGTCGTTCCCCAGAAGAACGACAAAAGCGACGTCATCGTCCATCTTATCCATCAAGTCTCTCATGAAGACTGACGGTTCGTGCCAGAATGTCCCCCAGCTGCCGTCGCCGTAGTGGAGGATGACCGCTTGAATTTTGCCATCCACGTTGGAGACCAAATTTTCTCCCCACGATACTGAGGAGACAGATAGACCTAGAAATAAAAATAAAACTCCGATCGCCCATGGAGAAACCCTTTGGATTCGTTTCCTGCTTTCCAATATTTCTCTCCTTTTTAAAGGCTAGGGTTGTGTATAAAACGTAAACGAGTACTACGATATATTGAAATGCTGTGGATGTAAATCCTTTACTTGGACGAAATTTGACATACTGATATCTGTTCGTCCTGGAGTCTCTCAGCCGCGGCCGCCGTTGAGGAGAGGATGATAGATACCGAATGGCACGGATTTGGAAATGCTTACGTTTGATGATAAAAGTTGTCTTCAAGACCAGGACCATATACAATTGTTACCTTTAAAGCGATACCTGCATGGATCGGAGATAAGGCGCAAGGAAGAGGATACGGTAATTGTGACCGATGACTGAAAGACAAAAAGGACTTTATCATCGTTATGGGGGCGTCTGCTTCCGCGTGATGGACATCGCCTGCACGGGATTTCTGGGAATTGTTGGGTTCCTCCTTATTTTTTTTCATAAGCAAGTCCAATCATGGCCGAAGATTGTGTTTTTCCACGCCGCCCTAATTATTGGGATACTTGAACTCATCAAGATCAGCGAGAAGCATCCGCAGAACAAAATTCTGTGGTTCTTGCGCACCTTCTATCCCGTTGCCGTTTTCCTTTTCGGCTGGAGCGAAGTCGGTGCGATCGTCCGGATGTTCTTCGGGACATTTTGGTTCACAGATGTTGCCATAGCTATGGACAAATTTTTCTTCGGTGGCCATCCCACAGTCTGGTTCCAGCAGCTCTACAGTCCCATATTGGATGAGATCATGGGAATTTTTTATGGCGGATATTATCTCTTTATGCCGACCGTTGTACTCGTTCTCTACATCAAGGGAAAACGGGAGGAGACCCTGGCTGCATTTTCTTTTCTGTCTATGACTCTTCTTTCCAATTATTTTCTCTTTTATCTTTTGCCCGCCCTGTCTCCATTGATGGCTGAGGGGCTCTCAGAATTACACACACAGAAGTACACAGGTTACCTTTTCACTTGGTTCATCCGCACAATCCAGGCGAATGCGGGGATGGCAGGCGGTGCGTTCCCTTCTTCGCACATCTCTGAAGTGTTTGTACTGGCTCTTGTGGCTTTCCGCTACGAAAGGAAACTGGGCCGCGTGTTGCTGCCATTGACCCTAGGCGTAGCGGTTTCAACAGTTTATCTCGGTTACCATCATGCCGTAGATCCCATATTTGGCTTTATTTGGGGTGGCCTCTGTTATGCTGTCACGCTGAAGGTGCTCAAAGCCAGAAACGAGGATCCTATAAACGCTTGAATCTCTTCGATCGATCTTGCGGACTTGAGTCCAAGACCCTCTTGACTGCATTTAAGGCCAGGGATCTGTTTAAGCACTCCTGATCTCGTCAAATTTCTAAATCTGTGATCTGTGGTCTCCGAGTGTTCTCATTGGTGATTGTGGCTTTTTCCACCACACCATTGGGACGCGTAAAAACGCAACGGGGGCCCGTATGATCATATTTGAAAATGCGACTGCCTGTTCACGATGGTATAGACTAAAGAGGGTAAAAAGACTAAAATGACCGCGAGGACCTGAAGAGGACGATGGTTTGAGGATGAAGTGCCCCAATTGCCAGTACGAGAATCCATCCGAAACGAAGTTCTGCGGCAACTGTGGCGCATCTCTGACCGTCACTGATAAGGTCCCTCTCCAACCTACCAAGACCCTCCTGACATCTATGAGAGATTTAACCATTGGGAGCACTTTTGCGGGGAGATACCGGATCATCGAGGAATTGGGGAAGGGGGGTATGGGCAAGGTCTACAAGGTCCTTGACACAAAGATCGAGGAAAAGGTCGCTTTAAAGCTGTTGAACTTGGAAGTTGTACCGGGGGATAAAACCCTTGACCGTTTTAGAAACGAGCTGAAACTCGCCAGGAAGATCTCTCAACGCCATGTGTGCCGGATGTATGACCTCGGAGAAGCGGACGGGATCCCTTACATCACCATGGAGTATGTCTCCGGTGAAGACCTGAAAAGCCTCATCCGGAGAATCAGACAGTTTACCGTGGGAAAGGCTGTTTTTATCGCCCGCCAGGTCTGTGAAGGACTGATAGAAGCCCACCGTTTGGGCGTTGTTCACCGCGATCTCAAACCCCAGAATATCATGATCGACAGCGATGGCAATGTGCGGATCATGGATTTTGGTATTGCCCGCTCTCTGAGGACAAAGGGGATCACGGATGCGGGGGAGATCTTCGGCACTCCCGAATACATGTCCCCTGAAAGCTTGGAGGCGAAAGCCGTCGATGGCAGAACGGACATCTATGCCCTGGGAATCATCCTGTATGAGATGTTGACTGGACGGGTGCCTTTCGAGGGAGAAACCCCTCTCACCATTGCTCTGAAACAAAAAACGGAAATTCCCAAAGATCCCAGGAATGTCAACGGTCAAATTCCAGAAAATCTCAGCCATGTGATCCTCAAATGTATGAACAAGGAGAAGGAAAAAAGATATAAAGATACACAAGAATTGGCCGCGGAATTGGCAAAGATCGAAGGAGGAATGCCGCGTACGGAAAAGATCGTTCCAGAGAGACGCCCGGCGACATCCAGAGAGATCACTGTTAAATTCAGCCTGAAGAAGCTTTTTGTTCCGGCTCTGATTTTTATCGCAGTTATTGTTATCGGAGTTCTGGGCTGGCGGTTTCTTTCCCAGCGGAGAACGGTGTCGTTTGCTGCGAATAAGCCTTCGCTGGCTGTTATGCACTTTGAGAACAACACCGGGGATGCAAACCTCGACCACTGGCGAAAAGCCCTGTCTGATTTGCTGATCGCTGACCTCAGCCAGTCCAAGTATATCGCGGTGCTCAGTGGAGAAGAGCTCTATAACATTCTCGAAGAAAGAGATCTCCTGGATACGAAGAGTTATTCATCGCGAGCTCTGGAAGATGTTTCTTCCCGGGCAGGTGTGGATTATGTGTTGGTGGGAAAGATGATGATGGCCGGGGACACAATCCGGATCGATACGACACTGCAGGAGGCCAAAACAGGAAAAATCGTCGGCTCTGAAAGAGTCGAGGGACAGGGAGAGGACAGCTTTTTTGCCATGGTGGATGAGTTGACCCGGAAGATCAAAGCAAGCTTTAAACTTACGGATGATCAAATTGCCAGCGACATCGACAGGGAAGCCCGCACGATCACGACGTCTTCTCCGGAGGCCTACAAATATTACAGGGATGGGATGAAATTTCTCAACAACGGGGACTGGGCCCAGAGCATTGCTGTGATGGAAATGGCTGTCGGAATCGATCCAGAATTCGCCATGGCTTACCGAGCCTTAGCTGCAGCCTATGAAAACCTTGGGTATAGATCGGAATCAAAGGCTCGTCTTGAAAAGGCGTTCGAACTTACGGCCCGTGTTTCAGACAGAGAGAAATTTCACATCCAGGGTTACTTTTACATGCAGTCGGAAAAAACCTATGAAAAAGCCATTGCCGCCTACACTCAACTCCTGAAGTTGTACCCTGAGGATGGAACTGCCATTAACAATCTCGGATCGATTTATAACATTTTGGAGCAGTGGGATAAGGCTGTTGAAACTCTGGAAGAAATCAGGATTACTAAAGATGAATCTGTCCTGTCTTACTGGAATCTCTATGAAGCCTACTCATCCAAAGGCGAAAGGGAAAAGTCTCGAGAGGTTCTTGAAGACTATTTGGATAATATCTCAGAAAATGCGATCATTTATGCTCTGCTTTCACAAGAGTGTATTCTTGAGGGGAAATACGATCTTGCCCCTGAAGAGGCAGAAAAGGCTTTTGCCCTCGATCCCACACATTACCGAAATTTTATCTTGAGGGGGGATCTTTTTTGTTTTCAGGATGATCTGGCCAGCGCCGAAAGCGAGTACATGAAGTTGTTTGATATCAAGGAGCCAGTGGCGCATGATATCGGGCTGCGCAGACTGGGCGGGCTCTATGTCTTGCAGGGAAGATTCGATCAAGCAAGGGAACAGTTGAATCAGGGATTAGATTTAGCAGGCATGCTTGAAGATAGTCTATGGGAAGCCTGGTTCCGGCTTTATTTGGCATATGTGGCGTTGAGGGCGGGAGACCCGGAGGCAGCCTTGGCGGGATGTGAACAAGCGGGGAGTGTGGCCGAAGAAGCGGGCGTACTGGACATACAGCGACGAGCTTTGTTCATGAAAGGATTGGTATTTCTTGAAATGAATGCGATGGATGAGGCTCAAGCGACGGCTCGTCAACTTCTGGAATTGATCGACCAGGGGATGATTGAAAAAGCGAAAAGATATCACCATCACCTTATGGGAATGATTGAGCTGAAAAAAGGAAACTTTGCGCAAGCCATCCAAGAATTTAAAACGGCGATTTCTCTTTTGCCCGCGGAATTCAATATCGATTCCTGGCACGCTTTGTTCGCAGAGCCCCTCGCGAGGGCATATTACCTGGATGAGAACTTAGATGCCGCCTGGAAAGAATATGAGAACATCGCTTCGCTCACTGCGGGTCGAATGTATCATGGCGATATTTTTGCTAAAAGCCTGTATATGCTGGGCAAAATCTGTCAGGAAAAAGGGGAGACAGAAAAAGCTGTCGAATACTACCGGCGATTTCTCGAAATTTTGAAAAATGCAGATAAAGAATCCCCTGAACTCGTGGATGCCAAGGAGCAACTCTCCCGCTTTGGGCAAGACTGATTCTTTGGTTTGACTCGTTTGTCTCACCTCTCTTTCTCATTTTGGAGGAATGCGTTTGATCCGCTAAGCCGAGTTCCGTGATTTTCGTTGGATTAAGCCTTGACATCGTATTTCCGAATATATATCTTTATAAAATCTGGGGATAATTTTCCTGAATTATTTATAAAAAATGTCGATACTTATTTCATCTAAAACAATTTCAACAAGGACCTATATTCTTCCAGCAAACCAATCTGACAATTCCGCTCTCAATGCCTTTTCTATTCAAGATC
Organism: uncultured Eubacteriales bacterium; assembly: GCA_964406575.1. GTDB lineage: Bacteria > Acidobacteriota > Aminicenantia > Aminicenantales > Aminicenantaceae > WTAW01. Next base: position 75,752 of record CAYOSH010000019.1, on the reverse strand, counting down.
AACATTTTTTACCCTTTGGGCGAGCTGATCTTACTACAAAGCCTTCGTTGTTGCCCACTCGCGGTAGTTTACTACAGCTTCGTGGGCCACTTCCTTGTCTTTGCAGCAACCTCAGCTCGTGAATAATTCAGGTTCATAAGCACTTAGGAGTAATTATTCAAAGATTGAACGGTCAACGGCCATAAGGAGGGGTAAAATGTACGCACGACTGACCAGAGGCCAAGTCAGAATTGAAAGGTTGGAACACGCGATCAAAGTTATTAAAGAGAGCATCGTGCCCGCCACCCAAATGCAGGTGGGGTATAAGGGGTTCTATCTTTTCCTCAACCGGAAAACTGGCGAAGGTCTAACTCTGTCTCTCTGGGATAGTGAAGAAGATGTGATCGCGAGCGAGGAGAATCATCATTACCAGGAACAATTGATCAAACTTATGAATCACTTCACAGGACCTCCTGTCCGTGAGGGCTATGAAATAGAGTATTATGAATTAAAAGAATAGGTGTACTTGACTATTTTTTCATTAGCAGAATGACGGGGCTCTGTTTCCAGAACAGATCATCACGCAAAACCTAACAACATAGAGTGAGTCTGTTCACCGAACGGATCGCGTCGGGAAAGGGCCTTACAAAAATAAGGAGGCTGTCCCTCCGTTTATCCTCTGTTCCGTATTTCCGGCGTCCTATGAAAAAGAATTGAATTTTTGAAACGACTGTTATATCATCCGCAACGCCATTTGAATGGGAGATCTAACTTCAATCAGGAGAAACTCATGAGCATAAAAAAAGGGTATGGACTGCCTGTTTTTCTTCTGTTGACTGTCTTTATTTGTTTGACATCAACATCATCCTTTGCAGAGTTGAATTCCCAATCCGGACTCAAATTTGCCATTTCCTTTTCCTCAACGGCTCATTCCGGACCTGTGACTGGACGTGTCTATGCCATTTTAACAAAAAACAGAAGCAACGAACCCAGGTTCCAAGTGGGCACGAACGGAGTTCCATTTTTCGGGAAAGATGTCGAAGCGCTCAATCCCGGAGAGGCAGTTCTCATCGACGACAACATCCTTGGTTATCCCCTGGAAAACCTAAAGGATATTCCCCCCGGCGAATATTATATCCAGGGAGTTGTGAATGTTTACACGGAGTTCAAGAGGTCTGATGGCCACACCATCTGGCTTCATAACGACCAATGGGAAGGTCAGCATTGGTTCAGATCGCCCGGCAACATCATCAGCAAAGTGGTCAAAATCAATGCCGATCCATCAGAGGAAAGGACCATAGAGATTGTTTGTGATGATGTGATCCCGCCCGTCGAGATCCCGGAAGACACAAAATGGGTGAAGCGCATCAAATTCCAGAGTAAGCTCCTTACGGAATTCTGGGGGCAGCCCATGTATCTGGGAGCGACCATCCTCCTGCCCAAAGGATACGATGAACATCCCGATGTGTATTATCCTGTGAATTATATCCAGGGACATTTCTCCTTGAGGACGCCCAATGGCTTTGACCTTGTTGAATCCGGGTCGGATAATCCCCGGCAGAGGAGAGGGTCTGAATTTGCCAGGTCCTGGATATCGGATGATTGTCCCCGGATGATTTGTGTTACTTTCCAACACCCTTGCCCCTATTACGATGATTCCTACGCCGTGAATTCACAGAACTGTGGCCCTTACGGCGATGCCATCATGAAGGAACTCATCCCCTACGTTGAGGAACATTTCCGGATCATCCGCAAGCCCTATGCCCGTGTCCTTTCCGGAGGCTCGACGGGTGGATGGGAATCCTTGGCCTTGCAGATCTTTCATCCGGACTTTTTTGGCGGGACCTGGTCACTCTGCCCCGATCCGGTTGATTTTCGTTATTTTCAGACCATCAATATCTACAAGGACAGGAATGCCTATTACAAAGAGATGGGCTGGATCAAAGTGCCCACCTCCAGCGACCGTTCGATCGACGGCATTGTTCGATTGACCATCAAACAGCGCAATTATTTGGAGCTCGTCATGGGTTCGAAAAACCGGTCCGGTGAACAGGTCGACATCTTTGAGGCCGTCTTCGGACCGGTCGGTCCTGACGGATACGTGAAACCTCTGTTTGATAAACGCACGGGAGAGGTCGATCCAGCTGTAGCGGAGTACTGGAAAGAGAACTACGATCTCCGGTATATCCTGGAGCGGGATTGGGCCACACTCGGCCCTAAGCTTGTTGGAAAACTCCACATCTACGTGGGAGACATGGATACGTTTTACCTGGACAGTGCCGTTCGGCTTCTCGAGAAATTTCTCCAGAAAACTAAGGATCCTTTTTATGACGGTGTTGTCGAGTACGGGGACAGAAGGCCACACTGCTGGGGGCCATGGGGTGCAGACCTTATCCAGTTGATGGCCGACCACATCACAAAAAATGCACCCGAAGGAGAAGACCCCACACGCTGGAGCTACAAATAAGCCCATAGAGTATTTTAGAAAAATCACGAGTTCATACTATCTGGCGTTAGAAAATTGAGATTGTCCAAACACAAGAGGAGATTGAATTTGAGATATTTTTTATTGGGGCATCGGAAATTTTTTTGGTTCGTTTTACTCCTGCTCTCCATTGGATTTTCCTCAGCCGGTGATCCGGCGGAGAAAAATACCGGACTAAAATTTATGATCTCCTTTCCTGAAAAAGTCCACGCCGGTCCGATAACAGGCCGAGTGTATATCATCATCTCCAGGGACGACCGAAGGGAGCTTCGCTTTCAAACGGGATACACAGGTATCCCTATCTGGGGGAAGGATGTCGATGGACTTCTGCCCGGAAAGGGAGCGATCGTCGATGGAGATGTCTACGGTTATCCGCTCAAGAGTATCAATGACATCCCCCCGGGGAAATATTTTGTCCAAGGTTTTTTGAATGTTTACACAGAATTTAAGCGCTCCGATGGACACACCCTCTGGCTTCACAACGACCAGTGGGAAGGGCAGCAATGGAATCGCTCTCCCGGCAACCTCTACAGCGATGTGAGGGAGGTCTTTATTGATCCCTCCAAAGATCAAACGATTCCTGTAAGCTGCACAAATGTCAACCCTCCGATCGCAATCCCTCCTGATACACAATGGGTTAAACGTGTCAAATTCCAGAGCAAGATCCTCACAGAATTCTGGGGACAGCCGATTTATTTGGGTGCGACAATTCTTCTCCCCAAAGGTTACGAAGAACATCCGGATGTTTATTATCCTGTCAATTATGCTCAGGGCCATTTTTCATTAGGGGCGCCTTATGGATTCCGGACGGATGATCCGGGCGAAAGGGAACCTCGTGGCCGGAGAGGCTATGAGTTTTACGAATACTGGATATCGGAGGAATGCCCGCGGATGTTAGCCGTGACCTTCCAGCACCCCTGTCCCTATTATGACGACTCTTACGCGGTCAATTCACCGAATGTAGGTCCTTACGGTGATGCGATCATGCAAGAGCTTATCCCTTATGTCGAGGAGCATTTCCGGATTATCCGAAAACCCTATGCCCGGGTCCTCTCCGGAGGCTCAACAGGCGGATGGGAGTCGCTGGCCCTGCAAGTTTTTCACCCGGACTTTTTTGGGGGAACCTGGACGGGTTGCCCAGATCCCGTAGATTTCCGCCGGTTCCAGCTGCAAAACATCTATGAGGATAAAAACATGTATTACAGAGTGTACGAATGGATGAGAGTCGGAATCCCTGAGACCCGTTCCACCGATGGAGATGTGATGTTCACGATGAAAGACCGGTGTTCTTATGAGCGTGTGATCGGCGACAAAAACAGGTCCGGGCTTCAGTGGTCCATCTGGGAGGCCCTGTACACACCCATCGGCGAGGACGGTTATCCAAAACCCATGTGGGATTGGGAAACCGGAGAAATCGACCGTGAGGTGGCTGAACAGTGGAAAAAGTACGACCTCAGCTATTATCTCCGTGAGAGCTGGGAACATTTAGGGCCCAAGCTTGTCGAAAAAATTCATCTCTTTACCGGAGACATGGACAATGCCTATCTCAACTTAGGCGTTGTCCTTCTCGAAGAATTTCTTGAGAGTACCAAAGATCCCTATTATAACGGCGTCATTGTCTACGGTGATGGAGAGGGACATTGCTGGATGCCGCGGGGAGCTGAGATTTTCCTGTTGTTCGATGAGCACATCACAAAAAATGCGCCAGCGGACCAAAACCCAGCCCAGTGGCATTACAAGTGAATATGAGATAAACGATTCAGAGAAGCAGGACAGAATGAAAGATCAAACTGTTCACAGGACAAAATGGAGAATGGAATGAACGGCAAAAAAGCCTTTGTATTGTGTGGACTTGCCGTGTGGGTGATCGTGATCTGGACGAGCTGTACAACATCCGAAGAAAAAACATCGGAGAGCGCGACGACAAGATCTCAATTCACGATCTCCTTTCCTTCGGAGGCTCATCCCGAAGCCATCACAGGCCGGGCCTATGTCATTTTTTCAAGGGAAAATGAAAGAGAACCACGGCTCCAGGTGAGTTACACCGGAGTACCATTCTTCGGTAAAAACATCGAGGCACTAGAGCCAGGAAACGATGTCAGAATCGATGGCGAAGTTATCGGGTATCCTGTCACGAGCGTCAGTGAAATCCCCAAGGGTGATTATTTTGTTCAGGGTTTCATCAACATCTATTCGGAATTCAAACGCTGGGATGGGCACACGATCTGGCTACACAACGATCAGTGGGAAGGGCAGCAGTGGAATCGTTCTCCAGGAAATCTCTACAGCGAGGTGCAAAAGATCAAATTCGACCCTTCTCGAGCAGAGACCTTCCGGCTGAACTGTTCCCATGTCGTTCCTCCCGTAGAAATTCCCCAGGACACACAGTGGGTCAAGCGTATCAAATTCCGGAGCAGGATTCTTACGGAATTTTGGGGTCAGCCCATCTACTTGGGGGCGACGATCCTTTTGCCGAAAGGATATGAAGAACATCCGGATGTGTATTATCCTGTGAACTATATACAAGGTCATTTTTCTCTGCGCGCACCGAACGAATTTACCACCGAGAATCCAAAACAGGAGGATTGGTGGTCAAGGAGTGGATATGAATTTTACCAACACTGGATATCGGAAGAATGTCCCCGAATGATCCTGGTGACCTTTCAGCATCCCTGCCCCTATTATGATGATTCCTATGCGGTCAACTCGGAAAATTGCGGTCCCTACGGGGATGCCATCATACAAGAACTCATCCCCTCTGTGGAAGAGCATTTCCGCATCCTGAGGAAACCTTATGCCCGGGTCCTCTCCGGTGGCTCGACGGGCGGATGGGAGTCGCTCGCTCTCCAGGTCTTCCACCCGGACTTTTTCGGTGGCACGTGGTCCCTCTGCCCGGACTCTGTGGATTTCCGTTACCACCAGATCGTGAACATCTATGAGGATACTAATGCCTATTTCAGAGAGTACGACTGGATGAGGGTAGAGCGCCCGGGCTGCCGGACAACGGACGGGAATGTCCGCTTCACGATGAAAGATGAAAATTATTATGAGCTCGCCATAGGCGACAAAAGCCGTAGCGGAGGACAGTGGGATATTTGGGAGGCTGTGTATGGTCCAGTCGGTGAAGACGGCTATCCCAAGAGGCTCTGGGATAAAATGACCGGCGAAATCGACCGCTCTGTTGCGGAGTACTGGAGGGCAAACTACGACCTCCGGCATTTTCTTGAAAAAAACTGGACCTGGTTGGGCCCGAAACTGAAGGGAAAGCTCCATGTCTACACCGGAAGTATGGACAGCTTCTATCTCAACGATGCAGTGGTGCTGCTCGAGGAATTTCTTGAAAACACAATGGATCCCTATTATGCCGGAGTCGTCCAATATGGCGATCGACAACCCCATTGTTGGGGGCCCAGAGGATCTGAGCTCCTGGCCCTTATGGCCGATCACATCTCCAAGAACGCACCTGCGGGCGAGGATACAACACTCTGGCGATACAAGTAATCGAGGAACATCGCAATGCTGCAATATTCCTCGCATTACAAAAAATGCAGGGACAATTCCCCCGGCAGTCCATTTGGGAGATGGATCCCACAAAAAAATGTAGGATCAGCTCCCCGAGCTGAACGATGGAGATATGATTCCCCGAACGGTCCGTTCAGAATTCGCCGAAGAGATCGCACAACCGGCGAGCAAGAGAATTTATGAGGAGGTGGAGAGGATGATCCCCAAGAAATATGGTTGGATTTTTGGTTTTATGGTTTTTGTTCTAATGACAGGTGCTGTGTTTTCGCAGGACTATGGTGTTGCTGATGTCGGCGACGGTCACAACATCTTGTCATTGAGAGAACGAGCGAGGGTGATGAACGAAATTCTGAAGTGGCGGCTGGAAAACATCATCCCCATGGTTATGAGACGGGAAGGCATCGACATGTGGCTTATTATCAACAGGGAATACAACGAAGATCCTGTGTACATGAGTATGGTGCCCGAGCCGCACATGTATGCACGCCGCACATCCATCCTCATCTTTCACGATAGAGGTGAAGAACAGGGCGTCGAGAAACTCTCGGGAGGGTATTATGGTATTGGGGACTACTACAAACCCACCTGGATTGACAAAACGAAAAAACAATTCGAGAGCCTGGCTGAGTTTATTAAAACTCAAAATCCCAAAAAAATCGGGATCAACATCTCTCACAAGTGGGCCTTCGGGGATGGCTTGACAGCCAGCCTGAAGGAGAAACTGGAAAAAGCACTGGGCCCGGAATTGTCGTCCCGGTTTGTCTCTGCTGAGAATCTCTGTATCGGCTGGCTCGAAACCCGAAGCCCCCAGGAGCTCAGTATTTACAGACATGTTGCTGGGATCGCCCATGACATAATCGCAGAGTTTTACTCAAATAAAGTGATCACACCCGGGATAACGACCACGGACGATGTCGTCTGGTGGATCCGGCAGAAGATCGTCGACTTGGGACTGCGCACATGGTTCCAGCCGTCCATTTCCATACAGAGGCACAACAAACTTGAAGAAAAATACAAAGACGATCCAAAAATCATCCATAGAGGAGACCTCCTTCATTGCGATGTGGGAATCGTCTATCTGGGCTTGTGTACGGACATGCAGTGGCAGGCCTATGTCTGCCATATCGGCGAAGAGGATGCTCCCGAAGGTATCAAAGAGGCCTTGCGAAGGACAAATCATTTGGGCGATATATTCAGAGGAGAATTCCAGACAGGCCGTTCCGGAAACGCGATCGTGGGGTCGGCCATGGAAAAAGGAGAGGCAGACGGCCTGAGGCCTTTGATCTATTCTCATCCCTTGGGAATCCACGGCCATGCAGCCGGGCCTCCGATGGACGCCAGGCCGCTGGGGAACGCTCCTGAGGGCATTGAATTGCAAGGGGAGTATCCGTTGTATCCCAACACATGTTATGCGATCGAATACAGCTCGACATCCAGCATTCCTGAATGGGATAACCAGGATGTCCGGATCGGCTTTGAGGAATCCGGCGTCTACACTGAGGATGGCTGCGCGTTCATCGACGGCCACCAGATCAAGTTGTATCTTATCAAATAGACCCAGATTCTCCCTCATAACGAGATAACGGCATAGGGTCAGCTCCCCGAGCTGACCGATGAGGATGTAGGATCTGTTTCTTTATCGGACGGATAAATAATTGAAGTCTCGTTGTTCGTATTCGCAATCACCTATCGAGACACGCGGACGTCATTCATCAAGGATTTAAAATATTGACATCATGAATCCGAATTTTATCCGCAGGAGGATCAACATGAAAAGATTTTTGGTTGTGTTATTTGGTTTGGTCGTAGCTTTTAACTTACTTTTTGGCTCAGTCCCGACAATACAGGAAAAAACAGCGGGAATGAAAGCCTATCCTGGATATTTCCCGTTTTATTGGGATGGCGAAGCGGGGAAAATTTGGCTTGAGATCGATAAGTTCGACACCGAGTTTCTGTATGTGAACTCTCTTCCCGCAGGATTGGGCTCTAATGATGTGGGGCTCGACCGGAATCAGCTGGGAGAAACACGAATCGTGAAGTTTTTTCGTGTGGGGCCCAAGGTTCTTCTTTTACAGCCCAACTATTCTTTCCGGGCCTCATCGGATAATCCTGCTGAGATCGTTGCCGTCAAGGATGCTTTTGCGCAATCGACCCTCTGGGGATTTGAGGTCAAAGCCGAAGAGAAGGGCCGTGTGCTTGTGGATGCCACCGAGTTTTTCATGCGGGATGCCCACAATGCCATAGGCTCCTTAAAAAGAGGAAATCAGGGCACTTTCAGGTATGATGCTTCGCGCTCGGCGATCTTTCTGCCGAATACGAAGAATTTTCCTCTCAACACCGAAGTCGAGGCCATGTTGACATTCATTTCAGACAGTCCGGGAATATTTGTTAGAGAGGTTGCCCCTGACCCTGGAGCCGTTACGCTCAGGCAGCACCACTCATTCATCCAGCTTCCCGATGACAACTACAAGCCCCGCATTTATGATCCCAGGTCCAATTTTTCCAGCCTCTCTTACATGGATTTTGCCGCCCCTGTGACTGAACCGATCACCAAAAGGTATATCGTCCGCCACAGGCTTCACAAAAAAGACCCCACTGCAAAGATCAGTAATCCTGTCGAGCCTATTGTCTACTATGTCGACCCGGGAACGCCCGAGCCGATCCGTTCTGCCTTGCTCGAAGGCGCCAGCTGGTGGAATGAGGCTTTTGAAGATATCGGCTATCGCAATGCGTTCCAAGCCAAAATTCTCCCTGATGGAGCCGATCCGATGGATATCCGGTACAACATGATCAACTGGATACACAGAGCGACACGGGGATGGTCCTACGGGGCATCCGTCACAGATCCCCGAACCGGTGAGATCATCAAGGGCCATGTGGCGCTGGGGTCGTTGAGGATCCGTCAGGATTTTCTCATCGCTCAGGGTTTAGTGGGCGATTACCAGGAAGGGAAGGATAACTCTGCGGAGATGCTGGAGATGGGGCTGGCACGGATCAGGCAGCTCTCTTGCCATGAAGTGGGGCACACATTAGGATTGGGCCATAACTACGCATCGAGTGTCAATGACAGAGCTTCGGTCATGGATTATCCCTATCCTCTGATTCAAATCGGAGAGAACAACGCACTCGATCTATCGGATGCTTATGATGTGGGTGTGGGCGAATGGGACAAAGTCTCCATTGCCTTCGGTTACCAACATTTTCCTGGTGGCGTAGACGAGGAAAAGGAGCTCAAAGCTATACTCGACGGAGCGTTTTCGCGAGGATTGTACTTCTTAGCCGGACAAGACGCAGGGCCTTCCAGTGCTCATCCTTTGGCCAATACTTGGGATAACGGAAAAAATCCGATCGATGAACTCGTGCGGGTGATGAAAGTCAGGGCCATTGCCCTCGATACTTTTTCGGAGAGGCGTATTCCCATGGGCTCTCCCACAGCAACTATGGAAGACGTGCTTGTGCCCGTGTACATGTTCCACAGATACCAGATCGAGGCCGCCTCCAGTGTACTCGGAGGGCTTTACTACAACCACAGGCTTCGCGGAGATGTTCAGAAAGATCCGGAAATAGTGCCTGGAGAGGAACAGCGCCGCGCACTTGCAGTATTGCTCCGAACTATTGAGCCTCAAAACTTGGAAATAAATGAAGCGATTCTGAATCTTATTCCTCCTCGCCCTCCGGGATTCCGGAAGACCCGGGAACTCTTCCGCGGCTATTCAGGAGATACATTCGATCCTTTAGGTGCTGCAGAGGCAGTGGCCAGCCACACGATCGGCCTGATCTTGCACCCGGAGAGAGTTTCAAGGCTCATCGATTATCACTCTCGAAATAAGGATTATCCGGGACTGTCTGAAGTGTTGGGCAAAATAATAGCAGCGACTTGGATGTCTGTCCTGAAATCTGGAACACAGGCAGAGCTCCAGAGAGTCGTGGACTTTGTCTTCCTTTACGCCCTGATGCGCTTAGCGGTTGACGATAGAGCCCCAGCCCAGGCTCATGCTGTGGCTTTCCTTAAGCTTGCCGAGCTGCAGAGCATTCTCTCCCAAAAGGCGAACTTGACCGGAGATGACGATCAAAAGGCCCACTATTTCTTTGCCCTGTCCGAGATCGAGCGGTTTCGGAAAGACCCCAATAGCTTTATGTTTATTGAGCCTCTAAGCCCTCCCCCGGGAGCTCCTATCGGAATGTTTCATTGAGCTTTTCATTTCCGTTTCCGCGATATAAGGAAAAAGGATGTAAGGATGACATGTTTACGCAATAGATTAAATGGTGTAGCATAGGAAAAAAATATCAAAAAAAATGAAATGGAGGGTGAGATAGATGCAGGATTTTGAAAAGCTGGGTGCTTTTTATTTGGGCCGCATATTTGATTTGGAACGGGGAAAAACCAAGGAGGACCTTCTCCTTTACGATTCCAAGGACCTGACGACCCATGGCATGTGCGTCGGCATGACGGGAAGCGGAAAGACCGGGCTCTGTATTTCCCTTCTCGAAGAGGCCGCGATCGATGGGATCCCTTCCTTGGCCATTGATCCTAAAGGGGATCTGGGAAATATGCTCCTCACCTTTCCTGAACTCCGAGCTTCCGATTTTCGGCCGTGGATTGACGCTGACGAAGCCGCTCGGAAAGGATTTGAGATGGACGCTTATGCCGCAAAGATGGCCGAGACATGGGAAAAAGGGCTGACCCAATGGGGGCAGGATAAATCCCGCATCGCCAAATTCCAGAATTCTGTAGATGTGGCCATCTATACGCCGGGGAGTAATGCCGGCATTCCTCTCTCTATTCTCCGGTCCTTGGAGGCTCCGTCCGCCGCTCTCAAGGCAGACGATGATGCCTTTCGAGACCGGATCATGACGGCCGTTTCTGGGCTGTTGGCTCTTTTGGGGATAGCTGCGGACCCCATCCGGAGCCGGGAACACATCCTCATTTCCAACATTCTGCACAAGGCCTGGACATCGGGAACTAGCTTGAACATCGCAGAGTTGATCCAGGAGATCCAGTCTCCTCCCTTCGCCAAGATCGGGGTCTTCGACCTGGAATCTTTTTTCCCTTCTCGAGACCGGTTCGAGCTTGCTATGCAGCTCAACAATCTGTTGGCCTCTCCAGGTTTTGCCGTGTGGATGGAGGGTGAACCACTGGAAATCGGTCGTTTGCTTTACACCCCGACGGGAAAGCCTAAGATATCCATCCTTTCGATCGCCCATCTCTCGGATAGGGAGCGGATGTTCTTTGTCACGATCCTACTCAATGAACTCATTGCCTGGATGAGGGCACAGCCGGGAACATCCTCTCTGCGGGAACTCCTCTATATGGACGAGATATTCGGTTATTTCCCGCCCACAGCCAATCCCCCTTCAAAGGTCCCGATGCTGACTCTGTTAAAGCAGGCGCGGGCCTATGGACTCGGCGTTGTTTTGGCCACCCAAAACCCTGTCGACCTGGACTATAAAGGTCTCGCCAATGCCGGGACCTGGTTCATCGGGCGCTTACAGACAGAGCGAGACAAAGACAGAGTTTTGGAAGGATTGGAAGGAGCGTCGGCCACAGCAGGAATGGAATTCAATAGAGTTAAAATAGACAAAACTCTGTCTGCGCTCGGCCATAGGGTCTTCCTGATGCACAATGTTCATGAGGATGAGCCCGTTCTTTTCCAAACCCGCTGGGCGCTTTCATATCTCAGAGGCCCCCTAACGAGAGACCAGATTCAAACACTGATGGCTCCTCGTAAAAAAGAGGAGATCCCTGAAGTGGCGAAAGAAGCCCCTGTGCAGTCCTTTCAACCCGCACAATCTCAAGTGTCACAAAAGATCTTGGGAGCGGAACGAGCGGTTCTTCCTCCCGGCATCCAGGAATATTTTCTTCCGGGAAAAGGTCCTCTGAGTGCGGACGAGAGACTTGTCTACCGCCCCATGGTTGCCGGAACCAGTCGTCTCCATTTTGTGAGCAGGATAGATAGCGTCGACAAGTGGGAGACGGTGTCTCTCTTGGCTCCTCTGGTGCAAGATGTCAAAGCGATCCCCTGGGAGGAAGCTACGGTTTATGAAGCGGAAATCAGTCTTCAGAAAGAAGGTTTGCCGCAAAGCCAGTTTTCACAACTCCCCAATGCGGCAGCCCTCCCGGCTAGCTACACTGCATGGAAGACCTCCCTGGGGAGATATCTTTATCAGAACAGAGTGATGAAGTTGTGGAAATCTCCCGACCTTAAGGAAACATCTCTTCCAGGAGAGAGCGAAGGTGATTTCAGAGCGCGGCTCACGCATCTCGCCCGTGAGAAGCGTGACCTGGGAATGGAAAAGCTGCGCCAACGTTATGCACCCAAACTGGCAAGATTGCAGGACAGGCTGCGCAGAGCAGAATCGCGCGTGGCCGTGGAGAAATCCCAGTACGGCCAACAGAAAGTACAAACCGCCATTTCTATGGGAGCAACTCTCCTCGGCGCTGTTTTTGGTCGGAAAGTCACGAGCACGGGAAATGTCGGACGGGCAACAACCACGTTTCGTGGAGTGGGGCGCGCGGCGAGGGAGAAGGAAGATATAGACAGAGCTATGCAGGAGATGAAAATCGTCCAGGAGAAACTCTATCAGATGGAAGAAGAGTTTAAGGAAGAAATGGATAAAACAAAAGACGCTTTTTCTCCAGAAGACCTGGCATTGGAAAAGATCGTGGTCCGTCCGAGGAAGAGTGACATTTTTGTGTCGCCTTTATCTCTTGTCTGGAGTCCTTGGCGGGTGGGCATAGACGGGATTGCCGAACCCCATTTCCGCATCGAAGTTTAGACGAGCATACTCTAAAGATAGCTCTTTTTTCTTGTGCCTGAAAAGATTGCTTAAAACACTGGAGGGTTGATCTATGGTCGAATCCAATCCGAATACGCAACAATACAGCCCGAATAAAAAAATACCGAACCTCTGGCGGAAGTTTAGACGATGGCTATCGAGGCTCTGGGACAAGATGCAACCAAGGGCTCAGGTCCGGAAGGGCGCTGCCATCGGTATCATCGTTGCTGTTGTTATTCTAGCCGTAGGCTTCGGTATCTTTATCACGCCCGGATTTCCCGGTATTTTAGACATCCTTGGAGGAGTTGTCATCCTTCTGATCATAGCCGGCTTGATCTGGTTAGCTGTAGCCATTCTTTTGAAATTGCTTTCAATATTTCCCCGATTTATCGGTCCGATAGGACTGATTGCTCTCCTTGTTTTCATCTGTGTTCTGATGCAGTTGGGTTTTCCCACTCAATTTGCTTTGCTCTTGGGTCTTGTTTTGGGATTGGCACAGGCATTCCTGGGGGGAGGGATTGCCGCACTTTTCGATAAAGAGTTCAAATTCGCGACTTGGCAAAAAAAAGTTTTTGTGGGTATGGCCGTTGGGATTCCTTTAGCCCTAAACATCCTATTAGTCGTTTGGATGGTGGATAAAGGAAGCGAGAACCACCTTGTGGTGCTCAAAGAGACACCTGTGGCTGTAAAACCGCTTGGCATTGCCAATCCCGGCCTGCCCGGGTCTCATGAGATCTTAACCTTGACATACGGAAGCGGCACAGATAAGAGACGGCGTGAGTTCAATGAAGAGGTGACACTCAAAACCGAGACGGTTGATGCGACTCCTTTTGTCAAAGGGAATAAAGGGTGGAGAATGAAGCTCCGGGAGTGGTACTGGGGTTTCGGTTTCGAAGAATTTCCGGTGAACGGCCGCGTTTGGTATCCAGAGGGAGAGGGGCCTTTCCCCCTTGTTCTCATCGTCCATGGCAATCACAAGATGCAAGAGTTCTCGGACCCTGGATACTCCTATTTGGGCGAACTTATGGCCAGCCGCGGTTTTATTTTTGTTTCCGTAGATGAGAATTTCTTCAACGGCACGTTTATGGCCGGCTTGAACGGGGAAAATGATGGACGGGGATGGATGCTCCTTGAGCATCTCAAAGTCTGGAGAGAGTGGAATCAGGCTGAGGATAATCTGTTCTACAATAAGGTCGATATGGACAACATCGGGCTGATCGGCCACTCCCGTGGCGGAGAAGCGGCAGCGATTGCAGGCTCTTTCAACCGCCTCTCCCATTATCCAGATGATGCGACTGTGGCATTCGATTTTGATTTTGACATCAAGGCCATAATATCGATCGCGCCCAGTGACGGGCAGTACAAACCTGCGGGAAAACCTACGCCTCTCGAGAATGTGAATTACTTGGTATTCCAAGGAGCGCATGATTCTGATGTCTCCGTTTTTATGGGAGAACGCCAGTACAATCGTGTGAAATTTACGGATGGCAATTATTGGATCAAATCGACACTTTACTCATACAGGTCCAACCACGGCCAGTTCAACACCGTGTGGGGAGACAACGATTGGGGTTTACCCATGGGCCTGATCCTTAACCGCAAGACCCTTCTCCGCGGAGACGAACAGCGGAAGATCAGCAAGGTCTACATTTCTGCCTTTTTGGAGTATGCCCTTCACGGGGAAAACGAATACCTCCCCATTTTTAGAGATTATCGGTATGCACGGGATTGGCTTCCCGAAGATATTTACATCAACCGGCTGGAAGATTCTAATTTTATAACTGTTAGCGATTTTGATGAGGATGTGGATGTGACCACGACGACGATACAGGGTGGACGCATTTCCGGCGAGAACTTGACGGTGTGGCGTGAAGAGGACCTGGAATTTCGCCGATGGGGGACAAAACAGAACAACGCTGCTGTGGTGGGGTGGGGGGAACCCGAGGCAGAGGAGTTATCGGAAAAGGTTGGAGTGTATTCCATTCTATTACCACAGAACTTTAGGTCTGAAAATCCCATCGCAGATGACACCCTATTGGTGTTCACTATGGCCGAAGCAGATGAAAAACCACCCGAACCTGAGGATGAGGAAAAGGATAAAAAGAAAGGCAACGCAGGAGAGAAGCAAGAAAAGATACTGGACGACGGTGAGGAAATGCCAAAAAAGGGATCCGAAGACAAAGCAAAAAAAGGGAAGGGATCGGATAAAGCTAAAGAGGACAAGGATCGGGAACCCGTCAGGCTCAGTATCGAGCTGGTTGGTATCGATGGAACCTCTGTGAAACTTCCCTTGGAGCGTTTTATGGCCGTCCCCCCGATAATGCGGACGAAATTCAGCAAGCTGAAAAGCGAAGGAACCATCTGGGGTAAGGACTATGAGGCGACCATTCAGACCTTTGAGCTTCCGCTCACGGCGTTCGCCAAAGAGAATCCGGATTTTGATCCATCTCGTCTTAAAGAAATCCGCTTTGTCTTTGATTTGATGCCCAAAGGAGTCGTGATCCTGGATAATTTAGGCTTTACAAGGCCAAGGTTCTAGGCCAAAGAATAGACCGGTTTTATCGTGCCAGGATAGGAGCATTTATCGGGCTTGAAGCCCTAAGAGCCCACCTTTGATAACCTCTAGGGTTGATCCTAAGCTCTTGTCGCGGACCTCTTCCTGTATAGGGAACGATGCGACTCCCAGTGCACCCACCTTTGGATTTTCCATCATGTATTTGAGAGCCTTACCCAATTGAGCCGGATTCGGTCCATCCGGTACCTGAAAAGTGTGACCAGGGATATCAGGAGCATCGAGCACATCGAGGTCGATATGGATGTAGACAACATCGACGCGGTCACAAAGGCTTTCGAATTCCACTTTCATGCGCCGGTTCAGTTTGACCATTTCCTCCGTCGATATCAGGGTGATGTGTGAGTTGAGCACCAGTTCCTCTTCCAAAGGATCCATATCCCGGACACACATCATGATGATGTTCTTTTCAGGAATGGCAGGCTCCAGCCCGCCTTTGAGGCGCAGTCTGTAGAGGCACTTGCCTGCAGCCACGGCGACCGGCATACCACCGAGCATCCCGCTCAGCGTGGTCTCCGGTGTGTTGAAGTCGGCGTGAGCATCCAGCCAGATGAGCCCGACCGAAAGAGGGCGTCTGGTCGAACCCGAATGCTGCATCCCGGCCAGCATTCCTATCAGACTGTTGCAGTTGGACAGAAGGCCCAGGGGGAACATGCCTTTTTTGCTCTGACGAGCTACGGTTTCGTTGAGGTGTCCGTTGGCCATTCCCACTCTGTGCCAGGCCCCGTAATCCTTTTCCTCTTCGGGTGTCAGCTTCACGATTTCTTTGACAGCTTCTTCGATTCTCATGTCAGCCATCATTTTTTTGAGCCCCTCATACATGAGCTGCGGTCCCTGAGACATCTCAGGACCACTGCGGCTTCCTGAAATAGGCTGAAGAACAAGTGCGATTTTGATGGGATCTTTATCTTTAGGCATGGTATGTCCGTAACCTGCAATGCTCGTCAACAGAATAACAGTCATTGTCCAACTTAATATGTTGTGAGACTTCATTCCGCATCCTCCATCTCTTTCGTGGTCTAATTAGACTATAAAACGCTCGAGTATCTGTCAAATGACAAATGTGTTCGCATACCTGGGTTTTGATTGTAGGGCCCGTTCCCGAATAGGAAAAAAAGGGGACAACCTTCTATTAGATTCTAAAAAAATTAATAAGTCGATGTTATTACTACTTCATTCGCCTTTGATAGTGCAAATCGATAAAGCCCTTAGCTGACGACGATAGATAGCCCTTAGGAAACAATCTTCTGAGGACTATTGGATTCGAAGTCATAGCCACTAACCTCTCCCTAGCATCATTAATCTCAGCTATCCCCGGGTCAGCAATCTTCTAGAGGGAGGCGTATGAAAGAAAGGTCCTGTTAAGCTTCCAGGATTCCGCGTAGGACTCTGATTAAATCGGCAGGATCAGAGAGTTTAAGAAAGGAGGACATCATGAAAATCAGAACAAGATCAGCTCTAACCGTAACACTGGGATTGTGTGTATCTTTTAATATGATGGCACAGAAACCCGCAGACCTGGTGGGGACTGGCCACTCTAGAGGGGATGGGAGATTCCAATGAACTTACGCTGGTGCTGGACCTGAAGGATGGGAAACTTATGGGTCACATGTCTGACCAGTATGAAACTATGATCGAGGCTCCAATCAGTGAAATCAATCTGGGTGAGGGGACGTTCAATTTTTCTGTTGTTGCCATAGGTCCGGGCGGCCAGGATTTGACTCTTATCTTCAGATAAAGGTAGATGGGGGTGCCATGAACGGAACACTTGAAGTCCCGGATATGAGCCTGAAGGGTGTGTGGGAGGCGACTAAACAATAATAACGACTAAACAATAATAACGAGGAAAGGCGCCAGGTCCGTTTTTGTCAGCTTGTAATGAATTATTGAATTTCTGTTCTTGAATAAATATCCTAGAATCGGATGAATTTGAGTAAGACTAAATATTTGCAAACTTGAGGGACACATGAAACTTCTATTGAGGGCATTAATCTTTTCGGCGATATTTTTAATTCCTCTTTTCGGATTTGCGAATGAAAATCCAACGGTATTGATCAATACAGAACTGGGCGATATCCTCGTTGAAATTTATGTGAGTGACGCACCCATCACTGCAGCAAACTTCCTGAAGTATGTTGATAACAATCTGTTCGACGGCGCTTCTTTTTATAGGGTTGTGACCATGAACAATCAACCCAACAAAGATGTCAAGATCGAGGTTATCCAAGGAGGATTGGGATTTGGCGAGAGTGAAAGGAGGTTCCCTCCCATCGAGCATGAAACGACGGCAAAAACGGGCATCAAACACAAAGACGGTGTGATTTCCATGGCGAGAGATGAGCCGGGCTCCGCATCCTCTGAGATTTTTATCTGCATCAATGATCAGCCCGAGCTAGATTTTGGCGGCAAAAGGAATCCTGATGGGCAGGGATTTGCAGCGTTCGGGAAAGTGATCGAGGGCATGGATGTTGTGCGTAAAATCCACAAACAACCCGCAGACGGCCAGATGCTCAACCCCAAGATTAAAATTTTTTCAATAAGCAGAATCGAATAACCTGAGTTTGGCTATAGAGTCCAATTCCCGAACGAGCCGAGAAAATCTAGCAGACCGTTTGAGAAACGGTCCCTGGAAAAAAGTGACAGTCCCCTTTTTTTAGTTGCAAAAACTGTCCGGAATATGGAAAATAGAAATTAATGACATTAGATAGGCGAAGAGACCTAAGAGTAGAGGAAGAAAATCAGGTTACCTTCAGTGTCTTGATAGAGGAGGAACCCCAAAAATTCAGAAAGATTACGCACTGCCTCACCCGAAATATCTCTTTGAACGGCACTATGATCTCAGGTGATACCTTTCTTCCTGTGGATTCCAAAGTCACTCTGGAGCTTTTATTAGCGGGACACTACGAAGCGATCACCTTAGTTGGAAAGGTGAGATGGGTGAGAGTCATGCCCAGTGATGAAGTGTTTGAGGCTGGGTTGGAATTTGTGGATGTGCCTCCCAATGGTGTGTTAGCCCTCAATGCCCATCTCCTTGATCAATAACGCTCCATACAACTCATCTCCCCACTTATATCTCAAGTGAGTGACTCTGTGATTCAAGTGTTCTGTGACTTGAAAACGGCCCATTCGGGGAACGGGCCCTACAAATCAATAGTGCATTTGTGCCCCTGTCCATTCTGGGATCCTACATACCTATCCTAGATATATGTCTGAATATCAATTCCACATTTAGCTCCCGGAACGGACGCTACATCGTTATAATAATTTAACGATTAACAATCGAGCTTCCTTTTTTTATAATGGTTCTACTTTGCAAAAAAGGAGATCTCCATGCCTCTGAAGAGCAAATCCTTTCCAGTTATTTTCGTTGTGCTGGTTTTCTGCGCCGCGATTCTTTTTGCACAGGATGGGACTGAACCGATCCTGACGACCGATCTACTTAAACTCAAGGCCATGAATCAGATTGACGTATCCTCTGATGAAAGCAGAGTGGTGTTCGTGCTGATTTCCATGGGAAAGGAAGACAAAAATGGTAGTGACGAATACAGATATTATGAGCACTTGTGGATGATCGATCTTAAAGGGGCATGCGTTCCTATTCAGTTAACATTCGGCGATCGAAATGATGGTTCGCCCGCTTGGTCTCCGGATGGATCTCGTTTAGCTTTCGTTCGGCAGCACGACAAAAAGCCGCAGATCTGGGTGTTACCCCTCAGAGGAGGGGAAGCCTTCCGCGTAACGGATGCGGAATTTGGCGCTTCGAATCCTCATTGGTCACCGGATGGGCAGAAGATTTTGTTCTCTTCGACGATTCCGGAATGGGCGATCGATGGAGAGCCGACCTGGAATTATGAACGTCCCGGACGGGATTTTGAGGATGCACCCAACTGGAAAAAGATAGAAAAGCAGAAGAAAGAAAAACTGGAACAGAAAGGAGATGAGAAAGAAAACAATAGAGAACAAAAGAATGTGGAAGAAAGTGAAATTAACGAGAGCGTTGTGGCCAATCCCGACGGAACATTAGAGGAGATACGGGCCTGGTTGGCCAAGAATGCCAGCAAAAACGACCCGCGAGTCTTCAACCGTCTCAACCTTCAGGCAGAGCGTTCGTTACAGACTCAAATCTCTTATTCTCATCTTTTTGTGGTCGATGCGAAAGCTGACGCAAAAGCGTTGCCGATCACACACGGATTCCAAAATTTCCAGGGGCCTGATTGGTCTCCGGATGGATCACAGATCGTATGTTCGTCTGTCAAATACGAAGATCATCCTGACCGGAATCAGGATAGTGATCTCTGGATCATGAATTCTGATGGGACTGATCCAAGGCTTTTTCTGGACTGGGAAAACTACAGAGTGATGGCGCCGGGGTATTCACCGGATGGTCGGACGATCCTTTTTATGGCTCAGGATGAGCGAGAACCCGGTTATAGTATGCGTCAATTAGCGACTGTCGAAACGAATGGCGGTGATCCCCAGCCATTGACGTTTGATTTCGACAAGAGCGTCAGTGGATATCTGTGGTCTTCGGATGGGAAGTCCGTCTATTTTAGTGCACCGGATCAGGGTGCTTTTCCTTTATTCAGGATCTCGATCAAAGATAAGATCGTGGAGAAATTGATCGGAGGTGCCAGAGGTGTTCAGGATTATGATCTGGAGGAAAACAGGCTTGTCTATGCCTTGACTGAGGTGAGGAATCCGATTGAGCTCTATTTGGCTGATGCGAATGGAAAAAATGCCAGACAGCTGACCTCATTCAATGGGGATTGGATTAAGAACAAAAGGATTGTTTTTCCTGCAGAAAAATGGCTTTCCCGTCCTGATGGTTCTATGGTGCAGTACTGGGTAATGGAGCCGGCGAATCGTCAGCCGGGGAAAAAGTATCCCCTCGTGCTCGAGATCCACGGGGGGCCTTCGGCGATGTGGGGGCCGGGAGAATTCACCATGTGGCATGAGTTCCAGCTCCTCACAAGCAGGGGTTATGGTGTTGTGTACTGTAATCCGCGCGGGAGCGGAGGCTACGGTTTTGAATTCAAGAAGGCCAACTACTGCGACTGGGGAACAGGGCCGGCATCGGATATCCTGGCTGTTTGCAGTGAGGCGGCAAAATTGGATTGGGTCGACCCGGGACAACAAGTGGTCACCGGTGGAAGTTATGCCGGGTACATGACCGCCTGGATCGTCTCCCAGGATCACCGGTTTAAAGCGGCAGTTGCCCAGAGAGGTGTTTATGAACTTGCCGTGTTTTTGGGTGAAGGCCGGGCATGGCGACTGGTCCCCAATCATTATGGCGGATATCCATGGGATGAGGAGGCACGCAAATTTATGGATGCCAATTCTCCCCAGACCTTTGTCGAGAACATAAAGACACCTCTGCTCATCATCCATTCCGATGAAGACCACCGGACCGGAATCATCCAATCCGAACTTCTGTACAAAAGCCTGAAGATCCTCAATCGGCCTGTTGAATATGTGCGATACCCCAATGAAGGACATGAACTGTCACGCTCAGGCAATCCGATGCGACGCATGGACCGCCTCAATCGGATCTTCGAATTTTTCGAACGGTTTATCTCGCATCCGGATTGAGCGTTGGTAAATGGCCAGTTAGCTATGACAAATCCCATGTGGCGCAGGACAAATGAAAAGTCTTCATTGAGCAGAGTATCGTCGCTAGAGGCGAATCACTCGTGAACAGAGATCTGTAAATAGTGACCTTGTTCAATTGGTATATAATGGTCTTAAATGGAGGGAATCCTATGCGTATGGCTAAAAAGAACATTAAGAGACGGTGGATATTTACGGCTCTTGGTTTTTTTGTTGTTTTATGTGCATTTCTCGTTTCAGAAGTCCCCACTGATAGAGCTGATGTGGTGACGATCGCATGTGTGAACTTCAAGACGGAATGGGGAAACAAGGAACAGAACCTTACGCGGATCGAAGGGTATATCACTGCTTCGGCAAAGCGCGGTGCGGATATCATCCTTTTTCCAGAGCTTGCTTTGACCGGCTATGATAATGGCCCGCGAAATAAAATGCACAAGGAGAACGCGGAAACTATCCCGGGGCCCTCGACGAATGCTGTGGCCGAATTGACGCGCAAATATGGCGTTTATGTGATCTTTGGAATGCCGGAAAAATCGCACGAAGATCCGGAGCTGTTTTACAACTCTGCAGCGGTCATCGGGCCTGAAGGAATCATCGGGTCGTATGCCAAGCTCATGCCTTTCGGTAACGAGATGAGATGGTGCAAAAAAGGAGAGAAACCGTTTGCCTTTAACACGCCCTGGGGATTGGTAGGGGTTGGGATTTGTTACGATACGTATATGTTTCCCGAACTTCCAAGATATTATGCGGCATTGGGTGCGCGCCTTTATGTCCACATCACTGCACTCGGACCCTTCACAGGATGGAAGCCCTATTACATCAACCAAATAAAAGCGCGCGCCATCGAGAATATGATGTTCATGGCCAGCTCCAACATTGTAGGAAAAGAGCGTTGGACAGAGTTTCCTGGAGCCAGTTTTGTTCTTGGACCTGCCGAGGAGGCCCACGAAGTGAAGTTTTATGCAGGGCCTGCGAGCGAGATGAAGGAGGAGATTGTCCTGGCCACAGTCAATCTGTCAGCAGCGGACAGAATGAGGGAGAACTATCCGCTCTTTAAAGAGAATCCTGTCTCTGGCACTCCAGATTGGCGGCTTGAGCTTTATAAAGAGATGCTGCAGATCATCGGAGAAAAAACGGAATTGGATAAGTACAGGTAGATTTGGAGATCATTGCAAAAAAGGGGACAGTCCCCTTTTCGCTTCACCCCTGAAAAAGGGGACTGTCCCTTTTTTTGGTGTTTTGAAGAATAAAAATGATTATAATAAAATTTTGGATTTCTGAAAGCGGGAGAGAATAAAATGAGTGATAAAAGACTCGATATCGTCAAAGGAGCGATCCTCCTAGAGCATAAAGGCAAAGCGCTCTATGAATCTGTGACAACGACCACAGAGGTCGAGGGCGTCAAGGAACTCTTCAAAATGCTCGTCCGAGAAGAGGAAAAACACATCGACCTTTTAACCAGACAGTATTCCCTAATTCTCAAAGGGCAGACTCTTGAAGCTGCCGACCTCGAGCAGGACGATGCGACAGTCACAGCGGCCATTATTTCCGATGATGTTGTCAAGGAAGTGAACGGAGCGGGCTATGAGGCTGCTGTCATTTCGGCTGCTCTTGAGCTCGAGAAAAATGCCGTCAACTTCTATTCGAAACAGGCCGAAGAGGCAGAATCCGAGGGGGAAAAGCACCTCTACAGGTGGCTCACCCGTTGGGAGAAAACCCACATGATGATGCTCGCCAAGCTGGACAGCGAGATCAGAGAGCGGATCTGGTACGACAACCAGTTCTGGCCTCTGGATTGATTTCTTCTATGCCCTGAAGCGGGATCGGCTCCTCTTTGGATTTTTGAAAAAAAGGCGAAAGCCATTCGTTTTCCGGGGCAATGATGTCCTCGGATATAAAGCCATTCCAAAGGAGGAGTCATGCCTTTCACACGTCGTGAGATCCTAAAGGTTGGTGGTTTATCTGTTGCTGCGTTCGGATTTGTGAAGGATGTGCTGGCCCTGCCCAAAGAGGGAAAGATAAAATCTCAGGAAAGCTTAAAGAACATGGTGGCCGGTGTCCAGCCGTTGACGCCTGAGGATTATGCAGCGCGCGTTGAAAAGGCCAAGAGATTCATGGCCGAACACAAGGTCGACGCTCTTTTCCTGAGCGGAAGTGTCAACCTCCTCTATTTCACGAATGTCCAGTGGGGAAGAAGCGAACGCACCTTTGGTGCCGTACTGAACAGGAAGGGCGATCCTGTGTGGATCTGTCCGGCCTTTGAAAGGAAGAGAGCGGAGGAAAGGATTCCCAAAGGCCAGGAGATCCGCGCATGGGAGGAGCATGAAAGTCCCTATAAGCTCATCGATGGGATCATGAAAGATATCGATGCAGCCCGGGGGAAACTTGCCATGGGTCCAACTGTCAGGAATTTTGTCATACAAGGCCTGAAGCGTGATGCGCCAGGATTGGAGCTTGTCGATGGGGCTGTTATCACCGAAGGATGCAGGGGCATCAAAACTGAAAAAGAAGCAGCCTACATGGACCTCGCTAATAAAATCACGAAGATGGCTTATCGCGAGGGATTCAAGAATCTTCATGAGGGCATGAGCCGCAGTGAGCTTGGCGGATTCATCAGGGAGGCCCACCAAAAGATGGGTGTATCTGGGGGCGGAGGCCCTCAGTTCGGGCCCAACTCGGCCTTTCCTCATGGCTCGCAAGTAGAGAGAAATCTTCAGAAGAGGGACATCGTTCTGGTTGATGGCGGGTGCAGTGTGGAGGGATTCCGTTCGGACGTGACGCGAACAGTGGTTTTCGGCAAACCCACGGATAGACAGCGAAGAGTCTGGGATGTTGTGAGAAAGGCACAGGTTGAGGCTCTAAAAGCCGTCCGTCCGGGTGTCGCTTGCGAACACATCGATCTTACGGCACGCAAAGTCATCGAAGACGCGGGGTTTGGCCCGGATTATAAATATTTCGCCCATCGCGTCGGCCACGGCATCGGCATGGAAGGACACGAGTATCCCTACCTGGTTAGAGGGAACACACTAAAACTCAAACCCGGGATGACCTTCAGCAATGAGCCCGGGATCTACATCTACGGAGAATTTGGTGTACGGATCGAGGATTGTTTTATCGTGACCGAGGACGGCGGCCGTCACTTCGGAGGAATGGAGAGCACATCGATCGAGAAGCCTTTTGGCGATTAGGCATCTGCCGATTTAAGGGATCGAGATCGAGTTGATGTCAAAGCAAAAACTTTAGATCGAAAATAGGCAGAGATATAAGGACAATCATTTTTAAAATGAAGTGTTAGGAGGGAGAGGAATGAATCCATGTTTTTCCAAAAAAGTGTTCGTTGTTATGGTGACGTTGATGGTTTTTTTGTGTGTTTCATCGTGCCAGACGGGTCAGGAAGGCCCTGTCTGTAAACTCCGCTTTGGAGTCTCGTTTCCACAAGGTCTGAACGCAGAGGCCTTGGATGGCCGGAT
Source organism: uncultured Eubacteriales bacterium (assembly GCA_964406575.1). Classification (GTDB taxonomy): domain Bacteria; phylum Acidobacteriota; class Aminicenantia; order Aminicenantales; family Aminicenantaceae; genus WTAW01. Next base: position 51,340 of record CAYOSH010000019.1, on the reverse strand, counting down.
GCTGTTGATGCTCTCTACAGACGAAAGTCGAGAGCCTCGCTTTCAGATCAGCGATGGGCCCGACACACAGATTATTTTCGGGATCGATGTGGATGGCCTCAGTCCCGGAGATAACGCCATTTTTGACGGGGGTGTATTTGGGTATCCCCTGGAAAGCCTTGCTCACGTTCCGGCCGGAGAGTATTGGGTGCAGGCACTTCTCCACATCTATGAGACCTTCCACCGCTCAGATGGCCATGTGGTCAAGCTTCCCATGGACAGGGGAGAGGGGCAACACTGGAATCGCGCCCCGGGCAACCTCTACAGCACACCCCAAAAGGTGTTTATCGACCCATCAAAAGATCAGATGATCGCTATCAGCCTGGACCAAAAGATCCCGCCCATTCCAGACCCTCCGGAAACGAAATATATCAAACATGTGAAGATCCAGAGTAAGCTTCTCACAGAGTTCTGGGGTCGCCCCATGTATTTGGGAGCACACGTTCTCCTGCCCGAGGGTTTTGATGAGCATCCCGAAGCGCGATACCCGCTCTGTGTGTTTCATGGTCATTTTCCACACACATTCGGCGATTTCCGTGAAGAACCTCCGGACCCGGACCTTGAGCCGGATTACAGCCCGCGTTTCGATTGGCATGGGTACAACAAAACTCAGCAGGAATATGCGCATGCGTTCTACAAGTACTGGATCGCCCCAGACACTCCGCGGATGCTCATCATCGAGATCCAGCATGCCAACCCCTATTACGATGATTCCTACGCAGTGAACTCCGCCAATTTGGGGCCTTATGGTGATGCCATCACCTATGAGTTGATTCCCTACATCGAGGAGAAATTCCGAGGCATCGGTGAGGGCTGGGCCAGGTTTCTCTATGGCGGCTCCACAGGGGGTTGGGAGGCGCTGGGTGTACAGGTTCTCTATCCGGATGAATACAACGGATGTTTTGCCGCCTGTCCGGACCCCATCGATTTTCGAGCCTACACGCTCGTCAACATCTACGAGGATGAAAACGCTTATTTCCTGAAGAGCCCGTTCAAAGAAACGCCCAGACCCGGAATGCGGAATTACTTGGGACATATCAGCTGCACCCTTGAAGAGACGAACCACCGCGAGCTCGTGCTCGGCACCAATTCCCGCTCCGGCGATCAATGGGATATCTGGCAAGCGGTCTACGGCCCTGTGGGGGAGGATGGATACCCCAAACCCATCTGGGACAAAAAAACCGGAGAGATCGATAAAAACGTGGCTGAATACTGGCGCGAACATTACGACCTGAGTTTTATTCTTCAGCGAGACTGGAAAACACTCGGCACCAAACTCAAAGGGAAGATCCATATCTACTGCGGGGACATGGACAACTATTACTTGAACAACGCTGTCTATCTGATCGAAGAATTCCTGGAGAGCACTACAGATCCTTATTACGAAGGGGAAATTGACTATGGAGACAGGGCAGAGCACTGCTGGAACGGCGACCACACTCGGCCGAATGCCCTCTCACGCTTGAGATACAATGAGATGTATGTCCCGAAGATCTTAGATCGGATCAAGAAGGGCGCTCCTCCTGGCGCAGACCTCACCAGCTGGCGCTATTAAAAGGTGACCGTCCCCTTTTCTACATGACAGTAGGACCGTTTCCCAAACTGTCACCTTTTTTTGGCTGTGTTGAAAAAAATTTCCCCGATGCCCGTTTCTTTCATGATGCGCTCGATGTCTTCGACCTCGCGCGGGATGAATTTGGTGAACCAATCATAGCCATCCTCGGTGCACAGAACATCGTCCTCGAGTACGACACTGAAGTCTTCCAAAATGACCCCCGGTTCCACGGTGATAAAAATGCCCGGCTTGAAGGGGATAAGGTTATTGCCATGGTCGTGAACCTCCATCCCTAAAAAATGACTAGTTCCCCACTGGAAATACTTCCCATAGCCCCCCTCTACATCGAGCACTTCTATAGCTTTATCCTGGAGGTCTTTCATCGTTACCCCTGGTTTGACCAGTTGAATACAGGCTTCCTGTGCCTTCTTCAGGATGTTGTAGACCTTCTTCTGTTCTTCCGTGAATGTCCCCGACACAGGGAATGTCCTCTGGATATCTGCAGTATAGTGTTCAACTTCCGCTCCGGCGTCGATGGTGATGAGCTCTCCAGCATTCAGCGCCTTCGTCCCTCGAGGGAAATGTTCCGCATACCCTCTTGGCCCCGACCTCACGGTTGTCGGAAAGCCGAAACTTTTCGCGCCTTTGAAATGGCAGGTAAAATTGTAAACAGCCATCAACTGTTTTTCTGTCATGCCAGGGACGGCTGATCTCATGCATTCGATCATGGCTTCGCCACTGATCTGTGTGGCCTTTCGCAGAAGTTCGATCTCATAAGCATCCTTGTACATCCTCAACCGGTCGATCAGATTGGAGGCGTCGCGGATCTCATATTTGGGTGAAAAATATGCGAATCTGTTGATGAACTCCAATCTTTTTGGCGGTGGTTCATTTAGATTCACAAACCTTGGATAATTGAAATAAATGATCTTTTTGCCCCCGTTGTTGTACAGGATCCGAGATATCTCCGATGGAAGGGGCTTGAATCTTCGTTGGGTGAAGCGCAACTGTGAAAAATCCGAGCAGGCGTTGGAGAGGTCGGGAAAAAGATTCTTCACCGGAAAGACGTGGGCGACTCCGGTCTTTTCGCGGATATTTTCTCGATCGCCGTCGATGTAGAGGATATCCGGGAACTCCTCAGAGCCGGGACAGAGGATCAGTGTCGCATTTGGTGTTTCTAAGCCCGTAAAATAGATAAAATCGTGATTGTCGCTATTCTCGACAAAAAATTCATACAGGTTGTTCTGATTCCGTTCTGAGCTCTGGATGATGACGATCCCCCCATCAACCAGAGCTGCCAGCTTCTGCCTTCTCTCTTTAAAGATATTTTTGTCTTGCGCCTGCAATGCCGAACTCAAAGAAAAAAACAATACAGCAGCGGCAAAAATCGTCAAAAATTTAATGGAATTTCCCCTTTTCATCGGATGCCTCCTCTTAAGACATATGGCTCAAACATCGGTAACATATTTCATTCTCGCTGTTTGTGCAAGGAGAATTGCGAGAGGCCTATTTTTCTGGACTCTCTCTTTGATAAGCTACTTTTTGTTAGTATAAATCTGTGGCAAACAAGCGTGTATAGAGTAGAAACGTTTAAATGGATTGAGAGGGATTGAATATTTGATGGAAAGCGAGCTGGAGATCTTGAACATGGACGAAACAGAAAAGTTATGCGGACTTATAGCCCATCGTGTGACTTATTGTTGTGACCTAACCGAGATTTGTTGGAGAGTAACTGTCCTGAGCGAACAGACTCTGTTTTTCGCTGTGGAGTCTTTTTTTGCAATCTTTAAGTGTGTGTTATTTGTCGACTTTAAAAGAGCGCGTGAAAAAGTGAGACCAAATTCATGACTTCATTCTGAGGGTTCTCTTTCCTTTCGAAGAACCGTGTACACAGGAAAGAAAAGGATCGCGAGAACGAGTAAAACCTTAAACTCATAGCCTGTATAAACCATCATATAACTCCACACGACGAAAGGAAAAAGGAGAATTCTTGTCGAAATCCTGCTCGCTTCGTTTCTAGAAAGAAAACGAGCCACTTGAGGTGAGAACTTGTAATACACTTTGATAAAAATTTGACCGGGTTTATTTTTCAGAAGGAATTTATCTCTGAATTTTCTCAGGCATTTAACATGGGGATGAGAAGGTGAACTATAGGCTGCGGTGGCGATGAAACAAGGACTGCCCCAGCCGCCGCCGCCACCTCCACCCCAGTCAACAGGTCCAATCGGTTCGCTGGGAGGATGATAACTAAATGAGGTTTTAATAGTCTTATCACCATCCATAACAATCGTTACAGGATTTGGTCCTCCCTGTATGTTTCCGCTCCACTCCTCCCAACGGCAATCCGTGCGTGCATGAGCCTGTATTCGCACCTGCTCGCCATTTTCATAAGTGTGCGTTCCCTCCGAGGGCTCGGTGTAACCATGTCCTCCATGCTCTAATTTCAGAGTATGGACGAGGTTTTCTCCAAGATGGTAGATTTTTGCGTTACTCCTTCTCTGTGTCATGCTGGATTCATCCGGAAGAAAATTCTTCTCGATATTCAGAATATCTTGTGTTTTTCTTGTTATGTGTGTTTCTACTCCGGTCATATCTGTCGGATAAATAAATGTGGATAAAGGCGTTAATGTTCCTGTGGGTTGGAGCTTGAGAATCCAGCCATCCAAGTCCCCCTCCCCCCATGATTTGGTAGAGCCCGCCAGAACATATCCTCCATTAGGGAGTTGTTCTACGGAACGCGCAATCTCATAGGAATAGTCAGCTCCATAGCGATACTGCCATTCGATATCACCCCCAAATGTCAGTTTCAGGAGAAAAATGTCTTCTTTGGGAGCATCTTGATAGTTTTGACCGAAAGATTCGGTTATTCCTGCGACAATATATCCGCCGTCAAATGTCTGTTGTACAGAATAAGCAATATCATTTTCGTTTCCACCATAAGACTTTTGCCACTCGATATCCCCTCTTATCCCCAGTTTCAGAATCCAAATATCATGATCAAGCTTACTCGGCACATATGTGCTTCCGGCAACAATTAAGCCTTGATCCACAGTTTCCCGAATACAGTATGCAAAATCATCAGATGTATTCCCGTAGGTATACTGCCAATCAATATTCCCGTTTGGTTTCAGTTTCAAAATCCAGAAATCCACTCCGCCCTCTCCGAATGAATGGGTATAACCAGCGATAATATAGCCATCTCCTTGTGTTTGCTGAACACACAGGGCCACATCTTCTTGTTTGCCGCCGTAGATCTTTTGCCATTCGGTTTCGCCATTTTTTGTCAGCTTAAGAATCCAGAAATTTTCCAGTCCAATCCCAAAAGAACTTGTAACGCCGACGACGATGTATCCACCGTCGCTGGTTTCCCTGATCGAATTGGCCTCTTCATCTCTGCTCCCACCATAATTTTTTTGCCATTCCATTTCACCGGATGAGTCCAACTTTAAAAGACAGAGGTCACTGCCTCCAGAACTGAAAGACGTCGTTTTTCCTGCGATGATATAGCCTCTGTCCCGGGTCTCGCGGACACAATTTGCCATGTCATCCTTACTGCCGCCGTAGCACTTTTGCCACATGAATTCTCCGTCAAAGGTAAGTTTGACTAGCCAAATATCGCTATTTGCTCCCGTGAACGATCGTGTCAATCCTGCGGCAACATACCCTCGGTTATGGCATTTTTGGATGGAAATAAATCGATCCTCGTGGCGTCCTCCATACGTTTTTGCCCATTGGGCATGAAGATCTAATAGGGATAGGAATGAGAAAAACAATACCGGCAAAATGATCCTCTTCATTTTTACCCCCCTTAATAATCTTTTATTTCTAAGAAAAATGAGTCCATAACACTCGCTTTATTCCTTATTCAATATACTTTCACTAGACAGGAAAGTTGTTAAGAAGTTGTTAAAAATTGTGAAGTTTTTGTTAAAGATTTAACCCTCCCACTTATATGTCTGACTGTTATTTATTTTTGCAAAGGAAAAGAGAGTTGTCAATAGAGATTGAAATGATCAACATCATGATTTAGAATGGGAGACGCACAAAGCAAAAGGAAAGACTATTTTGCCAGTAAAATAAGCTAAAGGAAATTTGTCCTCTATGTGGACACATCGTTTAGTCACTAAGGCAGATAAATATCTAGACAAAATAGAAAATGTAAAAATCCCAACCCCTTTACTGGCCCTTTACATTTTTATCCTGATCTCTCTCCGTGACATTTTCGAACAGATTTTTTTTGAAGAACAGTTCAGCATCTTTCAGTTCATACACCATTTTTTTTTCTATATCCTTATGTTCCAAACAGGCGTTATTATCATTAGCTTTATAGCAAAAAGGGATATTGTTAAGGTCGCTCGTATAGTATCATCGGGCTTTTTCCTTATTGTACTTCCGCCGCTCATTGACCATTTTATCTTCCACAGAGGATTTCCCTATGAATACATCCTGCCGAATGAATTCATCAGACAATTCTTGCGATTTTTCCTTTTTACATCCAAAGCAGGATCTGGAATTGCGATTGAAATGGCAGTTCTTCTTTTTCTGGCTTCACTTTACGTGTGGATAAAATCGCGATCACTTTTAAGAGCTGTGCTTGCCGGGATCGCTCTGTATATTTTAATATCCATATCGGTTGCTCCTCGCCTTTTTCTGCCAATTCCCGACACTCAAAAATATATCTTTTATCATTCACGTCATATCATCTACTTTTGGTTTTACTTCATCCTTAATGTGGCCGTCGGGCTGATATATCTTGCCAGAGTCAACAAACACCTTCCCGTAGCACTTATTAGAGACTTCATCTCTTTCAGAACTCTGCATTTCATTTTAATTGTGCTGGTAGGAATATATTTTAACCATCTTCTCCATTTTTTCGTCTTTCCTGATTTCATTTACATCTTGATATGCATCGCGCTGATCATCATGATATGGATGTCCACGATCCTGTACAACAATGTTTACGATCTCGAAATTGATCGAGTTTCTAATCCACACAGGCCTTTGGTGAGGGGACAAGTGTGTCCCGTCCATTATCTTGGGGTCGCTTCTGTATTTGCTCTCATAGCGATATTTATGAGCCCCGTATTGGGGAGCATCCCTTTTGTAATCACCTTTATTTCAATTTTAAGTTCCATGGTCTATTCTGTTCCTCCGTTCAGACTGCGGAGAAGGCTCTTGAGCACAGTGTTTATCGGTTGGGGTTCTCTTCTGGTATTTTTTATCGGGGTTTTTGCGACAGTTAGAATCAAAGAAATTTCTGTTGATAATGAGATTGTACATGTAGCCCTTCTCATCTTTGTAGCCTTTTCCATCGGCCCTTTGACTAAAGATCTCAAGGACTATGAAGGAGATCTTAAGTATGGAGTAAGAACGTTATTCACCGTATATGGCATTCAAAAAGCAACGAAAATGGTGTCTGTCTCCCTCGGTCTGTCTTTAGCCCTCCCTCTGTCTCTATTTCATACGCAACAAGACTTTATTGTTTTAGGTGCGTTAGCTGTTTTCACTTCTGGTTTTTTTTATTTTAGAAAAAGTGTATCCGTATCTTATATTGGATATGGATTGGTTTTTTCTTATTGTGGCCTCCGGGCATTAGGATATCTATAGATGTTGAAGTCTATAAAAAATTTTATCATCATCAGCAGAGGGAATATTCAGATTGCATCTTTGCCTACGTGTTCCTTAGGGATTGTCTTGGCAGCCAATGATTGGGGAGAAATTCTCAATTGGCCTGTTTTCCTCTATATCTGTCTCTTTTTCATCATCCTTACGTTTTCCTGTAATATCAATAGTTTGTATGATATTGATGTCGATGAAAAATCAAAGAGTTCCTTGTGCAATGCCATAAAATCGCTAGGAGTCTCCAGCGTCAAAGCTTTACTCATTATAGAACTTTTTTTCGCAGGTATCCTCATTGTTCTTTTGTGTGTTTTAAAAAGGGACATGATATATTTGCTGGCTACATCAGGTGTATTGGCAGGTTATGCCTATTCGGCTCCGCCAATGAGAGTGAAAAAGAGAGGTTTTTTTAGCCCGATTCCGGTGATGCTTGGGCTCTACTTCCTGCCCATCCTGGCAGGGTGGTACATCGTGAAAGATGCGCTTTCTGTATTTATCGTTCTCTTTGGTTTTGGCTATGCATCGATCATGCAGGGAATTACCTTCATTAACACATGTGAAGATTATGATGCAGATAGGACGTCCGGGATACGGACATGGGCTCACATATTCGGGATTAAAAAAACTCTCCGGACAGGCATGATTTTTGTAACAGGAGGAGGGATATTGATCTCGTTTTTGGCATTCTTTTATGTAATAAAATTACACAGGTTTAGATTTATAACGATTATGGGTTTGATCGTGCTATTCTTCTTTGTGTGTTCTATTTTCATTATTGGCAAAGGGCTTTATTCCACAGGGCATTCAACAAATCCTGCAGAATCAAGTCGAATAAATGCATATAAGATGCGGCTTTGGTTTCTTTCGACAAGGTATCCGTTACTTGTTCTGGCGATTTTGTCTCTTTATGCATGAGTATTCTCCTGTTCTTATGTTTCCTTTAGAGATAGGCTTTGGCAGACAGACTTTGAAGATTGACGTATCCAATCCCCTATGATATATCGGTTTTGCCTTTTCTCAGTCTGAAGGAGAAATCCAAAATGGAATCGCTCAAAGCTCAGCGCATCCCTTACTCGGGCATCCGGACTGTTTTTGACAGAGCTAAAAAACTCGAACAGGAGGGAAAAACGATCATTCATCTGGAGATCGGCCGGCCGGATTTCGACACACCCTCCCACATCGTTGAGGCTGCTGTGGACGCTCTTCGGGCTGGAAAACACCACTATTCACAAAATGCAGGGATTCCTGAGTTGCGTCGGGCCATTACGGATAAGTATCGAGAAGAATATCAATTGGACTACAGTCCTGAGACAGACGTTGTGGTGACGAACGGCGTGGCCGAGGGTGTTTACGTCGCCATCCACGCTCTGCTCAATCCCGGCGACCAGGTCCTCATCCCCGATCCCCGGTGGGTGAATTATGATGTGGATGCCCTCTCGAATGATGTGGAGCCGGTGGATTATTCGCTTTATGAAGACAGAAACTACGAGCCCGACCCTGATGAGATCGCCGACAAAGTCACCCCCAGGACTAAAATGATCCTTCTGGCCAGCCCTTCCAATCCCACAGGTGGAGTGAACTCTTTAGCTGTATTGAAAACAATCGCTCTGCTCGCCCAGGAATATGATCTGGTCGTCTTGAGCGACGAGATCTACGAAAAGATCATCTATCCGCCAGCCGAACACATCAGCATTGCCACCTTGGAGGGGATGAAGGAACGGACCATCATCCTGAACGGTCTGTCCAAGTTCTATTCGATGACGGGCTGGAGATTGGGTTATGTTCTGGGACCGGAAAAATTTTTGAATCCCATCCTCAGGTACCACCAGTATATGGTCACGTCCACGAACACCTTTGCCCAGTGGGGAGCTGTGACCGCCCTCAAGGGAGATCAGGGTCCAGCCTATGCCATGGTGGAGGAATTCCTCAAACGTCGGGATTATATCTATAAAGCCATCAATCACATCCCTGGATTGTCATCCGCTGAACCACAGGGAGCTTTTTACCTCTTTCCATCAGTCAAAGAATCCGGGATAGATGGGTATGAGATGTCTAAAATGCTCCTGGAGAAAGCCTCTGTGGCCACAGTCCCAGGGGAGTGTTTTGGAAAACAAGGAGCCGGCCACATCCGGATCTCCTATGCAAATTCTCTAGACAATCTCAAGACGGCGGTGGCGAATATCAAGGCCTGCTTGGGATAACATGGGGAAACTCATATTTAGGGCAATCCTGGAAAAATCAACCATAAAATAAAGAGCGGGGATCCCATTGATCCGTACTCGGCCTGATATCCGTACTCGATCCGATACAATTGTCTGTTTTTGACCTCAGGGATATCTTCTCCTTCTGAATGGCCCCCCTGAAAAAAGATGTGGAAGGCATGGCACGCTTCTTGCTTAAGAAAATACCTGAGTAATTCAGGTGAACGAGTTTGAGGAGTTGGAATAAGAGGAGTTGGAATCAAATGAAAAACCAAAAATTTTTAAAACTTACCCCAATTTTTATCCTAATTGTTTTTTTTGCTGTTAATCCCGTATTTGCTTCTCACAAATCTTTTCAGGAGGATGAATCTCCGGATCTGGATAAGATCCTCACAAAAAGTGCTGAATACTGCACAAAACTGGCCGATTCAGCGCTCTATTTTGTGTGTTTGGAGAAGATCGCAGAGGAAACTTCAAAGAACGACACAAAAATGCAGCTGTCCGATCCCAGAGAGCCTTCCTATCGTGATTTGACCGATCCAAGAAGGAACCAGGAGTTTCGGCATGAGGGGACGCCCGAGCGATACAGAACAGGTCCTCAGAAGATAAATCTGAGAAATAATGTGTATGTCTATGATTATCAACTGATCAAAAAAGGCAACACAATCGAAGAAAGCAGAACACTGCTCGAAGAGAACGGAAAGAAGACAAACGAAAAAAACGCCCAATTGAAGACACGAAAGTTCTATTCCTACAGGTCTGTCTTAGGCCCCATAGGGCTCCTCGGAAAGACTCAGCAAAACAACTTCAATTATAAAATACTGGAGGAAGACACATACAAGGGAAGGGCTGCGGTTGTGATCGAGGCAACCCCAAAAACTGTGTCCGCCGAGAATTCCAACTACGGAAGAATTTGGGTCGACAGGGAAAATTTTCAGATATTGAGGATCGATGTCGCACAAGAATCACTGGTCGGATACAAGGATCCAAAGGCCAAAGGGATCAACCACATCATCACGGTCAGCCACTATTATGATCTGGAGAAAAACGGCCTGATGTTTCCCTCAAAGACCGTTTTCGAAGAGAATTACACTACTGATAGGGTGCAGGTTGGTCTCTGGAGCAACTACACCAATTCCGTACAGACAAAAACACTCCAGTGGACAAAACTCGAGATCGATTTTTCGGATTATAAATTCTTCACGGTGGATGTGGACGTCAAATACTGACGCTCTTTAGAGCGCACATTCTAATAAGGCACACACGTACTAAAATATCTACGACCTGATCGAGTCATATCCTCTAATCGAAGCAGACACTCCTTCTCTGCCGTTTCCCCGGACATCGAGTCTTATCCGGCCATTCTTTTTTGCCTGATGATTTCACCGCGTTTTTTCTATATCCGGGAAGAGAAGTATCTTCAGTGTATTTGATTTGGAGGTGACACATCCTGTCCAGATGTGCGAGCATGGCATTGTGTTTATCGTAAGATTCTTCGATCCCCCGTTTATTCAGCTCCTGAAGAAGCACGCAGACCGATTCGATGGTCGAGAGGCAGGACTCATGGGGCTGCTTCTTGATGACATACCGGGATGGCTCCTGGGGGCGAATATGAATTCTGGGCAAAACATGGAGATTGTTGCTCAGCTTTAACATCTTCTTGGCTAATGTCCATGAGGCATCGATCACAAAAACCAGAAGTTTCATGCTATGAGGGACACTATCCGGGAAACGGAATGCCCCGATCTCGATCGAATCCTTTCCGGGATAGAGAATCACAGGATAATGTGCTGGGTCTGCGATGATGTTGTTGACTCGCTCGTTTTCTGTGAAATCCACACCGGTTAAGAGTTCTGAATTTTTCAGAAAAAGGTGCGTTATCCGGCCTGTTCCCTGCTTAACTTTACGCGCTTCTTTGGGATGCATGAGGATTACAAAACGTGTGCGAGTATCGAAGGCTTTGATATCCGAACAGAGGCAGATATTCATCGGCTGAAAGCACTTAAAGCAGTTCTGACGGAATTGTTGTTCTTGGGCTTTTATTACTTTGTCAGAGATGTTCATAACACGGCGCATGCTGTTTTTCATTCTATTTGGAATTCCAATTTTAATCAAACGGATGGTTTTTGAACGCGGACATTGACATCAGATACGGTATTCATAATAATGAATAGACTTCAAAAAACGAATAAGGAGTGGTTGTATGAAAAGTCTGAAATCTCACATTATATTCAAGCGTCTGACTCTTCTCGCAATTCTGCTTCTGGTTTTTGGTTTGGTGCAGATCTCTGCGCAAAGGTCGCACGAGAAGCCTCTGGATTGGGAGGAGCCCGATTCCTGTACGAGCATCATGGTGGGCCGGCTGGCATCCACAGACGGCTCGGTCATGACTGCGCATTCCTGTGACGGAAATTACCGGACTTGGGTGAATATTGTGCCCCGGAAAACTCATCCCGAGGGCGAGAAAACAAAAATCTACCACGGATTCCTTCACAATGAAACTCCGTGGGACATGAGAAATGTCATTGAAGTCGGGGAAATCCCCCAGGTTAAAGAGACCTTTTCCTACCTCAATACAGCCTATCCCTGTATGAATGAAAAACAGTTGGCCATTGGAGAAACGACGTTTGGTGGCCGGCGGGAACTCTACAACAACGAGGGATTGTTCCTGATCGAAAATCTGCAGGGGATCGTTTTAGAGAGATGCACGACGGCCAGGGAGGCCATCAAGCTTATTGGAGAGCTCGTTAAAGAATACGGCTATGCCGATAGGGGAGAATGTCTTACTTTTGCCGACCCGAAAGAAGTCTGGCAGTTCGAGATCATGGGGGCAGGGCCCCTGGAGATCGGTGCCGTGTGGGCTGCGCAGAGGATTCCTGACGACCACGTCGGCATCTCTGCCAATATCCCCAGGATCGGGGAGCTCAAGCTCGACAATCCCGATTATTACATGGCATCGGAGAATGTGTACTCTCTTGCTGAAGAGATGGAGTGGTGGGATCCTGCGAGCGAAGAGCCCTTCAAATTCTGGAAGGCCTACAGCGGCCGCAGGCCTTTTTCGCACAGAGAGTATTTTGTGCTCAGTCGGATGGCTCCATCTCTCAACCTGGATATGAACGCCGAAGAGCTTCCCTTTTCTGTGAAGCCGGATAAAAAAGTCTCGATCAGGGATGTCCTGGCTTTCTACAGACAGACCTATGAGGGGACCGATATGGATATGACCGCAAACCTTATGGTCAAGCCGCGCCAGGGCAATGAAATGATTAAAAGTCCGGTCGCCAATCCCTGGATGTCTCGAGACATGTGGGCATTGCTCAACACCATAAAACCTGGGGTTGTCCCACGTTTCCGGACGATTGCCATTTCGGCCTGCTCCTACTCGCAGGTCATCCAATGCAGAGATTGGCTGCCGGCTCCCATCGGAGGGATCGCCTGGTTTGCTTTCGACAACCCGGGTCAGAGTCCGAGGATTCCGATATTTGCGGGGGCGACCGAGCTCCCGGAAAGCTTTGAACGCTGTGGCCAACACCGGTTTCGGATGGACTCGGCCGATTGGGCCTTCCGGAGGGCCAATAGGTTAGCCACAGTCAAATGGCAGGAGGCAAGAACACACATCGAGCAAGCTGTCGAAGAGTTCGAAGACAAAGCTTTCTCGGATCTGCCCGATGTCGAAAAGAGAGCGTTGGAGATCTACAAAAGCGAGGGCTCCAACCCGGATTCCGAACTGCTCCGCAAATATCTGACGAAATACACCAACGATTTTGCCCGCGCCACCATCCAAAAATGGCTCGAACTGGGCGATCACTTCTGGACAATGTTCGCCCGCGGCTTTTAATTAGAGGGACAAGAAAAGGGACAGTCCCCTTTTTGCCTCAACCTCCACTTACACGCTTCTTCTGATTTTGCAACATAAATACATTTTATCGGGAATAAATTTTGCAAAAACAGAGTCTAATAGAGTGATAACAGAAGACATCGCAATGAAAAAATTTCTGAAGGAGAGATAAATGAAAAAAACACTGACTGTATTTGCCATGATTGCGGTAATTGTCTTGTTCGCGGTTGACGGCTTTGCTCAACCCTTTCAGGGAAGAAGAGGGAGAAGAGATCGCATGAATCACTCGCCTTCGAGGATACTCAGAGTTCTTAAGGCCAATCAAAAAGACCTCAAGATCACAGATGATCAACTCAAAGCCATTGAAGATCTGACGTATTCCTTCGAAGAAAAAATGATCGACGCAGAAGCCGAAGACAGCAAACACCGCTTGGAATTTCACAAGCTCATGCAGGACCGGGAAAACCTGGATTACGCAAAAATCAAGGAAGCCCTTTCTAAATCATCTGCTTTTAGGAATGATATGCTGATCGAACGATTGAAATTGCAAGACGAAATCGCGAAAGTGCTCACCCCGGAACAAAATGAAGCATTGAAGTCCATGCGGCAGGAGAGGTTCAAAGAAAGAAGAGATCTCATGCCGGGAGGCAGAGAGAGAGGCCGGACCCCAAGATCCCCAATGTATAGGCGCCAGATCAAAGAAGACTTTTAAGAATCCCAATCTCAGAGGGTCAGCCTTGATTTGCACACATCCCAGGGCTGGCCCTACTTGTTTTAGCGTGCTTTTAATCCTTAAGGCCAAAGGGAGAACATAGCTATTTCCTGAGAGGGGAAAACATAATGTCTGGATAGAAGCTAAAAGGATGAGCTTCTGTCCGGATGAGCCATATGGTGGAGGAAATAAAGATGCTTTCGACCTAAGGAATCATCATGAATTATAACTATTAAACTGCTAACCTAATAAAAGTGCTAAAATAATAAAAGAGAGAATAGATAAGGAGCTCAAATGATGTTTAAACCCAAAACGAAAATTCATTCTTTAAATATCAAACAATTTTTCATTGCTTGTGCCATAGGGATTTTAGTGCTTTACACTGTTGGATGTAACGAGCAAAAGCTTAACTCCAGCTGGCTCGACCGGGACATAATCATCGATGCCAAAAGTGATGACTGGCTGGACACGTTGTATTTTTTTGAAAGCAAAAATCTCTCTATTGGTTTTTTCAATGATGAGAGCCATCTTTATGTCTGCATGCTTGCTGAACATCCTATGCTTCAGATTCAGATTATGAGTCAGGGTTTTACGCTCTGGTTTGACCCTGATGGAGGTAAAGAAAAAGCTTTCGGAATCAAATTTCCCATCGGGATACGAGAGGCCGGGACACAGATGGATTTTCAGGAGATGCAAGGTGGACCGCTGGATCGAGAGAAAATACGGGAGGCCTTTGAGCGTTCTCTCACCGATTTGGAGATCCTTGGACCCCAAGGAGCCGAACGGCGGATTCCAGTGGAAGAAGCACACGGTATTGAGATCAAAGTGAGAAATGAGACGGGATTGTTTGTCTATGAGCTTAAAGTTCCTCTCCAATCCGATGATGAACATCCCTATGCCATAGGAACCAACCCTGGGGATAAGATCGGCATCGGCCTTGAAATCCCAAAAATAGACAGGGATGAGATGAAAAAAGCGATGCGAGATAGGATGGGCGGAATGGAAGGAATGCCCCCAGGTGGCGGCGGAGGCAGAGGCGGTATGGGGGGAATGGGCGGCGGCATGGGACGCCCCGGTGGCCAAAGACCAAAGATGCCCAACGGCCTCGATGTCTGGGCCTCCCTCAAACTCGCTTTGAATCAAAACCAAGAATAGACCCTAAATTGTCCTTTTCCATTTGCGGTCCCGACCTAACGTAGAATAGCATGCATTTCTCACTGTCATACTCAAGATTAAAAAACCAGGGCTTTGGGGGATTTGCCCTGGTCTGTTAAAGGAGGAGTAGGAGTTAAGATGAGGTGTGGCCTGGGATCAGGCCAGTCTGAAGCTCATTATTGCTTTCCTCCTGGAGGTTTTTCCCCCGGAGGTTTTCTTGGTGGTGGTTTTCTCCACGGCTTGTGCCGGTCCGGGAATCGTCTCTGATCTCCCCGAGGACTAAAGAACCTCTCCTGCAGGCGTTTTTTTTGCTCGGGTGTCAGGATGGGATCTAATTCCGCCTCCAAAGATTCAAACGCCTCTCGCATTTCCAGCATGAATTCATCACGGATTTCTTGGGTCTTTTTCCTGTGTTTTTCCAGAATTTCTCTGATCAATACCTTTTGCTCGGGAGTAGGTTGAATGGCCTCCTCCATAAAGGCGACCATACCAACAGGGTTTCTATCGTGGAAAGCTCTCTTTATTCTATATCTAAGGAATGCCCTGTTGAACAGGGCCCCGAGGACGATCCCAATCACCAAAGTCATGACGATGATCAATGCGATTTTCACTTTTATGTTCATTGTTTCTTCTCCAAAATCAGAACAAAGGCAGATCGAGGATTTCTTCCATTGTCGTGTCTGCCATAAAAAAGAGTTCGTCCTCAGGCACGATATCGCTTTTTATCAAGTTGTAAGAGATCAAAATTACCAGTACCACAACGCTCACGATGGCGACTTTGCGAAAAGCGGCCATAAAGCTTTTATAGAAAGCTTCCAATCCGTTTTTCTTTGGGCTCAATGTTTCAATCCGGTTCATCACCCGCTCGGCAAAAAACGGGCCGAACGATGGACTGGCACTCTTGGCCAAGACCTGACGTTGAGCCACTATGCTTTCTTTTTCCTGACGAAGCTCTACCGATCTCTCCAGCGCTCTATTCAGTTTTTTTCGATCCTTTACATCCAGATCACTGTCCAAAGACCGATAGAGCAGTTTTAAAATCCTCTTGTCTGTATCCTTCGCCTTCATAGTGAAAGCTCCCCTTTAAAAACCGGAGTTAAGATTTCTTTCAATTTCATTTGAGCACGGGCCAGGCGCGAAAGCACTGTCCCCATGGGCAGGCCGAGGATTTTTGCTGTTTCTTCTGTCGAGTAACCATCGATCAGTCTCAACACAATAACCGAACGGAACTTCGGTGGGAGATTCTGAAGCCCCCAGTGAACGAGTTTACTGGTTTCCCTTTGATTTTTGAGATCTTGCGTGTCCGGAATGCCTTCGATCATATTCTCGTTATTCGTAAAGAAAAGATTTCTGCGACGCTTCCGTTTTCGGATCTCATTCAATGAGAGATTGATGGCGATGCGCGTGAGATACGTGCCGATGCTCGAGTCGCCTCGAAATTGATTGAGCGATTGATAGAAACGGACGAATGTTTCCTGTCCGACATCTTCAGCTTCTGTGGTGTGTCCTAACATTCCGATCACCGTTGCTGCGACTCGCGATTCGTATTTTTTGACGATCTCTTTAAATGCTTCGCTATCGCCATTCCGGGCTTGTGTGATGACGTCCTGTTCGTTCAGTTTGGACTCCTAATTCCACGGTATCAGTTCATCCTCAAAATACAGTTTCTCGCAGCCCTTACATTGGTTAGACGCTCTAATTGTTCATTTTATTCCCTTTATGTTAATGGATTCATGTCTATTTGGACAAGTATTCTTAGGTAGCATCCTTAGAAAATCTTTTCCTGCTTCTGGGAATGGGGCTCCCCGTCACCGCGGCTTATATCATGATCGCTATCCTGACCGTTCCCGCCCTGACCACCATGGGGTATCGCTTCTGGCGGCTCACATGATCATCTTCTGGCTTTCCCAGGATTCGAACGTCACTCCGCCCGTCTGCTTGGCCGCTTTTGCTGCGTCCTCGATCGCCGGCTCGCCCCCCATGGCCACTGGTTTTACATCCTGGAAATTAGCCAAAGGACTCTACATCATGCCCCTACTCTTCGCCTACACGGGATTGATCAACGGAAGCTGGTCAGAGAGAGTCCTTATCTCTGCTTTTGCCCTTGTGGGATTGTTTGCTTTTGCGGCCGCTTTTGCCGGATACATGTTCGGCGCAATAAATGTTTTCGTCCGGACTCTACTGATTCTTTGTGCTGTTGCCATCCTATGGCCGGGCACTTTATGCTTAAATGTTCTTGGTGTGTTGGTCCTTTGCGGTATCGGAATTTATAACAAGAGAGCGCTGTAGCCCCTGTTGTGCTCGTTTGAAAATTCTCCTGGAGTTAGGTATTATTAAAAATCACATAGAGAAAACAAATAAGAACAAAGGAGGGTGGATCGTGAATATCATAAAAAGGACTTTAATCTGCCTTATCGTCATTGTCATGATCTTTTCCTTTGGCTGTTCGAAGAAGGAAGATGTCGTTCCTGCCGAGAAAGAAGAGCTTGTCGCTCAAGAGCTGACACCAAAGGAAATGTTGGGGAAGAGATTGTTTTTTGACGTCAGGCTTTCCACACCAGAGGGGCAGTCCTGTGCGTTCTGTCATGGGCCCACTGTTGGCTGGACCGGCCCTGATGAGGAGCTGAACAAGGGAGGTTCGGTCTATACAGGGGCCATGGAAGCTCGTTTCGGAAACCGCAAGCCACCCACAGCCGCCTATGCGGGATTCAGCCCTGAGCTGTACATAGATGAGGAGGGCAATTTTGTCGGTGGTATGTTCTGGGACGGAAGAGCCACCGGGTGGGAGCTGGGGGACCCGCTTGCCGAGCAGGCTATGGGGCCATTGCTCAATCCGCTTGAGCAGAACATGCTTGACAAAAAGAGCGTTATCTTAAAAGTTCAAGAATCGGATTATGCCGACCTCTTCAGGGCAGTTTGGGGCTCAGACTCCTTGGATGCGGAAACTGATATCGACGGCACGTATGAGCGGATCGCACATGCCGTCGCTGCTTACGAGAGATCCTTTGAAGTGACCAAGTTCACCTCGAAGTTCGACGAATTCTGGCGCAATGCGCGCGCTCAGGACCTCGATGTGACAATTATCGATAAATCCAATATCGAGGAATACAAGGGGATCGGGCTTGATGACGACGAACTCCTCGGCCTTGCTCTTTTCAACACCACTGGCTTATGCGCAGAGTGCCATGTGCTGACATCCGTGGATGGAGAAACTCCGCCGTTATTTACGGATTTCACCTATGATAACCTGGGAATTCCAAAAAATCCGGATAATCCATTCTACACGATAGGCAAAGAATGGAATCCCTACGGCAAGGATTGGGTGGATAAAGGGCTGGGGGGATTTTTAGAAGGAATCGACCAGTATGCCGGACACGCCAAAGAAAATTATGGAAAACACAAAGTGCCTACGCTGCGCAACGTGGACTTGAGCCCCTATGAGGGCTTTATCAAGGCTTTCATGCACAATGGATACTTCAAAACGCTGAAAGATGTCGTGAATTTCTACAACATTAGGGACAGAGAAGAAGCCAACTGGCCGCTGCCGGAAATCGCAGAGAACGTTAATGTGGATGAGATGGGGGACCTCGGATTGACCTCAGAAGAGGAAGACCTGATCGTCAAGTTTATGAAAACCCTCTCTGATCGGTGAATTCCCTCCTATCAAGGCCAGGACGTCATGCCCGGCTGTGTATATAAGACGAAAATCTGTAACTCCCCTCTCAGAAGGCAGTGACGAGTCCGAGCGCTAGTCGTGCGTGTTTGTCGTAGGCGCTTTCATAGATATAGCTGAACTCGCCGGTCAGGCGGAAGTTTCTGCGCAGCAGAATTCCGATGTGCATGGTCAGGGAGCCGTATTTCAGTTCTTTGTGATCGGATGTCACCCAGTTCCAAAGACCTACTCCGTACCATTTGCTATCGTCTCCCTTGGGCAAGTAGATGATCTCGGCGAAAGCACCTCTGGTTTTGATGCTATCGGATGCGATTTGTGAAAAATAAGGATTCCCGTCGCTGCGTTCCACATACTGCAGGTTTAGCTCCCAAGAGGGGATCGCAACCGTGGTGTCGGCGCCCAACATCCACATTGAGTTGATCTCTGATTCTTGCTCCTCTTTGCCGGAGTAGTAGAATCCTCCGACCCGGAGTGGGTCGATCACATCCTGGGAGACCCGGAACAGGACGTTTTTGTGCTTGTCTTTATCGAAGTTTCGGAAGGGATTCGCTGGGTTGAGACCGCTTCCGTTGACCACCTCCACAGCCAGGTCGGTTCCGGAAGGCAGACCGTAGGTCAGCATAAGGCCACGGTCGTAGGTCAGATCGGCAAGAGAGGAACCGGGGCGGGCCTTGTAGATCATATAGTCTTCGAAAGTCAGGCGCAATTCCCGTTTGAACAAGGGATCTGACACTTGAAATTGGCCCACATAAAAATCCAGCTCAGTGCCGAACAAATTGTTGAACATGACAAAAGCATCCTCGATACCGGCAACCTCACCCCGCTCGCTGAAGAAGAAATAGAAGTAGTAGGCGATGTTCTTGGTGATTTCCCCGCCTGAGAGAAACTTCAACAAGTATGGCGAAATGAAATCAAGCTGGCGTTTGCTGGAATTGTTGTAAGTCCAGAATCCCTCCAGCCTCAGAGCGATCGGAAACTCCCGCAGGAGGGACAGGAAATCATCTCCGGTATCCACGAAATAGCGGGGAGCATCCTTGTCTTTTATGGCGAAGCCGTTCCCAGCGAATTCGTCTCCGTATGCCTTTAGCTTGGGGAAGGGTGTGTGACATGTCTTGCAGCTCAACCTGTATTTTCGAGCGAAGGCGGGGATGGCGTGAAGGTCGGTTATGGCGATTTGTATCAGAATGAAAAAAGCCAATCCGGATAAAATTATTTTTTTCATGATGATACCTCTAATCCAGGACTGTCAAGGTCGTGAAATGGTCGTTGACCTTGATGACTTCGGATTCATCCTCCGGCACCTTGAGAAAGTCGGCTACCGGCTTGACAAGTTTCTGATAGTAGAGCGTGGCGGTTACTTTCAGCATTCCTGGGGCGATTTCAAAGGGAAGGTTGAAAGTGCATGTCTCGATTTTGGTTTCGCGCGGCCCGATGCGGTAGTCCACACCGAGGGATTTGGTGTTCCACTGCATAATGGTCATCCGGCCTAGGGGGTCGAAATACGGCATGCGAAAGATGCGGTCGCCGATGGGAATGCCGTCTCTCTGCACACCAGGGAAATTGGGATCATCGAGGGCGATCCCCATATCCTGATAGGCCAGGACATCGCTTCCGATCGTGTATTCCTCCCCTTCGAATCCTTTTTTATCGACCGGAAGGTGATATGTGTTCCCTTTGGCGTCTACAGCCTCCACATGCATCCATACGATGCGGTCCTCGACAGAGCCTGTGGGGAACTTGTGGCCGGTCTTCTGGTTAAAGAGTGCGATCGTGAATTTGACTGTGTCGCCGGGTTCGGCCTCCCGGATATCCGGGTGGATTCTCAATTCGACGACGCCTCTGACCTTTCCCGGATCGTGCGCCCCGTGGAAAAGGTGCTGGCGTGCGTCGGGATATATGTTCCCCATGGCCGCTGTCTTTGTGGCGGCATAGGTCATGTGGCAGTTGTGACACTTAACCCCTTCTTTGGAGTATGGTCCGTCTTGCCATTCCAAATGAGTGGATTTCACCCATATTCCGTAGGGACTCATCTCGTTGTGGCAGGTCCCGCAAAAATCGGCGGTTCCCAGGAACTCCGATTTCTGGAGATTGTGCTCCGGTGAATTTTTCCCTACACGGGGGCCGTACTTGGTCTTTCCCGGCTGGGAGATCCAGTTGTAATTGTGGGGGACGTCTCCCGAATACCCTGTGACTGTATGGCAAAGATCACAGGAAACCGATTCATTGGCCCGGCTCATCGCCTCCGGCCGAGGCGGGGGAGTGTCTCCCGCCAGAAAAGCCAGCGGGGCATGACAGCCATTACATCCTGCTTTGACTCCGGCTACTTTCGGATCTTTATCGGCATGAGGAACAGCCAGGTTGAAATATTCGATCTCGTCCCAGTGATGTGTGTAGGCCTGGGACATCATGGCCTGCATCCACTGCTGATAGATATCGGTATGGCACGAAGTGCCGCAGAACCTCGGAGTCTGGAAGTCATCATACTTCCGGGTGCCATAAGCCTCGTCTCCAGCCTTTTCCTGATAGGAGAACCGGAATCCCAGAAAAACGATCATTATGAATAATGGAACTAAGGCCATAAAATGTCTTTTCATACTTCATCTCCTTCAGTGAATTTATGAAGCCAATTGATATTCAGCCTTTTCGAAATCATCATTTTTTCAGAATAATATTATTAACTTTTACAGAGTTAAATTCAAGTATGCAGGTTAGCATTTCCAAATCTGTGATGACTGGCATCAGGATATCCCGATTGGTGATTTTGAAAACGCTTCTGATCGCAGAGCCGGATCAGGTGCTTTTCAAGTGCCGTACTTTTGCGGCCGCCAGCATCAAGAGGAAGTAGGCCACAAGCGCTGTGGGAAGAACGATCATCCAGTTGATCCCGGCATAGAAAGCGAGAATGTTCTCGACTAAGATGTCCATTCGATCCCTATAGGTCATCAGGAGAAACATGGGGACGAATCCAATGGCCAAAAGTCCGGACATAACGAGCACAAAATACTTAGTGAATCCAAGGGTGAAGATTCCGATGTAGTTCATGCCTGTTAGAGTCAGACAGACCACGCCGTTGAGGAGTGCGTAGGAGCAAGCGATAACAACGGTATCTTGAGAACCAGAGGAGAGGGAATAAAGGATAATACAAAATCCTACAAGGAATCCGCTTGTCAACAAGACAAGGACGAATTTAGCCTCGACGATTTCTCGTGCCGTAACAGGCAGGGTATCCAGAAACGCATACCCGTTGTGTTTTTCTTCATACTGTTCATTCATGAAAGTTGCCCCAAAAACGAGCAGGAAAACGAGAATCCCTGAGACGAGCACAAAAGCGGTGGAGAGTCCGCTCCCCGTAAAGACCCTCAAAATGGTGAGCAGGATAACGATCACCACAAAATAAAGGACAAAAACAGGCGCGTTTTTTTTCATGATTAACCACATGGCTATTCTCCTTTCACGAGAGCAATAAGAACATCATCCAGGCCCAGATTCTCCACTTTGACCTCTTCTTTAGCCAGGCCCTCTGAAAGGGACTCTTTGAGAGCAGGATAATCCTCTGTGACTCCTGCACTCCCGAACATGTGTTCTTTTCGGCTTTTCAAAGTGCTGACGATGCTGTCGTCCAGGGTGCTTTTTTTGTAATGGATTCTTTTCCATTTGGCCAGCAGTTCGTCCTTGGCTTCGAAGAGGGCGATCTTTCCCTCGATCAGAAAGGCGACGTAATCGGCGATCCGCGTGATGTCGTCTGTAATATGGGATGAGATGATCACGGACTTTTTGCCATCAGCTGGAAAGGTACGCAAGAGCTCTAAAACCTCTCTCCGGATGACCGGGTCCAGACCCGCTGTGGGTTCATCCAGGATCATGAGATCGGGGTTGTGGGACAGCGCGATGGCCAGCGAGAGCTTCACCTTCATGCCTTTGGACAGGTCCTTTGTTTTTTTTGTCCGGCTGATGGCAAAATCGGTCAGCAGCTTCTGGAAGAGATTTGTATCCCATTTGTCAAAAAATTCAGAAACAAATTTCCCTGTCCACGCCACTGTTTTATCCCCATAAAAATTCTGGTCTTCGCCGACATATCCGGCCTTGTTTCTCACGTGCTTGATGTTTTTTCTGTGGTCCAGTCCGAACATGCGCACGGACCCGCTTTTGGGCTGGATCATGTCCATCAAGATCTTGATCGTCGTCGTTTTCCCCGCTCCGTTGGGACCGATGAATCCCATGATTGTGCCTTGGGGAACCTGAAGAGAGATGTTGTCCAAGGTGAATCCTTTGTATTCCTTCCGCAAGTTGTCGATCTCAACGATGTTTGTCATCGGAATTCTCCTTGATTTCCTTCACAAGAGACAGGATATCGTCTCGTGTGATGCCGAATTTTTCGGCCGTTTTTATGATTTTTTGGATTACGCTTTTGATGTCAGCCAATTTTTCCTCCCTGAGTTTCTCCATGTTGATATCGGCTACAAAAGAGCCCAATCCCGGACGCGTGAGGAGGTAACCTTCGTTTTCCAAATCGGAGTAGGCTCTCTTGATGGTGATGATACTGATTTTAAGTTCCAAGGACAGTTCCCTTATCGATGGGAGTTTATCTCCCGGCTTAAGCGTTCCTCTTGCGATGGCGTCTTTGACCTGATCCGTCACCTGCTTGTACATCGGGTCTGGATTCAAAGGTGAGACCACTATAAACAGCATCATCATTCCTTTTCTTCAGTCACTCTATGTTGAGCCTTTCTTTGCCTTTTTGACTTTAATAGCGAATTGCATGAGAGCGAGATAAAGCCCGAGTCCCAGAACTGTCAGGCAAATCCAAAGGAGCGTGTTCACGCCGATGATATCTTCAAGAACGGCGTGGAAATCGATGTCCATTTTCATAATTACGAATTCTGTTAAAAGAGAGGGAATAATCATGACGACGGCAACAAAAATCAGGATGACGGATCTGATGTGTCCGTATTTATAGATGAAAATGTACATCAATGCCGCCAGGATGAGACCGAGAAGTGCACTGACTAAGATCAATATCCTTCCTAAAGCGAAAAGCTCCGCAGGACCTGATATAAAATTGTAGAGAAGGTTTTCAAAACCGACCAGGAAAAGCACGGTTAAAAAAGCAAGAGAAAATTTGGCCGCAACGATTTGTGTGTCTATGAGGGGCAGCGTTCCCAGAAAGGCATAGCCGTTGCTTTTTTCTTCGGATTTTTCGTTGACCGTTATGGCTCCCAGGACAATGAGGATCATCCATTGCCCCTGGAATACAACCATATAGGGGGATAACGTTTCGCGGATAAAGATCCACCACAGGGTCTTCAGCACAACGAGAAGTGCCGTATACCAGATAAAAGCGACGGCGTTTCTTTTCATCAAGTACAACATTTTAAACTCCTTCATCTTTTTGCTCCTTCCAGGGTACTAATGGCCGCGCGCATCAAAAGGAAATAAAGCCCCACACAGATGAGAGTTGCGATCACCCAATCCAGACTGGCGACTTTTTCGATGATCTCCTGACGGCTGATCCCCCATCGCTTCAAAAAGTAGATAGTGATGGGGATCGGGGCGAAGAGGATCACAAGCCAAAAAATGAGTACGTATTTTCCGAGTTTGTCGAACCCGAAGCGGAAGATGCCGAGGTAGAGCAGGGCCGCTAAAAAGAGGCATATATTCGCATTTATGATTAAAAAGGAACAGCTCGGGCCGAGATATCTAGGGTCGCTCGAGATTTTCGAAAAAGCCACACAGTGGAATCCTACGAAGAAAAATGTGGTCAGGAAGACAAGTAGAAATTTGGCGATAACGATATCACTGAATTTGATGGGAAGGATTCGCAAAAAGGCGTAACCATTGCTTTTATGTTCAAACTGTTCGTGGACAAAGATCGCACCGAGGACTATAAGGAACAGGAAAGGGGCCATGGTGAACACGAAGTTGAGGGTGAGTGGATCAGGCCCAGTAAGCCGGTCGTGATTCATCAAGGGGAAAACTAAGCCGGCCATTATGATCGAATACAAAATAAAGATGGGGGAGAATTTCTTCATGAGGCGCCACATTCTACTTTCCTTTGACAAGAGAAATGAGGATGTCGTCCAGACCGACGTTTTCCACTTTGATATCACCTGCGGCCATACCCGCCGAGAGGGTGTCTTTGATCCTGAGGTAATCCCTTGTGATCCCAGCGCCGCCGAATGCGTGATCTTGGACCTGCTCCAGGGAATCGAGGAGTGTCTTGTTCAAGGAGCCTTTAGAAAAGTGGATCCTCTTCCAGTTGGCCAGGAGGTCGTCTTTGGCAGCGGTGAGTGCGATCCGGCCGTTGATCATGTAGGTGATGGTGTCGGCGATCCGGGCAATGTCGTCTGTGATATGCGAGGAGATGAGCACGGATGTTTCTCCGTCCTGGGTGATATTCTGGAGGAAATCCAGCACATCTCTGCGGATGACCGGATCCAGCCCGGCTGTGGGTTCATCCAGTATGATGAGCTCGGGGTTGTGGGAAAGGGCGATAGCTAAAGACAGTTTCACTCTCATGCCTTTGGAGAATTTTCTGATCATCTTTTTTCTGGGGAGCCCGAAATCTTCAAGAAGTTTTTGGTACAGATCCATATCCCAATCGGCGAAAAAATGGGAAACGAATTTTCCGGTCCAATGAGCGCTCCGGTGTTCATAGAAGTACTGCTCTTCTCCCACATATCCGATGCGGTTCTTTAGCTCTCTCTCATCGGCGAAATGGTCCAGTCCGAAGGCCCTTATTTCTCCGCCGTCTGAATTGATCAGTCTCATGATGAGCTTGATGGTTGTTGTTTTTCCGGCGCCGTTGGGGCCTATGAGCCCGGTGATGCATCCCTTGGGGACATCCCAGGAAATATCATCCAGGATGAATTCTTCGTATTCTTTTCTCAGGTTTTTTATTTCGAGCACGGCTTTCATCTATAACCTCCATTTATCTCTTTCATTGCAATTCATCTCATATACTCGATATATCCAATGTGATGGCGTATCTTCCTGCGTTCTCTCATGCCATAAAGAGCAAGGCGAACACGATCACGAGTACGATGATGAGTAAAACCTTAAAACGCACGAATCCTTTTTTTTCGATCATTTCTTTACTCCTTCATCCCTGATGATAGCGAAAATATCATTAGGGGAGATATCAAATCTGGCAGCAGTGAGGAGAATTTTTTGGATCTCCGCGCGGATATCTGCCAGTTTTTCCCTCCGCAATTGATCCTTATTGATATTTGCTACATAAGAGCCCAAACCCGGACGAGTGAGAATGTATCCTTCGTTTTCCAGGTCGGCGTAGGCTCTTTTTATGGTGATCATGCTGATCTTTAAATCCTTGGCCATTTCTCTGATCGAGGGTAGCTTTGTCTCGGGTTTAAGCGTGCCGGAAGCGATAGCGTCTTTGATCTGATCGGTCACCTGCTTGTACATCGCGTCTGGATTCATTGGCGAGATCACGATGAACATTCTGTTTGTTTCTCCTTGTGTGTATAACCAATATACACAGTATACAAGCTAGTCACGCCCGTGTCAAGCTTTTTTTAAAAAAAGGACAAAAAAGGGGACAGAAAAAGGGGACTGTCACACTAGTGTTCCATCATAAGTTAAATAATTCCAACTGTTTAGAAGAGTCCCCTGGATATTCTGTGTCGCTGGAATCTCTAAGTACTTGTAAAATAGGGGGTTTTTCAAAAGCTGTTACACTCAAAATCTGCAAAAAAGTGTAGAGACTCAACTCTAAATTCAGTCGTTTTTTGATTATTGCCACAAGCACATAAACAGAGATTGCTATCCATACTTGTGTTTTCACAGCATTGACGGATCTTCCATAAAAGCTTTTTATCCTCAGATGTTGCTTGATCCATTTAAAAAACAACTCTATCTGCCATCGGCACCTATAGAGTTGAGCAACAGTATAGGCTGGAAGATCAAAGTTATTAGTCAAAAAGATCAGATTATTATTGTTTTCTCTATCGCGGAACCGAATGCGACGGAGTTTTTTCGGATAATACTCAGGTGTATAGACTCCCGTGAGTTTGATCGTCTGGTCGCATATAAGACCTTTTGACTTATCGACAGCACGGGAGTAGAGTCTACGGAACTTAGTATTCGATTTAGATCGGATAACAAAATAGGCATTAAGCTGCTCTAGGTCGTAGAGTCTGGAGAAGTCAAGGAACCCACGATCCGTAATGTAGAAACTCCCTGGTTCTGGGATCAGTTCATCCAGGATGCAGAGATCATATACCCTGGCATCTGTGATTTTTATAAATGTAGGGATAGATCCACGTAAGTCTAATGCTGTGTGTAACCTAATGGCGGATTTACCTTTTTGGAACCTGGCCCATGGGAAAAGTGAAAGACAGAGATCGATCGTTGTTGAATCGAGTGCGTAGACGGTCTTATCTAGCTCCACACCAAAATCCTCATCAGCGTATAATCGTCTTGCCAGATGAATCAGCACCTGTGCAAAGTCCGCATAGATCCTCCAATCACGCCTCTCGTTGGCATGAGCCAGAGTATTCCGAGACACCTTCCCTCGAAACCCCATATGATAGAGTCTGCTCTGCATAGAACGAAGACATGCCTCGATATCTCGAAGACTCTCTCTGTAGGTGAGTTGGGCGAAGGCCATGCAGAGATACTGGTCTAGACAGGAAAAACTCTTAACTTTATAATGACCACGATAACGCTTAACGCATTTACGAAACTCATGTAGAGGCAGGTAATCCATTATCTGAGAGAAGATGGTTCTTCCTGGATTCATGGGCACTCCTTTCGTCGCTATAGAAGAGAGTGACCATATCAGAAAATCGCGTTCAAATCGATTACGGTGGAAACCCCCTGTAACTAACTATATCTATTGAAGTTAAAAGAATTTTGAAATACAACGTTGGGACACTAGTGAGACAGTCCCCTTTTTATTATCGATCAGCTTGAGGAACTGGCCTTACATGGTATCGGGCCGTTTCCCATACGTTCCGCTTTGTAAGATGGAGCCAAAAAAAGAGGAATGGTTTCTTTTCGCTGGAGATAAGTCGTAAGACAATCCAGAGGAAAAAGAGGGGAAATAGTCTATAAAAATAGTCTCTATAAATAAGAGGTCTATAATTAAAAGGTATAAGATCTAGTCGAATATATCTTTTCTATGGAATAGATATCCCACTGTAAAGATTGCAAAGACTAGTGAAAAACCGACGATGTCTATCCGGGACAGTTTTGTGATTCCAAGTACGAGAAGCGAATCAAAAAGCCACATCCCCATGGCAACCAACGAAACAACAAACCCGAACTTCCGAAGCCTCAATAATCCGATAGCACCGATATACAGAATAATAGACATCAGAATATCTGGAACAGCAAATGCATTGTAAACGACTGAACTCACCGGCATGGTTTCTGGAAATGGCCTGCCAATGATTTTCGCCCCCCAGAAAATATCTGTAGCCACCGCCACAAAGATCATAACGACCGCAATCATAATAAATCCTAAAGGGATCCTTTTCATTTGAGTGGATCTTGATTTTCCTTTTGTGAGTCTAGCTCAATCTTAAAGCTTTTGCAAAACTTAGGAAAGCTGAGGGATGAGGGGAAGTATCTCCAAATCCGAGAGGGAATGGATATGCTGTAGTCTTATTAAGCGCCCAATTGTGTGGTAGAGGAAACCGTTTGAAGAAAATTCCTGACATTTTTTATTGAAGATGGTATTTTACAGAAAAGACAAACTGAAGAAGGAGTACAATATGCGAAAAAAGGGGTTATTCATTCTGATCTTTCTGCTACTCGCAGGAGCCGTATTTCACTCTCTCACAGCCCAGGAAAACGAACTTGAGAAACAAATGATAACATCAGCACCTGAAGAAGAGGCCATTCTTACAGCTCGTGCTGAGATGGAAGCCTTTGTCGATGGAATCATGGCCGTGCATATGAAAGACAACCACATTGCGGGCGCGACTTTTTCCTGTGTGAAGGATGGTGAGATATTCCTTGCTAAAGGATACGGATATGCAGATGTCAAGAAGTGGAAGCCGGTGGATCCCGAGAGAACTATGTTCCGGCCCGGTTCCGTCTCGAAACTCATAACCTGGACCGCGGTGATGCAGCTTGTCGAACAGGGCAAGATCGACCTGAACGCGGATGTGAACACCTACCTCAAAAAGTTTAAAATCCCGGAGACATTTCCCGAGCCCGTCACCATGACTCACCTGTTGTCCCACACGCCGGGATTTGAAGAAAAGGCCACAGGGATTGCCGCACGCACAGCCGAAGACCTTATGCCACTGGATAAATTTCTGGCGGAATATATGCCGGCCAGAGTGCGGCCTCCGGGAGTGATCACTTCCTATTCCAACTATGGGGCAGCACTCGCTGGGTACATCGTTGAGGTCGTTTCCGGTCTCAAATTTGAAGCCTATGTCAAAGATAATATTTTTGATCCTTTGGGAATGACACACAGTACATTCAGTCAACCTCTCCCCGCAGATTTGGCTGATCACATGTCCTTGGGATACAAATTCGAAAAAGGTGTTTTTAAAGCCGATGAGTTTGAGCTCATTCATGGGATGACTCCTGCAGGCTCCATGAGCGCTTCCGGCACCGATATGGCCCGCTTTATGATCGCCCATCTCCAAAAAGGCCGATTCGGCGAGAACAGAATATTTTCGCAGGATACAGCCAATCTCATGCATTCGCAGCTCTTTACACATGACCCCCATATCGTTGGCAACGCATATGGCTTCTGGGAGATGAAATACAACAATGTGTATGCCCTCGAACACGGCGGAGATACTCTACTCTTTCATTCATTTCTAGTGCTGCTTCTAGATCACAACATGGGATTTTTTGTCTCGTACAACAGTATCGGCGGTGGAGGTCCAGCCCGTACTCAGCTCATAGAATCGATCCTCGACCGGTACTATCCGATGCCCGTAAAAGCCAACCTCGAACCTCCTGGAGATATTAAAAAACGGGCCAAAAAATTCACCGGCACTTATCTTATGGCCCGAACCAATAGCTCTACGTATGAAAAGATTGCCAACCTGTTCATGACCTACAAAGTGGGTGTAACCAAGGTGGGGACGCTTCTGATTCCGGCCGGCAGTTCCAGAGCACGGCAGTATGCCGAGATAGAGCCCCTTGTTTTCCAGCAGATAAACGGACAAGATCGCGTTGTCTTTCGTGAAGATGAGGAAGGACACATCACTCATCTATTTATCGGACGCTATCCGTACGTTGCCGCCATAAAACTTGGGTGGTATGAGACGCCTATGGTTCATTTTACGATTCTGGGTGTGATTATGCTGGTGTTTCTGTCCGTCTTGAGATGGCCACTCAGTGCGCTCGCTCGACGGATCTGTAAAATCAAGGTAGAGACGACCGAAGCCCCAAGATCGGCCCGATGGACGGCTGGAATCATGGCAGCCCTTTTCATCGTTTTTCTGATCGGATTACTGCTCGTTTTTAAAGATCCCAATGAGGTCATGTTTGGCGTTCCGGCAGCGTTAAAGTTATTGTTGGCGCTTCCGCTTCTTGCGGGTGTGATGGCTGTCGTTGTCTTGTTCTACACAATATGGGCATGGATCAAGGGATACTGGACGGCCTGTGCGCGCTTGCATTACACAGTGGTCTTTTTTGCCGCCGTTGCCTTCCTTTGGTTCCTGTACTACTGGAACCTTTTGGGCTTTCAGTATTAGCTATCGAGTTCCATTCGGGAGATGGCCCCTAGATTTTCATGGCGTAGGGACCGCTTCCCACACGGTCCATTCGGGGATAGGACCCTACTACAACGTCCCGTGTCCGTTCAGCCCTTCTCACGGTCTTCCCCACCACACAATCTGAGCTCTGAATAACGCAATGTGAATTCATGCCACCATAGTTTTAAGAATGCAAGCCGCAACGTTTGACATTTGGCAAGATCCAATGATAATTTTATAAAATTGGTGGAATATACAATGACTCGACTTCCGAAAAATATTCACATAATTTTGTGTGTTTTAATGTTTGTGTTGGTATTGTCCACATCACCAACAGGTCTGAATAGTTATCAGAACTCAAAAGAAGTGGAAAGGGTCGAGAACTCGATCCAGGTGTTTAAAGAGCTCGTAGATCTCCCTGAAGAAGGAATACCACCAGCCCTATTATCCCGAGCTGAGGCAATTGCTGTTATTCCAGGTTTTTGGAATGCAGCCTGGGTTATTGGCGGCCGCCATGGAAAGGGAGTGATAATGGTGAGGAAGGGACCTAAAAATTGGAGTTATCCTTCCTTTATCAGCATGATTGGCGGCAGTCTGGGTTTTCAGATCGGCGTCCAAAAGGCGGATATCATCCTTGTTTTTAAAAACAAGAAAAGCGTCAGGACCATTGCCAACGGCAAATTCACTTTGGGCGCTGGAGCAAGCGTGGTTGCGGGTCCTATCGGACGAAAAGCTGAAGCAGACACCGACATCAAATTCGAGGCCGAGATCTATTCATACTCCAAAAGCAAAGGTCTTTTTGCAGGGATCTCCGTTGAGGGCGCATCTCTTTCGATGGACACGGATGCCAACGCCAAATTCTACCGCAGCTTCGACCTCACCGTTGAAGAGATTTTATCTAAAGACGGGATCGAATCCCCCGCTATCGCCAATGAACTAATAAAGATCGTTACTCATTTCGCCCGCTAAAAAACACATCAAAGAATCAGGATATAAGCAGGCGTTCTTCAATAACATCTGAATACTGGATTTAGGACACTTAGAACGTCGATTTTGACCCCAAAAATCTAGGTCTAAGCGATATTTTCAGGGCTAAAATGACTGTATTTGTATTGTTTACAGTAAGTTGGCGTGGTCCGTCCCCCCTTCCGAGGCACCTTTCCGAGGCACATAGGTATCGTACTTCCAGGGAGAGCCATGGATAGCAGCCAGCTCTGTGACGTCATCCATCTCGTATGCGAAATACCAGAATTGTTCAGCGATCACATGGACAGAACCGGACTGCTTGGGATACGATCTCAACAAAAAAAAGGTGACTCACCTTTTTTTAAAATTTCAAGGAGATGCTCGTTAGAAAGGTGATGTCGTTTGTTTTCACTCCTTCTGTCTCAGGGGCACTGTCATATTTGTCGATAAACGAGATCTTGATCGCCCAGTTTTTAACGATCGCCGCAGAGAGCGACATCTCGAATTGGGCCAGCACATGGCTCGTATCCGAAAGGTCAAGATTCACTGACGAAAGTTGTTTGAACTCTGCACCCGAGGATATCTTCCAGAGAAAATCATTCCCAATAAAAGCTCCTCCAAAAGACCCTGTTTCTCCGGAATCGTAAAACTTCGTGAACATCTCGAATAGACCTGTCCTCAGAGAAAACTCTGTAGTTTCTGATTGCACAAGCTTGTAACCCACGCCAATATTGGGGACAATCCTGTATCTGAAGTTTCTGAATCTATCATGGATTCCCTGGATTTCATACCGCGAAAAAAATCGTGCGGAGTGATTCCATTCTCCTGTGCTCGTAAGCTCCAGAGATTGCGAGTTTAACACGCCATCGGCTCGGCCTCCAAGGAAAATGCCTTTATTCTTCCAGTCGAACTTTTCCGAAAGTTTTTTATTCGCTGAAAAACTGAAAGACAGAGTGAAAGCGTCCGTATTTCCTTTTGCGATCGAGATACCAAACGATAAATCTCCATCCCATTTCAGTGGATCTTCCTTCTCTTCCTCTGCAGAGCTCCCAATAGCGAAAAGAAGAATCAGGCTGAAGATCATTATCGTTTTTTTCTTGGGCTTCATTATTTTCCTCCAATAAAACGTCTGATCTTTGAAGACTCACATTCTAATGGCTTAAATCCTTGTTATAAATTCAGGACTCCGTTAAGAAATCTGATCATTCGTCTTCTCCTTTTTTATCTTTCTTCAGGATTTTAGTATTCTTTTATGAATGTGATTCGTATTTAATCAAAGAAATTATGGAAAACCAATTGTACTTTAGTTCTATATCTGTTTCCGCATGGAATAAGGTTTTTTTCTGCGACCTTAATTCATTCGGTCACTTCAGATGTTTTATGTGAGAATAAATTCCAATGAATATTCCAGAAAAAAATATTGTTATCAACCATTTTTGTTTGAGTAGGTTAGAGATGTTAGGATTTGGTAAGAAGAGTCGATATGGTGTACTTTTAAGTTTCTTATGATATCAAGATGACACGAGACTTGACCCGATCACATCTATTCGGATATTCTCTGGGAAAGAAGGAGGGAAACTCATGGGTGTGAATCGCAGAGAGTTTCTCGAAAAATCAGGATGTGTCGCTCTTGGATTTTTGGTGACTCGATCCAGATTAATGGGGCTTGGCGTTAATCCAACATTTCTAAGCGGACAGGAACAATACGGCTATGGTCCATTAAAAAAAGACAGTAAAAAAGTCCTCGATCTGCCGAAGGATTTCTCCTATAAAGTTATTTCCAAAGCTGGGGATAAAATGGATGATGGGTATTATGTGCCCTATCTCCCTGATGGAATGGCCACTTTTCCAGGGCCTGATGGACTAACTATCATTCTCCGGAATCAAGAGATCCGTTTCGGAAATCCAGACTGGGTTGGGGCGTTTAAAGGTGAAAAAAAGCTCTGGGAGAAAGTGGACAAAGAGCTGATTTATGATTCAAAACCTGATGGAGAACCCTTACAGGGAGCAGTGACGACATTGGTCTATGACACACAAAAGAAAAAGGTGATCAGTCAGCATTTAAGCCTAGTGGGCACTATCAACAACTGCTCTGGAGGGCCGACACCTTGGGGAACCTGGATTTCCTGTGAGGAAAATTGTGAGAACTCCGGAGATGTGTGTTTACTCAACCACGGCTATGCCTTTGAGGTCCCTGTTTCAACTGAGCCCAAGATTGTCAAGCCAGTGCCTCTGAGGTCCATGGGACGTTTCACAAGGGAGGGTATCGCAGTAGATCCAAAATCAAACGTCATATATCAGACAGAGGATAAGGCTGATTGTTTATTTTACAGGTTTTTGCCAAATAAAGCCGGAATGCTCTCCGAAGGCGGCCGATTGCAGTGTCTTGCTGTTTTCGATAAACCTAAGCTGGACACGAGAAATTGGAAGGTGCAGCACATTCCGCCTGGCCGGGCCTTCGATGTCTATTGGATTGATCTCGAAAATCCAGATTCCGAGGAGGATGACCTTCGTCTCCGTGGTCATGAAAAAGGGGCGGCACTTTTTGCCAGTGCCGAAGGAATTTTTTACCGTGATGGTGCGGTCTATTTTTCATGCACCAACGGAGGCATTGAGGCAAAGGGCCAGATTTTGAGGTATTTTCCCAGCCTTCATGAAGGCACGGCAATGGAAAAAGGATCGCCGGGAAGGCTCGAGCTTTTTGCGGAACCCAATAATCCAGAGATCCTGGATCATCCTGACCAGCTTACAGTTACTCCTTGGGGTGATATCTTTGTCTGTGAGGATGGAGACGGTGAACAATTCTTGGTGGGGATCACACAGGAAAGACAATTCTATAAATTTGCAAGAAATGCGCTGAACGAATCCGAACTGAGTGGCGTCTGTTTTTCTCCAGATGAAACAACCATGTTTGTGAACAACCTGGAATCAGGCCTAACTTTTGCCATAACCGGTCCCTGGACAAAATAGGAGAGCCGGGTTTTTCTTGGCCCCGGCTCCCCTAAGGATCTCGGTTACAGCCAAGTTCTTGACCTTGTCGTGACCGCAAATCCTTTTGCGTGATTCAGACGACGTTTGTTACTCTTTTCCTTTGATTTGTTCGGCTTTTTTCTTGACCAATTCCTTTTCTTTTTCCAAGGCGGCGTGTTTTTCCTTGATCT
The DNA here is from genome assembly GCA_964406575.1 of uncultured Eubacteriales bacterium. GTDB lineage: Bacteria > Acidobacteriota > Aminicenantia > Aminicenantales > Aminicenantaceae > WTAW01. The sequence goes on along the minus strand of CAYOSH010000019.1, from coordinate 16,740 downwards.
TCTTTTTCAATTCAGGATCGTCTGTCTTTTCGTACTTCGCCTTCAGCTCTTTCTGTTTCATCTCGATGTCTCTGTATTTGGCCTCGAGTTCTGAGAGCTCTCCGTTCTCGACATGTTCTGCTTTTTTGGCTTCCTTCGCTGCGTATGTCTCCTCAATTTGGGCGAGCTTCTGTTTGATTTTCTTTTTCATGTCAGGATCGTCTGTCTTTTCGTAGGCAGCTTTCAGCTCTTTAACAACCTCTTCGTACTCTTTGTAGGACATCTCTCCGTCTTTCTTCTTCACTTTGACCCAACCGTTATTCTCTTTCCACTCGGCAATCTTGACGAGCTCTGCCTTGATCTTCTCTTTTTTCTCGGGATCGGCTGTTTCTTTGTACATCGCTTTCAGTTTCGCTTCTTTTTCCAGGATCTCCTGGGCCTTATGCTGTTTCTCTTTCTCTTTCTTCTTGGCTTCATCTTCCGCTTTTTGATCTTGGGATTGGGGTTGGCCGTGAGTGTCCGGTTGGGATATCATTGCCTTATCCAAGGGTTGAGTGGGTACTGGCTTCGATTCTGCAAAAGCCAGCACAAGAAGGGCGATCACAGGAAAAATCAGTAGAATTTTAAGTTTTGCCCTTCCGTTGGATTTGATCTTCGCCATCATGGTTATCCTCCTTTTGATTAGCGACTGGCTAAAATTGTTCGTGAATTCAAACATGTTTAGCCCCACATGCTGCTCGAAGATGAGCAGTTGATACTTAGCCCTGCTGCAGCCCTGCGCAATGACTGCATGATCGGCCAGATACTCATGTGTCTCCTTTAGTGATTTTTTGTATGGCCATACAAAAGGATTGAACCATTGAAATATGGTCAATAATTCCGTAAGGAGTAGATCTATAGAATGATGCTGTTTGATATGCGTCAATTCATGGGTGAAGATTCTCTCGAATCCGTGGTCCGTGATGTCCGAGTTGCTGATGAATAAGTAATTGAAGAATGAAAAAGGGGCGGTGTCCTTGTCGGTCACGACGACCTTTACTCCGTCATAGACATGATATCCGTATTTTCGGACTAAGATCAGGAGTTGTGCTAGACGAAATATAAATCGGCAAAGAAAAAACCCAGCGCCTAAAAGAAATGTAAACCAGAGAATGTCATAGATGCTGAGGAGGGGGCTTTGCGCCCCAGCTGTTGAGCCGGCGACATAGGTGTCTTCGATGAAGCGGCTTGTCCGGATCGGCGAGGTGATGTTGATAAGAGGAATGATAAAAGAAAAGGGGATGGAGAGAATCAAGAAAAAACGGTTAAATTCGAAGAAGGTTTCCATTTTGAGGAATGCCCAGTAGATCAGGTAAAAAATTGCTAAACATAATCCAGACTCCAAAAGATATTGAAGTGATTCACTCATTGTCGTCCCTTTTTTGTTTTTTGATCTCTTCAATGATCATTTTTTTGATTTCCTCCAATTCTTCGAGGCTCATGTCCCTGTCTTTGGTGAAGAAGGAGACCATTTCTGAGTAGGAATCGCTGAAATAGTTGCGGACAAAACTCTTCAGATAAGCTTTTGTGTAGTCCTCTTTGTGAATGGTCGGAAAATATTCATGGGAATTTCCGAAGGCCCTGTGGTCGACAAATCCTTTCTTTTCGAGGATCCGGACTATGGTCGAGACCGTGTTATAGGCGGGTTTGGGATCGGGAAGCTGGTCGATAATATCCTTCACAAATCCCCTTTTTAATTCCCATAAAATATGCATGATCTGTTCTTCAGCTTTTGTGAGTTGTTTCATGGTAGCTTCAATATACAACTAATCATTTAGTTTGTCAACTATAAATTTAGTTAAAATAGAATTTTTTTTCTCCTGTTTAAATTCGTTTAAGAAAATACACGGCAATAGACATCTGCAAAAGAGTTATACGAAGAAAAAACTATATTGTTTAGAATAGCAATCCTAGTCCTTGACTGCCTATTTTTATTTTGGTATGAAATAGGACTTATCGCCAGGAGTGCAAGCGAAATGGAAAAGAGTCGTAAATTAAAAATATTTTCTCCTCTCCCTCCGGAGAACACTTTTAGCGTTCCGAATGTGATCACCATTATCAGGTTTATCGGGTCGCTTGTATTTTTTATGCTGGCGATCGTGAAGATGGACCTCACGTACAATTATATCGGTCTTATCGTTCACTGGATCGGGGATATCGTGGATGGAAATTGGGCACGCTTCTTCAAGCAGGAAACAATCGTGGGGGCAGAGATCGACATCATCGCCGATAGAGTTGGCTTTCTCTTTTTTTACGTCCTCTATCTGGTTTTTAAGCCCGAGCTTGCACTGCCCGTCGCTCTTTTTGTGATCAACTTTGCCTTCATAGATTTTTATTTGAGTTATCAATTCATCAAGTTTGGCTTGATCTCTATTAATTATTTTTACAAGGTCGACCGCAGGGTCTACAAGTTGAATTTTAGCTTTTTAGCAAAACCGGCGAATACGGTCGTCGTCACGTTGACGCTCATCTTTTTCCCCCAATTCTGGGTTTTTGCGGCTGTGTTTGCCGCAGGCCTGATCGTGGTCAAGTGTTATTCCATCGCGCGACTTTACAAGTTGGAAGCTTACAAAAAACGTGAGCCTGAAAAAAAGATTGAATCAGTATTTTGAATATAGAGAATTAGAGAAAGAATTCGGGGGACAGCATACTTAATTCTCAGCCCATTCCTGAATCTGTTTTTTATTGATTTTTGTGTGATTTTGCCCTCTTGCGTGTTTGAATTAATTATGCTGTCCCCCGAATTCGAATTTGTTTGACTCGACTATGGGAAACTGGTAAAAAGATAAAGCCTCCGATTATGACGATGATATGTCCCAAGTGTCAGCACGAGAACCCTCCTGATACCATCTATTGTGGTAAGTGCGCCACGCCGCTTGAGCCAAGGAAGGATATGTCTCTCTCTCAAACCCATACGCTGCAGATTCGCACAAAAGCTTTGCCCAGAGGGAGTACATTTGCCGGCAGATATGATGTTCTTGAAGAACTCGGACGAGGCGGGATGGGCAGAGTTTACAAGGTGTTTGACAGGAGAATAAAGGAAGAAGTGGCCCTTAAATTGCTGAGGCCGGATATTGCGGATGATCCGAAGGTGGTCGAACGCTTCAGCAACGAGTTAAAATATGCCCGGAAGATCGTCCATAAGAATGTCGGTCGCATGTACGACCTCGGTGAGGCAGAGGGGATTCTCTACATCACCATGGAATTTGTGTCTGGAGAAGACCTCAAGGCGTTCATCAGAAGAGCCGGACTGTTGTCCATCAGCAAGACCCTCGTCATCGCAGAGCAAGTGTGTGAGGGACTGTCAGAAGCCCACAAGCTGGGGGTGGTCCATCGAGACCTCAAGCCCCAGAACATTATGATCGACAAATCTGGTAATGCCCACATCATGGATTTTGGGATCGCCCGTTCATTGAATGCTGAAGGGATCACCGATACAGGTGTGATGATCGGAACTCCAGATTACATGTCGCCCGAGCAAGTGGAAGGACAGGATGTAGATCAGAGTTCGGATCTGTATTCTCTGGGAATTATTCTCTATGAGATGGTTACGGGAAGAGTCCCATTTCATGCGGATTCTGCTTTTGCCCTTGGCATGAAGCACAAGAGTGAAATGCCTCTAAACCCACAAACGATCAATCCCCATATTCCTGGCGATCTCAATCGTTTGATACTGAAGTGTTTGGCAAAGGATAGAAAAAAAAGGTATCAGAATGCCGAGGAGATCCTCTCGGACTTGAAGATCATAAAAGAGAATATCACTACTACACGAGAGATTTCCGGAGAGATAAAAACGATCACAGCACCACTCGCCAGGGAGACCGAACAAAAGTCCATCGCTGTCCTGCCGTTTGTGGATCTGAGCCCGCAGAAGGATCAAGAATACTTTTGTGATGGACTGGCTGAGGAGCTCATCAATTCGTTGACCCATATCAGTGAGTTACGGGTAGCTGCGCGGAGTTCATCGTTTGCCTTTAAAGGAAAGGATCTGGATATTCGCGATGTCGGTAAAACACTGAGTGTCGAATCTGTACTCGAAGGGAGTGTTCGCAAAGCGGGAAACCGCCTCCGCATCACAGCCCAGATCATCAATGTTTCAGATGGTTATCAGATATGGTCAGAAAGATACGACCGGGACATGGACGATATTTTTGCTATCCAGGATGAGATATCTCTGGGGATCGTGGACAACCTGAGGATCAAACTCCTCAAGGGAGAAAGGACAAAGGTCATCAAACGCCACACTGAGGACAAGGAAGCCTACAACCTTTATTTAAAAGGCCGCTATTTTTGGAACAGGCGCCATGAGGGAGACATGATGAAAGCCATCGAGTGTTATCAGCAGGCACTCACCAAGGACCCCTCTTATGCCCTTCCATATGTAGGGATCGCTGATGTTTTTAATGTGTTTGGCCTGTGGAGTTTTATCGATCCCAAAGAGGCTTTTTCCAAAGCCAAGGCTTCCGTAAGTAAGGCCTTAGAGCTGGATAACTCTCTGGGTGATGTATACACATCTTTGGGCTTTATAAATATGTGTTTCGATTGGGACTGGAATGAGGCAGAGAAGAATTACAAGCGGGGTATAGAACTCAACCCGAAAAACGCGTACGCACATGGTTGGTACAGCATATTCTTAGTTTCACAGAAGCGGAATAAGGAGGCCGTTGGAGAAGCGCACATAGCCCTAGAATTGGAATCGCTATCTCCTCTCATGAGTGCTTTATTGGGTGTTGTTTTGGGATACGCTGGCGATATCGAAAAGGGAAGAGAACAGCTTACAAAAGCGCTAGAGATGGAGCCGAACTTGCCCATGGCACATCTTTGGCTCGGACAGCTTTATTTTCTATCTCCAGAGGATTATGAAAAAGCGATCGTTCATCTTCAGAAGGCCGCCCAGTTAGGCATGACATTCGCTCTCGGATGGTTGGGATGGGTATTGGGTCAAATGGGGAAAACAGACGAAGCTCTGAAAATTCTAGATCGATTGGATGAAATCGCCAAACAAAGATACATTTCCCCTTTCCAGAAAGCACTCGTGTTCCTCGGTCTTGGAAGGATGGATGACGCCTATGTACAACTCCAATCGGCTTATAAGGAGCGCGAGCCGTTCTTAGCGTTTTTCCTGCTCGATGTCGTGCATGGTCCTATCCGTTCTGACCCAAGATCTGTAGCGCTACTCGAGAAGGTAGGCTTGAATATAGAGTAAAAACACTTAGCTTTGTTCGAATTGATATCGAATGAAGTCAGTCTGTGGGAACTTCATGAATTGAGGAGTCATTGGATGGACAATAAATCGGTCATCATCATCGGAGCGGGCATTGCCGGATTGTCGGCAGGCTGTTATGCAAGGCTGAACCACTACGGCACGCAGATTTTCGAGCAGGATACAAGGCCGGGGGGGCTGAACACTTCCTGGGAGCGGGGCCCCTACACCATAAACGGCGGATTGGCATTTCTCATGGGCTCTGGGCCGGGAGTGGGCTTTTACCGCATTTGGGAAGAACTAGGGGTCGTTCCAAGAATAAGGATGATCAATTATGAACATTTCCTCATTGTCGAAGGCAAAGAAGATCAGAAGTTTTATGTATATAATGACCTCGACCGCCTTGAAGAACACATGAAGGAACTCGCTCCGGAAGATAAGGGATTGATTGGGGATTTTATCAGCGGAGCCCGAGTTTTTATAAGGTACGACATGCCGCTCGATAAAGCTCCGGAGTTACTCGGTCTCGGTGACAAGATGAAGCTGATGCTGACAAAGTTTCCTCTTTTACGAACCATAGGGAAGTGGAAAAAAATCACGATCAAAGATTTTACCTCCCGCTTTAAGGACCCATTTCTCAAAGAGGCTGTATTTCAGATGAGGGCTCTTTTTTCTGAGGATGTTCCCGTGCTGCTCTTCCAGATGGCTCTGGCTCTGGGGCATCAGAAATCTGCGGGTTTCCCTGAAGGCGGCCCGCTTAAGCTTTCACAGGCTGTAGAACACCATTTTCGCGAGATGGGCGGAGAAATTAACTACAGGGCGCGCGTGACCAAGATATTGGTCGAGAAGCACCGTGCCGTAGGAGTTCGCCTGGAAGATGGAAGCGAACATCGGGCCGATACTGTCATCTCTGCTGCCGATGGACGCGCCACCATTTTTGAAATGCTCGAAGGGAAATATATCAATCCAAAGATCCGCGGATATTTCGATCGCTTTCCCGTCAGCCCTTCGACTCTGCTGATAGCCTTTGGCGTGAACCGCACTTTCGAAGATATTCCTCATTCGGCGATAGGGACGATTTTTCCTCTGAATAAGCCTGTGACGATTGCCGGGAAGGAGATCGAATGGCTCCGGCCCATAATCTATAACTTTGATGACTCTTTTGCTCCCGCAGGAAAAACCGTGGTGAGACTTATTTTTGACTCGGATTATGACTATTGGAAGACATTGCGGGAAAATACGGATGATTACAAAGCAGAAAAAGAAAAAATTGCCAGCACGTTGATTGCTGCGTTGGATGAGCGGTTTCCTGGTTTTTCATCGCAAGTCGAGATGTGGGATGTGGCCACACCGATCACTTTTGAGCGATACACAGGGAACTGGAAGGGAAGTGCACTTGGATGGGATTGCACAACCGAGACGTTTTTTATGCCTATGAGCAAAACTCTGCCGGGACTCGAAAATTTTTACATGGCCGGTCAATGGGTGGAGCCGGGCGGGGGAGTGCCCATGGTAGCTGCGTCTGGCCGCAACGTCATTCAGCTTATTTGTAAGCGCGATAAAAAACCATTTGTGACCAGGCTTCCCATATAAATGTCGAAGCCGTTCGGATAAATATTGGGACCGTTTGTGGACAACTTTCGAAAACTCTCGTTTTTTTTGAATGATTCAGGACAATCAATGGTGTTTAAATATTGTGTTGCCTTAATACTCAAATGAGTGTCACACGCACGCATGATATCCTCATCGTCGGGGCAGGACCTGCAGGATCAAGTTTAGGATATCTGCTTGCAGAAAAGGGGTTTGACGTTCTCGTTTTAGACAAATCACATTTCCCCAGGCCGAAGCTCTGTGGTGGAGCGTTGACATGGAAGACTAGAAAACTGCTGGAAGAGGTTTACAAAGTACCATTTGCCCAGCAGTTTTCGACAGAAAGCACTTCCGAGGATTACGCGATCTATGAGAAATATAAACAGAAGATCTATCAGAGTTCGCCCGAACCTTTCTATTTTATCAACCGAGAAAAATATGATGCAAAACTTGTGTCATTGGCCCAGCAGAAAGGCTGCCTTTTTCAGTTTGGGAAGCAGGCCACAGAGATCGATTTTCAGTCGGGAGTCGTCTACACGCGCCCTAGAAAGAAATTCGAAGAGGGGAATACATCCGAAGAAATGGATGAAATTATTGCTAATAATGAGTTTAATGCAAGAAATGAAACTCAAGAAAAAAATAGATTTACGGGGAAGATCATTGTCGGGGCAGATGGCGTGAACAGTGTGGTGAGAGCGAGGCTTTTTCCGGATATGGATTTTCATAGAAATTCAGGACTGGCTTTTCAGAACTCGATTTCCTTGGATAAAATCAAGCCAGAATTTTGCCGGCCTGTCCCGAGATGTTTTTTGGGAAGAGTGAGATGCGGGTATGGATGGATCTTCCCCCATGGGGAACAGTTTGTTGTGGGGCTCTGGGGATTGATCAGGAAGGAGAAGAACGTCAAGGAAAAATATTTGAATTTTCTGCAACATGTCACGGAGATCGATGTAGGGGAGTTATCACATCTTCCTTCCCACCTCGGTCCTGCCGGTAATTTTATGGAAATGCCGGGCGACAACATGGTAATTCTCGTGGGGGATGCGGCAGGATTCGCAGACCCTCTCACCGGTGAGGGGATCTATTATGCCCACAAAAGCGCAGAGTGTGCGGCCGATGCGATCAGTGATTTTTTCGAATCGGGTGAGAGATCTGTTTTGTTAGAATCTTATAAGTCTAACTTGGCTCCCATCATAAAAGAACTAAAAATATCTCTGCGGTTTCGGAATCTTTTTTACAGCCATTTGCGCCATTTCGGCTATTTCTTTTTCCGGAATCCGAGGCTTTACTTCAAACTGGCTGCTGTTATTCACGGAACCAAAAGCTATTCGCGGTTGCCTTTTATCTCAAGATTAAGATGATACTCCTCGGACTTGAGGAATCATTGTGGTTCGAAAAATGTTTTGTTCCTGCGATGATGGATCGCTTTAAGAATGACTGAACAATCCTCAAATAAACAATGAGACATCGGCCTGTTGAGCCTGCTCGACAAAAAAGGCCACGCCAACACATTTGTCTACTCCATCGATCATTTTTTCGCGGGGGATCTCCATGACTTCCATGCTCATCTGACATCCGTACATTTTGACTCCAAGGTCCAGCGCTATCTGTCGAAGCTCGGAGAGAGGCGGAACTTTTTTCGCTTTCATCATCTTTTTGAACATCCAGCGGCCCAACCCGCCGAAGCTCATTTTGCTCGGGTTTGCTCTATCGATATCTCCCCGATACATAGCGCCGAGCATTTTTCCCATGAAGCTTTTTCCTGTCTTGACCTTTTTCTTGAGCGCACGCAAACCCCAGAACGTAAAAAACATGGTCACATCCATGTTGGCTGCCGCAGCACCCGTGGCTATCGAAAAAGCTGCAAAAAGTTTATCCAAATCCCCGCTAAATACAACCATCGCGAGTTTTTTCTTTTTCTCTTCTGTCATAACCATTGACTCCTTTAAGGCATTATAGCCTTCTTCACATTCAGAATCTTCAAAATGTATAAATATTTAAGTATTTAGGCGTATTTAACATTTCATGCTATACACTACTAATATGATATACATACTGTAGTGTGTCAAGCTGAAATTCCAATAACTGTGTTGGCTTTTTGGAGGTCTCCTGCGCCTCTATCGAGAGTAAATCGTTACCGACCGTTAAAGCACTCCCTATTCGTATCAAATCTGTGACTTTTCTGCCTAGCGGGGACAGAACACACCGCTATTTGCAACAACTTTATCCAGAACGAAACAAAAGCCCGTGATATTTTCTGATCCGTTAGAAAAACCTTGACAGTTACAGAATTTGAGGGTATATATAATCGATGGTTTTTATAGTAATTGTCGTCATATGAAATAAGTTTAAAAAATGAATGAATACATAAAGGAGCAATAACGAATGAAAAAGATGTCAATTCTTCTCATTGTGGCTTTAATGATCACCAGCCAAGTTTTTGCTGGAGTGGTGAAAAAAACGAAAACAGAGGTTTCTTTCAAGGATTTCGGGAAATTCACTTCTGAACAGAGCGAAAATATCACCTCAGAAAAAAAGTTTACAGATTCAAAGAATAATTTCAAAGGAAAGGGAATTGTTGGCTCACTCTCCGGAAAATTCTTACTTAAATCAGGTGAGACCGGTGAAATCATAGACCTCAGGTCCATGACCGTAACCAAGATGGATCACAAAAAAAAGGAATACGAGCTATATCCTATTGAAAGGATAAAATCAGAGCGTATATCCGAAGAGACTGAACAATCCAATGAAATGGAAACAAAGGAGGAGAGCGAAAGCACAATCAAGATCATCCGCTCGGAGTTTAAGGTGGATAAAACCGGAGAATCTAAGATTATCAATAATTTCAACTCTGAGGAGTATGTCATCAATTGGGTGACGGAATGGGAAAACGTCGAGACCGGCCAAAAAGGAACGGATCGCCTTCTCACAGACGTTTGGACCACACCGCTCTCGGGATCTCTTCAGCGGGCGAGAGAAGAAGAATCGGAGTTTACAAAGGCTTACATGAAAAGCATGGGAATCGATACAGATTCTCTTCAGCAGATGATTTTGGGGACGAATTGGATGGCATTGCTCGGCAGCATGAGCGAGGATGGCCAACAGAAGCGGCACAAAGGGCCCAATTTTTTCGATGAAATGAAAAAGATCGAGGGATATCCGGTCATCATCGACGGGAAATATTTCTCGATACGAGAAGGAGGAGAAGAGGAAGAAACGAAAGAAGAAGAAACGAGCGGTGATGTGAAAAAAATGCTTGGTGGGTTTGCAAAAAAAGCCATCAAGAAAGGTTCCAAAGACAAAAATGAGCCCACCTTTACCTATTACACCGAGCTCAAAGAATTCTCACCGGCTGATGTGGGAGACAGCGCTTTCCAGGTGCCTGCAAATTACAAAGAGAAAGGATAAACCATGAGAAACTCGATTAAAAAATATGCGATGCTTATCGTGGTTTTGGGCATGACTATTCTCACAACAATAGCAGCCGAAACGTTCGCTCCCAAAGTCAATCTTCCTAAAAAGCTTGAGAACCGGGACATGACACACTGATTTTGCGCCCGATGCCAAGACAGCAATCACCATTGTGTACAAACTGGTGAAATAAATTCCGATAAGGAACATTACTCAAGGAAAAGGTTGATTTCTGCGATAAGAAATCAACCTTAAGAAAGAGACAAATGGAAAAGGAAGATGTAGTAAAGATCCCGATTGACGGAGTGTTGGATCTTCATGCCTTCAGCCCGAAAGATGTGAAGGGACTTGTGCCGGAATATCTCAGAGAGTGCCGCAGCCAGGGGATTCATCACATCCGGATCATCCACGGTAAAGGAACGGGAACGCTCCGCAAGATCGTTCACAGCATTCTTGAAAAAGGTCCTAATGTTATTGCCTTCAGGACTGCTCATTACGGAGGGGGCGGTTGGGGAGCGACAGAGGTCGATCTTCGTCCTCTTTATGTCGAGGATGATTAAAGATCAGGGCGGCTCTTTCTTGGGGAGAAAAAACCGCCCTCTTTATGCAGGAAGTAATAATAAAGAGATTGCGTTTAAGTCTTTATGGAGCTGCACTTAAAAGCGTTTTCGTGTGCACCTGTTTGTGATCATCAACAGGTCGGACAACATCCTCCGCTGGAACAAGCACTACCGGAGCTGCTCGGGGTGGTGGATAAACCCATGCGGCAACTGAATGTGCTCATCGTTTTATCGATATCTGTTGAACCGCATTTGCTGCACTTGAGTTCGGCTTTGTCGGATGTCACACCCACCAATAGATCAAATTCATTTTTGCATTTATTGCAACGGTATGAATAAATTGGCATTTTTCACTCCTTATCACATTGGTGCCAGCCCTCGATTAGGCTTGACTGTCCAATCAGTTTCTATTATATTTGTTAGTAGCAACTATTGTCAAGGAGAAATTTATTGAATGATGAAAAAATGGTTGATATTCTTGCAGATCTCAAGAGAGAGTGCCTCGCCAGTGAAGAGAAAATCCGAAAAATGCTCAATCTGTCAGAAGCGGAACATAACGGTCTTCTTTGCCTGAATAAGGGTGAAAAAATCACCTGTCAGGAATTTTCTGCGCGAATGAATTTGTCCGTTTCAAGAGGGAGCCGGGTGATCGATAAGCTTTTCAAAAAGAGATACATTGACAGAGTGGACTGCTCCGAAGACAGACGTTGCAAACATATTATGCTCACAAAAAATGGAGCCACAATCCGTAGAAAAATCAATGATCATAGAAAAGATTGTGAACAGAAACTCGTTGCAGATTACTCAGAACAAAAAATTGCGTTGTTGAAAAAAGAACTGCGGAGAATGATCGTTAAGTTCTAATCGATGCCTATAAGAACCTCAGGAATAGTCCATGAGGTCTCATCGTTTCAAGTCTTAAAAAGTCAAAAACCCTCGTTAGAAATTCCAGTCATGAGTCAGCTTTTTGATCAATGGCTCCTCAAGACGATTTTTGAGCGGGTTTGATTGCTCGAACTTTGATACTGACAACAGAACTGGCAATATCTTTGATCTCTTCTGTAGAGACGGTGATGTATTCTTTGATGGATCCAAAAATCGGATCGGCGTGGATGAAGTCCATGGGAAAAGGGCTCTCTTCAATGATTTCGACGGCCTGAAATCCCGCATTTTTTATGGCTGCGATGTAGACATTCTTTAGAAGCGCTCCCGAAACACAAGATACATAGGCGTCGATGGATCTTCTAATAAAATCCGGAAGTTCTTTCAGAAGGACGATGTCTGAGACCATGAGCCTTCCTCCCGGTTTTAGTACGCGGAAAGCCTCTTCAAAGACTTTGCCTTTGTCCGGGGAAAGATTGATGACACAGTTGGAGATAATTAGATCCACGAATTCATCGTTGACAGGAAGGTTTTCAATCTCTCCCAATCTGAATTCCACGTTTGTGTAATCGCCTTTTTTGGCATTCTCTCTGGCTTTTTCTATCATTTCGGGTGTCATATCCACGCCGATGACTTTGCCTACATTGCCAACCTGATTGGCGGCAAGAAAACAATCGAATCCGGCACCAGCGCCAAGATCCAATACGGTCTCTCCTTTTTTGAGTGATGCAAGCGCAATGGGATTGCCACATCCCAGGCCTAAATTGGCGCCTTCAGGAATGGATTTGAGCTCCTCTTCACTGTAGCCTATCTTCTGGCTGATGGCGCGCGCCATATTCGGACTCCCACAACATGAGCTTACCGGCTCACAGCATGAGCTTTCTTTTTTGGCTATTTGGGCATATCCTTCCTTGACGAATTCTTTTATTTTTTCATTTTTCATTCTTTCTAGCCTCCTGTTTTTTCCTTTCCGAAGTTTTTTTCATCTTCCTCACTCAGACATGTCCTCCATCATAGGGGAGAGAAGATTTTTCACCATTCCCATAAATTCGTCGGCCTTGAGCAGATTGATACAGCAAACTTTCCCTGCTTTCTCCCAAACGACAATGGCCAGCTTATCCCCGGGTTTGATGTTTGCTTTCTCCCTGATCTCTTTGGGAAGGACCATCTGTCCTCTCTCGTCGATGCTAGTCATGGCCTCGACCTTGCAACAAGAAAAACTCTTCTTTTCCTCCCCAGATGATAATTTTGATTTTTCTTTTTGACTCATCCTGAATCTCCTCATCGTCAATAATCATAATAATCAGATAAATCAGAATAATCAGATTATACGAATTGTGTCCTATTGTCAAGGCTTTTATAATCAGTTGTCAACGCAACATGCTGCCGCTTCTCTTTTACCCCAATTTTCGTTACAGAGCCCGCAACATGAAAATGTCGGGTTCTTGGCAAAGTGAAAATGTCCGGTTTGTTCATTGTCCTATTTTCTGCAAAAACCATGCCCAATGTAGTTCTGAAGTGTAGACGCGTCATTGAAAAGAACTGGAAAACTAGGGAGTGATTTTATATTCTGGATATGATCGATTCATTTGTCCAAAGGAGATTTTACATGGGTATTCAAAAGTCCCTCATCAGTAAAGCCTTTTTTGCCTTCCAGAATGAAGCCCCACAACACGCACAGGCCTGGATGAATTGTGTACAAGGACTAGCCGCCGCCACTGCTCTGGACGAAAAGACAAGTGCACTGGCCTACCTTGCTGTGCTTGCCGTTCTGCGTCTTGAGAGCGGCATTCCCTTTCATGTGCAGGCCGCCAAAAAAGCGGGAGCCAAACGGGATGAAATCATCAGTGCCATCCTTTTGGGATTGGCACCTGCGGGTCATTCTGTGACACAGGTTCTTCCTGCAGCTATTGCCGCTTATGATGAGGATTGAAAACATAATTCTATAGAGGAACAATGATCTTCATCAAGAATTTGGCTGCGACATTACCCCTCGGTTTATGACATAATAGTGTCCCATGAAACGCAAAATAGAGATTGGAATTCTCCTTGTCATCGTGGGAGCAGCGGTGGCTGCCCTCATTCTGACCGATGGCGGGAAATCCATCGAAACGACTCATCCTGGACTTTCGGGTGATGAGATCACTGTTCGAAATGTGACAAAAGGAACTGTAAGATACCAAATTAAGCCGGCCAATTCGTTCGAGGAGCCAGAAAAGAAATCGATAAAGCCTGGAGATATGCAGCGCTACAAAAGTAAAGTCAACTTGGATGTTACATATGAGCGTGTCGGCCAAGAGATCACCCGGAACTTAGAACCAGGAATACCCTACGCTTTTCGGTACGATGAGAATAATCTGGTTCACCTCTATGAAGGATCCCACGGCCGATCGGATGTTGAAGATTTAGCGCCCTATTTGGCCACACCGATGGAGGTTGTGGAGAAAATGCTGCAAATGGCTGAAGTCGATGCAACGGATGTGCTTTACGATTTGGGGTGTGGCGATGGCCGTTTTGTCATTACAGCAGCAAAAAAGTATGGAGCCAGGGGAGTAGGCGTCGATATCGATCCTCAGAGGATCAGAGAATCTTTAAGAGGAGCCCAGGATGCTGGCGTAGAAGAGCTCGTTACGTTTCGCCTGGAGGATGCCACCAAGACAGATCTTTCGGAAGCGACAGTCTTGGCGTTGTACCTGCTGCCCGAATCCAATGAGCTGCTGCGGCCGAAATTCGAGAAACAGCTTAAGCCGGGAACATATGTGGTGACACACAACTACCGGATCCCGGGATGGGAAGAGAAAGAGGTCGATGCCGTCGCCATGTTAGATCTCAGGGGGAAAAACCACACCATCTTTCTCTACCGAAGATAAATTGGGAGCGGTCCGCTCGGAGAACAGACCCTACATCGTTCAATGATGTTGAAAAAAGGGGACTGTCCCCTTTTTGCCCCTTTTGTTGTTCAGTAGTGCACAGGTCTTGTAACGTATCCGAACACTCTTTTTCGCCAGGATTGCTCCTCCCTCTGAATATCAGGCTGCCTTTTGTGGCATGTAAATTGCAATAAAAATGTCACGACATGGAGGTGAATTCTATCTCAAGGAGAGATGTATGTTTAAGGAAAAGAATGGCTGTAAAAAGCGTTTACACAGACCGGGGAGAATTCTTCTACCGGGTTTGATCGTTCTTTTACTGGCTGTAGGAGCCGTTGCGCAGGAGGATATCATCGATTTCGAATCCGATCAATGGATACTCCGCGGATCAACGGTCGTGACTCATCTCGAACAAAAAAGCCTCAGAGGCCCTGCCTTTCTGAAAGGTGTCGATTTCCAGAATGGCGTCATCGAAGTGGACATGGCTTTTGACGGAACCCGCGCTTTCGGAGGGATTGTCTTCCGGATGAAAATGACCGGAGATTACGAGCAGTTTTACATCCGCCCCCACAAATCCCGCTTTCCCGATGCCCTTCAGTACACGCCCGTCACCAAAGGGCTTTCAAGCTGGCAGCTATACAATGGAGAGGGATTCACGGCTGTTGCCGAAATTCCCTTGAACCAATGGGTCCATGTCAAGCTCGAAGTTTCCGGCACACAAGCTCGAGTCTACTTGGATAATGCTGAGAAACCTGCTCTTGTCGTCAACGACCTCAAACACGGGCTGACTAAGGGGACGGTGGGGTTGATAGCCCCCAATACAGGACAGATCCACTTTGCCAATTTCCGGTTCAGAGAGGATAACGATCTGGTGTTCGGTCCTCCCCCTGAGACATCTGCTCCACCGGGAATGATCACTGATTGGGAAATTTCGCAGTCCTTTAAAACTGCGCAGATCAACAGGGAGCTCACACCAGAAAAACAAGAACTCCCAGAGATGAAATGGAAAAAAGTGGAAAGCGACCCTATGGGTTTGGTGGATATCGCTCGCTTCATCACGAAAGTGGGGCAATCTCCTGACTGTGTCCTAGCGCGCACAACCATCCATTCCGAGAAACCAGAGCTGAAAAAGCTGACCTTCGGTTACTCGGATGAAGTGAGCATCTTCTTCAATGGAGAGATCCTTTTTAGAGGAAACAGTGCATTCCAAAAAAGGGACCCCCTTTTCCAGGGAATTGTGGGTTTGAATGATTCTGTATTCCTTCCCCTAAAAAAGGGGTCCAATGAATTGCTCCTGATAGTGACGGAAACATTCGGCGGATGGGGATTCATGTGCCAGTTGGGAACCCCGGTGAAAGACATCATCCAGGCTCATGAAGGTTTGATCAAGCAATGGGAAACCTCGGTCAAGTTACAGATGCCGGAGTCTGTCTGCTACGATGCATCCCATGATGTACTTTATATTTCCAATTTTGGGGCGGATTACATATCAAAGGTATCGCTCAACGGAGAGATCATCGATCATAAATGGGTTACAGGACTTGCACGACCTACAGGATTAAGTGTGTTCCAAAATAAGCTCTATGCCGCAGATCGACAGGGTTTGGTAGAAATTGATATTAGTGCGGCCACGATTACGCAAAAGTACCCAATTCAAGATGTCGGCTTCGCCAATGATGTCGCTGTCCATCCCTCTGGAGATATCTATATCTCCGACTCCCAGAAAAATGTCATCTACAGGTTCAAAAACGGAAAAATGGAGATCTGGCTGGAGAGCGATCAGATCCTCGACCCCAATGGGCTTTATGCAGATAAGGACAGGCTGATCGTCGGAACATCCAGGGATGGATGTTTCAAGTCGGTGAGTTTCTCTGATAAAAGTATTCAGACGCTGCTCCGGCTCGGGAGCGGTTCCATCATGGATGGTGTCAGGCCCGATGGGCAGGGGCGGTTTATCATGGGAGATTGGACCGGCAGATTGTTCCGGGTTACAGAGACCGGGAAGAAGGTCGAAATCCTCAACACGCAGGAAGCCGCCATCAACCTGGCCGACTTTGAATATATCCCGGATAAAAGGCTCCTGGTCATTCCAACTCTTGCCGGAAACGAAGTGATTGCCTATAAACTTGAGCTGGATTGATTGAGATGGCAATTTTTAGACCACTCCCTCATTTTATTCCTGGTAATTACACCTGTCAGTGGGAGT